>PNKH01000069.1 GCA_013822345.1 Isosphaera sp.
GTGAGGTGCTGTCGGCAGCGTGGAGTCCGGACGGGCTGCGGATGGTGACGGCGGGGATGGACCGTACAACCCACGTGTGGGACGCTCAGTCGGGGGCAGAGGTAACGACCCTTCGGGGACACGTGACCGAGGTGTGTACGGCGGCGTGGAGCCCGGACGGATCGCGGATCGCGACGGCCGACGGAACGTTTGCCATGGTCTGGGATGCGACGCCGACCGACCCGCAGTTCCTGCCGAAGGAACTCGCCCCGCCGCCGCGGCCGAAGTGACCGCCCGGCGCGGCCGACCCGGCCGCGCCGCTACTCCCACTCCAGCTTCACCCGCAGCGTCTCGCCGGCCGAGAACTCCACCGGCACCGCGTCCCCGCAGCCTTGCGCCATCACCCGGCTGCGATCCGACTGTTCGGCGGCGGAAGGCCGACGGCGCGAGGGCGTTGCGGCCGGCCGCCCCGTCGCCTACACTGCACGGACAGGAGATCCTCATGCACACCCGCGTCGAGACGTGCCCCGGCGGCGTGGCCGTCGTCGTCCCCGAGGCGGTCGCCGCCCGGGCCGGGCTCCGGGGCGGCGAGCCGGCCGAGTTGGAGGTGGCCGCCGGCCGGCTGGTCGTCCGGCCGGCCGGGCCGGGGACCCTGGCCGCCCTCCTGGCCGGCCTCACCCCCGAGAACCTGCACGCCGAGTGGGCCGCCGGGCCGCCGGCCGGGGCCGAACGCCTGTGACCGGGCCGGTGCCGGAGTGTCCCGACCGCGGGCACCTGGTGTGGATCAGCCTCGACCCGCGGGCCGGGCACGAGCAGGCCGGGCGGCGCCCCGCCCTGGCGGTCTCGCCGGCGGCGTACAACGGGCCGGTCGGGCTGGCCCTGTTCTGCCCGATCACGTCGCAGGCGAAGGGGTACCCGTTCGAGGTCCCGCTGCCGCCCGGGCTGGCGGTGTCCGGGGTGGTGCTGGCCGACCACGTCAAGTGCCTGGACTGGCGGGCCCGGCGGGCGGAGTACGCCGGGGACGCGCCCGAGGCGGTGGTCGCCGAGGTGGTCCGCCGGCTGGGGCTGCTGCTGGGGGCCGGAGGCCCGCCCGCCGAACCCGGCGCCGCACCGGACCCCGACCGCCGGTAGGCTTGCCGCTACTCCCACTCCAGCTTCACCCGCAGCGTCTCGCCGGCCGAGAACTCCACCGGCACCGCGTCCCCGGACAACGGCAGCGGCTGCAGCGACGCCCCCTCCCCGTCGATGAGCGACGCCCGGGACGGGTCGCGGGCGAACCGCAGCTCCGCCGCCCCGCCGAACCCGGCGCACTCGACCATCCGGGCCGCCACCGCCCGGTCCGCACCCTCCCCCGCCTCCACCGGCTGCAACGCCGTCACGATCAGGCTCGGCAGGTCCACGTGCGCCAGCCACCCGGACGCCCCGAAGTGCGGCGGGCCCTTCTCCGTCTCCACCACCGGCGCCGGCGACACCCACCCCGCCGCCGTCTGCATCGGGATGTCCCGGTCGGTCGCCAAGAGCAGGTCGAAGGTGCGGGCCCGCTCCCCCTCCGGGACCAGCACCACGTCCGCCATCCGCCCGCCGTGCCGCTGCACGAATGGCAGCCCCCCCGTGAACACGAACGACCGCTCCGACCCGAGCCGCACCTCCAGGTAGTCCGGCGACACCGGCCGGGTCACCCCGGTCTGGGCGTTCGCCCCGTTCACCCCCCGGAACAGCACCGCCCGCTCGTCCCGCCACCCGAACCGCGCCGCGTAGAACGCGTGCCACGGGTACCCCGTCGGGGCGTGCCGCACGTCCAGCTCGACTCGCACCTCCAGCACCGGCCGGCCGAGCCACGCCCGGAACCGCTGACGGAACGTCGCCAGCACCTCGTCCCGGTCGTCCCGCAGCTCGCCCGCCGCGACGATCTCGCCGAGCGCCGCCCCCGCGTTCGTGACCGCGACATCCGTCGCCACCATCGTGCTGCCGGGGTTGTACGCGAGCTGCTGGCCGAACCGCGTCTGCCGGGTCCGCAGGTCGCGGAACGACCGGATCCCGCCGGTCGCCGAGTCCACGTCGCACTCGAAGAACTCGTTCCGCACGGTGAGGCCGTCGGCGAGCTTGAGCCGCGGCTTCGGCGGGGCGGCGGTGCCGGCCCGCGGCACCCACGCGAACCCGAGCGGCGGCACCTCCACGACGAGCCGGGCGAGGTCGCCGGCGAACTCCGCCGCCTTGATCGGGTCGGCGACCGCCACCGCCCCGCGGAAGCCGGTGAGTTCGAGGGCGACGCGCCGCGTGAACCCGCACGGGTTGAACACGAGCAGGCCGGGTTGGCCGTCGGCGGAGCGGGTCTGGAGCCGGGCCGCGAGCTTCTTCGCCCACGCCGCTTCGAGCGCGTCCAGGCGAGCGGGGGGCGTCAGCCCCCTGATGGCCTCCGCAGCATCCGGCACGGGGTCGGTATCAGGGGGCTGACGCCCCCCGCTCGCCATGTTGACACCCTCCAACTCGATCTCGGTTTCCACCTCCGCGAGTTCGCCGAGCAGCTTCGCCTCCTCCGCCCCGGGCCGCAGCGTGACCGCCCGGTGCAGGGCCGCCAGCGTGTACGCCGAGTCGAGGCGGCGGCGCAACCGGAGGTGCCGCGCGAACCCCGACACCGGCCCCGATCGGTGCTGGTTGGTGACGCGGTCGTCGAGGTAGTCGTTGAAGAACTCGTCCGCCGGCTGCACCCCGATGTAGTCGCCGCTCGTCGCGTCGGTGAAGTACCGGCTCAGGTTCGTCCACTCGCCGAACACCGGGGCGAGTTCCCCCAACGCCAGCAGGTCGCGGTACGAGTCGAACGCCGGCTCGCCGGTGTGGGCCAGAGCGACCGTCGGGGCGGCGTCGTTGTTCGACGCCTGGTACAGGTGGTACACGAGGTTGAAGAACGTCTGCGGGTCGTGGGCCGGCAGCGGCTCCCGGCAGAACGCGTCCACCGCCTTCCCGTCCGGCCCCGGCCAGTTCACCGCCGTCGAGCGGACGGTCGGGATCAGCGCCCCGTCCCGGCTGATGAGCACGGCATGCTTGAACCCGAGGTGGAGCAGCCACCCGGGCAGCTGCGGGTGGAACGCGCTCACCTTCCGGGCGTACACGGGCGGGCCGACGCCGAACAGCTTCCGGACCGCGTCGCGGGCCGCCTTCAGGTTCCACCACTGTGACTCCGGCGGCAGCAGAGCGTCCTCGCGCTCGCGGTACGCCCCGCAGCACAGGTCGACCGCCGTCGGCAGGTCGGGGAGGATCTTCGCCTTCAGCTCCGCGAACCGCTCCGGGGCCTGCTCCGCGAGCTGCTCGAACACCTCGCCGCTGCCGCAGACGCACACCGGCAGCCCGGCGGCGAGCGACTCCGGCCACGCCGCGGCGAGGTTCTTCGGGTCGAGGTGGACGAAGTCGACCCAGTGCGTCTTCTGCGAGTGGAGCTGTTCGCGGGCCTGGCCGAGCTTCTCGGCGGCCGACCGTAGGTGGTCGCGGAACTCCGGCTCGCCGCGGCCGGCGCACTCGACCGCGGCGGTCACGTCGGCCCAGAACGACGCGGCGTCGAGCAGGCGCTCGTGGTCGGCGGCCTCGAACAGGTTGTCGAGCACCAGGTAGCCGTACCCGAGGCCGAGGAACAGCCGCACCACCTCCGGCGGGGCGTCGAACAGCGGGCCGGACTCGCCCTTGTCGCGGAGGGCGGTCAGCAGGTTGGCGATCGTTTCGACCCGGTCGGCGCCGGGGTCGAAGGCGACCGCCCCGACGTTCTCGACCCGATCGCGCCAGTCGTCCGGCTGGAACAGGTGCGGACCGCGCGGGGTGCAGTAGACGGCGTTCGGCCGCGGGCTGTCGTGGTCGTAGGAGACGGACGCCTGCGGCGGCTGCGTCGCCCCGGCGAGGGCGGCCGGGTGCCACAGGGCGGCGTACCCGTTCAGCCACGCGGCGACCTCATCGGCCGCGAGCTGCAGCGGGTACGAGGTCGGCATCCGGGACGCGGACAGCAGGTGCGACTGGCGGTCGGACATGGCGGTTTTCGGCGAGCGGGGGGCGTCAGCCCCCTGAGCGGATCGGGCGGTTCGCAACCGGCACGGCGGGGTTATGGTACGGACCCGCTCCCGCTCTCGGTGACCCCGTCGCCTAAAGACGTGCCAAGCCGAACGCCTCGGTCACCGACCCGGGGGCCGACAGCTCGGGCGGGAGCGGAGGCCCGGAGGCGTTCACTTCCTCCAAGCTGTCGCCAGGATGAGGTGCGAGAAGACGCCAGGCGCTCCGACGTGCTTGGCGTCGAGTTTCAGGGCGACGGACTTGACGGCCGGGTCGGGTAAGGTGAAGACGAGGACGTCAACGACCGGGGGATCGCCTGCCTCCATCCGATGGCCCCCTTCGAGCGTTCCGGCGTGTCGCTGTCCGGCGGGCAACTTCGCCAGTGGCACCGACCGGGTTGCGGAAATGATCAGCATGGCAGACGAGGCGGGCGGGTTGACCCACGGCCGCAACTCCATCGGGTTTCCCGAAACGTTCTGTGTTTCCACCCAGACGGCCAGGTAGTGTTCCGCCGAGCGGAACTCGCCCCCAGTGCCATCAGTCACGATCGCCCTCCCGGCGGCCACTCCTGCGACCCGTGTGCGGACGTGGCCAACGCGCTGCCACTCCGTCGCGAACCCGGGCGGCGGGACGTGCGGGTCGAGTCTCCTCGGTGGCGGGACGAGGGGCAGCCGGACCGGATCGGGGTCGATTGGGAGAGGGGTAAGGTCGAGCTTGGGTGGTAAGTCGCCTTCAGGTTTACGAGGCGGTTCGGTCCGAGCCCCCTTCTTCCCGACGGTCCTCGTTGGACTCGGGGTCGGGACGGTATCCGACCTCACGGGCACGTCTGCTTTGGCCACCTTCGCAGGCACGTCGGGTCGAGGGGGATCTCGCCTGTCCGGAGACAGAGCCGCCACCGCGATAACGATCACCACGAGGCCGCCACCGACAACCAGGTAGGTGGGATCGGTTTGAGCCTCACCGTTACCGACAAGCGGGGGGTGATCAATTTGCACCGCCGTGGATCCGCAATTCGGGCAACGAAGCGACACGTTCTTGCCACGGGGAAACCAACTGTAGCTGCAGTCGCCGCAGACGTTCTTCGGGCGAAGGGACACTGCTCACCTCCGAACGGGTCGGAGAATGTCGGGCACAGTACCGAGTCTATCTCCGGCCGCTCGGGCGGCAACTTCCGTCAGGCGGCGCCGGCCGCCGCGCGACCCCCGGCCGCGGGGGCGCAAACCTCGGCCTCGGCCGCGTATCATGAGATGTCATGACCGACACCGTTCTGATCGTCGACGACGAGGAGTCCGTCCGGCGGACGTTCCAGGAGTGGCTGGCCGGGTCCGGCCTCGCCGTCCGGGTGTTCGCCGCGGCCGACGCCGAGTCCGCCCTGCGCCTCGCCAACGAGCACCCGATCGACCTCGCCGTCCTCGACTGGAACCTCGGGTCCGGCAGCGACGGGCTCCGCCTCCTCGAAGACCTGGCCGAGTTCCGCCCGGACGTGGTCGCCATCCTGGTGACCGGGTTCGCCGGCGTCGCCACCCCGCTCCACGCCCTCCGGATGGGCGTCCGCGACTACCTCGACAAGAACGCCGACCTCGACCGCGACACGTTCGTCCGGGCCGTCCGCCGGCAACTCGACCGGATCCACCCGGCGAAGCGGCAGCGGGAGTTCAACCGGTCGCTGGCCGCGTTCCGGGAGGCGGTCGAGCGCGTCCTGCCGGTCGTCCAGACCGCGGCCGCGTTCCACGACCCGGTGCCGCTCCCGGAGGCCGTCCGCGCCCTGCTGCGGTTCGTCATCCGCACGACCGGCGCCGCCGACGGAGCCCTCCTCGTCCGCCACCTGGCCGCCGACGGCGCCGAGACCGCGGCCGCGTACGGGCCGGGCGGCGAGGTCCTCGCCGGGCCCGGGGTGCCGTTCGCCCGGTCGCTGGCCGCGAGCGTCGTCAGCCACCAGGAACCGATGCTGCTCACCGGGACCGACCCGGCCGCCAGTGCGGCGTTCGAGTTGCTGCCGTTCGAGGCCGGGCGGGCGTCGATCCTGGCGGCCCCGATCCCGGTCGGCGGCGGCACGTCGGTCGTGCTCGAACTGTTCGACAAGCCCGCCCCCGGGTTCACCGCCGCGGACCGACAACTCGTGTCGGCCGCCGCGGACGTGGGCGCGGACCTCCTCCGCCAGGCCCTCGCCGAGCGGCAGACGCACCAACTCCTGTTCGACGCGGTCGAGGCCGCGCTGACGGCGACGTCCGGGGTGGCGGCCGCGCCCGACCCGGCCCCGGACGCCCCGACGGCGGTGGCGATGGAGCGGCTGAGGGCCGGGCTGGCCGGGGACGCGAACGCGGTCGCCGACCCGGACACGACGCTCCGGCTGGTGGAGGCGGTGCGCGGGCTGGCGGTGCGGCACGGCCCGGCGGCCGTCGAGCACTGCGTGAAGGTGGTCACCGACCTGCGGAAGCTCCTCGACGGGATCACGGGCACGTGAAGTGGCACCCCGGCCGTCTCCGTCGGCCCGCCAGGGGTTGCGCGACGGCCCCTTGGGCCGTCGCTCCACCCCTGGCTACACGCGGTCGCCGCTCCGCGGCTACAAGGGTTTGTAGTCCCGGAGGGACGTCGGAGTGTGGCCAGGGGTGGAGCGCAGCGCAACCCCTGGCGGCCGACCGTGAAACCCGGGTGGCGACGACCCCGCCCCCTGCCCCGCGTCGTCCGCGTTCCCTGTCTTGAGACGGCAATGACCGAGCCGACGGTGTTCGACGAGATCTTCGCCCGGCTGACCCCGGCCCGCATCTTCGGCGACCCCCGGGCGACCGGGGAGGGGGTGGCCGTCGCGGTCATCGACTCCGGGGTCGAGCGGGCGGTGCTGGAGGACAAGTTCCGGGCCGCCGGGACGCCGATCGGGTCGATCGACGGGGCGGTGTTCCGCCCGACCGGGCCGCCGCTGCCGTACACCGGCCACCAGTCGAGCCCGCACGGGACGACCGTCGCCGACATCATCCTGACGATCGCCCCGCGGGTGGCGCTGTACTCCGCCGACGTGTTCGGCCCGGCCGGGACGTGCGAGGTGGAGACGGTGATCGCCGCCCTGCGGCACGCGATCGACGTGTGGGGGGTGAAGGTGATCAACCTGTCGCTCGGGGTGCCGGAGCACAAGCTCCAGCAGCTCCCGCGGCGGCAGCAGCTGCAGCGGGCGATCGAGGAGGCGTACTTCCGGGACGTGCTGGTGTTCGCCGCGGCGCACAACGAGCACCCGCTCACCCGCAGCTACCCGGCGGCGTTCGCCCCGCCGCTCATCTCGGTCGACAAGGGGCTGTTCGACGACCCGCTGCGGTTCGCGTACCGGCTGCGGGAGCAGGTCGAGTTCCAGGCGCACGGGCGGGGCTACCTGGGGCCGTTCGCCCGGGAGCCGGCGACCAGCTGGGCGACCCCGCACCTGGCCGGGATCGCCGCCCGCATCCTGTCGCTCAAGCCGGACCTGAAGCCGTTCGAGATCAAGACGGTGCTGTACTGGCTGTTCCGGGCGGCCGGCGACGGCCGGCGTGACGGTTGACGGGTCGAAGGTCGGGCTGGAAGATGACGCGCCCGCGCGGCGTGCGCCTCCCCCACCCGGGCTCCGGCCGACCTCCCCCACAAAGGGGGAGGTGAAGAACCAGAACCCGGCCTCGACGTCCGGACGCCCGGGTCAGAAGACGATCCGCGTCCGCGGGAACCGCGCCCGGGCCTCGGCCCGCTGCCGCACCGGCCCCGCCTGGTCGCGCGGCAGCCGCAGGGTCGCGAGCCGCCCCAACAGCGGGTAGGCGAGCAGCACCCGGAGCTGACGCGGCCGCAGGCTGTACACCTCGAGCCTCCCGAGCGGGGCGGCGGCGAACACCGCGTCCAGAACCGCCGGCAGGTCGTCGACGGATCTCAGCCAGGCCACGTCCACGAACCCGCGGACGAACAGCGACCCCCACTCCAGACCCGGCGCGGCCGGCAGCTCCGCCCACCACCGGTCCCCGAACTCCCGGAGCAGTACCGACGCCCGGGTCCGCCGGGCCGCCGGGGTCGGGTACCCCGGGCACACGTCCGCCGCCTCGCACTGCAGCCGGACGAACTCCGCCCGCTCGGCCCGCCCGTTCTCGTCCAGCCAGTCGGCGTACGCCAGCCGCGGGGTGTCGTCGGCCGGGTCCTCGCACACCGCCCGGAACAGGGCGTCGCCGTCGCTGGTCATCGCCGCGATACCCGGTACACTCGGGGCCTGCTCACACCATACCCGGAGGCCGCCGTGAACCCAACCCGCCGCGCCGCCCTCGCCGCCCTGGTCGCCACAGGGGGCTTACGCCCCCCGCTCGGTCGGGCCGACCCGCCGAAGCTCACGCTCTCGACGTTCCAGACCGAGATCACCCCGCCGGTCGGGCACCCGTGCATGGGCGGCGGGGTCGCCCCGGTGAAGGAAGTCCTCGACCCGCTGTTCGCCCACGGGTTCGTGCTGCGGGGCGCCGGCAAGCCGGTCGCCTTCGTCGCCCTCGACTGGTGCGAGGTCCGCAACGGGGCGTACGACCTGTTCCGGGAGAAGGTGGCGAAGGCGGTCGGCACCGACCCGGTCCGCGTCCTGCTCTGCTCCCTGCACCAGCACGACGCCCCGATCGCCGACCTCGAAGCCCAACAACTGCTCGAGCGGGCCAAGGCGAAGGGGGCGGTCTGCGACCTCGCGTTCCTCGACAAGGCGGTCGGGCGGGTGGCGGACGCGGCGAAGGACTGCCTGAAGGACGCGAAGCCGGTCACCCACGTCGGCACCGGCGAGGCGAAGGTCGAGAAGGTGGCGTCGAACCGGCGGTGGACCGATGCGGACGGGAAGGTGCATTACAACCGCATGTCGGCGACCCGCGACCCGAAGGTCCGCGACGCCGGGGAGGGCACCATCGACCCGCTCCTGAAGACGCTCAGCTTCTGGGACGGGGACACCCCGCTGCTCGGCCTCTCCGCCTACGCCACCCACCCGATGAGCTACTACGGCAAGGGCGGCGTCACGGCCGACTTCGTCGGCCTGGCCCGCAAGCTCCGGCAGGCGGACACCCCGGGCGTCTTTCAGATGTACGCGTCCGGGTGCAGCGGGAACGTGACCGCCGGGAAGTACAACGACGGCGACCCGGCGAACCGCCCCGTCCTCGCCGACCGGGTCCGCACGGCCATGACCGCCGCGTGGAAGGCGACGAGGAGGGTGCCGGTGGGGGAGGTGGCGTTCCGGTCGGTGCCGCTGACGCTCGCCGCCCGCACCTCGGCCGGGTTCTCCGAGGCGGAGCTGGCGAAGCGGCTGGCGGACGACCCGCGGCCGTTCGGGCAGTGCCTGGCGGCGCTCGGGCTGAGCTGGCGGAAGCGGTGCGACGCCGGCCGGCCGATCGACCTGCCGGTCCTCGACCTGGGGGCGGCGGTCGTCGCCCTGCTGCCGGCCGAGAGCTACGTCGAGTTCCAGTTGGCGGCCCAGAAGCGGCGGCCGGACGCGATGGTGCTGGTGGCCGGGTACGGGGAGTGCGGGCCGGGGTACGTCCCGACGGAGCGGGCGTGGGAGGAGAAGGACGGGAACCTGAGCGACTGGTGCTGGGTCGACCCCGGGAGCGAGAAGCGGGTGGCGGACGCGGTCGGGAAGGCGCTGGCCCGCGGGTGACGCCGTAATCTTGTGGCACAGGTCTCCTGACCTGGGGTCGTGTCTCGGTGCGGGAGGGCGAGGCTCCCGCCGAGCCTCCGCCCCGGCTCGGCGGGAGCCTCGCCCTCCCGCACCGAGGCGCCACCGGACCGGTCGGGCTGGACACGGCCGCCGCCGGGCGGTTATCCGGTGGGTCGTCGCCCCGTCCCCCGAGGTCCGCATGCCCGCCGAGCGGATGGACTTCCTGGACGTGGCCCGCGGGTCGGCCGCCCTGCTGGTCATGGTCGACCACGGCCTGCACCAGTGCGTCCCGGGCTACCTCGACCTGTCCCGCGAGGCGGTCGTCGTCAGCCAGGCCGGGGTGCTGGTGTTCTTCCTGGTCAGCGGGTTCGTCGTCCCGATGAGCCTGGAGGCGGCCCGGTCCGGGGCGGCGTTCTGGGCCCGCCGGCTGTTCCGACTGTTCCCCGTCTACTGGCTGAGCCTCGCCCTGGCGGCCGCCTACCTGGCCGCCGGCGGGCCGCTCCCGCTCGGGGCCCCGCTGTCCGACGCCGCCACCTGGGCCGCGAACGCCGGCATGGTCCAGACGGCGGCCGGCCGGCCCCACCTGTGGGGCGTGTACTGGACCCTGCCGTACGAGTTCCTGATCTACGCCCTGTGCTGGGGGCTGTTCGCCGCCGGGCTGCTCGGCCGGGTCGGGGGCCGGACCGCGGCGGCCCTGCTGGTCGGGTACGTCCTGATCGGGGTGTGGCGGCCGCTGGTCGCGGGAAAGCCGGCGGACCTCGCCGGGCTGCGGCAGGTGGTGCTCGTCCCGGCCCTGTTCGGGTTCCTGGCGTACCGCCACCTCACCGGGCGGCTGAGCCGGTCGGCGCTGTACGCCCTGGTGGGCGGGTGGTTCGCGGCGGCCGGGCTGGTGTGGGCGGTGAACCGGGCGACGTTCCCGGCGTCCACGACCGTCGGCCAGCTGGCCCGGTTCGGGGGCCTGTGGGGGCTGGCGTTCGGGTTCTTCTTCGCGCTGGTCGAGCTGCGCCGGCGGCCGATGCCGCGGGTCCTGTGCTGGCTCGGCCGGCACTGCTACCCGGTCTACCTGCTCCACCCGTTCGTGCTGGTCCTGCTGATGCCGACCGGCTGGCCGGCGTGGGCGTTCCTGCCGTGCCTGGTGGCCGGCACCCTGCTGCTCGCGGCGGCCGCCCACCGGTGGGTCGAGCGGCCCGGGATCGCCCTCGGGCGGCGGGTCGAGGCCCGGTCGCGGCCGCGCCCCGCGCCCCCGCCCGTCGTCCTGACCGGGACAACCCGGGTCCCGCCGCACCGCCGGGCTACGCGACGACGACCCGCGGCTTCCGCTCCTCCGGGACCGGCGCCCGGCGGATGAGCGTGTACACCACCCACGGCACGTTCCCGCTCCCGAACAGCACGAAGTGGAGGTTCGCGGTCACCGGGTTCTCGGCCGACCACCCGAAGTGGACCTCCGGCACCGCCCCGCCCGACGCGACCTCCAGGGCGGCCGCGGCGAGGGCGTGCGGGACCGAGCAGCACCGGGTCAGGTGGACCACCACCCGCCCGTCCTCCCGGGCGATCCGCACCAGCGGCTTGTGGTGGAAGTCGCTCGGGTCGGCCAGTTCCGCCTCCACGAACATCACCGGCACCGACCCCGGGATCCGGTGCCGGGTCCGCACCTCGACCTCCTTCGCCCGCAGGTTCTTCTGCCCGGGGCGGACCGGCACCAGGATCGGGTAGTCGGACGCCTTCAGCCGGGCCCACTCGTGCTCGGTGACCTTGTCCGCGAAGTCGAACCCGTGGAACCGCAGCTCGGTCGACCGCCACGCCCGGCTGACCACCGACACCGCCAGCACCAGGACGACGAACGCGGCGGCGAACGCCGCCCCGACCGGCCGGCCCCAGACCACCCACACCAGGCTCGCCGCGAACACCACGAGGGCGAGCAGGAACACCGGCGGGACGCGGAACAGCCGGTGCCACCCCTGGTCGCGGCGCCGCTGCCACAGGTCCACCGCGGCGGCGAGGGCGGCGAACCCGAACACCGCCAGCACGCCGGTCAGGTACGCCGCCCGGTGGGCGTCCACGTCCGCCCCGAAGTACGCGGTCACGGCGAACTTCAGCAGGGTGAACAGCCAGACCAGGAACCCGAGCCGGACCGACCAGTTGAACTCCATCCCGAGGCGGGCCAGGTACGGCGGGATCCACGCGCTCAGCGTCATGGCGAAGCTCAGCCCGGCGAGGGCGAGGATCGCCACCGTGCTGAGGTCGTAGACCGTCCCGAAGGTCAGCCCGAACGCCGACCCGAGGGCGGTGCCGCCGTTCCCGTCGGCGAGGGGGCCGCCGTGCGCCAGGTACGCCAGCGAGCGGTACTTCGCCTGCCCGTCGGTGGTGAGTGCCGCCGGCGGGATCAGCACGGTGGTGACGAGGGTCGAGGCGAGGAGGTACGCGGACATCGTCAGTGCCGCGACGAACAACACGACCCGGGTGTTGCGGACCTGCCCGCGCGGGTTCTCGGGGGTGTCGGTCGGCTTCCCGCGGACGAGCGGCATCGCCATCAGGGCGAGTTCGAACCCGCTCAGCCCGAGGGCCAGCGCCGGGAAGAGCGGGACGCACGCGGCGGCCAGGCCCCACCCGTCGGCGACCGGCGTCGGCTCGGCCCCCGGCTTCCAGTTCCCGGCCCACACGTCGGCCCACCACCGCTCGACCAGGTCGGGGTGTGCGGCGAGGTACGCCGCCCCGCTGCCGACGACGAACAGGGTCAGGGCGAGGTACACCGCGACGGTCAGGACCGCGAGGCGGACGAAGTTCCGGGTGTACCCCTTGAAGAACACGAGCCCGACGACGGTGCCGACGAGCAGCACGAGGAGCGTGACGACCGTCTGCCGGTTCCACGAGCCGTCGGTGGCGGCGCGGACCGACGCCGGGAGCTGCTGGCGGACGGCCTCGCCCTCGCGGGTGGCGTCGTTCAACAGGCCCTGCCACGCCGGGGCCGGGCTGTGGGTGACGTGCTCGGCCGCGGCCGCCGCGGAGAACGTCCGGGTGAACACCAGGTCGACGGCCCCGAACGACAGCAGCACGAGTAGCAGCAGCTTCCCGAACCAGCCGGGGATGACACGCTCGAGCAGGGCGGTCGACCCGCCGCCGTGCGGCGACCGGCCGGCGACGTACCAGTAGATCGGGAGGGCGAGGAACAGGGTGACGGCGGCGACGAGGACGGTGACGAGCGGGGCGAGCCGGCCGGCGGCCCCGAACGCGACCGACGGCTGGTAGGCGAGGGTGCTGAGGTAGTCGAGGCCGACGACGCACAGCACCCACGGCCACGCGGCGCGGAACGGCGTGGGGGCGGGGTCCGGGTTGTGGCGACTACTTGGGGGTTCGGAGCTGCTACTGGGAGGCTCCGACGATTCGGACGAGAGGGCTTCGCGGGCGGGCATGTGAGGCTCCTTGCGTCGGCGCGGCGGGGCCGGCCGACGAAGGTAGTTTACCACGCCCGGGGGCGGGACCGTCCGGGATTCGCACAACCGTCGGCGGCGGTTCGGCCTGGACCGCGGCCGTCCCGGCCGCTGCCACCGACCCCGCCCGGCCGCTACACGGCCACACCGTTGAGGCCCCCGCGCCGGGTACGTGGAGCGGCCGGGACGGCCGCGGTCCAGGTTACTCCCCGGTCTTGCTCTTGCCCGGGTTCCGGTAGTCGAGCGGCGGCGGCTGGTCCTTCTCCAGCATCGCCGCGTACTTCCGCCCGTCCAGCCGCTTCCCGTGCTCCGCCTTCGCGTCTTTCAAGAGCTGCGGGTCGGTGAACAGGTCCCACGCCGTCGCGGCGAGCGTCCGGGCGGCCAGGTTCATCCCCTTCTTCCCGACCGTCGTCCCGCCGCACGCCACCGCCTGCCACGAGTGTCCCGGCGTCCCCGGCACCCAGCACGCGGTCGAGAACCCGGTCACCGGCACCACCCACGACACGTCCCCCACGTCCGTGCTCCCGCCGCTCGACTTGCCGGACGAGTCGAACACCTTGCCGATGTCGTCGAGGTTCGCCTTCTCCACGAACGACTCCTGCAGCCGTGCCGCGAACTTCAGCTCCTCGGCGTCGTACTTGAGGTCGTTCAGGGCGGTGAGGTTCTTCTTCGCCAGGGTGGCGAGGGTGTTGTTCGGCAGGATCTCCATCGTCCCGCCGAGGTACTGCACCTCCAGCTTCGTCTCGGTCGCCAGCGCCCCGGCCTGGGCGCACTTCAGCACCCGCGGGTAGAGCTTCTGCACCACCTCCGCCTTCGGGTGGCGGACGTAGAAGAACCCCTCCGCGAACTCCGGGACGACGTTCGCCGCCCCGCCCCCGCTGGTGACCGCGTGGTGCAGCCGGGTGCCGTCCGGGGTGTGCTCGCGCAACAGCTCGACGGCGTGCATGGTGAGCAGGAGGGCGTCGAGGGCGGACCGGCCCTTCTCCGGCGACCCGGACGCGTGGGCCGCGGTGCCGTGGAAGCGGAACTTCACCGCGATCCGGGCCAGGCAGCTCGCGTCGCCGGCGGCGTTCCGGCTGCCGGGGTGCCAGTGCAGGACGGCGTCGCAGTCGTCGAACAGCCCGGCCCGGGTCATGAACACCTTCGCCGCCCCGCCCTCTTCCGCCGGGCACATGTAGAACCGGACCGTCCCCTTCAGCGTCCCGGCCTTGATCTGCTCCCCGACCGCCAGCGCCGCCGACAGCGACGCGACGCCGAACAGGTGGTGCCCGCAGGCGTGGCCGTATCCGTTGCCGCCGTCGCGCGGCTTGCGGAACGGCACCGCCTCCTGCGACAGCTCCGGCAGGGCGTCGAACTCGCCCATGATGCCGATCACCGGCTTTCCGCTGCCGAACTCGGCGGTGAACGCGGTCGGGATGCCGGCGACGCCCTTCTTCACCGCGAACCCGGCCTTCTCGGCGACCTCGGCCAGCGCCGCCGCGGACTTCTTCTCCTGGTAGCCCGGCTCGGCCCACTCCCAGATCTTCAGGGCGGTCGGCCAGTGGGCGTCGGCGTGGCCGGCGGCGGCCTTGACGGCGGCGTCCTTCTGGGCGGGCGCGGCGGCGGGGGCGGCGAGGAGGACGATGAGGCTCGGGATTCGCATGGCGGGTCCGGGGTGTGGCGGGCGGACAGACGATTGTCGCCGGGGGCGGGGCGGGAGGCAACGGCGTGGCGGAAGCCAGGCCGGTCCGTATCCCGAACCGCGGAGGGGCCGATGACGACGACCGGCTGGCTCGGGGCGGGGGACGAGGTTCTGGCGGCGATGATCACCCCGGCGGTGCTCATCTCCGCGTCCGGCACCCTGGTCCTGTCGACCTCGAACCGGCTCGGGCGGGTGATGGACCGGATCCGGAAGCTGGCGGCCGAGGCCGAGGGCCTGCCGCCGGACGGGGGCGGGGCGGACGAGACGGACAAGAAGGCCCTGGTCGCGGAGCAGGTCCACTGGCTGGCCCGGCGGCTGCGGTACCTGCAGCGGGCGCTGATGACGTTCTACGCGGCGATCGGGCTGCTGGTCGGGTCGAGCCTGACGGTCGGGCTGTCGACGGCGGCGAACCAGGCCCTCGGGTGGCTCCCGGTCGGCCTCGCGCTGGCCGGGGCGGCCGGGCTGCTGGTCGGGGCCGCCCTGCTGGTGCTCGAGGTCCGGGCGGCGTTCCGCAGCACCCAGCGGGAGATCGACATCATCCGCCGGATCGTCGGCCGGCGGACGAACGGTTCGGGGAACGGCGGCAAGCCCGGGGGCGGGGGGTGAGCGGATGGCCGACCGCGTGTTCAAGAGCCCGGAGGCCCGGGCCCGCCTGGCGGCGTGGGACGACCGGTTCCTGGCCAAGGTGACCGCCCCGGTCGAGCGCCGCGAGGTGCCGACGGCGGCCGGGACGGTGCGCGTCCTCGCGGTCGGGCCGGCGGGTCGCCCGCCGCTCGTCTGCCTGCACGGGACGCTGTCCGGGGCGGCCCACGCGGCGGCCGAGCTCGGGCCGCTCGCCGACCGGTTCCGCGTCTACCTCCCGGACCTCCCCGGGCACTCCGCCCGCGGCGCGGAGTACCGCCTGCCGCTGACCGACGCCGCCCTCGCCGGGTGGCTCGGGGAGGTGCTCGACGGCCTCGGGCTGGAGCGGGCCGACCTGTACGGCATCAGTTGGGGCGGGTTCCTCGCCCTGCGGACGGCGGTGGCGGCCCCGGCCCGGGTCCGGCGGCTCGCCCTGCTGGTCCCGGCCGGGGTGGTCGGCGGGCCGACCTGGAAGGGGATCACCCGGCTGATGCTGCCGCTCATGTGGTACCGACTGTTCCCGTCCGAGCGGCGGCTCCGCCGGTTCCTCGCCAACCTCCTGACCGTGTGGGACGACGACTGGGCGAAGTACCTGGGCGACGCGTTCCGGGACTTCGTCCTCGACCTGCGGATCCCGCCGCTGGCGACCGACGCGGAGCTGCGGGGGCTGTCGGCCCCGGTGCTGGCGGTCGGGGCGGCCGAGGACCTGTCGTTCCCGGGCGGGAAGCTGGTCGACCGGGTGAAGGGGCTGGTGCCGGGGGCGGAGACGGAACAGGTCGCCGGGAGCAAGCACCTCCCGCCGACCACCCCCGAGTTCCGCCGGTGGATGGCCGACCGGGTGACCGCGTTCCTCGGCGGCCCTACTCCTTCCCCGGGGTGAACGACTTCAGCCCCATCCGGATGGTGCCGGCGTTCTTGACCACACCGACCCCGGGGGCGAACCAGAACGTGACCTTCGTGTTCGGGTTCCACTCGATCTCCACCCGGACCGCCCGGAACTTCCCCGCCGGGACCTCGACCTCGTCCGGCCCGTGGGCGGCGAACGCCCCCTTCTGGCCGCCGCACCCGGCCGCCTGCCAGGTCGCGCCGGCGGCGTGCGGCAGCTTGAGCATCAGGGTGGGCGGGTCGCACGCCCGCCCGGCCATCCCCGTCATCCACAACCCCTTCTCGGACACCAGCCAGTCGGCGTTCCCGAACGTGTCGTCGGCGGTCGTCACCACCTTCCCGCCGTCCCCGTCCTTGACCGCGGTGACGCCCCGCCGGAGTTCCTTCCCGGTGTCGGTGACGTACACCCACCCCGCCCCGACCCGGGTCGGGAAGTAGAGCGGGTCGGCCTTCGGCATCAGGTGCGTCGGGACCGGGGCGGCCGGGGCGGACGCGACCAGGACCGACAGGCCGAGGGGGACGAGCGGGCGGCGCACGGCGGTCTCCCGGGGTGGGCACCCGATGCTACCTCGCCCGGGCGGAGCCGTCCAGCGGCCGCCCGGCGTGAACTCAGGGCCGTTGGGTTCGTGAGGTCGGGTGATCCGGGGGGTGTCGCACCCGCTCCCGGACGGTCGCGGTTCGCCCGCTGCCACGGCGAACCGCGACCGTCCGGGAGCGGGTGAGCCTCACCCCCGCCGAGAACGAAACGGCCCTGCCGCGCGGGGTCGGTGGTTGGGCGGCTCCGCAGGTGGCTTCCCCTCACCCGCCGGCGCTTCGCCGGCGGGTGAGGGGGTTGGGCGACGACGTTCCGCCGCGGGCGAGTACACTCGCTGTGCCCCGGCCGCCCCACCCCGGAGACGACCATGCCCCTCGACCCGTCCCGCCGCTCGTTCCTGGCCGCCCTGCTCGCCACCGGTGGCCTACACCCCCGGCTTGCCTTCGCCGCCGACCCGGTCGACCCGCTCGCCGGCTACAAGCTGAAGTGGACCGCCGACGTGAAGTGGGGCACGGTCGTCGACTTCGCCAAGGTGCCGGGCGACACCGCCGACGAGAAGTTGGCGAACGCCGTCGCCGTCGCCGCGGTGAAGGGCGGCGGGGTGGTGCTGTTCCCGGCCGGCACGTTCCGGTTCGCGAAGCGGGTCGAACTGCCGGACGGCGTCGTCCTGCGCGGGGCCGACCCCGGCCCGGTCGCGTCCGCCACGAACGAGAAGTACAGCCCGCCGACCGTGTTCGAGTTCCCGAAGTACGACGCGAAGCTCGGCGGCGACGGCGGGGACGTGCGGAAGGCGTTCCTCGGCGTCACCGCCGACCCGAAGGCGTCACACGTCGGGGTGCTGAACGTCTCCTTCAACCGGGCGCACGTCCACTTCCCGGACGCCGGGCCGGACGCGAAGTTCGCCGCCGGGACGAACCGGTTCGTGGTCGGGTGCGTGTTCCGCAACGCGGCCGTCGCCGACCCGGCGGTGCCGAACGCCAAGCTCGGGCAGAAGGCGTGGCAGCGGTTCACCGCCCGGCACCACGCGGCCGTCGACGTGAAGAGCGCCGAGAACCTGCTGGTGGCGAACAACCGCCTCCCGAAGTCCGGCGACGACAACTTCACGATGGACGGGTACGTCCTGACCTCGAAAGGGAAGGCGGCGTCGCTCGACGGCGTGGTGTTCGACACCGACAACCGGCCGGGGCTGTACGTGAACCACTACGGGATCGGCGGGCCGGGCGGGCAGGGACCAGACGGCACGCCCGAGACGCACCCGCACGGGTTCCGCAAGGGCGTCGTGATCCGCGACAACCACGTGTTCCACACCGGCCGGATGGCGATCGGGTTCTGCGGGGACGGGGTGGTCTGCAAGGACAACGTGACGCGGATGCTGCCGGACGTGTGGCGGCCGACCGCGACCGGGACGGCGGCGACGTTCGGCAGCTCGACGAACGACAACCGGGCGATCGAGATGCGGGGGTGGCGGTGGGAGGTGACCGGGAACGACTACGAGGTGTACCGGAACTGGGCGAGCGACCGGGCGTACCACATCAACGACGGCGAGGGGCTGATGCACGAGGACCACGTGAACAGCACGGTCCTCGACAGCGTCCTGGCGAACAACCGGGGGAACGCGTACCTGTCGGTGTTCAAGACGGCCGGGATCGACGGGCTGGTGGTGGAGGGGAACGAGGTGAGGTTCTCGAACGTGAAGGGCGGGTCCGCCGGCGGCGGGGTGTGCGTGTTCGTGGACGCGGACCGGACCAAGGACCGGTTCCCGTGCAAGCGGGTGACGATCGCGAAGAACACGGTGAGTGGCGGCGGGATCCGACTGGCCGGCGACCCGAGCGAGAAGAACGTGGTGAAGGGGAACCGGCACGCCGGCGCTGGCAAGGTGAAGCTGCAGCTGCGGGCGAGCGCGGACGTGGCCGACAACGACGGGTTCGAGGTCGAGAAGGGGAAGTGACGGCCCGGGCGGGGTTTCTTCTTCACCTCTCCCCGCTGGGGAGAGGTCGCCGGCGCTTCGCCGGCGGGTGAGGGGCGCCACGTCGGCGGTCGCCGGGGAGTCGAACGCCACCGGACTACCGTCTACGCCTTCCCCTCACCCGGCTCGCGGCTCACGCCGCTCGCCGCCCTCCCCCCAGCGGGGGGAGGGAGAAGGCCGCCGCCGGCTCCCGCCGACGCCTCGCGGGTCACGGCTTGGCGAACACGCTGGCGTCCAGCTTCTCGGCGAGAGTCACCTCGGTCGCCTCGCCCTCCATGAACGGCTTGCCGTCCCGCTTGACGGTGAACTTCATCGCCTGCTTCGTCCCCTGCACCTCCTTGTACCCGTCGTAGAACGTCTCCTGGGTCACCTCCTGCCCGCTCCCCTCGTCCTTCACCCGCGTCTCCGACTTGACCAGGAGCCCGGTCTCCTTGTCGAAGTACAGGTCCACGTCCCGGCGGTCCTTCCGCGACACCTTCACCCCCAGCGCCGGCCGGTCGTTGACCTTGGCCTCGCCCACCGTCGCCAGGGTGAACGCCTTGCCCGTCAGCGGGTCCAGGGTCGCCACCCACCCGGCGTACGCCTGCTCCTTGGCCTCGGCCACCTCGTCCTTGTCCATCTCCTTCGTCTCGTCCCCGAGCTTCATCCACCCCTTGTCCTTGTTGAACACGTTGACGACCCGGACCTTCTGCCCGCCGGCCTCCACCTCGACGTCCACCTTCACCTGGTCGGCCCCCTGGGTCACCACCTCGCCGGCCATGTCGATGGCCTGGCCCATGGCGAGGAACTTGCCCTTGAACGCCGTCGTCACCGCCGCGAACTTCTCCAGCTTGTCCTGCCCGCCGTGGGCCTTGACCGCCTTCTCGACCAGGGCCCGGGCGTCCGCCGCGTCGTCGGCCGGGGCCGGGGCCGCGGCCGCGAAGACGAACCCGAGCGCCGCCAGAGCGTACCGGACGTGGCTCATCGCAGACCTCGCTGGGAGACGTGAGACGGGGCCGGCCGTCCGTCGGCCGGCTCCCGCCGGGTGATTCGCCGCCCCCGTCGCCGGATTGGCGGCGGGGGGCATTTTATGGCCGGCGTCACTCCTTCGGCGGGATCGGCTTGCGCACCTTCCGGGTGGTGTACCCGCCGTAGTTCTTCTTCAGGCTCCCGTCCTTGCTCGTCCGCTCCGGGATCACCACCACCCGGAACTCGCCGCCCATGTCCCGGCTGCACCCGACGCACACCCGCGTGTCCGGCAGCACCTCCCGCCGCTCCGCCGGGATCTCCTCCCCGCACCGCGCGCACCGCACCGGTTCCGTCGCCATCGGCACCTCCGGGGTTGGGGTCGGCGGCCCGGGCCGCCACCCTCCCAGACGCCCCGGACCCGCCGAACGATCCCGGAAAACGGTCGGTCGAACCAGGCGGCCGCCGGCGTGTCCTTCGAGGGGGGATTCAAAGACTCAAAGTCCGGGCCCGAGCGCCAGCGAGGGTCAACCTCCGCCCCTCGCTGGCGCTCGGGCTCGGACCCCCGCCCCGCCTCGCCTCAGTTCACCCCGGCGGCCGCCTTCCGCCACCCGGCCCGCACCGCCTGCGGCGTCTTCGCGTCGACCCGGTCCCACGCCTCGGCCAGCCGCTTCAGCCCGTCCGCCGACGATGTCGCCCCGGCCGCCATCTTCCCGACCTCCTCGGCCGCCGCCGCCGACAGCTCCGCCTGGTCCGGGCCGCGGAGCCCGTACCCCGGGTTCTTCACCTCCTGCCGGACGTACTGCCGCAGCGCCTCCTGCAGCCCCTTCGACCGGTCCGCGTCGAACCGGTACCCGAGCCACGCCGACAGCCGGTCCCGCTCCAGGTGGGCGGACCGGAGCGGCCCGGCCCCGAGGCCCGGGGTCGCCACCCCCTCCAGGCTCCGGGTCGGCCCGCCCAGGTCCGCCAGCAGGTCGAACGCGGCGTCCGGGTACCGGCACCCGGCCCGGACCGCCCCGACCCGCCCGCCGGAGAAGTACGGGACGTAGTTCGGCGCCCCGGCCTTCCGCAGCCGCCCGTCCGCCGGGTCGACGAACGCCCGGGTGCCGGGGAGCGGGGCGATCCCGAACCGGGCCGGGACGGCCCCGTTCTCCCGCGGCAGCCGCGCCAGCTGCTCCAGCGACAGCACGGCCAGCGCCGCCCCGCCGGTGTCCAGGGCGGCGACCGGGTCGGCCGGCGGCCCGGGGGGCGGCAGGCACTTCGCGGCGGCCAGCCGGCCGACCCAGTCGGCGGCCGCGGCGAACCCCGGGGTGCGGAGCCGGTGGTCGCCGGTCCCGGGGTCGTGCTGGAACGACAGGCCGGCCAACCCGCCGCCGGGGCGGGAGGCGTCGGCGTCGGTCCGGGCCGGCCGGTCGTAGCACGCGGCCACCCGGAAGAACAGGTCGGCGACCTCGGCCCCGGTCATCGGCGGCAGGCTCGGCCTCCCGGCGTGGGCGGCCAGGGCGGCGGCCAGGTCGGCGAAGTCCTCCCACGCCGCCGGCGGGGCCGGGTCCCGCCCGAGCCGCTCCTTGAACGCGGCGGCGAAGGCCGGGTCGGTGAGGCGGTCGGCCCGGTACACGACCACGTAGCCGTCGCCGGAGAGCGGGACCGCCCGGGCCTGCCCGCCCCACTCGATCAGCCGCTCCCGGTACGGCGGGAGGACCCCGGTCCACTGGAACGGGTGGTCGGCCGACCGGAGGTTGGCGGGGACCGGGGCCAGCTCCCCGGCCTCGGCCCGGGCCCCGAGTTCGGCCGCCGGGAGGACGAGGACGTCGGCGCCGTCGCCGGGGCGGGCGGGGTCGGGCGGAAGCTCGACCCGGGCCCCGGTCCGGGCGGCCCAGCTCCGGGCCGGGCCGCGGAGGGCGTCGCGGGCGGCCGGGTCCGGGCAGCGGACGGTGAGGGAAACGTCGGCGAAGGGCTTGGCGTGGGCGGGGGCGGGCGGTCGAGAATCCGCGTCACACCCGGCCGCCCCGAGCAGGCACGCGGCCGCCAGCCCGGCCCACCCGGCCGGGCGGGGCGGCGGGAGTCCGGGATTCGCGGCGGGGGGGTGTTGCATCGGTCGGTACCCACAGGATAGGATGACACACGGTCGGCCCGACCCGGCCCCGGCTCGCGGGGGCGGGCACCTCCCGGTTGCGGTTCGATACGACCCCGGTCCGCGGGTGGTTCGCCCGCCCCGACCCCAGTCGCAGGCGGTACCACACATGAAGGTGAGTCTGGTCGTCGCGTCCGGCGCCCACCAGGGGAAGGTGATCCCGGTCGCCGGGCCGCAGTTCCTGATCGGCCGGGACCCGGGGTGCCACCTCCGCCCGGCCAGCCAGGCGATCAGCAAGAAGCACTGCGGGGTGGTGGTCCGGGACGGGCAGGTGTACGTCCGGGACTACGGGAGCACCAACGGGACGACGGTGAACGACGACCTCGTCCGGGACGGGGAGGTGCCGGTCGCGGACGGGGCGAGCCTGAAGATCGGCCCGCTCGACTTCACCGTCCGGGTCGAGGTGGCCGCCCCGTCCCCGGACGCCACCCCGGTCCCGTCCACCACCCCGGAGGCGGCCGCCGCCCTGAAGGCGGTCAAGGCCGTCACCCGGGCCGCCGCCCCGCCCCGGGATACCACCCCCTCCCCCGGCCGCCCGGCCGAGGGCCCCAGGGCCGCGCCGCCGGCCCCGGCCGCCACCCCGGCCCCGGCCGCCGCGTCGAACGAGGACGAGATCGCCGCCCTGCTCCTCGGGATGGACGAGGACGGCAGCGCCCCGGTCCCGGACGGGAGCACGGTGATGGACATCGTCACCCCCGACCTGCCGGGCGGCCCGGCCGCCGCCGGGGCCAAGCCGGACGAGAAGGGGAGGAAGCCGGCCGCCACCCGGGAGGAGATGACCAACGCCGCCAGCGACCTGCTGAAGAAGATGATGCGGCGGCCGAAGTAGCCGGCCGCCCGCGGCGAGCCGGGAGCGTGAGCGACCGGAGGTTCGTTGCTCCGGTCGCTCACGCTCCCGGCTCGCCCTTTCCCCTTTCCCCGACCGCATGCCCACGTCCCCCCGCCTCGCCCCCAGGCTCCTCGCCTGGTTCGACGCCCACCGCCGCGACCTGCCGTGGCGCGCCGACCGCGACCCGTACCGCGTCTGGGTCAGCGAGGTCATGCTCCAGCAGACCACCGTCGCGGCCGCCGTCCCGTTCTTCGACCGGTTCGTCCGCGCCCTCCCGGACCTCGCCGCCCTCGCCGCCGCCGACGAGCAGCAGGTGCTGAAGCTGTGGGAGGGGCTCGGGTACTACCGCCGCGCCCGCCACCTCCACGCCGCCGCCCGCCGGCTCGCCGCCGAGCACGGCGGCGCCCTCCCCGACGACCCCGCGGTGTGGGCGGAGTTGCCCGGGGTCGGGCGGTACATCCTCGGGGCGGTGCTGTCGCAGGCGTTCGACCGGCGGCTGCCGATCGTCGAGGCGAACAGCCTGCGGGTGCTGGCCCGGCTGCACGGGTACCGCGGCGACCCGCGCGAGGGCGCGGGGAAGGCGTGGGTGTGGAAGGCGGCGGCGGACATCCTCCCGCGGAAGCGGGTCGGCGACTTCAACCAGGCACTGATGGAACTCGGGGCCCTGGTCTGCACGCCGGCGAAGCCGCGGTGCGGCGAGTGCCCGCTGAAGTCGGCCTGCGCCGCCAACCGCGACGGCACCCAGCACCTGATCCCGTCGCCGAAGAAGCAACCCGAGATCACGCTCGTGGACGAGGTCGGGGTGGCGGTGCGGCGGGGCGGGCGGGTGCTGTTGTGCCGCCGGCCGGCCGACGCCGGGCGGTGGCAGAACATGTGGGAGGTGCCGCACGCGGAGCGGCGGCCGGGCGAAGGGTTGGACGCCGCGGCGGTGCGGGTGGCGGCGGAGTTGACGGGGCTGGAGGTGACACCGGGGGCGGAGGTCGCCACGGTCAAGCACGGGGTGACGCGGTACCGGATCACGCTCCGGTGCGTCGAGGCGGCGGCCCCGGCCGGGGAGTTCGCCCCCGGGTTCTACGCGGAGGGGCGGTGGGTGGCGCCGGCCGACCTGGCGGACTACCCGGTCAGCGCCCCGCAGCGGAAGCTGATGACGAAGCTCGCCCACCCGGACCCGCAGCCGCGGCTGTTCTGACGAAGCCCCCGTGTAGCCGCGACGCGGAGTCCTCGGAGCGGAGCGCGGGCGGATGCGCCGCGCTCCGCTCCGAGGACTCCGCGTCGCGGCTACACGGGGGTGTTCATCCCCCGACCCGCCCGCAGTACGGCGCCTCGGGCCGCGGCCGGCAGCACAGGCACGGCCCGCCCGGCGGCACGAACTCGTCCCACTCCGCCTCCGCCCCGGCCGCCACCGGCCGGCCGCCGCGCGGGAAGACCGGCGGGAGCGGGGTCACCGCGTTCGGGCTGACCTCCAGCACCCGCACCCACCCGGCCGGGGCGGCGGACGCGGTCACCAGCTCGGCCCGGCCGTCACCGTCGAGGTCCCGGGCGACCGCGTCGATCCCGCCCCGGTCGTCCGCCCCGTTCGCGAAGAACTGGGCGTACACGGTGAGCGCCGAGGCCGGCGTCCGCGGGTTGGCCGCGAGCACCGCCCCGGACCACACCTTCACCAGCGACGTGCCGCCAGTCCCCTGCGACGCGACCACCTCGGCGCGCCCGTCCCCGTCCACGTCCCCGGCGGTCACGTTCACCCCGGCCCGGGCGTCCGGCCCGAACGGCAGGAACGACGGGACCAGGTGGGTGGCCCGGCCGGCCGCCAGCGCCGACCCGCCGTAGACCGTCACCCGCGGCAGCACCCCCGCCGCCGAGCCGACGACCAGGTCGGCCGCCCCGTCCCCGTTCACGTCGCCCATCGCCACGTCGGCCGCGGACGGCGGGGCGAACCGCGCGAGCCGGGTCAGCCGCCCGCCGGCGACGCGGTAGGCCTCGACCAGCGGCCGCCCGCCGGCGGACACCACCAACTCCGCCCGCCCGTCCCGGGTCACGTCCCCGGCGGCGACGAACACCCCGCCGGCGTCCCCGCCGAGTACCTCGGTCGGCGGCAGGACGGTGGCCCCGGTCGCCCCGTCGACGATGCTGACCCGGGCGGCGGTTCCGGGCCCGGTGGCGAAGGCGAAGTCCGCGACCCGGTCCCCGGTGAAGTCGGCGACGGCGGTCCGGACGGTGCCGGCCGGCCCGAACGGGGTGAACGACCGGCCGGTGGGGGCGAGGTTCTCGTCCGCCGCGGGGGCGAACTCGTCGACCCGGCCGTCCGGCCCGGAGATGAGGACCGGCGGGCCGCCCGGGTCGGCGGCCGGCGGGGCGGCCGGCGGCGGGGGTGGCATCGGCGCGGGCGGCGGAGGCGGGGGCAACGGTGGAGGCGGCGGGGGCGCGGGCGGCGGCGCGGGCGGCGGGCTGACGACTTCGCCGGGCCCCCACCCGACGTCCTGGAGGCCGGCCTGGTCGAGGCTCGACCACGCCACCCGCCGGCCGAACGTGATCGACGGGTCGAGCGCGACCTCCTGCCCGCCGACCCGCACCCCGTCGGCCCAGTGCGCCCCGCCGGGCTGGAGCGGGACCGGGCCGCCGTACACGGACGTGGCGTTCGGCCCGACGAAGTTGGCGCCCCGGACGTTCGCGAACCACTGGGCCGAGGTGCCGAGCCCGAGGACGTGGCCGAGCTCGTGCGTCGCGATGGAGTAGAAGTCGATCTCGTTCGGGTCGAGCCCGGCGGTGGTCAGCCCGAAGTGCCAGTTCTCGGTGGCGTCGAAGCTGATGCTCCCGCCCCAGGTGGAGAACCCGCCCCACCCGCGGGTCTGCACCGTCTGGTTCCACGCCGGGGTGCCGGACGACCCGTACCCGCCGAACCCGCCGACGGCGGCCTCCGGCCCCGGCATCGCCCGCCCGCCGACGTACAGGATGATGCTGTTCGCCGGGACGACGAGATTCGGGATGTTGAGCTGTCCGCCGGTCCGCGGGTCGAAGAACGCGGCCGTCCAGGCGTTGCCGCCGCCCGGGGCGATCGCCGCCAGGTTCGCGGAGACCCGCAGCCCGGCCTCCTCGGCGACCCGGTCCATGGCCGCCCGGGCGGCGGGGTTGTCGGTGAAGAACCCGGACCCGCCGTTGGCCCGCAGGTCGAGGGTGTAGTCGACCAGGACGGTGACGGCCGGCACGTCGCGGCCTTCGAGGAGTTCGACGCGCAGCCGGGTCCGCATGGGGTGTTGATCCTGGTGGTGCGGTGGGAGCGGTCGTCCGAGTCAGACGACGCGGGAACTGTATGGCGGGCGGACCGGGGGCGCCAGCGGAAGGGGGCGGAATGGTCCTGCCGGCGGGACCGGGGGCCGGCACAACCGGTACGGTCGGCCCCGTTTCGCCCGGCCGGGGTGCGCGGCTGCGAACTTCGCGGGAGGTGGTTTCCCCTCACCCGCCCCTGGCGAAGCGCCGGGGCGACCTCTCCCCAGCGGGGAGAGGTGGGGGTGGTCCGGCCCCTCGGAACGCACCCGACCCGGGAAGCTCTGGAGGAGGCCCGAGGCCCCCACCTCTCCCCGCTGGGGAGAGGTCGCCGGCGCTTCGCCGGCGGGTGAGGGGAAACCACCTGCGGGGATCCCCCAACCGCCGCCCCCGCACCCGGCGATTCCGCCGCCCCCCTTACGCCCGCCCGGCCGGCCCGATATGCTACTATCTCGACATCAAGAGACCCCCGGCCGTCGCGGCCGGAGCCTTCCCGGTGACCGTCATGGCCGAACACACCCCGACCGCCGCCGCCGCCCCGATGAGCGGGGCCGACATCCTCGTCGAGGCCCTGATCCGGCACGGGGTCGACACCGTCTTCGCCTACCCGGGCGGGGCGAGCATGCCGATCCACCAGTCGCTGACCAAGGTCGCCGGCCGGCTCCGCACCATCCTCCCGCGGCACGAGCAGGGCGGGGGGTTCATGGCCCACGGGTACGCCCGGGCCACCGGCCGGGCGTCCGTCTGCATGTCCACCAGCGGGCCGGGGGCGACCAACTTCGTCACCTGCCTGGCCGACGCCAAGATGGACTCGATCCCGATGATCGCCATCACCGGGCAGGTGTCCACCACCGTCCTCGGGAACGACGCCTTCCAGGAAACCCCGATGGTCGAGATCTGCCGGGGGATCACCAAGCACCACTACCTGGTCACCCGGACCGAGGACCTGACCCGGATCGTGAAGGAGGCGTTCCACGTCGCCACCACCGGCCGGCCCGGGCCGATCATCATCGACGTCTGCAAGGACGTGCAGATCAGGAAGGTGGTGCCGGACTGGGACGCCCCGATGGACCTCCCCGGCTACCGGCCGATGCGGAAGGCCCGGCGGGCGGAGCTGGAGCAGGTGGTCGCCGCGATCCGGGCGAGCAAGAAGCCGTTCATCTACGCCGGCGGCGGGGTCACCCACTCCGGGGCCGCGGCCGAGCTGAAGGAGTTCGCCGAACTGACCGGGATCCCGGTCGGGCTGACCGTCCACGGCCTCGGGAACTTCCCGGCGGACCACTACCTGTGCCTGCAGATGCTGGGCATGCACGGGACCGTGTACTCGAACTACGCGATCAACGACGCCGACCTGCTGCTGGCCCTCGGGGTGCGGTTCGACGACCGGGTGACCGGGAAGCTGAGCGAGTTCGCGAAGCACGGGAAGATCGTGCACGTCGACATCGACCAGAGCGAGATCCACAAGAACAAGTTCGCCCACGTCCCGGTGCACGGCGACCTGAGGGCCGCCCTCGCCGACCTGAACGCGCTCCTGCGGGAGGACGCGAACGCCGACCTGACCGGCGGCGGGCGGTACACCGACTGGTGGCGGCAGATCGACGAGTGGCGGGCCGGCGAGCCGCTCCGGTTCCAGGAGACGGACCGGGCGATCATCCCGCAGTACGCGATCAAGCGGCTGTGGGAGATCCTCCGCGACCGCGGCCAGCTCGACGACACGATCATCACGACCGGGGTCGGCCAGCACCAGATGTGGGCGGCGCAGTTCTTCCACTTCAACCGGCCGCGGAAGTGGATCACCAGCGGCGGGCTCGGGACGATGGGGTTCGGGCTGCCGTCGGCGCTGGGGGCGAAGGTGGCGTTCCCGGACAACCTGGTGATCGACATCGACGGGGACGGCAGCTTCCTGATGAACGTGCAGGAGCTGGCGACGGCGTACGCGGAGAAGATCCCGGCGAAGGTGCTGCTGCTGAACAACCAGCACCTGGGGATGGTGATGCAGTGGGAGGACCGGTTCTTCGGGTCGAACCGGGCGCACACCTACCTGGGGGCGGGCGAGGACCACGACCCGTACCCGGACTTCGTGAAGATCGCGGAGGGGTTCGGGGTGCCGGCCCGGGAGGTGTCGGACAAGGGCGACCTGGACGCGGCGCTGGTCGAGATGATCGAGAGCCCGGGGCCGTTCGTGCTGAACGTCCACGTCCCGCACCAGGAGCACGTGCTGCCGATGATCCCGAGCGGGATGACGGTGAAGGACATCATCAAGGCGTGACCCGGGGTGTGCTTCCGCCCCGCGGCGGTTCCGGGTAACGTGAAGGCGTCCGAGACCCGGAGGTGCCGCGTGAACCACATGATTCCGGCCACCGCCGTCTACCAGGACGGCGTGTTACAGCTGCAAGACCTGCCCCTTGGGTCGCCGGACCTGGTGGACGGCGACCGGGTCGAGGTGGTCATCGTCCGCGTCGTCCCGGTCGACAAGAACCACCCGGACGAGGTCGCCCGGGAGGCCGCCGACCGGGCGCGCCGGGCGAAGGCGGCCCGGGACCTGATCGCCGCGGGAGAGGCCGCGGCCGCGGGACCCGGTGACGAGGAGGACGATGTCGACGAACACGGTCGGCACGTCCTCGACCGGAACCGCGGGGGCGGCCGGGTGTTGTTCCCGCCGGAGATGAAGGGGATTACCTGGTGAAGGTGGTCGTCCTCGACACCTCCCCGCTCTGGCTCCTGACCCGGTCGCCGCACGACCCGGCGGGCGCCGCCTGCCGGCGGTGGGTCAGCGACCTGCTCACCGCCGGACACCGGGTCGTCGTCCCCGAGGTCGCCGACTACGAGGTCCTCCGCGAACTTCTCCGCCGCGGGGCGGCGACCCGAGTCACCCGGCTCGACCTCTGGACCGCCCGGCGGACCGGCCCGTGCGGGTATCTGCGGATCACGAGGTGGGTGATGAGGCGGGTCGCCGCGTTGTGGGCGCTCGCCCGGCAGACCGGCCAGCCCACGGCCGGCGACGACACGATCGACGCCGACATGATCCTGGTCGCCCAGGCCGAGTCGCTGAACCACCCGAACACGGTCATCGCCACCACCAACGTCGGTCACCTGTCGCGGTTCTTCCCGGCCGACCTGTGGTCGAACGTCACCCCGTGACCGCCGACCGACCGACCCCGTGGTGGCTGTGGCCGAACGTCCTGGCCGCCGACGCCCCGGCCGTCGCCGTCGCCTGGCAGCGGCTCCTCGCCCACGCCTTCGCCGCCCCCATCCCGCCGGCCGCGTCCGCCGTCCTCGGCCTGGTCGTCTGGGGCGTCTACCTCGCCGACCGTCGCCTCGACGCCCGCGCCGGCCACGCCACCCAACCCCGACACCGGTTCGCGGCCGCCCACCCGGCGCTCGCCACCGCACTCGCCGCGGCGGCGCTCCTCGCGGCGGCGGCACTCGCCCTCACCCTCCCGACCCCGTACCTGGCCGCCGGCGCGGTCGTCGCCGGGTGCGTCGGCGGGTACTTCGCCCTCGTCCACGCCCTCCCGCAACCGCCCGGCGGGAAGGAACGGCTCGTCGGCCTGCTGTTCGCCGCCGGGGTCGCGGTTCCGCTCGCCGCGTCGGCCGCCGACCCCGCCGTCTGGCTCCCCGCGGCCGCCGGGTTCGCCCTGGTGTGCTGGCTGAACTGCCGGCTCATCGACCACTGGGAAGCGGACGCGGCCGGCACCCCGCCGGCGGTCCTGCTCGCCGTCCCGGCGGTGACCTGTGCCGCGTTCGCCCCGGCGGCGGTCGGGGCCGCCCTCGCGGGGTCGGCCGGGCTGCTCCTCGTGCTCCACCGGTTCCGCCGCCGGGCCGGCCCGCGGCTCGCCCGGGTGCTCGCCGACGCCGCCCTCCTCACCCCGCTCCCCGCGTGGGGGCTGACGTGACCCCCGACTTCGACGCCCTCGCCCCGCACTACCGGTGGCTCGAAGCCGTCACCTTCGGGCCGCTGCTGCACCGCTGCCGCACCGCCCTCCTGCCGCACCTCGCCGGGTGCCGCCGGGCGCTCGTCCTCGGCGACGGGAACGGCCGGTTCCTCGCCGACCTCCTCCGGGCGAACCCCGACCTCACCGCCGACGCCCTCGACATCAGCCCCGGGATGACCGCCCTCGCCCGCCGGCGCGTCGGGGGGACCGGCCGCGTCCGGTTCCGCGTCGCCGACGCCCGCGCCGCCGACTTCCCCCGCCGCGGGTACGACCTGATCGCCACCAACTTCTTCCTCGACTGCTTCACCCGCCCGGAGCTGCGGCGGCTCGTGCCGCGGCTGGCGGACGCCCTCGAACCCGGCGGGCGGTGGGCGGTCGGCGACTTCCGCCTCCCGGACCGCGGGTGGCCGCGGCTCGCCGGGCGGGTCGCGCTCGCCGGGATGTACGCCTTCTTCCGCCTCGCCACCCGCCTGCCGGCCGGCCGGCTGGTCGACCCGGACCCGTTGATCCGAGCCTGCGGCCTCGCGCCGGGTCACACCGACACTTGGCTGGGCGGGTTCCTGTCCGCCCGCCTATGGGTGAAGTAGCCGGCCAAGTCGCCTCCGTTCCGCCGCTTGCGGCGTTGCGCTACCCGGAGTGCAACGCCGCAAGCGGCGGAACGGAGGCGCGACTGCCGGCCGGTGTGACTTGACGTGTCCGGGTGCGGTCGTGACAATAGGGTGTTCCCGCCCCGTCCGCCATGACGGCGATCCGACCGACAACCCCGCGAGACGCCACCCGATGGCCCTCCGTCACCCCCGGTGCGCCGCCCTCGCCGCCGTCCTCGCGGCCGGGTGCGCGGCCGACGAGCCGATCCAGACGTACGACGTGCCGAAGGCGGCGAAGTACGACGGCCAGCAGCCGGCCCCGGCGGGCGACTACCGCATCCTCGGGGCCATGTTCCCGGCCAACGACCCGACGTGGTTCTTCAAGTTTGCCGGGAAGGCCGACCAGGTGGCGAAGCACGAGGCCGACTTCGACAAGATGCTCGCCACCGTCAAGCTCACCCCGACCGGGCCGCAGTTCGACACCCCCGCCGGGTGGAAGCGACTCGGCCCCCGGGTGGTGAAGCGTGGCGGGGTCGCCCTGAGCATCTACGAGACGGTCCAGTTCGGCCCGGAGAGCGAGCCGCTGGAGGTCAGCGTCACCCGGTCCGGCGGCGGCACCCTGGAGAACGTCAGCCGGTGGTACGGCCAGGTCGGGCGGCCGGCACCGAAGCCCGACCAACTCGCCTCGGTCACCGCCCCGCTCCCGGCCGCCGACGGGCTGAAGGGGCTGCGGGTGGACGTGTCCGGGCCGAAGAACCCGGCGACCGGCGGCGGGCCTATGATGATGGGGAAGGGGCCGTGACCGCAAACCTGGTGGGGCAGGCATTCCTGCCTGTCTCGCCGCCGGCAGGCAGGAATGCCTGCCCCACTGAGTAACAACCCCCGCTTCCGATCCGACGGCACCCCCCGAGGACCCGGCGATGAGCACCCCCGCGGCCGACCCGGTCGCCCCGCCCGGCGGCCCCCGCCAACGGCCCCCGCTCGGCCCGCTCGGCTACGCCCTCAAAGGGCTGAGGGCCCTCGCCTCGCTCCAGCTCACCGTCGTCCTGTTCGCCCTGTCGATCGGGCTGGTGTTCTTCGGCACCGTGGCCCAGGTCGATTACGGCATCTGGACGGTCGTGGACGAGTACTTCTGGTCGTGGGTCGTGTGGGTCCCGTTCGACGTGCTGCTCAAGTTCGGGCAGGTGTTCTTTGACCTGCCGCCGGACGCCACCTGGGGCGGGGCGTTTCCGTTCCCGGGCGGGAAACTGCTCGGCGGGCTGATGCTCCTGAACCTCGTCGCCGCCCACCTGGTCCGGTTCCGCCTGACCTGGAAGCGGTCCGGGGTCCTGATCCTGCACTCCGGGGTGATCCTCCTGTTCGTCGGGGAGTTCGTCACCCGGGAGTTCGCGGTCGAGCAGCGGATGACCATCGACCAGGGCGAGTCGGTGAACTACGCCGAGGACGCCCGGCTCTGCGAGCTGGCGTTCGTCACCCCGGCGGGCCCCGGCCGGCCGGAGCGGGTGACCGCCGTCCCCGAGTCCCGGCTCCGGAAGGGGAACGGCCGGGTCACCCACCCGGACCTGCCGGTGGACGTCGAGGTGGTCGAGTTCATGCCGAACTCGGCCCTGGAGAAGGCGGGCGGGCGAGACAACCCGGCGACCGCCGGGGCCGGGCTGACGACCCTGCTCGGCCGCCGGCGGGAGGTCGCCGGGGCGGACACCGACCAGAAGGTGGACATGCGGTCGGCCTACGTCACCCTGTACCGGAAGGGGACGGACGAGCCCGTCGGGACCTACGCCACGTCGGTGATGCTGTCCGAGCAGCGGGTGGCGGTCGACGGGCAGGCGTTCGACCTGGCCCTGCGGTTCCGGCGGTACCCGAAGCCGTACACGATCCACCTCGTCGAGTTCCGGCACGACAAGTACCTGGGGACGGAGAAGGCGAAGAACTTCTCCAGCAAGGTGGTCGTGCTCGACCCCGAGAACGGGGTGGAGCGGGAGGTGGTGATCTCGATGAACGACCCGCTCCGGTACCGGGGGGAGACGTTCTACCAGGGCGGGTTCGACCCGCGGACGGGGACGACGACCATCCTCCAGGTGGTCCGGAACCCCGGGTGGGTGCTCCCGTACGTGTCGTGCGTCGTCGTCACCCTCGGGATGCTGGTCCACTTCGGCATCCACCTGACCCAGTTCCTCCGCCGGAGGGCCGCGGCATGACCCCGACCGAACCGACCGCCGCCCCGACCCCCTCCGGGCGCCCGTCCCGCCCGCCCGGGTGGTACCTCCCGTGGGTCGTCCTCGGGGTCGTCGCCGTGTACCTGCTGTCGGCCGCCGGGCGGATGAACCCGCCGGCGAAGCCGTACGACCTGGACGCCCTGTCCAAGCTCCCGGTGGTCGACGGCGGGCGGGTGAAGCCGCTCGACACGGTCGCCCGGGTGTACCTCCGGCAGATCAGCCACCGGGAGTACTTCGTCGACCAGAACGGGGACACCCAGCCGGCCATCCGGTGGTACCTGGACGTGGTCGCGACCGGGCCGCGGGAGGTCCGCGGGGCGGCGTGGAAGCACCGCGTCTTCCGGGTCGAGAACGACCAGTTGCTGGCCGAGCTGGGGCTCCCGGCCCGGGAGGGGCTGCGGTACTCCCTGGAGGAGGTGACCAGGCAGATCGGGAAGCTCGACCGGCGGGCCGAGTCGGCGTTCGCCCGGCGGCGGGCCAAGCAGCCGATCGACAAGTTCGAGGAGAAGCTGCTCGACCTGTCGGACAAGTTGCAGCTGTTCTCCACCCTGGCCCAAGGGAACGACTCGCTCCTGCTCCCGGCCGCGGACGGCGGGAAGCCGAAGTCGTTCGGGGCGTTCCAGGCCGAGGCCCGGCAGGCCGCCCTGGCCGATGTCCTGGGGCCGGCCCTGGCGGACCTGGCCAACCCGGACCGGTTCGCCGCCCTGACCGCGGACCAGCGGAAGGGGCTGCTGGTCGCCCTGGGGGAGGACGCCGACCCGCCCCCCGACCCGGACGGGGCTGTCCTGCTCGGGCTGCTCCGGAAGGGGGCGGCGGGGCTGTCGCCGGGCGCCCTCCAGTCCCGGCTGGCGGCCCTCGGGGCCGCGCTGACCAAGGCGGAGGGGGCGGACGTGCTGGCCCGGCTGGACGCGGCCGAGGCCCGGCGGGTCGGGGCGGACCCGGCGGCGGGGCCGTGGGCGAGGATGCTGGAGGCGTACCGGGAGGAGAAGCCGGAGGAGTTCGGCGCCGCCCTCGGGGAGTTCCGGGCGGCCGTCCTGCCGCACGTCGCGCCCGGGGTGGCGGAGAAGGCCAGGGCGGAGGCGTACTACAACCGGTTCGCCCCGTTCTACCACTGCACCGCCCTGTACGTCCTGGTCTTCCTGCTGTGCTGCTGCAGCTGGCTCGGGTGGACCGAGCCGCTCCGCAGGTCGGCGTTCTTCGTCCTGTACCTGACCCTCGTCCTGCACACCGCGGCCCTGATCGGGCGGATGTACTTCCAGGACCGGTGGGGGGTGTTCGTCACCAATCTGTACTCGTCGGCGGTGTTCATCGGGTGGGGGTGCGTGGTCCTCGGGCTGATCCTCGAGAGGCTGTACCCGATCGGGATCGGGGCGGCGGTCGGGTCGGTCCTCGGGGTCGGGACGGCGATCATCTCGCACAACCTCGGCCCGGCGCAAGGCGGCGACACCCTGGAGATGATGCAGGCGGTGCTGGACACGAACTTCTGGCTCGCCACCCACGTGACCACCGTGACGTTCGGGTACACGGCCACGTTCGTGGCCGGGTTCATCGGGGTGGCGTACGTCGGGCGGATGCTGGCGACCGTCGTCCGGGACTCGTTCCGCCGCGGCGGGCGGGCGTCGGCCGGGGAGCTGGGGGTGTTCCTGGCGGCGGCCGCCGGGCTGGCCGCGATCCCGCTCATGCTCCTGTACGTCGGGCTGAACGCGGCCGCCAACTTCGAGGTCATCCCGGGGTACGCGTCCGGCATTCTGTTCTTCCTGGCGCTGGCGGCCGGGGCCGGGTACACCCTGGCCCTGGTGGTCGCCCGGGCGTCGCTGGAGGGGGTGCCGGGGGACCCGCTGTCCCCGGCCGCCCCGCCCCTGCCGGCGGTCGCCCGGCCGGTCGCGAACCTCGCCCTGGACCCGGAGGCGACCAAGAAGCTGACCCAGATGATCTACGGGGTGGTGTGCTTCGCCACCCTCCTGAGCTTCGTCGGGACGGTGCTCGGGGGGATCTGGGCGGACCAGTCGTGGGGCCGGTTCTGGGGCTGGGACCCGAAGGAGAACGGGGCGGTCCTGATCGTCCTGTGGAACGCCCTGATCCTGCACGCCCGGTGGTGCGGGCTGGTCCGGGACCGCGGCTTGGCGGTCCTGGCGGTGGCCGGGAACATGGTGACCGCGTGGAGTTGGTTCGGGACCAACCAGCTCGGGATCGGGCTGCACGCGTACGGGTTCGACAAGCGGCTGGCCGAGGGCTGCCGGTACTTCTGGCTGAGCCAGTTGGCGGTCATCGGGTTCGGGCTGATCCCGCGGTCGTACTGGCCGGGGGCGACCCGCAAGCTCGCCGCCGGGCCGGCCGCGACGGCGACCGCCCCGCCGGCCGGGCTGTCCGAGAAGGCCGCGGGGCCGCGGCCGGCGGTGAACGGCACCAACGGGCCGCACCCGCGGCCGGCGAAGGGGAAGCCGAACCGGCGGCGGTGACTTGGTGACCTCGTTTAGCCGCGACGCGGAGTCCTCGGAGCGGAGCGCGCGGCGCCGACGTGGCGCGCTCCGCTCCGAGGACTCCGCGTCGCGGCTACACGGGGCGGTTGCCCCTGTCCCGCCCCGCCCTTATCCTGCGAGCTATCCCACCCCTCGCAGGAGGCCGCCCCCGTGGCGACCCAGAAGAAGGTCCGCGTGGCGATCGTCGGCCTCGGGTTCGGGGCCGAGTTCATCCCCATCTACCAGGCCCACCCGGACGCCGAGCTGGTCGCCGTCTGCCGGCGGAACAAGGCCGAGCTGGACGCCTGCGCCCGGAAGTTCAGCGTCCCGAAGGCGTACACCGAGTACGACCAGCTGCTCGCCGACCCGGACGTGGACGCGGTCCACATCAACAGCCCGATCCCGGACCACGCCGCCCAGACGCTCGCCGCCCTGCGGGCCGGCAAGCACGTCGCCTGCACCGTCCCGATGGCCACCACCCGGGACGAGATCAAGGAGATCGTCGGGCTGCAGCGGAAGGTCGGGAAGGTGTACATGATGATGGAGACGGTGGTGTACAGCCGGGAGTACCTGTTCGCCAAGGACCTGTACGACCGCGGGGTGCTCGGCCGCGTCCAGTTCCTGCGGGGCAGCCACCAGCAGGACATGGACGGGTGGCCGGGGTACTGGCCGGGGCTCCCGCCGATGTGGTACGCGACCCACTGCGTCAGCCCGTGCCTGGCGGTGCTGTCCGACCCGGCGGCCGGGAAGGTGGCGCTGGCCGAGAGCGTCGTCTGCCACGGCTCGGGCCGCATCCGCGAGGAGATGATCGGGAAGTACAACTCGCCGTTCGCGGTCGAGACGGCGACGTTCAAGATCAAGGGCTCGGACGTGGTGGCGGAGGTGACCCGGAGCCTGTTCGACACCGCCCGGCAGTACCGGGAGAGCTTCGACGTGACGGCGTCGAACGTGAGCTTCGAGTGGCAGCAGGTGGAGGGGGAGGAGCCGGTGCTGCACATGCGCGGGCTGCCGGAGCCGCAGGTGCCGCGGCGGGTGAAGGTGCCGGACTTCGCCGGCCGGCTGCCGGAGCCGGTCCGCAAGTTCACCGGGGCGATCCACGACGCGACGCACCTGAGCTTCCTGCAGGGGGCCGGGCACGGCGGCAGCCACCCGCACCTGGCCCACAACTTTCTGGCGGCGGTGCTCGGCCGCCAGCCGGCGTTCCCGGACGCCCCGACCAGTGCGAACTGGACGCTGGTCGGGATCTGCGCCCACGAGAGTGCGATGAAGGGCGGGGAGCGGGTCGAGATCCCGGTGTACTGAGCCCGAACACGCCCGCCCGGCGGCCCGTCTATACTGCACCAACGGGAGGTGCCGGATGCCGCGGGCGGTGCTGGCGATGAGCGGCGGGGTGGACAGCTCCGCGTCGGCCGTGCTGTTGAAGCGGCAGGGGTACGACGTGGTCGGGCTGTTCATGCGGACCGGCGTCCACTCCGACGCCCCCGACGGCCGGCCGGACAACAAGAAGGGGTGCTGCTCGGCGGTCGACGCCGGGGACGCCCGGCGGGTCGCGGACAAGCTGGACATCCCCTTCTACGCCCTCGACTTCGAGGCCGAGTTCGGCCACGTCGTCGACTACTTCGCCGCCGAGTACGCCCGCGGCCGGACGCCGAACCCGTGCGTCGTGTGCAACACCTGGCTGAAGTTCGGCCGGCTGTGGGACTTCGCCCGTCAACTCGCGGCCGACCACATCGCCACCGGGCACTACGCCCGCGTCCTGCCGGGGCCGGCCGGCCCGGAACTGCACAAGGCGGTCGACCCCGACAAGGACCAGAGCTACGTCCTGCACGGGATCAAGCGGGAGGTGCTGCCGCACCTCCTGTTCCCGGTCGGCGGGTACACGAAGCCCGAGGTCCGCGCCCTCGCCCGGGAGGCCGGCCTGGCCGGGGTGGCGGACAAGCCGGACAGCGTCGAGATCTGCTTCGTCCCGAGCGGGGACCACACCGACGTGGTGCGGGCGCGGCGGCCGGAGGTGGCGGCGGCCGGCGACATCGTGGAGAAGGACGGGACGGTGCTCGGCCGGCACGACGGGATCGACCGGTTCACGGTCGGGCAGCGGAAGGGGCTCGGGGTCGCGGCCGGGCGGCGGCGGTTCGTGCTGGAGATCCTCCCGGAGACGAACGCGGTGGTGGTCGGCGACCCGGCCGACCTGCTCGCGTCGGGGCTGGTGGCGTCGGGGGTGAACTGGCTGACGGACGCGCCGGCCGAGCCGCTGCCGTGCGTGGCGAAGATCCGCTACCGGCACGCGGGGGTCGCGGCGACGGTGCGGGCGACGCCCGGCGGCGGGGCGGAGGTGCGGTTCGCGGAGCCGCAGCCGGCGGTGACGCCGGGCCAGGCGGTGGCGTTCTACGCCGGCACCCGGGTCCTCGGCGGCGGCTGGATCGATTCTTCAACCACCCCCGGTTAGCGACGCATCGAAGATGCGTCCGCTTCAGTTCGGGCTGAAGTCGGGCGGGAACCGCCGGTCGGCCGGGTCCGGGGCGCCGGCGGCGCCGGCCAGGGCGGCCGCCCGGCGGACCGCGTCCGGCTCGGCCAGCAGCGCCTGCTTCACCCCCACCGGGACCGGCAGGGCGTACGCCAGCACGTCGCACACCTGCCCGAGCGACAGCTCCCCGTCGAACAGCCCCCGCAACTGCTCCCGGGCCGGGTGGCCGGGCCCGAACCGCGGCAGGACGGCGTCGGCCAGCGCCGCCCGCCGCGCCCGCAACTCGTCCGGGTCGGCCGGGGCGGTCTCCGGCACCCGCTCCACCCGGGCCGTCCGGTACAGCCGGTCGGTCGGCACCTCCTCCAGGATGCGGACCCGGGCCTGCCCGTGCAGCCGCAGGTTGTACCGCCCGTCCGGGAGCCGCTCGTGCCACCCGACCCGCCCGAGGCAGGCGACCGACTCGATCGCCGGCCGGCCCTCGTACGTCTCCTCGGTCCACCCCGGGGAGAGCAGGACCAGGGCGATCCGCCCGTCCCCGGCCAGGGCGTCGGCCATCATCTGCCGGTACCGCGGCTCGAAGATGTGCAGCCCCTGGACGACCCCCGGGAAGAACACGAGGTTCGGGAGCGGGAACAGCCGGGCGGTCGGGGGGAAGCCGTCCGGGAACGGGTCGGCGGTCATGGCGGCCCTGCGGGTGGCGGTGCCAGCGCGATCACCGGGCGCGGGCCGGCCGCCCCGCCGGTCAGGGCGGGGGCGAGGTGCCCCTCCACCGCCGCCCAGAACCGGTCCACGTCCAGCCCCCGGTGGGCCGGGCGGTACGGCTCCATGTACCGGCGGCCGGACCCGAACAGGCGGGCGGCCCCGGCGAGGTTCCCCCTCTGGTAGTGATAGACCGCGACCGCCGCCTGGATCAACGCCCGGGCGAACCGCCGGTCCGCCGCCGGGCAGTCGCCCCACCACCCCTCCCACACCTCGTGAGCTTCGAAGTACTCCCCGCGGTTGAAGTGCTCCGCCCCGGCGGCGAGTCGCGGGTCGGGGATGTCGGGGGGCCCGGGCATCGGGTATACCGGAGGGAGGCGGCCGCCGGCGACACGGGCGCGGCCGGCCGGCGTCTTACGATACCCGACCCCCGACCCCGCAGACACCCGATGCTGTCGAGCCAAGCCCCCCTGCCGGCGCTGGTGGCCTGGTGCCGGGTCCTGTACCACAGCCTCGGGGCCGGGCTCAGCCCGGTCCGCATCTTCAAGCAGCAGGCGAAGTCCGGCCCGCGGCCGCTCCGGGAGGTGGCCGCGGCCGTGGCCGAGAAGCTGAAGGGCGGGGACTCGCTGGAGGACGCCTTCGAGCCGCACCGGGACCGGTTCCCGCCGCTGTTCGTCGAGATGGTCGCGGTCGGGGAGCGGACCGGGCGGCTGGAGGACGCGTTCCGGGAGCTGGCCGCGTACTTCGAGTCGAGCCTGAGTGTCCGGCGGAACTTCCGGGCGCAGATGATGTACCCGGCGATCCAGTTCGTCGCCGCGGTGCTCATCATCGCCGGGCTGATCTGGATTCTCGGGTTCCTGGCCGAGTCGGGGAAGGCGGCGACCACCGACCCGACCGGGCTGGGGTTCACCGGGGCGACCGGGGCGCTGCTGTTCATGCTGGTGATGTTCGGGTCGGTCGGCCTGGTGATCGTCCTGGTCAAGGCGGCGACCGGGAGCGTCCGCTGGCGGGCCAGGTTGGAAGGGGCGGCGCTGGTCGTCCCGGGGTGGGGGCCGGCGCTGCTGGCGTTCGCCGTCCACCGGTTCGCGGTCGCCCTGCGGATGTGCGCCGAGGCCGGGCTGCGGGCCGAGAAGACGCTCCACTACTGCTTCCGGGCGACGTCCAACTCGGCGTTCCTGGCCGGGGAGGAGCGGGCGGTGGCGGTGGTGAAGCGGGGGGACCCGGTCGGCGAGGCGCTGGTCGCCTCGCGGGCGCCGTTCCCGGACGAGTTCCACGAGATGATCCGGATGGGGGAGGAGACGGGGAACACGTCGGAGGTGATGGAGCGGCTCGCGGAGCGGTACCGGGAGGAGGCGGAGCGGAAGCTGAAGGTCGCCGCCCAGCTCACCAGCTACGCCATCTACGCCCTGGTGGCCATCATGGTCATCGTCGCCATCTTCCGGATCGCGAGCATCTACCTCGGGGCGGTGAACCAGGCGGCGGGGTGACAGTGGTCCGGGGCGTCGAGCGGTCCGGCCCGCCGCCGTCGCCCGCCAGGGGTTGCGCCCCGGTCGACCGCGTACGCCCGCCAGGGGTTCCGGCCCCGCCCGGGGCGGGCGGAGCCTCCACCCCCGGCTACCGTCGGTCGCCGCTCCGCGGCTGCATGCTGGAGTCCCGGAGGGACGTCTGAGTGTAGCCAGGGGTGGAGCGAGCCGAAGGCGAGCGCAACCCCTGGCGGCGTCGACGGGCGCCGCTGCGCCTACTCCTTCGGCGGGACATGGTATCTCGGCTCGACCACCAGCACGTCGCACAGGCCCCACGGGGTGACGCCGAACAGCGTGTCCAGCAGACCCCGCCCATAGGTCCGCCGCAGGCTCACCTCCTCGACGACGCCGAGGCTCGGCGGGATCGCCTGGCGGAACCCGGCGAGCGACTCCCGGTGGGTGAACAGGATCACCGTCCGCGGCCGGTGGTGGCACGCCACCAGCAGCCGGTTCACGTCCCGGGTGCGGACGTTCCGCAAGTCGGAGCGGTCCGAGTAGAACGCCAGCGAGTCGCAGTTCCGCGGGAAGCAGACGACGGCGGTGGATGGGTCGGCGACGAACCGCCCGACCAGCTCCGGCCGGCCGAACGGCGACCGCTCCCGGGCGTACCACGGCACCCCGACGTGGTGGACGAGTAGCACGAACGCCGCCATCCCGCCGACCATCAGCCGGGTGCTTGCGGCGGTATTCCAGCGGGTGCGGGCGACGAACTCGCCGGCGGCCAGGCAGAGGAACGGGTATGCCGGCAGGACGTACGTCGGCAGCTTGCTCCCGGAGCAGCTGAAGAAGAACACGCACCACAGCCCGGCGAGCAGCCAGAACCCGCCGGCCGGGCTGCCGCCGGCGTCGCCGCGGACGAGCCGCCACCCGAGCGCCGCCAGCAGGATCGTGCCGGGTAGCAGCCCGCCGACGAGGATCGGGACGTAGTACCAGACCGGCTGGAGGTGGTCGAACGGCTGGAGGAACCGCAGCACGTTGTGCTGCCAGAAGAAGTGCCCGAGGAACTCCGGCCGCTCCCGGTACATCGCCAGGTACCACGGCACGTTCACCGCGAAGACGACGGCGAAGAACACGGCGTACCACGGCCAGCGGACGCGGGCCGACGTCCCCGACAGCATCCCGTAACACCACAGCGGGACGAACAGCAGCACCTCGGAGATCGGCCCCTTCGTCAGGAACCCGAGTCCCGACGCGACCGCCGCCGCGAGCCACCACCCCGGCCGGAACACCCCGGTCCGCACCGCCTCGAACCCGCACAGCACCGACACCGTGACGCAGAGCGTCAGGAGTCCGTCGAGGAGGAGCAACCGGGCGACGCACACGAACCCCGGGGCGACGCTCAGGAGTAACGCTGCCCAGAGCGCCGCCCGCTCGCCGAGGCTCCGCCGGCCGATCAGGTAGACGGCGAGGATGGTCAGGTGGACGCACACCGCCGGCACCAGCCGGGCCGCCGCGGGGGAGACGCCGAACGCCTGGTACGATAAGGCGACGAGCCAGTAGGTGAGCGGCGGCTTGTCGAGGTACGGCTCGCCCTGGAGGGTCGGCACCACCCACGACCCGGTGGTCAGCATCTCCTTCGGGATCTGGGCGTACCGCCCCTCGTCGGGTTCGAGCAGGTGGAAGTCGAGGGTCGGGTAGAGGATCGCGGCCGGGAGCAGCAGGACGAGCAGCAGCGACCCGCGGCGGACGCGGGTGTCGGCGTCCGCGGCGCCGGGGAACAGCACCCGGGCGAACAGGAACGACAGCCACCCGGGGAGCGAGCGCGGTTCCATCCGTAGGGTCTCCGGCGACAGCGGCCGGGGACTATCGCGCGCCGCCGGCCGCCGGGTCAACCCGGGGTGCGCGGCCGCCGCGTGCCCACCGCTGGTCACCCGGTTGTCACCGCCTCCGACGGTTCTGCTGCGGCGCCGGCGTTTCGCGCCCCGGTCCGCGATTTGCCGCGTACCATGCCCATATCCCTGTCGCCACCGGAGGATCGTCCTGTGCGGAAGCACCTGTCCGTGATGCTGGCCGCGTGCGGGGCGGCCGTCGCCCTGCTCCCGGCCCGGCCGTCGGTCGCCCAGCCCGCCCCCGCCGCCGACCCGAAGGCGCTGGCCGAGAATGCCGCCGGGTTCCTGAAGAAGTCGCAGAACGCGGACGGCAGCTGGGGGAAGGAGCCGCAGAACCGCGGGGTGACCGGGATCGTCGTCGCCGGGCTGATCCGGACCGGGACGAAGCCGGACGAGGCGCCGGTCGCCAAGGGGGTGAAGTTCATTGAGGGCCTGGTGAGCAAGGACGGGCACATCGCCGGGAACGACGACAAGGCGATCCTCATCAACTACACGACCAGCATCAACGTGATGGCCCTGACCGCGGCCGACCCGGACAAGTACAAGGCGGTGGTCGCCGGGGCCGCGAAGTACCTGAAGGAGTACCAGTGGGACGAGGCGCGGGGGAAGAAGGAGGACAGCGACTTCTACGGCGGGGCCGGGTACGCCGGGGACAAGTCGCGGCCGGACCTGTCGAACACCGCGTTCTTCCTGGAGGCGCTGAAGGACGCCGGGGTGAGTAAGGACGACCCGGCGTTCAAGAAGGCGGCGGTGTTCGTGAGCCGGTGCCAGAACCTGAAGAGCGAGTTCAACCAGGCCCCGTGGGCGGCGAAGACCAACGACGGGAGCTTCGTCTACACCGGGGCGAACGGGGGCGAGAACCGGCGGGACGACGCCGCCCGGACGACCGACATGGGCGGGTACGGGAGCATGACCTACGCCGGGATCAAGAGCCTGATCTACGCCGGGGTGAGCAAGGACGACCCGCGGCTGAAGAAGGCGCTGGAGTGGGTGGGGAAGAACTACACGCTGGACGCGAACCCGGGGATGCCGGAGGCGAACAGCCAGCGGGGGCTGTACTACTACTACCACACGTTCGCGAAGTGCATGGCGGCGCTGGGCGAGGACACGTTCACCGACGCGAAGGGTGTGAGGCACGACTGGCGGGCGGACCTGCTGGCGGCGCTGGCGAAGCGGCAGAAGCCGGACGGCAGTTGGGTGAACGAGAACGACCGGTGGATGGAGGGCGACCCGAACCTCGTCACCGGGTACGCGCTCTTAGCTTTGTCCCACGTTAACAAGCCCCATAAGTAACTCCGGAAGGACCAAGAGTACGGCAAGCGGGCCCCGGCGGGCGGGTACGGCCCAGCCGGGGCCCGCTCATTCAGAACTGAATGGGTAGCAAGCGGTATAATGACGTGTAGCCGCAACCGGCAGCGAGAACGCCCATGTCTACCGCACCAGTGGTGTTCGTCTCGTCTACGGTCCACGACCTGAAAGACTTGCGGTCGGCTCTTCGGTACTGGCTTGGGGAGTGGGGCTTCTGCTCAAGGTTTTCCGAGTTCAACGACTTCCCCCAACTTCCCGATCTCAACTCCTACGACTCGTGCTTGAAGGCCATCGACGAGGCGAACTACTTCGTGCTTCTGATCGGCCATCGAATCGGCGGGTGGTATGACAAAGAGCGGGGTGTTTCCATCACGCAGAAGGAGTACCAGTACGCCTACGACCGGGCGAGGGCAGGGCAGATCAAAATCATCCCGTTCGTGAGACGCGACCTGTGGACTGTGCTTCAGGACCGGGGTGACGTGACTCGGGCGGTGCAGAGCGACGTCGCACTCGCTCCTGACACGAAAGCATACCTTGCCGAAGCGTTTGGAGCATACGGGTCAAAGTTTGCGGACGACGCCAAGCACATCTTCGGCTTTGTCGAGGAGGTGACCCGCAAAGAGGAGATGAGGAAGGCCGGTTCGGCACACACGTCGAGGCCGGCCGGGAACTGGGTGTACACTTTCGAGACCTTCGGCGAGATCGTAGACACACTTCGGGTACAACTCGGTTTTCGCCACGACTTGCGACAGGAGTC
>PNKH01000070.1 GCA_013822345.1 Isosphaera sp.
CCCCGGGTCACTCGATCAGGACGACCGACACCCCGGACTGGAAGATCCGCTCCATGCAGCTCTTCAGCCCGTCGATCCGCTCCTGGAAGCTGCCGGTGATGATCTGCTGCGGCGGCAGGGTGGTGGCCCCGGACGGCCCGGTCCCGCCGGCGAACGCCACGTCCGCCAGGAACTTCAGGGCGTCGTCCTGGAACGCCGGCTGGGTGGTGTAGATGGCGGTGTCGAACAGGTCCCCGAAGGCGACCGGGTACACCTTGGCCGGGGCGTTCGGCAGGCTCAGCCCGCTGTCCCCGGACGTCCCGTCGGACATCGTCTTGGTGATCTGGGTCGCCACCTTGACCGCCTCGGAGGTGCTCGACGGGTGCCCGTTCCCCTGGTTCCCGCTCGACCACCCCGAGGTCACGTAGTAGCTGTTGTACCCGAGCGGCTCCGGCTCCATCGTCTGGACCGTCGCGCTCTTGCCCCGCCAGGTGTTCGGCACCCCGTCCGTCTCCAGGATCACCGTCTTGGCCGCCCCGCGCCGCCCCTGCACCCGCTTCGGCGGGGTGCCGACGAACGTGATGTACTGGCCCGGCAGGTTGGCCGACGGGGACAGCAGGTTGTATGCGTACGCCAGCCCGGTGTTCGGGTCGGTGCTCCCGTTCGCGTTCGGGATGATGTCGCCGGACACCGAGGAGAAGCTGGAGTTGTACGGCCGGATCTCGGACGTGGTGTCCCCGGCGTTGATCGCGCCGAGCAGCGTCTTCGGGTAGAACAGGGCGTTCTTCAGGGCGGTGTAGTCCTGCCCGAGGGGGACGCGGATGTCGTTGTAGTGGTTCCCGGCGAACATCACCATCCCGACGTAGTCGTTCGGGTGGTTGTTCCGCACGTCGTCGATGACCGACGACAGCCCGGCCTTGAGCTGCCAGCACTGGGCCTCGTAGCACGTCCCCGGGAGCCAGTTCGACGCCGCCCCGAGGAAGTCCATCATCGACAGCGGGCCGAACCAGAAGTGGAGCCGCGGCCGGTTCGGGCTGTCGGTGTACACCATGTACGGCCGCCGCCCGGTCGTCTCCCACGGGAACATGAACGACCCGAGGTCGTTCTGGAACAGGGACCGGCCGACCCCGCCGGAGGACGCGTCCCCGCTGCCGTACAGGAAGGCGCTGTTGTTGTACGTCCCGATCCCGAACACGAAGTCGATGTACCGCTTCCAGAACACCCGGTCGAGCAGGGCCTGGCCGGTCACCCCGGCCGTCGTCACGTCGTCCGGGATCGAGCTGTAGTACAGCACCCGCCCGGCCCGCAGGTTCGGCGGCAGGGTCTGCGGCCCGGTCTTCAGCCACCTCAGCACCGCCGGGTAGTTGACCTGGTAGTTCTCCGTCGTCTGGTTGGTGATCGTGTCGGTGGTGGTGCTCGCCGGGCTCAGCGTCACGCTGTTCCTCTGGATCGACCGGCCGCCGCTCGTCCCGTCGGCCAGGGTCATCCCGCTGGCGTTCCGGAACAGGGCCTCGTTCACCCCGTCGGACGAGTTGGTCCCGCTGTTCCACGGGCCGTTGTCCGCCTGCGGGTCGAACGCCCCGCCGGTGGACGAGGTGATGGTCGTCGACCCGTAGCCCGAGGTCGGGGTGCTGCGGGTGCGGGTGGCGGTCGCCCCGGTCACCCGGACGAAGAACCGCCGCCGCCAGTCGCACATCGGCCGGCCGGAGGTGTCGAACGACGGCCGGGTCGCGCTCGGGCTGGTGACGTCGGCGGCCGGGTCGAACCGCGGGTCCGGCGGCCAGGCGTAGAACGTCTTCCCCCAGTACCCCGGCCCCATCGAGTACGACTGGTACAGGTCGGCCAGGGGGACGAAGATGTTGCCGACGTTGGTCGCGAAGTACACGGTCGGGTCCAGCGGCCCGCCGGTCCCGCGCTGGGTGCGGTACTTGCCGATGTCCAGGTCGTACCCGAACGTCTCCCACACCGGGTCGCGGAAGTTCCCCCAGTCGGCCGCGAACCCGCTCGGCGGGGTGGTGTACCCGAGCAGGTCGGCGGCGTGGAACGCGGCCCGGGTGCCGGCGGTCGCGGTCGCCCAGCTGGTCTGCGTCTTGTTGATCGTCCCGTCCCCGCGCCGCCACCGGTCCCCGACGTAGTTCGTCCCGGTCATCGTCCCGAACGTGTCCGGGGCCGGGGTCGGGCCGTTGGTCCGGGTCGTGTCGAACGCGTTGTACGACCCGAAGTTGTACGTCGGGGGCACGTAGTTGGCCGAGTCCCCCGGGGTCTCGGCCGACGCCGGGATGTTGTGGAACGCGTTCCTCAGGACGGACGGGCTGGGGAGCGGGAAGGCGACGGCGGCCGGGTTCGAGACGTTCACCGGGTCGTAGAAGAAGTTGCGGACGATGGGCGGGCCGTTCCGGGTGGCGATGGTGTAGTTGTTCCGGGCGATCGCCTCCCCGCTGCCGTTGGTCCCGTTCGCGGTGGACCGCAGGTTGGCCTGGGTGTTGGCGTAGTGCCCGAACGCCGGGACCAGGTTGTCCGGGTTCTGGGACCGGTTGTTGAAGTTGAACGTGCTCCCGAACGCCATGCTCCCGGTCATGTCGATGGCGAACGCCACGTCCCGGGGGCGGTACACGGCGGTCGCCACCGCCCCGGTCGGCATGGCGGTCACCCCGAACACCTTCATGAAGTACGTCGGCTGGGTGACCGCCAGGGTCACCCGCATGGCGGTCCACGACCCGGTCTCCGGGGTCGCGGCGGTGTTGCTCGTGACGTCCGTCCAGGTGGCGACCCGGAACTGCTCGGTGTCGGGGTCGTACAGGTACTGCCCGACCTCGATCTTCTGCACCTGGGCCTCGGTGAACGGCCCGCTCAGGTGGGTGTTCGCCTGGGCCGCGGTGGACGCCGCCGGGACGGCCATCGCCAGGTTCGAGTTGGCCACCCCCGGCTTGTTGTTCAGCGTCCGGCACCCGACCAGGGCGGCCACGTCCGCCCCGTTCTGGCACTCGGTCCGGGACACCGCGAGCATCCCCAGGTCGACCGCCAGGGCGACGAACCCGAACAGCCCGATCAGGCACAGGGCCAGGATCGGCAGGACGGTGCCCGGCCGGGCCGGGGGGCCGAGACGTGCGGTCCGCATGGGGGTGCTCCCGGCCGGCGCGGAAGGGCGTGCCGGCCCGCAGACGGGGTTACGGGTCTACGGGAGCGTAGGTCACGGACGGGGGAACGGGGGGCGGGGGGCCGGGGATTGGGCGGAAGAAGTCGGGGCGTGTTGCCGGGCGGAAGCGCGGCGGTGTGGGGTCGGCGGCCGGGTGGTCCGTGCAGGTGGTGCCCCTCACCCGGCTCCGGCGAAGCGCCGGAGCCGACCTCTCCCCAGCGGGGAGAGGTGGGGCTGGTGCGGCTCCTCGAAACGTTGCCGACTCGGCTAGCTTTGGAGGAGGCCGGAGGCCCCCACCTCTCCCCGCTGGGGAGAGGTCGCCGGCGCCTCGCCGGCGGGTGAGGGGAAACCACCTGCCGAGACCACCGGCAAGCCCAACGCGCCCGGTCACTTCGCCGGGGCGTCCCGCTCGGCGAGGACGGCCAGCTCGGTCAGCTTGGCGGCCGTCACCCCGATCCGCTCGAAGCACTCGGCGACGATGCTGTTCGGGGTGGTGAACAGGGTGATCAGCAGGTCCATCGGGGTGACCCCGGCCCGGCCGCAGTCCCCGGACCGGCCGTGGGCGTCGCGCAGCAGCCGGATCACGTTGTCGGACAGGAACTCGCGGTTCAACAGCAGCGGCGGGACGGGCTCGGCGTTCGGCTGGTGGAAGAGTTCTCGGAACTGGTCGAGCAGGCCGGGCAGGTCGGCCCCGAGCCGGGACGCCCACTTGAACACCCCGGAGTCGGGGGCGGCGAGCAGGCCCATGAACAGGTGCGGGGTGCGGACGCTGTCCCAGTTGGTGGCCCGGGTGTGGGCGAGGGCCTCGCGCAACACCCGCGCCGTCGCCTCGTCCAGGATGTCCGGACGGAGTCGGCCGCTGGGCAGGAAGATGTCGTCCACGTTTCGACCCGTTCCCGTCTTACGGAGTCAGGAAAGTCGGAGTCAGAGGCAGCCGTGCACGGTCGTGGGACGGTCCGCGGTTTCCGGGACTGAGGGTGATTATGTCGCGCCCCGGTCCGACCCGCAAGCCGGCCCGCGGGCGGTCCCGGCACTTTTTCCTTGCCCGCGTTTCGGTTCCGGCCGAACATGAAGCCGGACCCAGTTGGCGCAGACCGCGGGACCGTGTGGCGGGTTAGATGGGTTGACGCCGGGCCGCCACGGAGGGCGGCCCCTACCAGCCGTTGGTAGGGGCCGCCCTCCGTGGCGGCCCGCGACGCGCGGCGGGCCGCGGCACGGAAACCGAAACCGCTCGAACTGGGACGGCACCGAACCGGGGGGCTGCGATGCGGCGGGCGTGGTGCGGGGTGCTGGCGGCGGCCATCCTGGCGTCGGCCGCCGGCCTGGCTGCCGACGAGGTGGTGGTCGTCGACGTGGACGGGAAGGAGACGAAGCTGACCGGGGCCAAGTTCGGGGCCGGGACCCGCCGGCTGGCGTGGCTCGCCGACCCGAAGGGGGCCACCCCGGACGCCAAGCTCGGGCCGCTGGCGGTCGAGGTCCGGGAGCCGAACTCGACCACCTTCGCCAAGGGGGTGGTCACCCTCGTCCCGGTCGCCCACCTGGAGGCCGTCCGGTACGACTACGAGAAGCTGTCGGCCGCGTTCACCGTCAAGGGGGTGAAGGACCCGCTGTCCGGCACCCTGCAGTACAAGGGGATTAACACCATCGGGGTGTCCGGCACGGCCGACGGGAAGGCGGCGGCGTTCACCGCCGGCGCCCTCCAGGCGAAGGGGGCGGTGAAGACCGTCACCTTCCCGGACGCGGTCCCGGTCACCGGCCCGAAGGCCGGCGGGACGAACTGGGCGGTGCAGATCGTCCAGCCGAAGGCGGAGAACCCGACGGTCGCGGCCCGGAACCTGAAGGTCCTCTACCAGTTCAAGGACGGGACCCAGCACCTGGCCGACGCCGTCCCGGCCCGGAAGGGGGCGGCCGTCCCGTTCGACGGCAAGCTGACCCGGTTCGAGATGCTGGCGAACGACGAGAACACGAACATCGCGGTCGCCGAGGTGGAGACCGGGGCCGGGACGGAGAAGGTGGTCGCCATCCCCTTGGCGGTGGAGCACGACGGCAAGGCGGGGGTGGTGGTCGGGCTCGTCGGCGAGGTGGAGGCCGGGTACAAGCTGTTCCCGCTCCACGCCGTCAAGGTGATCGTCCCGTTCAGCAAGAAGGCGGACTGACGGCCTGGAGCGCGGCCGTCCCGGCCGCTCTGAGGCAGCGGCCGGGACGGCCGCGGTCCCGGGCACGGAGGGCGTCATGCGCGAGGTGTTGGCGGGGTGGGTGGCGGTCGTCGCCGTCGCGCCCGGGTCGGGACGGGAGCCCGAGCCGGCCCCCCCGCCGCGGGCCGTCGCCCCGGACGCGACCGCCGCCCAGCGGCTGCGGTGGGTGCTGCGGTTCCAGGTCACGTCCGGCAAGGAGTACGTCGAGCAGCTGGCCGCGGTCGGCGGGCAGGTCCTCGTCCCGGTCCCGCCGAAGGGCGAAAAGCTCATCCTGGTGGAAGACCTGAAGAAGCCCGGCGGCCGGCGGGAGGCGACCGACAAGGATCTGGAGCGGTTGCGGGGGCACATGCGGTTCACCGACGCCCGGCGGGAGGTGGCCGAGTCCGTGGCCGAGGCGCTCGGCCTCGACTTCAAGCCGGCCGCGTTCCAAGCCTGCTTCCCGAAGGCGTTCGAGGACGAGTTGGCGAGGAAGGAGCAGGCGTACCGGAACCGCCGGGTGGAGGACATCGAGCGGACGGTGTTCCGTGTCGCCTTCGAGGACGGGAAGTGCGTGATCACGGTGGTCGAGCAGACGGTGCAGGACGGTCGGCCGTGACCCCTTGCCCTCGGCCCACCGGCCGGTTACCCTTTCCCTCGTTCCCGCGGGTCGGTCTAGCTCGCTGTCCTGCAGCAGGACGATGTTGCGTCGTCCGAGAGCACTCCGTCCGACACCGCCCGGGGAGGGCTGTTCCAGCACCGCTGTCGGCAAGTTCTTGGCCAACGGCGACACGTGCTGGACCGACCCCGCCGGTCGTGGTCACGTGTCGCCGTTGGCCAAGAACTTGCCGGCGGTGCCGCGAGCCCTCCGCGGCCACAGGTCGAGAAGTAGACGCCGCAGGAACGCGAGCGGGCCGGGGTTTCCCCCGGCCCGCGTCGTTGGCGTGGCGACGGACCCGGGTGCGACAGGCCGCCGGCCGACTCCGGAGCTTTCCCCCTCACCCGCCGGCCGGGGCGAAGCGCCCCGGCCGGCGACCTCTCCCCCAAGTCTGGGGGAGAGGTGGGGTGGTGCGGCCCCCTCCCCACGCACCCGACCCGGTCGGCAACCGAGGAGACCGGGGTCCCCACCTCTCCCCCGTACTCGGGGGAGAGGTCGGCCCGCCACGCGCCCCGCGGGGCGGGCCGGGTGAGGGGGCGGCCTGACGTGACCCGGGGCGGGCTCGGCGGCACCGCTCGCCCGCACCTACTCGATCACGATTACCCGGGTGGCGGCCGGGTCGTCCGGGTCGACGATCACCAGGCGGCCGCGGAACTTCCCGGCCAGCCACTTCCGCAGGTCGGCGTCGGGCACCGGCAGCCCGGTCCACGGGTAGTCCCCGGCCGGGGTCCGGCCGGAGTACCCGTTCACCACCGGGACGTTCGCCCGCAGCCCGGCCCACATCCCCAGCACCTCCCCGTACACCGTCTCCATTTTCGTCCCGGTCGTGTCGGTGTATCGCGGGACGACGTACCCGATGTCGCCCTTCCGCAGCTCCGCCGCCGCCCGGTCGACCACCGTGTAGAAGTCCGCCTTGTCGAAGCTCGGCGGGTCGTACCCGACCTGCTCCGCGACGCACCACGCCGCGACCGCCCCGAGCGCCGCCGCCCGCACCCCCGGCCGCAGCCGCCCGGTGACCCGGGCGAGCCAGACGACCGCCCCGAGGGTGCCGAACAGGTACACGGTGACGTACACCCGGGAGACGCACCGGATCGCGTGGCCGCCCGGGGCGTGCCGGACCACCGCCCACGGGGACGTGTCCCCGACCCGGAGGGTGACGACCACCCACAGCCCGGCCGCCAGGAGGGCGGCGAGGATCACCCCGTGCTCGGGCGGCCGGCCGCGGCGGGCGGCGGTGGCGAGGAGGTGGGCGGTCGCGGCCAGCATCAGGGCGTACAGCCCGAACCCGCAGAACAACCAGTTCTCGTTCACCACCCGGGCCCGGCCCGGGGAGACGACCGGCTCCCAGACCGTCCCGGGCACCCCGGTCAGCCACGCCTCGGTGGTCGGCAGGAACGGCAGGCACTCCTCGTACCCGCGCATCAGCCCCCAGTTGACGACGAAGTACGGGACGTAGGCGAGGATCATGGCGGCCGCCCACCCGCCGAGGATCAGGGCCACCCGCCCGGTCCGGGCCCACGCCAGCCGCAGCGCCGCGGCCCACCCGCCCGGACGCAGGGCAAGGGCCAGGACGAGGAACGTCAGGAGCCCGGAGACCAGGAACCACCCGGAGTTGACGCACGTCACCGCCTGGCCGAACTCCGCCGCCGCCATCCGGTTCAGGTGCCGGAGCGGGTCGCCGGGGCCGTCCGAGCCGGAAGTGGGCGAGCCGGGAGCGTCAGCGACCGGAGTTCGGACGGTCAGGACGAACATCCAGGCGTGGTACGCGGCGAGCGGCATGAGGAACCGCGGGATCATCTGCTGGTGCTTGACCTGGTCGATCTGGATCAGCGAGAACGCCCACAGGTACCCGCCGAGGGCGGCCAGCAGGTGCGGCCCGCGGAGCCACCGGACGGCGAGGGCGAAGGCGGCGAAGTTCAGCCCGGTGAGGACGATCTGCCACCACTGGTAGGCGTGGTCGTACGGGACGCCGGCGAGGCGGAGGGCCCAGTACACGGGGGCGGCGCCGAACAGGTGCTCGGAGTACCAGAGGGTGTTCGGCTCGGGGTGGAAGCACGGCGGGGTGGACACGGTGCCGCGGTAGTCGCGGCCGGCGACGACCTTCCAGGAATGCTCGAGGATGTAGTGGTTGAGCATCCCGTCGCCGCGCTCGGTCTGGGCGCGGGCGAACCCGGACTCCCACGTCGGGCGGAAGGTGAGGAACAGCCCGCCGGCGAGGGCGGCGGCGTAGAGGAGCAGGGGGGCAGTGGTGCGCATGGGGACGGGTGTACGGACCGGCCCCCCCGGCGGACACGCGGCCGGTCAGGCGGCCCCGGCGCCGGGCCGGGTCGGCATCGTCTGGAGCAGCGCCCGGAGGACCGCGTTCACCGCGTCCGACTGCTGGAACGCGGCCGCCACCTCCGGGTCGAGCACGACCAGCCGGCCGCCCTTCTTGAGGGCGGCGGCGAACCGGTTCGGCTTGGCCTGGCGGTAGTCGAACTGGTACTCGTCCCGCAACTCGTCGCTCACGGCCGCCCTCCCATCGGGTTCTCTTCGTGGTTCCGGCGCTCGCCCGGGCTCGCCACCCGGGCGCTGATGACCCGGAGGTTCGGGGGCCGCTCGGTGAAGCTGACGACCAGCAGCCGGCTCCGCTCCGAGTACCCGATCAGGATCTCGCGGGCCTCGCCGTCGGAGTGGTCGGGGTCGGGGAAGATGGCCGCGAGCGGGTCGGCGAACGCCGTCGCCGCCTCCGGGAACGACACCCCCTGCTTGCGGAGGTTCGACTCGGCCTTCGCCTCGTCCCACTCGAACTCCATGGCGGCCTCCACCGGCATTCTACCAGACCCGGGCCGGGCCGCCCGGCCCCGCTACCCGGTTGGACATTCGTTCCCCGTCGGGTAACGTGGACACCAGCCCCGCCCGGAGCCGCCGATGGCCGAGCAACTCACCGGCGTGATCGAGCGGGTCACGTTCCACAACCTGGACAACGGGTACTGCGTCCTCCGCGTCCTGGCCCGCGGCCACCGCGACCTCGTCACCGTCGTCGGCCACCTCCAGCAGGTCGTCGCCGGCGAGTACGTCACCGCCGCCGGCGACTGGGTCACCGACCGCACCCACGGCGTCCAGTTCAAGGCCGACGACCTCAAGACCACCCCCCCGCACACCGCCGAGGGGATCGCCCGCTACCTCGGCAGCGGCCTCGTCAAGGGCATCGGTGCCAAGTTCGCCCGCCGCATCGTCGACGTGTTCGGCGACAACACCCTCGACGTGATCGACAAGTCGCCCACCTTCCTGTCGCAGGTGAAGGGGATCGGGCCGAAGCTGATCGAGAAGATCCGCCACAGCTGGGCCGAGCAGAAGGCGGTCCGGTCGATCATGGTGTTCCTCCACTCCTACGGCATCGGCACCGCCCGCGCCGTCCGCATCTACAAGCAGTACGGCGACGCCGCGATCGAGCTGGTGAAGGCCAACCCGTACCGGCTGAGTACCGACATCTGGGGCGTCGGGTTCGCCACCGCCGACGCCCTGGCCCTGAAGCTCGGGCTGCCGCGCGACTCCCCGCACCGGGCGCAGGCGGCGGTCCGGCACGTCCTGTCCGAGGCGACCGGGGACGGGCACGTCGGGTTCCCCGAGGAGATGCTGCGCGACCGGGCCGCCGAGCTGACCCAGATCCCGGCGGCCGACATCGCCGCCGCGGTCGAGCACCTGCGGGTGACCGACGAGGTGGTGCGCGACAGCGTGCAGGCGGCGAGTGGCGACCCGGCGAACCGCGACCGTCAGGGAGCGGGTGTCGACGGGGAACACCCGCTCCCTGACGGTCGCGGTTCGCCCGAGGCACTCATCTTCCTCAAGCCGCTGTTCCTCGCCGAACTCGGCGTCGCCCGGGCGGTGAAGGCCCTCGCCAAGGGGCCGCACCCGCTCCCGTCGCTCGACGCGGACGCCGCCGTCGGGTGGGTCGAGACGAAGATGGGGATCGCGTTCGCCGGCAGCCAGCGGGCGGCCGTCCGGGCGGCGGTCACGAACAAGGTGATGGTGGTGACCGGCGGGCCGGGGACCGGGAAGACGACGATCGTCCGGGCGGTCCTCGAGGTGTTCCTGGCGAAGGCCCTGCGGGTGCTGCTCTGCGCCCCCACCGGGCGGGCCGCGAAGCGGCTCGCCGAGAGCACCGGGCGGGAGGCGAAGACGATCCACCGGCTGCTCGAGTTCGACCCCGGGATCGGCACCTTCCGCCGCGGCCGGGAGAACCCGCTCGACGCCGACCTGGTGGTGGTGGACGAGACGTCGATGGTCGACGTGGTGCTGATGAACCGGCTGTTGCAGGCGGTCCCGCCGTGGGCGTGCGTCGTGTTCGTCGGGGACGCGGACCAGTTGCCGTCGGTCGGGGCCGGGGCGGTGCTCACCGACCTGATCGGGTCCGGGGCGGTGCCGGTCGCCCGGCTGACCGAGGTGCACCGGCAGGCCGGCGGGAGCTGGATCGTCCGGGCGGCGCACGCGGTCAACCGCGGGGAGATCCCGGAGTCGGCGCCCGCCGGCGGGGGCGACTTCTACTTCGTGGAGGCGAACGACCCGGACGCGGTGGTCGCCCTGGTCCGGCAGATGGTGACGGAACGCATCCCGAAGAAGTTCGGGCTGGACCCGTTCCGGGACGTGCAGGTGCTGAGCCCGCAGGTGAAGACGGTCCTCGGGGTGGCGAACCTGAACCGGGAGCTGCAGGCGGCGCTGAACCCGGGCGGGCCGGGGGTGGCGGAGGTGAAGCGGTTCGACACCCCGTTCCGGGTCGGGGACAAGGTGATGCAGCTGAAGAACAACTACGACCGGGAGGTGTACAACGGGGACATCGGGCGGGTGGCCGGGATCGACGCCGACGACCAGGCGGTGGTGGTCGAGTTCGACGGCCGGCCGGTCGAGTACGACTTCGGCGACCTGGACGAGTTACAACTCGCATACTGTACGTCGGTTCACAAAAGCCAGGGGTCGGAGTACCCGGCGGTGGTGATCCCGGTCCACACCCAGCACTACACGATGCTGCAGCGGAACCTGCTGTACACCGGGATCACCCGCGGGCGGAAGCTGGTCGCCCTGGTGGGGAGCCGGAAGGCGCTGTGGGTGGCGGTGAACGCGGCCGAGACGCGGCAGCGGTACACGCTGCTGAGGTGGCGGCTCGGGGCGGACTCGTAGGGTGCCGTCGAGCGAGTCTTCGAGCGACGACGCACCGGCGGCGGGTGGTGCGTCGTCGGCCCGAAGCGGGCCTCGACGGCACCCTGCATCCGGCGTCAGTCCGCGGTCAGCCGGAGCATGGCCCGGGTCTCGCGGAGGGCCTGCACCACCGCCGGGTTGATGGCCGCCCGGAGGTCGGCCGCCGTCTCCCTCCCGAACGCCGCCCCGAGCAGCACGAACTCCGGCCGCTGCTCCGGCACGTACCCGGCCAGCTTCCGCTCGCGCTGGACGTGGTTGGCCAGGCCGTCGGCCAGGGCGACCAGGGCGACCAGCCCGCGGTGCTCCGGCTCGGCCTTCGGGAAGTGGTGGTTCAGGATCGCCCCGGCGACGGACGCCGGCAGGGCGTTCGCCTTGGCGAACCGCGCCCCGACCTCGCAGTGGTCGATGTGCAGCACCTCCCGCTCCCGGCCCAGCACCCCGCCGTCCTCGTCGAACGTCATCGGGTCGGCCCGGAAGAACGCGTCGGGGGCGCGGACGCAGACGATCACCCGGCCGATGTCGTGCAGGAGCCCGGCGGTGAACTCCTCCCCGCGGAACCCGAGGCCGGCGGCCGCGTTCAGCTTGGTCGCCAGGGTGGCGGTGAACAGGGCGTGGCGGAACAGCCCGTCGCACGCCCCCTTGGCGGCCGGGTTCCGGTGCCGGAACAGCCCGCGGGTGCCGACCGCCGCGAGCACCCGGTGGCAGCCCCACAGCCCGAGCCGGACGGTCGCGTCCCGCACGTCCTCGACGTCCCGCCGGCCACGGTACAGGACCGAGTTGGCGGCCTTCAGCAGGGAGACGGAGACGACCGCGTCCCGGCGGATGAGGGCGGCGAGGGCGGCGAGGTCGGCGTCCGGGTCGTGGACCAGGGCGAGCGCCCGGACGGTGGTGTCGGACAGGGTCGGGAACGTCTCGATCCGGGCGAGGTCGCGGAGGACCTCCGGCGGGACCGGGTCCGACGGGGCGGCGCCCCGGACCAGCCGGGTGAAGGCTTTGAAGAACATGCGGCGGCCCGGGGGGTGCCCGAGGGGCGTGCGGGTGGTTACTGTTCAGTATCGGGTGGCCGACGCCGTTTTTGCTTCCCGGAGCGCGGCCGTCCCGGCCGCACCACGTACCCCGACCGGAGACGCACCGGGGCGAACGGGCCGGTCGACTGACCCCCAAGCTCAGCGGCCGGGACGGCCGCGGTCCAGGATCAGACATGACCCCCCGAGTCGCCGGGATCGTGCTGTGCGGCGGGCGGTCGTCGCGGATGGGCCGGCCGAAGGCCTGGTTGCCGTTCGGCGACGAACTCCTGCTGCGACGGGTGGTGCGGGTGGTGCGCGAGGCCGTCGGCCCGGTGGTGGTGGTCGCCGCCCCGGGCCAGGACGTGCCGCCGCTGCCGGCGGACGTCGAGGTGGTTCGCGACGAGGCGGAGGGGCTGGGTCCGCTCGGCGGGCTGGCGGCGGGGTTGGCGGCGCTGGCCGGTCGGGCCGACGCCGCCCACCTGTCGTCGTGCGACGTGCCGTTCCTGACGGCGGCGTTCGTCCGGCGGGTGGTGTCGTTCCTGTCGGAGGCCGACCGACCTGCCGTCGCCGTCCCGGTCGCGAACGGTTATCATCACCCGCTGGCCGCGGCGTACGCGGTGTCCGTGTTGCCGCAGGTGCGGGCGCTGTTGGCCGCCGGCCGGCTGCGGATGACGGGGCTGTTCGACGCCGTCCCGACGCGCGTCCTGACGCCGGACGATCTGGCCGACACGGACTCGCTGCGGAACGTGAACACGCCGGACGAGTACGCCGCCGCCCTGGCCCGAATGACCGATGACCGATGACCGATGACCAATGACCAGTGACTGGTGACCGCCATGCACCCCCACAAGCCGCACCTCGACCGCCACGCCGGGACCGCGAAGAACAAGGAGTTCCTGAAGTCGATCGGGCGGGTGCGGATCGCCCCGGACCCGGTCGCCGCGGGGGTGACCGCGGCCGACCTCATCGACGGGGCGTTCCTGTCGTACAACGGCGGCCGGTTGCGCGAGGGGTGCCAGCTGTTCGTGCGGAAGATGCTGGCGGGGGGCGGGACGGTCGGGCTGGCGCTGAGCGGGGCGCTGACGCCGGCCGGGCTGGGGATGTCGTGCCTGGTGCCGCTGGTCGAGGCCGGGTTCGTGGACTGGGTCGTGTCGACCGGGGCGAACCTGTACCACGACACGCACTACGCGCTGGGGATGGACCTGTACCAGGCCGGGCCGAACCTGCCGGACCTGGAGCTGCGGGAGAACCAGGTCATCCGCATCTACGACATCGTGTTCGACTACGAGAACCTGCTCGGGACGGACGCGTTCTTCCGCCGGCTGTGCCGCGGTGAGGCGTTCCAGCGGACGATGGGGACGGCCGAATTCCACGACCTCGTCGGCAAGTACCTGTCGGAGGGGGAGCAGCAGGCGGGGCGGGTGGGGAAGAGCTTCCTGGCGGCGTGCCACCGGAACGGGGTGCCGGTGTTCACGAGCTCGCCGGCCGACAGCAGCATCGGGATGAACCTGGCGGCGCTGATGCTGGAGGGCGGGCGGTTGCGGATCGACACGCTCCGGGACGTGAACCAGAGCGCGGCGGTGGTGTGGGACGCGAAGGCGGGCGGCGGGACGAGTTCGGTGCTGATCCTGGGCGGCGGGAGCCCGAAGAACTTCATGCTGCAGACGGAGCCGCAGATCCAGGAGGTGCTGGGGCTGGCGGAGGCCGGGCACGACTACTTCCTGCAGTTCACGGACGCCCGGCCGGACACGGGGGGGCTGAGCGGGGCGACGCCGGCCGAGGCGATGACGTGGGGGAAGGTGGACCCGGACAAGCTGCCGGACTCGGTGACGTGCTACATCGACGCGACCGCCGCCCTGCCGCTGTTGACGGCGTACGCGCTGACGCGGTGCGAGAAGCGTCCGCCGAAGCGGCTGTTCGACCGGTTCCCGGAACTGGCGCGGCGACTGGAGGCCGGGTACGCCGAGACACGGGCGAAGCGGGCGGAGTAGACAACGGGCCGGCGGGCGGGGGATAATCTCCGTGGGAGGGAGTTATGCCGGAGCCGGGCCTGGGGTGGCAGATCCTGAACTGGGTCTGGGACCGGAAGGACGAAATCGCTGGCGGCCTGGCGAGGATCTACGCTTGGTTCCGCGGCTGGGCGGACGCGCCCCGTGGGATCCTGATCATCGGACCCGGCGGAACGGGAAAGACGACCCTCGCCCGGCTGTTGACCGGTCCCGTCGACTGGGTTCGGGACACGTTGTGGGAGTACAGCGAGAGCATCGGGATCGAACGGTATCCGTTACCCGGCGACCCGAGAACCCGGATCGTCGTTCCGCCGGGCCAAGCACACCGGCGCGCGGGCGCTTGGTCCGAACTGCAGGCCGACATCGCCGCCGGGAGGTACCGCGGCGTCATCCTCCTCGCCGCCTACGGGTATCATGACCTCGCGGAGGGGAGCTACAAGAACCACCCCGGGTACCGCGGCAACAAGGCCGAGTTCGTCGAGGCGCATCTCGCCTCCTGCCGGGCGGACGAGGTGCGGATCCTGCGGTCCGTGACGGAGTACGTCCGCGTCTGCCCGGAGAAGATGTGGCTGCTGACCCTGGTCACCAAGCAGGACCTCTGGGCCGGGGGCGAGAAGGCGGTTGCCGACCACTACCGCGGCGGGGACTGGGGCGCCGCCGTCGGCGAACTCGTCGCCGCGAAAGACCCCCGCCGGTTCCGGCACGAGCACGCGGCGGCGAGCCTGCTCATCCGTGCGTTCGAGACGGCGGCGGGGGAGTCGCTGGCTAAGAACGCCGAGGGGTACGACCACAAAGCCCAGGTCACTTCGGTCCGGCGGGTGATCGAAGTCCTGGACGGGCTCAGGTTGTGGGAGGCCGAGACGTGAGCCAAGCCGTTCAACTTTCCGGGACCGAACACGCCGAGCGCCTGCTCCCGCTGCTCAAGGAGTACGCGGGGAAGTTGCAGCACCTGACCGAGCGATCGACGGAGGTCCACATCCAGATGTCACCCTCGTGGGCCGCCAGCGAGAAGTGGGAGGTCGAGGCCGCAAGACTGCTCTGCCTGTTCGACACCCTGGTGAAGCCCGTCACCGACCTGTGCCGGACCGCTTCGGGACTGCTCGAGCATGCCGACCTGGAGTCGTCGCTGTGGGCCGAGCTTAAACTCCGCCTGGACGAGACGGAGGAGTACGTCCGCTTCTCGGCCGCGGTCGTCGATCAACTGAAGGGCCACGTCACCAGTGACCGCACGCGGCTCGAACGGTTGCGGCGGGTCGTCGAGGACAAGACGCAGCGCTACAAGGCCCCGTTCTGACCCGTCCCTGCCGAGTACCCCATGCCGCGGACCCGCCTCGCACTCCTCCTCGTGCTCGCCGCCACGCCCGCCACGCCCGCCGCGGCCCAGCCGCCGAAGGCGGCCGCGCCGCCGGCGAAGCCGTGGTTCGTCGACGACGAGAAGCTGTTCGACGACTTCATGGACAAACTCACCGCCCTCGCCAAGGACGGCAAGTGCCTCACCCAGGACAGGATCGCCGACCGGATGAAGAAGCCCGGCCGGGCCGGGGTCGAAGCCGCCAGGCCCGGTGACAAGCCGCTGTCACCCGAGGACGTGTACCGCGCCACCCTGCCGTCCGTGTTCGTACTCGGCAGCGTCTACCAGGACGCCGACGGAGAGTGGGTCGACGGGGTGTACGCCACCGCCTGGGTCGCCGCCGCCGACGGCGTCCTGGTCACCAACTGGCACGTGTTCGAGGACCTCGAATCCGGCGAGGCGTTCGGGGCCGTCGACCACAAGGGGAACGTCTACCCGGTGACCGAGTTCCTCGGCGGGGACAAGGTCGCGGACGTGGCCGTCGTCCGGGTCGCGGCGAAGGGCCTGGCCCCGCTCCCGGTGTCCCCGGACTTCCCCGCCGTCGGGGCGTGGGTCGGGGTGCTCGGCCACCCGGGGGACAACTTCTACGTGTACACCACCGGGGCGGTGACGCGGTACAGCACGAACAAGAACGACGACGGGAAGCGGGAGCGGTGGATGGGGGTGACGGCGGAGTACGCCGGCGGGTCGAGCGGGAGCCCGGTGCTGGACCGGTTCGGGGCGGTGGTCGGGATGGCCGCCCTGACGGTGACCATCGACGACGGGTCCGGGACCCCCGCCCCGGGTCGCCGCAAACCGTGGCGGCGGGCGCTGCGGCAGCCGCCGCACGTCGCCCCGCCGCCGCGGGAGAAGCCGGGCCAAGCCGCCCCGGCCCCGGTGGTGCAGATGGTGCTGAAGATGGCCGTCCCCGGCCCGACGATCCTCAAGTCGCTCGGGAAGTGAAGGCCGTCACCCCGCCTGCTGGAGCCGGGCCGCGAACTCCGGCGGGTCGGCGATCCCGAACGCGTCCAGAGTCATCCGCGTTCCGACCATGTGGTGCGGCCGCACCGCCGTGTCGGCCGGCAGGATCGGGAACGCGAGCAGCGCCCCGGTGGCGGGGTGCTTGTAGACGCGCGTGTCCTTCTGGTACACGGAGACGGAAAAGCCGTACTCGCGGAGGATCGTGTCGAGTTGGTGGTAGGTGACTTCGGGCATCTGTCGTCCCTCACACGAGTCGAACCGCGACGCCCGCCTTGGACCGGCGCCACGCCGCCACCGCCCGCCGGCCCACCACCTGCCCTCGGGGCACCCGGACGCGGACCGTCTTCGCCCCCTTCTTCGGCCGGCGGAACCGGCCCCCGGCGAAGTAGTCCTGAACGTGTACCCAGTAGGCCCTCCGCGCCGCGGCGTCGAACAGGACGAGGATCACCGGGAAGGGTTCGACCTTCCACAGATTATAGTCCCGGACGTCCAGGTCGAAGGCGAAGTCGTTCCCGGACCGCGCCAGCGCTTCCGACGCCTTGAGTTGGAAGTAGATCAGTCCGGGCTCGGTGTACCCGTCCGGGTCGTACGTCTGCATCACGAGGTCGTACCCGTAGTCGGCCCCGAGTCGTTGCGCGGTGTGGCCCGCGTCGATCACGTACCGCTCGACGTGGTTCACGCTCTGGTCGGCGATCACGTGCTGGCGGGTCCGCTGCTTCCGCGGGCCGGGCGGGGGCTGCATCCCCACGGTCTAGCGCATCACGTACCCGCCGTCCACGTTCACCGCCTGCCCGGTCACGTTCCCGGCCCGCCCACTCGCCAGGAACACCGCCACCGCCGCCACGTCCTCCGCCGTCTGCCACCGGTTCAGCGGGACGAGCTTCGCGATCTTCTCCGCCGCCCACGCCTCGTACTCCTGCCGCCCCTCCGCCGGCTGGCGGTCCGCCCACGCCTGCCACACCGCCCGGTTCAGCGGCGTCCGCACCATCCCCGGGCAGACGCAGTTCACCCGCACCCCGAACGGGGCCAGGTCCTTCGCGGCGCACTGCCCGAAGTTCAGCAGCCCGGCCTTCGACGCGCTGTACGGCGGGTCCGTCTGCGACCCGTTCTGCCCGGCCACCGACGCCACGAACAGCAGCGTCCCGGACCGCTGCGCCGCCAGCCCCGGGGCGAACGCGTGGGCCACCACCACCGCCCCGACGAGGTTCACCCGCAACACCCGGTCCCAGTCCGCCGGGTCCAGGTTCCAGAACGGGAACTAAGATATATTGAAAAAGAGCCTAGGAAGCAGTGCGTTTCCGGCCACCTGTCACGGAATCACCACGGAATCCCGTCATGGCACGGCACTCGGGGCTATGGCTCCGCTCCCGCGACCAGTTCTGGATGACGACCCTCAACGGCAAGCAGGTCAAGCTCTCCAGGGACAAGGGCGAGGCCCGCCGCCTGCTCCACAAGCTCCTCGCCGCCGACGCCCCCCCCAAGGGCCCCGGCGTCTCCGTCCGGCGACTGCTGGACACCTACCTGGCCCGGACGGCGGAGGGGAAGTCGCCGGGCCGGGTGCAGACCATGACCCGCTACTTCAAGCGGTTCTGCGAGGCGTTCGGGCACCGGCGGGCGGACGCGCTGAAGCCCTACGAGGTGACGGAGTGGCTGGAGGGGCAGGCGCTCTCCGCCTCCACCAAGGCGCTGGTCGTCTCCGTGCTGCGGGCCGGGTTCAATTTCGCCGCCCGGCAGGGCTACGTCCCGGCCAGCCCGATGAAGGGCGTGGCCAAGGGCCGGTTCGCCCGCCGGGAGCGGATGCTAACCGCCGCCGAGCTGGACGCTGTGCTGGCCGAAACCTGCCACACGGACTTCCTGACCGTGCTCCGGCTGACGGGGATGCGACCCTTCAGCGAGGCGGCGGTGCTGACGGCTGCCCACCTGGACCACGGGAAGAAGCGGGCGGTTTTGTTCAAGCACAAGACGGCGGAGAAGACCGGCAAGCCGCGCGTGATCTACTTCCCCCCGGCGGCGTGGGAGGTCGTCGCCCGCCTGGCAGAGAGGCACCCCGCCGGGCTTTTGTTCCGCAACCGCGTCGGGGACCCGCTCACCTGCGACGCGGTGAACAAGCACCTGAGGGAGGTGTGCGGGCGGGCGGGGGTGAAGCCGTTCACGGCCTACGCGCTGCGCCACTTCCACGCCAGCACCGCGCTGGGGAAGGGGGTGCCGGTGGACGTGCTGGCCGCGATGATCGGCAATTCGCCCGCCGTGCTCAGGCAACATTACGCGCACCTCGAAGCCGACGCGATGGCCGACGTGATTGCCAGGGCTGCGGAGGCGGCGGCGGGTTAACGAAGAAGCCCGGTCGTCCGTGACCGGGGCGGGCTACTTCAGGAAATGGAAAGGCTGGGTATCCGGCTCGGGCAGGTCGCCGAGCTTGCAGGTGGCGATGAAGGCGTCGTAGTCGGCCGGGTCCACCAGCCACTTGCCCCGGCCCCGGCACCCGATGCGCATGCCCTTGAGCTTGCCCGAGTGCAGCAGGGCGTACACGAGCGAGAGGGAGACGTTCGCCCGCTCCGCCACCTCCTTCGGGGTCATCGGCTTCACGGCGTCACGCCCCCTTCCGCGCCTGCGCGTCGTCCGGCGCGTCGCCCGCGCCGAGGCGGTAGGCGTGCTCCAGCCTGTGCCGCCGGTGGCCGGACAGCCCCTCGCAGAACCGGGGGAGGTGATCCGGCGGGATCGGGGACGCGAGCTCCAGCACCAGGTCGGCCAGGAGGGTGACGGCCATGGTGGTGATGGCGGGCTCGCGGTCCTCGGCCAGCTCTCCGGCGGTCATGGCGTCGCTCCTCAATTCGGGCTCGGCCCCGGCACCTTCCACGGCCTCTCGGCGTGGACGCGCAGGGCGGTGAACACCAGGTCGTAGAGCAACTCCCGCAGCTCCGCGTGGAGGTTCGCGGGCACCCAATTGGCGATCATCTGCATGCCGCACTCGGCGCTCGCTGCGGCGACGGTGTCGGCGGTCGTGTCGTCCACGGCTCAGAACCCCCGCTCGTCGTTGCGGATCAGCTGGCGGAGCCGCCGGTTCTCCAGCCGGAGGTTCTCCAGCCCGGCCTCCTCCAGCGCCCGGGCTCGGCGCTGGTCCGGCGTCTCCGGCCCCGGCCTGCGGGCGCGGCGCTCCTTCACCCAGTCGATGGCGGCGAACAGGGCCGTCCCGGCGAGCGCGCCCGCGGCGAACACGGCCTCGGCGGAGAGGGTCACGGGTCAACGCCTCCGGAACAGCCAGGCCCGGATCTGGCCGACGGCCAGGCCGAGGAACAGGGCGAGGACGGTGAACAGCACCCCGGCCAGCATGGACCGGGGGTCGTAGGCCGGTCCGCCGATCCGGTCGAGCCGGACGACGACGAAGCCGAGGAACGCCATCGCCGCGGCGACGAACAGCCAGTCGGTGAGCGTCTTGAGCACGGTCAGTCCTCCCTCTTCGGGCGGATGCGCTCGATCAGGGCGTCGATCAGGGCGCGGGCGCGCTCCCCCGCCGGGGTGTCGGAGTTCACCACGATGTAGGCGAGCGCGCCGATGAGCAGGGTCAGCAGCAGGAGGGTCATGGGTTGCCTTCCGGGGTCACTTGACGACGACGAGGAAGATGGCGCAGTCGCGGAACCGCCTGTCCAGCTCGCACAGGAAGTCGTCGATCACGTCCAGCCCGGCCCGCAGGTCCGGACGCTCCCGGGCGAGGCGGCGGTGGTCGGCGAGGGCCTGGTCCAGGGTCCGGATGGACGGCCCGAGGGGGACCCGGCGGGCGTGGGACAGCGGCACCGCCGCCCACTTGAGCATGTCCCCGCCGGGCACGTAGCCGTCGGCCACCACCGGAATGTCGTCCCGCGTCTGCGGGGCCGCCGTGGTCCCGCCGAGCTTTTCCGCCAACCACCGCGCCGCCCACATCATGGCCCAGTTCATACGTCACCGTGAGTAAGGGCGGGGCCGGGTGGCCTCGCCGGGGTTAAGGACTCAGCCCATCTCGGGCTCGTGCTGCTTCTGCCTGGCGGGCTCCGCCGCCTTCACCGTCGCCTTCGTCTGCGGCGCGGCCTCCGCCTCGCCGGTCTTCTGCCGGTAGACCTCCTGCGGGGTGGGGTTCTGCCCCCAGATCGCCCCCATCTCCTCCACCGGCTGGACGCCGTGGGAGGGGAACGCCGGGAGCACCTGGGCCAGCTCCTTGGCCCCCTGGCGCAGGAACGCCGCCCCCGCCCCCGCCCCCGCCCCGATCTTCGGGGCCGCCTCCGCCTGCGGCGGCTCCGCCGCCTGCTGCTGGACCGGCTGCTGCTGCATCCGCTCTCTGCCCTTGCCCATGACAGACCCTCACGGCGGCTGGGATCCCTCAGCGGGTGCGCCGCCGCCTGCGCACCTCGCCCGCCACCCACTCGGCGTCCTCCGCGGCGTCGAGCGCGGCCTCGATGCGCGCGTCGTCGTGGGCCTCCTGCCAGGCGCGGGTGACCATGAACCCGAACATCGCCACCACCCCGTAGACCGCGAGCGCCGGGCACCGGAACAGCCACCCGACCCCGAGCGTCCACGCGACGCCGAACAGCACGTTCTGCTCGTACTTGCCCGGCCACCGCAGCGGCAGCAGGGGCAGCCCCTCGTAGAACGTGTGGATGTGCCCGTACCGCCTGCGGTAGGCCCCCGCCCGCACCAGGTGGACCAGCCGGGCGAAGATCAGGAGGAGCCAGAAGTAGAGCACCCCGCCGAACCCGTCCTTCATCCGCGCCGCGTCGGCCATGAAGGCGCACACGAACGGGAATCCGAGCAGGCCGAGGCCCATCGTCAGCGAGCCCAGGTAGCGCTTGCCCATCGACCCGGGGCGGGTGGTGAGCAGCTCCAGGGGCCGCAGCAGGCACTGGAAGGCAAAGACGAAGAGGCCGAGCCCCATCCGCCCGGTCTCCAGGATGCCGGGGGTCTTCTCGTTCGGGTTTTGCATCAGAGCACCTGCCTGAGGGTGACACGCTTGATGGACCGGCCGTCCGCGAAGGTGCGGTTGGCGGCGAACACGACGGCATCACACAGGAACTTGTTCCCCGGGCCGCCGGTCCGGAGCCCGAGGAACTCCTGCGGCTTGAGCACCGGGAGCATCTGCTGGGAGAAGCTGGCCGTGGCCCGGGGCGTCCATGTGCCGAGCATGTAGCCCACCGCGTCGAACGGCTCGTTGCCGTCGGACGAGCCGCCGTAGGTCGTCTGCATCTCGTGCCCGGCGAGCCCGGCGAAGTGCTCGTTCGTCTCTTTGCAGGCGTTGGCGAAGGCCACGACGTGGCCCATGCACCCCAGGAGCGCCATCGCCTCCTGCCTGCCCTTGTCGCCGCCGCCCAGCGAGGCGGCTAACTGGGGAAGGTTCTGGGCGATGCGGACGCCCGCGAGCCTGGCCGACCGACCGGTGGCCGCGATCCGGGCGTCCTCCCCCTCCAGGGCGGTCTGGGGGTATTCGTCCGATATGACGACGATCGGTCTTCCGCCCTCGGGCCGGGAGAGGGCGTAGCGGTTGACCGCCATCGTCCAGGTGGCGAGCGCCAGCTTGTACGGCTCGAACCCCTGCAGGACCGGGAAGTCCAGGTAGAGGACGCAGCCGCTCTCCAGGTCCTCGGGGGCGAAGGTGGTCTCCGGCCCGCCCATCGTCTCGCCCACCGGCCCGCTGAGCATCTGCCGCACCGGCTGCAGGGCGGTCGCCTGGATCGCGGCGGCGGTCTTCTCGCTGCGGCAGGTGCTGGGCCACTCCACCGTCCAGTAGTCCAGGCAGCGGTCGGCCTCGGCCCCCGGTACGGCGGCGAGGCGCTTGAGGGTCTGCGTGGCGAAGCGGGTGTCGTCGTCCAGGTCGGCGTCGGTGGCCGGGGCGCTGGCCAGGAAGGCGTGGACGTCCCGCACGCACACGCGCTTATTCCCGAGCCAGCAGGCGCGGGTCGCCTCGGCGAGCTGCATCGTGCCCTGCGGCAGGAAGAAGGCGTCCCCGCCCAGCGCCTGGCCGCGCGTCAGCAGCCGCTGCACGGCCTCCAGCATCGGCACCGCCGCGCCGACCCCGCCCCGGCCCGCGACCGCGTGCCCCAGCCAGTTGAACGCCTGGGCGGTCTGCTCGCCGAACACGAAGAACGGCAGCCTCGACCGCGACGCCTTGTGCCAGCGCAGGTGCTGCTCCAAGTCGCCGCCCTTGGCCGGGCAGATGAACGCGGACGGCTCCTGCGGGTGGGCGTAGATGCCCGCCATCAGTTGCCCGAGCCCCGCCGAGGTCTTGCCCGAGCCGGGTGCGCCCAGAAGCAGCACGCCCGCGAAGGCGTCGTGCAGGGTGAGGCGGTCGCCGCCGCCCCAGTTGAAGAGCGTGTCGTCGCGCGCGGGGGCGCGCCTCCGCCGGAACATGGCAGCACCTCGAAGGGGGTTAAGGCTAAGGGGCTAGATCACGCGCCCTTGCGGAGCTTCTTCAGGATGTCGGCGACCTTGGCCTGGATCTGCTCGGGGGCCAGGTCGGCGGGGAACTCGACGCTGACGCCGCCGTCGTTCAGCCTCCGGCGGCGGGCCTTGCGGGGCTTCTCGCCGCGGGCCGCGGCCAGGAACCGGGCGGCCTTCTCCTCGGCGTCCTCGACGCTGATCCGCTCGGCCCGGAAGTCGTCGGCGTACTGGTGCATGACCTCGGGGTGCCCGACGAGCTTGACCAGCACGTCGCCGCCGCGGGAGGGGATCTTCCCGCCGACGTCCTTCATGACCTCGGGCGGGAGGGCCTTGTACTTGCTGAGGGTGCGGCTGACCTCGCACTTGTCGAGGTTCAGCTCCCGGCAGAGTTGGGCCTGGGTCCAACCCCTGGCGGCCAGCGTCTCGGTGTAGAACCGCGCCCGCTCGGCCACGGTCATGTCGAGCCGCTTGGCGTTGGCCTGCCAGGAGGCGATCTTGGCGTCGTCGTCGGAGAGGGGGGCCGGGTAGACGATGGCCGGGACCTCGTCCAGGCCGACCATGAGGGCGGCGAGGATGCCGGTCCAGCCGTCGATGGTGCGGAGCCGGTCGCCCTCGCGGTGGGCGAGGCGGGGGACCACGATGCCGCGCTTCTTCACGTCCGGGCACAGCACGTTGTGGAAGTAGTCGAGGTACTCCGGCGACGTGCGGTTGCGGATGTCGTGCTTCGGCGGCAGGAACAGGGGCGGCGGGAAATACCCGGACTGGCCTTGAGCGGGCATGGAAAAGGCTCCACGGGTCTGGAGATACGGACCCAGCACCCTCATTGTGGCCGTGTGCGTGACGGGCGAGATGCGTGGGAAGGGTGCGTAGCCGTGCAACGCGGAGAGCCCGGAATTCTCATGGATTTTTCATTTCAATCGATCTGGCAGCATCGCGTTATCCCGAGACCAAAAGAGGGGTTAACGTCGTTCTCGCCGGTGTCATCGCGCTTCGGGGCGCAGGAATCGTCTGTTATAATTAGCCGCTCGCCAGAATGACGCAGTGCGGGCATGAATTACGCTGGGGCATGAATTCTCTGTCCCATAATCCATGTGTCCACTCGCAAATTGACTTGACTGTTGTTTTCCCTTACTCCTTGTCATGCAGCCAGTTAGGGAGGACCGCATGCCGAGGAAACGCTCGAAACCCGTCGCCGAGGCCGTGGAAGCGGCTGAAGTGCAGGCCGCCGCCGTGGCGGAGACCCCGCCGCCCGTTGAGGCCACACCTGCGGAGCCGGAGAAGAGGAACCCGCTGGACCGGTTCACGCTCAAGTCGCGCCCCGGGTACGGCGGCGAGCTGCACGTGCTGCCGGACGGGAGCATGGCCCGGAAGGAAGACCACGGCAACGACGTGGGGATGTTCGCGCAGTTCATCCCGCCGGAGGGGAAGGACCGCCCCGAGCCGGACGTGACGGAGCCGCTCAAGGAGCACCGCGGCGGGCACACCAACTTCGGGTACGCCCAGAAGGACGCGCCGCCGAAGGCGTGGAAGAAGCGGCTGACGGGGCCGGGGCTGATCCCGGCGGAGGAGCGGGTGGACGGCGACGACCGCTTCGGCAAGGGGGTGGAGGCCCGCAAGCGGCACGCCGGGGGCCAGTCCGAGGACGGGCACGCCCGCTAACGAATGCGGGGGCCGAAGCCCCCACACCCGTCACTTGATGCAGCGCTGGCAGGACCCGCAGACGACCTCCCGCTTGCCGGGGGAATCGCTCGGGCACACCACGGTGAGCGGCAGCCGCTGCCTGCGGTAGCGCTTCACCCGGAACACCAGGTCGGCCTTCGGGATCGCCTCCTGCTCCTCCGTCTGGAGGTAGCAGACGCGCACGCCCTCGGGCACGGTCTCGGGCACCGGGATGTCCCTGTCGCACGAGAACCACAGCCGCACGTTCTTCAGCCCCGCCAGCCCGCACAGCGCCGGGAGGATCTCCGGGACGGCGTGCGAGCGGGTGTAGCCGTAGAACCTGGCGGCCGGGCACGCGGAGGCGATGCGGACCCAGGCGTTCACGTAGTCGGCGCTGTAGAGGTCACCGGCCCCGTGAATGCGAACGGCCAGGCACCCCTTCTTCCGGATCTCGCGGATCATCCTCGCGGCGAACGCGGGGTCCAGGGTCTGGTCGTAGTTCCACCGCAAGCGCTCGACCACCGCCGGGAGCAGGTACCGCGACTTGCGGGCGTAACAGGCCTCGGTGCAGCTCGGGGAGCGACCGGGGCAGGACAGCAGGGCCGGGAGGGAGAACAGGTGGATCGACTGACCGACCTTCCCGTTCCCCAGCGTGAGCAGCCCACGAACAACCTTCGCCATGACGACACCCGCCACGGACCAGCCCGCCTGGTGCGCTCGAAGTGAGCGCAGCAGGGGATGGGCAAGAACGTGGCGAGGAAAGCGCACGTCAGGGGGAGGCGCAAGTGGCAGTTCGGCCACAGGCCGGGGGGCGCGGGGGGAGCGGGTCGTGCTACGCGGCGTCGGCCGCCGGGTCGGCGGCCGAGGGGCGGCGGACGAGCAGGCTGTCCCCGTCCGACTCCACCACGAGGGCGTCGCCGGCCGCCCACCCGAGGGCCGCGAGCGCGTCCGGCGGCACGGCGACCGACCCGTCCGCGGCGAGGGAGGCGGCGAAGGCCCGGATGTCCGAGAGGGCCCGGGTCACGGGCCGGCCGCGTCGAGGTGGCGGACGGACGGGAACCGCCCGGCGAGGGCGTCGACGAACGGCCGGTCGGCGGTCACCAGCGGCACCCGGTGCCGCTCGGCCGCGGCCAGGTACAGGCAGTCGGCGAGCGGGTGGCGGAGGTCGAGCGAGAGCCGCTCCGCGGCCGGGAGCAGGTCCCCGTCGTCGTCCAGGCGGAGGTGGCTGAGCCGGCGGAACTCGGCCCACAGGGCGAGGGAGGCTTCGGCCTGCCCCGCCGTCAGCTCCCCGCGGCGGACCTTGCGGGTGATGGCCGACGACACCTCGACCCGCACGAGGGCGGGGGCGTGGAACCGGGAGTGGGCCCGGACCAGGGCGTGGGCGTGCTCGGAAAGCGGCTCGCGGACGAACAGCTTGGCGAGGACGGACGCGTCCAGCACCATCACCACCGGGCGTCCCGCTCGGCCCGGATGCCGGGGGCGCTGTCGGGCGATACGCCCTGGCCGCCCCGCTCGCGGGCGATGCGGTCGAGGAGGGCGTCCTTGCGGGCGCTCGCGAGCCGGGCCAGGGCGTCCTTGATCTCCGCCTCCAGGGTCCGGCGGTTCTCCCGCGCGATGGCGCGGATGGCGTCCACCACCCCCGGGTCCACGTTCCGCAACCTCACCTCCGTCATGTCGAACTCCCTCGTCGTGCCACACGCCGAGGATGACACATATCGGACACGTCTGTCAACAATCGAACATTGTGACGCCGCCGGATCGTGAAAGGTAAAGGACGTTACCTTTCACGATCCGGGGAGACATGTCCGGCCGACTTGCCGACCTGCCAGCCTGCCGACATGTCGGCTGTCCGTCCGGTAAGCCTGCCGTGTGACCTGGCTGCCGGCTGTCCCGGATAGATCGCCCCGCGATCCGAGGGAGGCCGCACCGCGGCCGAGCGACGGCGTGACCTGTCCGGGAAGGCCCGGGCCGCAAGCGGCCCACGTTGCACGACCGCGCAACCGGAACCGCTCGACGTCGCCCGCCGCCCGTGGTAGGCTCCGGGTGGAGGTTCCGCATGTCAGATCAGATCGACGTCGTGTACGAGCACGGCCCGCTCGGCCCGCTCCCGGAGGGCATCCGCGAGCACCTGCGGCTGACGGTGACCATCGAAGACGCCGCCCCGGCGGTGCCCGGCCCGGACGCCGGGGATGACACCATCTCCCTGGACGCGGTGCGGCAGGCCCTCTCCAAGGTGCCCGGGTCGCTGGCCGCGGCCGTGATCGCCGACCGCTCGTGACCGACGCACCGACGACATTACTCCCCGCCCTCCGGCCGCACCGGCTGCCCGCCGGGCGGTCGCCCACGGCACCGCCACTCGTGACCGCCGCCGGCCCGGCCGCGGCGTACGCCTGGGAGGAGTTTCTGACCAGGCACGCCCGGAACCCCGAGACCCGCCGGTCATACACCCGGGCCGTCCGCCGGTTCCTCGCCTGGTGCGGGGACCGCGACATCCCGCTGGCCGAGGTCCGCCCCCTGCACGTGTCCGACTACCTGGACTCGCTGCCCGTTGCCCCGCCGAGCAAGAAGCTCCACCTCGCCGCCCTCCGCGCTCTGTTCGACGCCCTCGTCACCCGCCACGCCGTGCCGGTCAACCCGGCGGCCAGCGTCCGGGGCGAGCGGCATTCCGCCCTGGAAGGGAAGACGCCGGAGATCACCATCGAACAGGCGAAGCGGTTGCTCGCCTCGGTCGATACGAGGACGGTGGTCGGGTTGCGGGACAAGTGCGTGATCGCGGTGCTCGTCTACACCGCCGCCCGGGCCGGAGCGGTCGCCCGGCTGCGGGTCAGGGACGTGGTGGACGACGGCAGCCAGCGACTGTTGCGGTTTGCCGAGAAGGGCGGCAAGGAGCGGCTGATCCCGGTCCGGCACGACCTTGAGGAACTGCTCGTCGCCTACCGGGCGGCGGCGGGGCTGACCGACGCCGCCGGCGAGTCGCCGCTGTTCCGCACCGCCACCGGGAAAGTCGGTCGGCTGACCGAGAACCCTCTGACCGGTCTGGACGTGTGGCGCATCGTGAAGCGGCGGCTGAAAGCAGCGGGGTTGCCGGGGCGGCTCCGGCCCCACAGCTTCCGGGTGCTCGCGGTGACCGACCTGCTCTCGCAGAACGTGCCCCTCGAAGACGTGCAGATGCTCGCCGGCCACGCCGACCCGCGCACCACCCGGCTCTACGACCGGCGGCAGCGCAAGGTGACGCGGAACATCGTCGAGCGGATCTCGGTGTAGGTGGGTACAACCCGGTAGGCTCTGGACCGTTTATTCGCAGGAAGTGTGTTTCGCGCCCACCCGGCCCCGCCGCCCGGGATGTCAACCGCCCCGGTCACGGGTTCGGTTGTCGCGGCTCGTTTCCCGGTTGGGTGTCACCCGGTTGTCACAGTTATCGGGCCGGCATCCGACAGGGGCGGGCCTGGGGCACGTACAACCTGGTCCGCCGCGCCCTCCACTTCTCATACCGGGTCACTCTCGGCCAGGACTGGCCGCTGGAACAACTCCTCTGTGCCAGGTTCCCAAGCGGCTGCCGGTGATCCTCAGCCGCGACGAGGTCCGGCAGCTCTTCGCCGCCCGGAGGGCCAGAGGGCGGACCATGCTCTTGACCGCCCACGCCGCCGGGCTGCAGGCGTCCGAGGTGTGCCAGTTGCGGGTCGAGGGCACCCACAGTCGGCGGATGCTCGTCCGGCTTCCGGTTCCGCGACGGCAATTCCCGAGCGTTCCCCTATAGCTGGCTTCGGCCGGTGCAGTTCAACCCGTCGGTCGGCCCGCTGCTCCGCTTCACCGGCAACGTGGTGGCGGTCGGCCTGGCCCGGGGGAGCAACCTCGACGCGCCAGTGAACCCCGGGGCCGTCAACCTGATCGACCGCGGGATCGAGCGGCACCGCGTCACCTGGGTGTGCGAACTGGAGGGCGAGCAACTCCGTTCGATCGGGGCGGCCCGACCCTCGTCCGGATCGAGGTCGCGGGGTTCGAGACGCACGCGGACCTGCGTTCATAGCAGGAGAAGACCGCGCCGGTCTTTCTGCACCGGTAGAAACGCTGTCACCTTGGGCGGCCGGGTCGCCTCTCCTCCATCGTCCGCTCGATCTCATGTCGCACGGCATTGCCGATGGGATTGTCGCTGAGGTCCAGTTGCGTCAGGTTCGTCAAGCGGGACGTGGGAGCCACCAGCGCCCGTACCCCGACGGCGCCGATGTCGTTACCGCCGAGGTCGAGCGACCTGAGGTTGGTTAGGTAAGGAGAAGTGGCCAACGCCTGCACGCCTTCGTCGCCGATGCGGTTCCAACGTAGGTCGAGATGCGTCAGATTGGCCAGATGCGGAGACTCGGCCAACGCCCGCGCGCCGGGCAGGCCGATGTCGTTGCCGGAGAGGTTGAGGGAGGTGAGATTCCGAAGGCCCCGGGCCAACGCCTGCACGCCTTCGTCGCCGATGCGGTTGTGGGGGAGGTGCAAGCACGTCAGGCCGACCAGGTTCGGTGATTGGGCCAGCGCCCGCGCGCCGTTCGGGGCAATGTGGTTGCCAGAGAGGTCCAGCCCGGTGAGATTCCGAAGGTTCGGTGAGCGGGCCAGTGCCCGCGCGCCTGCGTTACCCAGGCCTTTGCAGGAGAGGTTCAGGTACTCCAGCTTGGAGAGGTTCGGTGAGCGGGCCAGTGCCCGTGCGTCGTCCGGGGCGATGAAGGAGTTGCCGGAGAAGCTGAGGGAGGTGATCGGGGCCAACTCGAAGAGGTGTGCGTGGTTCGCCAGGAAATCGTCGAGGGACACGCACACCGCGGCGGGCAACCCTCGGCGGAATTCGACACGTGCTACCCCAAGCGCCCGCAGCGGCGCTTCCCACTCATCCCTGTCGGCCCGGAGCAACGCCCGTTCGCGCGCTTCCATCGCTTCCTTGCCGGTTGGGATTCCGGGAAAGTGGTAGTTCCCCCGCTCCAGGGCGATTTGCAGGCGGATGAACTCGGCTCGCTCCACCAGGCCGTTCTCCTGGAGCCAGTCCGCGTAGACCAGACGCGGTGTGTCGTCCTTCGAGTTGGCGCAAATCGCGGCCCGCAGGGCTCGCTCCTCATCCATGTGTCCTCACGCGTCCCATCCGCTCCTACCGGCTCAATCGCGGGGCCAGAATAGCAGAGCATCATTCAAATACATACTAATATTTTGTGATACATATCAATTCGATTCTTTCCGGCGACAATCAACCGATTGCATCTGTGGGGCAGCCTGGTAGCTGAAAGCCTTGGCTCGAAGGGACCACGGGGGGTCTCGACCAACCCGGTCAGGTGTCCCGGGGCGGCGCGGCCGTGCCGCCCGGAACCCGAACCCCCGCCGCGACTTCCCCACTCCCACAACCCACAGATGCCATCGGGGCCCGCTCGCCTGCCCCGGCGGACGCTCGACCCCGACTTCCATTCGGGGTTGGCGGGGATGATGAGGACGCCCGGGCGGCCGTCACCCGATGGCTCCAGGGCCGCACGCGCGCAGCTTGGCGTCCCGAGTCACGAAGAGTATGTAGTAGTGCCATGGGGTCGCCGTGATGACGCGGCCCGGCCGAGTGAGGACGAACTGGTGGACTGCCCGTCGCCTGCCCCTGGGACAGGGAGTCTCGTCGGCCGAGCCACGCGGACAAGCGGCGGGCTTGGTGGCGGGTGCAGCTGGGCGATGAATCCGGGCGGCCCCACGCGCCGGGGCACCGAGCGGGAAATCCACGCGGCCGCCGAACGACTGCGGAACCTGGCCGCACGACATGCCGGATGTCGCGGAACGACCCACAGAGAGCAGAACTGCTCCTTTTCTACCTCTGTCCGCTCGGGTATGATTGGATAGTTCCGTAGTGTAACGCCCCCAATTTGGCGCTTTGAGAATTATGGTATCACATACACGAGTTTATATGAAGAAAGTGAAAAATCTATTGTCTGTTATTTAACTTTAATGATTATGATTTTATTCAATCGCGTGTACGTCTCGCCTCGGTCAAAACAGGACTAGAACTCGAAGGTTCGCCCGTATGCCTGCTTTGAAAACCACTCTCCCCTGCGTCGTGCATCTCGGTTTCGCGGGTAACCGACGGCTCTTCGCCTCGGAAGCCGAAGAGGCCAGGTTCAAGTCCGAGCTCGAGTGCGAGTTCGCCATCCGGCTCAAGAAGCTGGAGGGCGAGTTGAGGCTCGGCGGCGACCGCTTCCTCTGTGGCATCTCCCAGATCGCCGTCGGGGCGGACACGCTGTTCAGTAAGGCGTGCGAGAAGAATGAGTACCCGCACCGCGTCTTCCTTCCCCAGCACGTCAACGAGTTTCTGGCGGCGACCGGGTCCGATGGACAACCGGACTTTACCCCCGAGCAGGCCGAGGAGGCGCGGACGCTGCTCGCGGGCGACCACGTGATCCAGGTCCGCATGGTCGCTCATTCGGCGGATCGCGGCGTCCGGTTCCAGGAAACCAACTTCGAGATCGCCCGCCTGAGCGACGTGGTTGTCTGCTTGCTCCGCGCCGACGCCGAGGGGGGAAAGCCCGGGGGGGCGTACGAGCTACTCGACCAGGCGAAGACGCAAGGCATCCCTGCCCTCGAGCTTCATGTCCGGGTGGCGGGGGACAAGCTGGAAATGACTGAGCATTGGCACAACAACACCGAGGACCGCCTCGGGAAACTACCCCGAGTTCCCGAGGTGCTCGCCGGCATCCGGGTCGAACGCGAGGCCGAGCAGCGGCTGCCCACCGGGGGGCAATACCTCGACGCCCTGAAGGGGTTCGGGAGCGACAACGCCCGGGGGTGGAAGCGGTGGTTCCGGTTCGCGGCGTTCGTCATCGTCTCCGCCCACGTCCTCGCCACGGTGCTCGCGACGGCGGCGCTGGTCGGGCACCGGCACGGCACCGACGCGGAGGGCTGGCTGGTCGGGCTGCTGGGCCTCGAGTTCGTCCTCCTCGGCGTCGGGTTCGTGGTCCATCACCGCCTGCGGAAGTCGGAGGCTGCCCGGGTGTGGGCGGTCGCCCGGCTGCTGGCCGAGGTGGCTCGTTCGGTCAAGTCCCTCGGCAACCGGCACCTGCAACTAGAGTACCTCTTCCACCTTCCCATGCCCGCCCGGTTCCGCCCGGTGTTCCGGACGCTGAGTACCCTGCGCCTCCGCTCGACGCGGCCGCCGGGAACCGAGCGGACGACGGCCGGCGCCGACCACGACGCCTGGAAGGCGGCCCGCGACCACTACCTTAACGACCGGGTGCGGAAGCAGATCAGGTACTACACCGACCAGCTTAAAGGAACGGGCCGGCGGCGGTGGGGGGTGAAGCAGTGGCTCGGGGTCGCCAAGTGGGCGTTCCTCGCCTGCGCCAGCGCGGCGATCCTCGCGACGGCCACCAAGCTCGCGGGTCTGGCCGGCCTCTGGCCGTCTGTCTTGGGGCCGACGGGCGAGCACTCCCACGAGCGGGAGTTGGCCCTGGGCATTCTCGGAGGTCTGGCCATCGTCCTCCCGGTGCTCGCCGTCGGTGCGCTCTCCCTGGCCGGGGCGATGGACTGTTACGCCCGCGTCCACACATACTCCGAGATGCTCCCGTTCCTGGAGCAGCAGGTGACTCTACTAACGGCCGCGAAATCCCCCCACGAGTTCGAAAGGCTCGCGTTCCTGACCGAGTCGCAGCTGCTCGGGGAGGTCGTGAACTGGTTCTACCGGCGCTCGTTCACCGAGGTCACGTAACGTCGGGCGGCTGACGGCTGCCCACGCAACCCCTGTCCCGAACCCGGGTGGAGGCCCCTGTGATCCCGATCCTGTTGTCCGACCGCCTGCGGGAGGCGTGCCCCGGGTTCGTCGTGGCCGCCTGCCAGGTGACGGGCGTGGCCAACGACCGCCCGAGCCCGGCCGCGGCCGCGGTCCTCGCCGCCGTGCCGGAGGCGGTCCGCGCCGGCGGGCCGGCGCTCCTGGCCCGGACGGAGCCTATGGCCCGGTTCTACAAGCGGTTGAAGGCCGACAACCGCTACCACATCCAGTCGCTGATGAAGTCGGTGGCCAACGGCCGCCGGCAACCGTCCATCAGCCCGGTGGTCGACCTCTTCTTCGCGGTCGAGCTAGAGTGCGGGGTGCTGATGAGCCTGCACGACGCCGGGCGCGTCCGCGGGGAAGTGGTCATCGAGCCGAACGCGGACGGCCGGTCCATGCGGCCGGCGAACGGCGGCCCGGAGGCCCCGGTGAAGCGGGAAGACATCGTCATCCGCGACGGGGACGTTGTGATGGCGGCGGTGACCGCCGGCCTCGGGTTCGACCACCGGGTGACGCCGGAGAGCACAGCCGTACTCGCCCTGGCGTACGGGTGCCCGGAGGAGGCGGAGACCGACATCGTTCGGGCGGCAGAGCTGTTCGCCGAGCGGATCACCCAGGCGTGCGGCGGGACCGCCGAGGGGCCGCTGGTGCTCCGGACCGCGCCGGCCACCGGGGCCGGTTAAAAGGCGTCGCGGACGTCGAAGATCTCGCGGATGTCGCGGAGGACGCGGCTCAGCCGGCCGTGGGACTTTGGTTCCCACTCGGCGTCGAACCACTCCCGGGGTGGGTGCTCCTTGAGCCACCCGGGCACCCATCTCAGTCGCAGCCACGCGGCTGCAAAGAGGATCCGCTCGATAAGGTGCTGCCACTGCCACGCCTCGCCGGTCTTCGGGGTACACCGCTGGGCCAGTGCCCGGTCCAGGGACACCCGGAGGTGGTTGTCGAACAACCATCGGTCGTCTACCCAGATGCCGGACAGCCACCGCGGCTTGAGGTAGGTGGCGACAGCGTGGTAGCAGTACACCAGGTAGAGTGGGTGAAACGTCCCGTGGTCCTGGCCCAAGAACCAGCGGACCTGCTCGGCGATGTCATCCGTCTGGGCAAGTGAGGGGTCACGGCCGCTGCTACTCTCGTCCTGGGGGTCAGGGGCGGTCATCCCGTCCACCAGGCATTCCTGGCAACGCTCCAACTGCGGCCTGAGCGCCACGAAGGCTGCCCGCCCCATCGGCCACCCGGCCGGTTCCTCGAACCCGCACGACTTCTTGGTAAGCTGGTGGAAGCTGGCCTGATTGGCCCGCTTCAAGGTCTCGCTGGTCTCGACCAGGCGACGCAGGAACTTCCGCATGTCCGAGTTGAGGACGTACTGGTTGAACGCCTCGGAGTCGTCCGCCCGCTCGCCCCGGTCGACCAATTCCTCCATCTCGTCCACCACCCCGCGGGCGACGAAGTACTCGAAGAAGACACGGTGGGCGAACCGCACGGTGTCCAGATCGTGGACCAGGAACGAGCACTTGTGGACCAGCATCTGGACCGAGTCGACGTGGGCCGATTCGGTGTCCGCCGCCCCGACCACCTCGGCGATTGCGTCCCGATCCAGGGCCGACTCCCCGCGGCTGTAGAGCGACATACAGGCTCGGGCAAGCTTCCGGAAGTCCCACAGCCGGCCAGTCGCCTTGGCCAGGTGGGCGGCCTGGTTCAACAGGGTTTGCCGCTGGTGGGCGTCGCGGTCGATCGACTCGATGTACGCGCCGATCAGGTCGGCCGGGTGGCCGGCCGGACTGCTCAAGCTAGCCAGGGCCTCAGGATGGTCCCGGATCAGGTCGGCGAACACCCGCAGCAGGAGAGGGCGGTGGAGGGAGGAGAACAGCACGAAGTGGAGTTTCACTTCTTCGAACACCTCCTCGCCCCGCTGCCGGCCCAGGCTCAGCCGCAGGTAGTCCTTGATCTGCTCGTCGGTGAAGTAGTCCACCTCGATCAGGGCCACCGGCAGCGGCCCGTGGCCTTCGGGCGGGTTGAGCCGGTCGAGCACCAGGTAGCAGTGCTCGTCGGGCGCGCGATCAATCAGGCGGTGGGAGTGTTGCTCGACCGCGTGGAAGTACTCCTCCCGCATGGTGACCAGCACCCGGCACGGCCCTGGCTTGCCCTTCTCGAACAGGAAGGCCCGCAGGCCGGCGAAGAAGCTGGCGTGTTCGACCGGGTCATCGATCACCTCGTCGAGCGCGTCGAGGAGCAGGAACGCTCGACCGTCCCGGACCGCGTCGGCGACCGCGCAGACCGTCTTCTTGTCACCGAACAGCGGGCCGAGGACCAGTTGGGCGAACCCGGCCGGTGTGCGCTTCTCGTTCTCGCTCAGCCGCTTGGCCGCCGACCGGCAGAGGGCCAGGTTGATCGGCACCGGGGTCGGCCGGGAGGTCTCGCCGGCCGGGAACTTGCGGAGGAAGTCACAGATCCGCAGCACGAACTCGCTCTTGCCGGTCCCGAACGAGCCGATCAACAGCGCGATGAACGGCGTGCGGAAGCGGATCTGCTCCTCGTAGTGGTTGGCCGTAAACTCGCTCTGGAGGGCGGTCAGCAGGATGAAGGGGTCGAGTTGCTTGGCCGCGCGATTGAACCGGCTACCGGCGCAGTCCGGCCCGGACGCGGTCAACAGGTGCGAGGGACGATGAACGTACCGCCGGGCGTCGTCATCCTGATCCTTCCGACTGTGCCGGAGGAACTCCTCGTACGCCCGGGCGGCGAATGCCTCGATCCCGTTAGCCCGTGCCTTCGCCTTGCCCATGGCTGTGCCCCGCGGGCGACCCGCTCCGGGAGGGGATACCACTCGCCGTGGCCATGCTTTCACCGGTCCACGTCCGGCCTCAACCGTTCGATTATCGACTGTGCGACCTGGGGGACTCGAGTCTCCTCCGGTCCCGCTTGAAGGCGAACCCGGCCGTGGGAATACACCTGAAGCAAGCTCGGACCAGTTCCGACCTGGATGTGACTGAATGATGCCACACCGGCGGCCACCGACGGCTCCCAGACCCTCCACCACTCGCGGACCTCGTCCTGACAGCCGTGAGCATGATGCTGAAACTGTTTCAGATTATCGAACAGTACCATCAGGTTATTCCGCAGGCCCAGCTCATTCTGCCAGATTTGATGGACGTGGTCGGTACTCCCGGACTGCTCGTTGACGTACGTCCACAGGTCGAGGAACCCCTCGGCCTGATGGGTAGAGTTCCCCCACGCGTCCTGCAGTTGCGGCAGGAGCAGGTTCAACCACCGATCGTGCCCGGCCGACTTACTGAACGACACGAACACGGGAAAGCGTTGGCGGGCGTGGACGAACGGGGCCAGCATGACCACCCGGTAACGGCAGGACGCATCTCCGAGCGGGCGGATGATGTCGAAGTCCATCAGGCGTTGCAGCAGGTCGCCCAGCTCCCCGGCGGCCATGTAGGACGGAAGGATCGGCCGGAGTTCGTCGGGGTGGAACTCGACCCGCGGCCAGTCGGCCCCGCTGACCGGGTTGGGGCCGAGGAGCCGGTTCAGTCGCCGCCGGACGAACGCCATAAAGTACGTCATCGCCCCCGGCCGCCGCCAGCGGTAGACCTCCGCCGGATCGTCCGGCGGGGTGACGGGTGGCGTCAGTGCCTCTAGGATACCGCGGAACTCGTGCCACTCGTCCCGGAGTGCCTCGGTCGGGTGGTGGAGCATGGCCTGCGCCACGCCGGTGATCGGGCGGGAGCCGGGGCTTTCCGCGAGCGCCCGCTGGGCTTGACGGATGAACCCGGTCGCCAGCCCGATGTAGCCACCCGCGACGGCCCCGAGCGACGGCCAGTCGATCGGGGCGGTGGCCAGGAATTGAGCCAGGTCGGCCGGGGGTGGCACGGCGTCCCCGGCCAACGGCTGGTAAGGCACCATGTTGATCGGGCAGATCCTCACCCCCTCCGGAAGCGGCAGCGGAGCGGCCCGGCCCGGACTGGCCCGGCGGAGGTACAGAAACACCCGGGGGGGGCGTCCGGGGTCATTCGGGTCGGTGTCGATGAACTCGGCGATATCCTGCCGCAATTGCTCCGTCCACTGCCGGCTGCGGGGCAGGTCCTCCTCCGGCCCTTCGTCCCACATGACTAGCAACACCACGTCCGCCGGGGCGTTGTTGGCTACGAACCGGCGATCCGCCTCCCGCAGCTCACGTCGCGCCCGTGCGAGGCCGGGGAGTTGGTCCAACTCCGGGTTGACGACGCGGCCCTCGCCCAGAAGGTCCCGTTCCCGTTCAACCCCTGTCAAGGCGGTGTTGAGTTCGACGGCGGTGTACGCCACGAACACCCGCCAGTCGCCCAACAGCTGATGGACCGTGCCCCGCGCGGCCAGTTGCCGGAGTGCGTGCCGGATGCCGGTCCCCGGCAGGCACTCCATCCGCAGAATCCGGCACCCATGGTCGATGTGCCGGCGGAACTCCGCGTACAGGTCGGTGTGGGTGATGACTGTGTCGGGCGTGGTGGTCGGCGGGCCGCAGTGCCGCTCCGGCGGGAACCGCGTGTCCCAATCCCCATCCGTCAGCTGATCGTGCTGCCACTGCCCGTTCCGCTCATACCGGCTGATCCGCAGGTACACCTGGCGCGGCCGGTCGGCCGACGGGGGCGGCCAGAACTCCACCAAGTTCGCCCGGTCCGGCCAGTCGCTCTGCATCGTCCCGCACACCGGCCCCGTGGACAGCGCGGTGTGCGGGAACACGAACGGCTCGGCCGGCAGGCACACCACCGGCGACTGGCCGAACAGGTGGAGGTCGGGGGCCAGCCGCTGGACCTGCTCCCCGATCTCGTTCCGGGCCATCCGGCCGCGGCCGAACGGGCAGAACAGCGGGGAGGCCGCGCTGATCAGCAGCGACGGGGTGTACCGCGAGTACTCCGCCCGCACCAGCCGGTCGCACGCCTCCATCAGGGCGTCCCGGAAACGGTCGGCTCGGTCCTGGCGGCCCGCCGGGTCGTTCGGGTCGACCGACCACCACGCCGGGATGCCCACCGCCGTGAGGTCCCGTAGGTCCCGCACCCACGCCCGGGGGTTGGCCGGGTCGTCCCCCCACTCCGCCGACCGGTCGTCCGTCACTCCCATCACATCCTGGTACAGGTCCCGGTAGAACGCCCGGAACGCGGTCCAATCGTTGTCCAAAATGTCGATCCGGCCGGGCACGACGAGCAACCGGTTGGCCCGGTCGGGTGCGTCCTCGGACCGTCGGTTGGGCAGGTATTTGGCAACCAGGTGTCGAATCACCTCGCGGGCGGCGGCGAAGGCGGCCGCCGACCTGTCGCTCGTTACATTGCCGCACACCGCGATGTAATCCAGCGGGCCGGGGATCCGACCCTTCAACCTGCTCACCGCGTCGGCGGCTAGTCTCTTGGTGTGCGCGGCCCCCACCCCCAGGTCGCTGATCTGGAGGATACGAATGGTTCGCCGGGGGGCGGGGCGGGGGCCCGGGTCACGGAGTTGGCTCATGAGGAGGACGAGGGGGTAGAAAGGTCGGGGAGGCGGCCGGCGAGGAAGTCGCCGTACGCCGATAGGTCAAACAGGCCGTGGCCGGAAATGTTCGTGACGATCACCCGCCGGGTACCCTCCTGCCGGCACCGCGCCGCCTCCCGCAAAGTGACGGCCACCGCGTGGGCACTTTCCGGGGCCGGGACGATGCCCTCCGTCCGGGCGAACTGGGTGGCGGCCGTGAACACCTCCAACTGGGGGACCGGCACCGCCTCGATCAACCCGGCCGCGTACAGCGCGCTGACCTGGGGGGCCATCCCGTGGTATCGCAATCCTCCGGCGTGGATGGGCGGCGGGACGAAGTCCCGACCCAGGGTGTACATCTTGAGCAGCGGCGTCAGCCCCGCGCTGTCGGCCGTGTCGTACTCGTACCGCCCGCCGGTCAGCGACGGGCAGGCCGCGGGCTCGGCCGCTATCACCCGCGGCCCACCGCCCCACCGCCCTCGCATGAACGGGAGCACGAATCCGCCCCAGTTGCTTCCCCCGCCTACACACCCGACGAGGACATCCGGTTCATCCCCGGTCAGTTCCATTTGCTTCATCGCCTCAAGCCCAATCACCGACTGGTGGGTCAGAACGACGGGGAGGACCGACCCGAGGCCGAAGGACCACGGGCCCCCGGACTCGACCGCTTCCTCGACCGCTTCGGCCACGGCCACGCCCAAACTGCCGGGGTGGTCGGGGTCACCCCGCAGCAGCGCCTGACCGACCGCCGTCTTTCCGCTCGGGCTGGGGTCCACCGTGGCCCCGTAGGCGTCCATCAGCACCCGGCGGTATGGCTTCTGGTTGTAGGACACGCGGACCATGTACACGTGGCACTCCAGGCCGAACCACCTGCAGGCCAGCGCCAGCGCGCTGCCCCACTGGCCTGCCCCGGTCTCGGTTGTCATCCCCCGGCAACCCTGGTTGCGGGCATGGAACGCTTGGACGACGGCCGTGTTCAGCTTGTGCGACCCGGTCGGACTGACCCCCTCGTACTTGAAGTACAGCCGGGCTGGGGTGTCGAGCGCCTGCTCCAGCCGGTGTGCGCGAAACAGCGGCGTCGGCCGCCACCGCCGGTACAGCCGTCGGATCGGCTCGGGGATGTCGATCCACCGCTGGAGGGCAGCCATCTCCTCGACCACGCCGCGGGGGAAGATGGTCTCCAAGTCGGCGCGCTTGACCGCCTCGCGGGTTATGGGATCGAGCAGGTGGGGCACCGGGACCGGCAAGTCGTCCACCGCGTTGTACCAAGCCGAGGGAACATCCGTGTACTGAAGTGTGAAAGGGATCTCATCGCGCATTAGCAAACACCTCGCAGTAACAGGAGGGTGGCTGTCCGTCGCGCACAGGCTCCACGAGAAGTTCCCCCGTCCGTCGTGGTTGGATAAGCACTTGATGCAGGCATCGGGCTTCGCTTTCGGTGCCTTGTCCGAGCGGTCGGCCAAGCTTGACGTACACTGTGTTGACGAGTCGGAAGGGGTTGCCTGACCCAACTGCTAGGGCCTGATTCCTTGCTCGGGGTGTTGACCACTCGCGCATCGGGACGACGGATTCGATCACCGAAGTGCGCAGATGGGGATCGTGGGGAACCACCAGGATCTGGTGGCCGCTGTATTATCTATTGTATTTTAGAATTTAATTGCAATCATAATCAATAATGTTTTTGTGTTCCTGTCGGTTGTACACGCTCTTCTATCAAATTAAGGGATGCAATGCACGGACGATCTGGAAAAACGTCGGCGGCTGAACGGCTCGCCCGATTCCTACCACAGGTTGAGCAGGCACGCAGGGGGTAACGACCCATCGCGGAGCGGGAGTCGGGAATCGTCGCAAAGACCTCAACAAGGGACGGGGCGTAGCCGTGACGGCCGCCGGAGAGGGACCGGCGGCTAACTTAGACACACCTACCCGACAGCCCGCCCGGGCGTAAGTGGAACGTAACCGGAGGGAAGAGAGGCCGCTCGCAGCACTTGATGCCATGGAGATGACCGGAGGACGGCCAACGGGGTGGTCCTCGGGCTGGGTTTCCTGAACCGACGGCGCGCCCGCGCCGCGGCTCAGTCGTCCTCGCCCGGCACGAGCTTGCGGACGGTGATCTTCTCGACCGCCGTCGCCGGCTCCGGGAGCCGCCGGGACTCGCCGGCGTCCAGCTCCCGGACCCACGTCACCCGGTGCCGCAGGAGGCCGCGGGTGAACAGGTCCGGCCCGTCCTCGCCCACGCGGCGGTCCAGGTTCCGCCCCTCGAGGACGACGCGGTAGGTGCGGTCACCCACGAACTCGAGCACGATCCCGAGCGACGGGTCGAACTCGGCCGGCCCGAGCCAGGCGTACGGGAAGGCCTTCGTCGTCCCGTCCTTCAGGCGGAACTCGACGTGCTCGGCCCGCTCCCGGGTGCCCCGCAGGTACCCGAACGCCGGCCCGGCGACCTCGTCAGCGGCCTCGCCCGGGGGCTTCCCCTGGCCGAGCCGCCGGAGCAGCTCCCGGCTCTCACTCATACACCACCCCCGGCCGGTGGGGCCCGGCGGCCATCTCCTGCACGCGGTCGATCAACCGGCCCCGCTCGGCCGCGTACCGCCGCACCCGCGTCAGGTGCCCCCGCACCCGGGCGGCGAGCACCGCCCGCCGACCCGGCACCAGTTCGGTCGCGCCGAGCCGCGGGTCGGACCGGGCGACCGCCCGGGCCAGCTCCCACTTGTCCGAGGTGTAGACGGTCGCCGCCTGCTTCCCGCGGCTGACCGACACGTAGAACTGCTCCCGCGACGCCGCCGCGAACGAGGCCGCCGACTCGGCGACCAACACCCGGTCCACCGTGGACCCCTGGCTGGCGTGCGAGGTGACGCAGTACCCGTGGGCCAGGTGCCCGAACCCGCGGCCGATCACCCACCCGCGGTGGTCCACCAGGTCGCCGCCCGACGTGAAGCCGGCCACGGTGAGCAGCGTGCCGCTCTCCAGCCGGTGCCGGCCGTCCTTCGTCTTGCCGTTGGCCGTCACCCGCAGCCGGTCGCCCACGGCCACCGGCAGGTCGGCCGGGCGGTAGACCTGGAACCGGGCCGCCGCCACGACCGGCACGGCCGCGCCCTCCCCGACCACCAGCCGCGACCCGCGGGCGAACCCGGGGGCGTTCTGGTGGAACTGCAGCATCTCGCCGGGGCGGTAGCCCGCCGCGTCCGCCCGTTCCGCCTCCGTGCGGTGCGTCGGCACCCAGACCGGCAGCGTCCGCTCGTCCGTCAGTTGCCCGACCGACGCCCGGGCGGCGCGGATGTCGGCGGTGACTTGCGCCGCCTCCCGGTGGGTCGGGGACACCACCAGGCACGTCGCCTTCGGGTCGGCGGTGGCGGCCAGGTAGTCGGCCGCGAGCCGCTTGTACCGCTCCGCGTCGGGCACCTCCTTCACCCACCCCAGCGCGTCGAGCGCGGCCAGCCCAGGGCCGGCCCTCCCGCCGCTCAGGAGTTCGACGCCGTGCCGGTAGGCCCCCGACTGGCGGCGGACCTCGGTCAGCTCGGCGGGCTTGAGCCCGGCCCGCGTTTCGAGCAGCCGGAGGGCCGCGCCCCGCTCGACGCTGCCGTGCTGGTGCCGGTCGCCGGCCAGGACCACCCGGGCGTCGAGCCGCTCGGCCAGGCGGAAGACCTGGGCCATCGTGGGCACCCCGACCAGCCCGGCCTCGTCGATCAGGATCACGTCCCCGGGCCGCACCTTCTGCCGCATCCGCTCGTCCAGCAGGAACCGGGCGACCGTGTCGGCGTCGGCGAACCCCTCCCCCCGGAGCACCTCCCGGCTGGCCTTCGCCGACGGGGCCAGGACGACGACCTTCCGGCCCGCGGCCTCGATCCCCTCGACGGCCTCGCGCATCATCGCGGTCTTGCCCGTCCCGGCCGCCCCGCGGATTAGCACCACCCGGTCGCGCGACCCGAGCACCCGCCTGACCGCCTTCCGCTGCCCGGCCGACAGCCAGTCCCGTGCGACCGCCCGGTCCGGGTCGCCGAGGGTCCGGCACCGGCCCCGCCCGGTGCGGGCGTAGGCGATCATCCGCGCTTCTTCCGACAGGACTTCCGGGGTGGTGGCGAGCGGCCGCCCGTCCCGCTCCCCGTGGAGTAGGGGGCGGGCGGCCAGTTCGCGGCGGACGGCGTCCACCGACACCGCGCCCACCCCGTACTTGAATGCCTCCGCGGCCAGGGCCCGGACCGGCACCACCGAGGCCCGCTCGAAGCCGTGGCGGATGGCGTGGTCCACCGCCATCGCCGGGGTGACCGACGGCACCCGCCCCGCCCCCCGGCGGGCGTGGGCGGAAGCCACCTTCTCGCGTTCGGCCGGGGTGAGCCGGGAATCCCACTCGGCCCGCAGTTCCCGGGGGGTGAGGTGCGTCGCCTTCCCCTCGCGGGTCGTTGCCGCCAGCTTCGCCTTCTCGTCCGCACTCGTGATCCCCCGCCGCTCCGCCTCCGCCTCGATCTGCTCGGTCCGGCGGGAGAACTTCGCCAGCAGCGCGCGGTCGTGGAGGCCGGCCACCTCCCACCCGTCGGCGTCCCGGTGGATGCCGTAGCCCAGGCCGGACAGCCGGGAGGCCAGGCGGGCGTGGAACGCGGCCTGGTGGTACGGCAGGTCCCGCATGACCTCGCGGAACTGCCCGGCCCGCCACCGGCCGGCGTCGTCGACGGTGGCGTTGAACGCGAAGCAGTGGGCGTGGAGCTGGGGGTCGGGGACGCCGTCGACCGGGCGGGCGGTGAAGTGGACGAACTCGGCCCAGGCCAGCGCCCCCGTCTCCGCCTCGGCGTTGAGCCCCTTGCCCCGGATGCGGACCCTCACGTCCGCCTCGATCTCCTCCATCGTCTCCCGCACACTGTCCCGGAAGGCCGTCAGGATCGCGCGGTCTTGCGTCAGGGCGTACAGAACGGTGACGCTCTTCGGGCCGTCGAAGGTGAAGTCGTACCCGACGGTGCGGCCGTCCTTCGTGCGCGGGGTGAGCCGGCCGCCGGTGGCCGGGTTCCGGTTGTCGCACAGCCGGTCGAAGGCCCGCTTGTCCACCTTCCCGGAGAGCCCGAGGGCTTCCGCCGCCTTCCCGCCCCAGTCGCCGACCAGCTCCTGGCCGAGGTAATCGGACTTGGCGTAATAGCTTTTCGCGCCGGCGGCGGAGGTCTGCTGGTGCATCCGGATCATGCGGGATTCTAGGCCGATCTGCCTCCCTTCGTTCTGCCCTCCTCGGGCAACGCGGTTGCACGGCGGACGCTACCACCGGCCGGTAAACGAGCGGTTAAC
>PNKH01000071.1 GCA_013822345.1 Isosphaera sp.
ACCCGTCGAGGTCACCGATGCGCGCCGCCGCCGCCGTCCTGCTCGCCGCCGGAGTCGCCGCGGCCCAACCGGCGGTCACGCCGACCCCGGTCACCCTCAAGAAGGACGCCGCCCCGCTCGGGGAGGTGGCGGCCGGGCTGTCGAAGGCGCCGGCCGGGGTGGCGGTGACCGCCGGGCCGCGGGTCGTCAAGGAGACGGTGCCGGCCCGGTTCGACGGGGTGCCGTTCTGGGAAGCGCTCGAGACCGCCGCCGACCGGGCGAAGGCCCGCCTGGTGGTGCGCGACGGCGGGAAGACGGTGGCGCTCGAGCCGCGGCCCGGCGGGCGGGAGGTGTCGGCGGTGTCGGGGCCGTTCCGGGTGGTGCCGCGGGCGGTCACCGGCCGGCTGCTCCTCGACGGCGGCGGCCCGGTCCACGAGGTGGAACTGGATGTCCACTGGGAGCCGCGGATGCCGGTGTACCGGATCGACAGTCAGCCCAAGGTGACGAAGGCGGCGGACGACCGCGGGGCCGCCCTGACGGCCGAGGCCGGGTCGTCGCGGCACCACCCGGCGGCAGCCGTGACCGACCTGAAGGTCCGGCTCACCGGGCTGACGCGCGACAGCAAGCGGATCGGGGTACTCGCCGGCGAGTTCCGGGCGACGGCCGCGGCGAAGCTGCTGACCGTCCCGTTCGGGGACTTGTCGGGCACGTTCCCGCAGACGCGGACCGTGGACGGGGTGAAGGTGTTGGTGCGGTCGTTCAAGAAGGTCGGGCCGACGTGGGACGCGGAGGTCGAGCTGACGTACCCGGACGGGCACCCGCACTTCGAGAGCTTCGAAGAGCAGAAGTGGCTGCGGGACACCCGGCTGCGGCTGGTCGACCCGACCGCCGCCGCGTGGGACGCGGACAGCGAGGACGTGGTCGCCGCCGGGCGGGCGGTGGCCGCGACGTACCGGTTCAAGGTGCTGGCGAACGCGAACCCGACGGCGAAGGGGTGGTCGCTGGTGTGCGAGACGCCGGCCCCGCTGGCCGAGGTGACGGTGCCGTTCGTGCTGAAGGACGTCCCGATCCCGTGACACCGGCTGGAGCGGTGTGGCGTCCGCCGCTTGCGGCGTCGCGGGCCGGGCCGCCCGCGACGCCGCAAGCGGCGGCAACCCGGGCTACCCGGGGAGGGCGTCGAGGGCGGCCTTCAGCTTCGCCCCGGCGTCCGGGCGGACCATCCGGACGAACGCGATCTTCCCGACCAGCCACGCCCGGAAGTCCGGTCGGCCGTCGCGGTTTTGGGCGGCCAGCCCCTCGGCCTTCGCCCGGTGGAGGATCGCCCGGAGCCGCCGCAGCTCGGCCCGGTCGACCGACGGCTTGTCGTTCACCACCACCCCGGTGACCGTCTGGGCGGCGCTGCGGCGCATCACCCGCGTCTTCGGCTCGTTCACCGCGAAGCCCTCCTCGCGGGCCACGTTCCGCACCTTCGCCAGCAGCCACCCGACCTTCTCGTTCAGCTCCGGGCCGCCGGAGAAGGTGAGGTCGTCGGCGTACCGGGTGTAGGTGAGCCCGAGCTTCCGGGCGACGCCGAGGAGCCGCCGGTCGAGCTTCCGGGCCACCTGGTTCGACAGCGCCGGGCTTGTCGGGGCGCCTTGGGGTAAGGCCCGCGGGCCGGTCGCCGCCTCGTACTTGGTGCCGGCGTAGGTGACGGCCGCCCGCGGGCACTCGGTGCAGAGCAGGGCGAGGACCGTCGCCACCGCCCCGGAGTACCCGTACCGCTCGAACACCGCCCGCACGCGCGCGAACACCACCGACGGGAAGAAGTCCGACAGGTCGAGGTTCACGACCACCGCCTTGCCGACGTGCGGGCCGGCGTTCGACACGATCCCCCGGCCGGCGACGAACCCGTGGGCGGCCTCCGTGACCGGGAACTTCGCGGCGACGTTCGCCAGCACCCACCGCTGGGCCGCCTTGAGCGTCTTGTGCGGGGCGGCGAGGGTGCGGGTGCCGCCGGACTTCTTCGACACCTGGAACTTGACGTAGTGGGTGCGGGTGGCGACGTCGGTGTGGAACGCGAGCCAGCGGAGTTGCGTGATCGTGAGGCCGAGCGCCTTCGCCACGTCGGCGGGGGTGTGGAGCACCGGCAGCCCGAACTCGGCGAGGCGCGTCTCGTCGCTCAGCCGGAGGTGGAGTTTGCCGGAGACGCAGCGGCCGAGGAAGATGATGTCGGTCGCCCGGCGGGTCGCGACCGCCTCGGCCCGGTCCTTCTTCCGGGCGGCGGACTCGGCCTTCTTCTGGGCCTTCCGCCGCTCTTTCTCGGCCCGGTACGCCCGGACCGCTGCGTCGCCGGCGAGCCCGGCCGCGGCCGCCAGGTTCGCCTCGGTCGGCTTCGCTTTCTCGTACTCCTCGCCGACGCGGTGGATCTCGGCCAGCTCCTCCGGGCTGAGCAGCCCGGCGGTGACCATCGCCCGGTCGATGAGCTGGGTCCGCGGGTCGGAGGTCGGCGGGATCACGCTCGGCCGGCCGAACTGGAACGCGGTCGAGAGGAGGTTCCCGGACTTCGCCGCCGCGACGATCTCGCCCCGGGTCACCGGCAGGAACTCGGACCCGTACGGGTCGGCGACGGGCGGGGGCGGACTTGGCGAGCCGGGAGCGTCAGCGACCGGAGGCGGCAGGGGTGGGGGCGGCGCGGGCGGTTCGGGGTCGGGCTTGCGGGTGCGGCGGAACAGCCAGTCGAACGCGCTCATGGGTCGCTCTTCCTGGACCGCGGCCGTCTCGGCCGCTCTTCGGGGGCGTGTCGCGGGAGCGGCCGAGACGGCCGCGGTCCAGGAAGAACAACAACGGGTGGCCGGGTCCGACTTCGATCCGGGACCAGAGTCGTTCACGACCGCCGGGATATCCACCCCCGGGCGGGGAACGCTGGTTGGCTCAGTCCCGCCCGGGGGTGAATATCCCGGCGAAAAGACCAACGGCTCTGGGGACGCATCGCAAGCCAACGTCACCCGCGGCGGAGCGCCGCAGAGGAAGTCTCGGACACCGGCCACCCGAAGACGCAGTGTTCAGTTCACGAACCGCTTGTACCAGGCGTCGAGGCCGCCGGCCTCCTGCCCGACGCCGAGGAGCTTGTTCCGGACCGCCTGGAGGTGCCGGCACGGCCCCTTCCGCAGGCCCCCGGTGTAGAAGTACGAGCACCCGCACTTCCCCGCCACGATCCGGTCGTCGGCGTCGAGCGTCAGCTCCACCTCCGACCGCCCGTCCACGACCGCCCGGACGTGCCGGCCCTTCGCGTCGCTGCCGTCGGCGGTCACCCGCACCTTCCACCCGGTGATCTGCCGGGCCGCCACCGTCTCCTCGTTCTCCGGCCCGATCACCTCGGCCGACAGCGTCACCGGCATCACCTGCCGCCACCGGTAGACGCCGTGCGGCAGGTCGTGGATCACCTGGCCGAGCAGGGCGAGCTTGTTCAGCCCGGCCGACACCACCGGGGCCGCCGCGTGGGTCCGTTCGGCGAGGGCGGCCAGCGTCCACGTCGGGTTGGTGCGGAACGCCTCGGCGATCCCGCGCATCACGTCCGCCGACGGCTCGACCGGCGGGGCGAGTTGGTCGATCGCACTGCCGCCGCTCGTCCAGTCGTTCGCCGTCCACCCGGACAGCCCGAGGGTCAGCTGCATCTCGCCCATCCGGCACACCCAGAACGCCGGCAGGCCGGTCCCGAGGAGGTACACGTCGGCCCGGTCGAGGAGCGGCAGGAGCCGGCCGAGGACGCGAAGCCGGTCGCGGCCCCAGACGCGGATCACCTCCGCCTTCGGCCCGGGGTACGGGGTGTCGTGCAGGACGACCTCCTTGCCCCACGGCTCCAGGACGATCCGCACCGGCTCGCCGGGCTTCAGCTCGAACCGCACCGCCCGCGGCGACGCCTTGGCCTTGTGCCGCCGCAGGAACGCGACGAGCGAGTACAGCCCTTCGCGGCTCACCGGCACCCGCTTCGCCGGCAGGCTCATCGCCGACTGGAGCGTGGCGAACCCGCGCAGCCACGATTGCGGCAGCTCGATCTTCTCCTCGCGGTAGCCGCCGTCGCCGGCCTGGCTCGTCTGCACCTCGAACCCCTGCGGGTCGATCGCGAACCGCGTCTCCCGGTAGCTGCGGATCGTCTGGAAGTGCTCGTACAGCCGCCACGAGTAGTCGACGTTCGTGGTTCCCAGCGCGACGTCCGACTCGGACACGAACGCGTCCCGCTGGACGTTGAGGCAGCCGTAGCTGCTCTCGTCGGAGCTGAAGCACTCGAAGAACAGGACATCCGGGCTGACGGTGATGACCGGGTCGCACGGCAGGAGCATCCGCCACAGCTCCGGGTCCTCGCGGGCCAGCAGGTTGCCGTACTTGTTCCGGGCGTCCCAGTACCGCCGGCGGCACTTCTCGAACCGCCCCTCCAGCCCCGCCGGCATCGGCTTGTTCCGCTCCTTCTCCAGCTCGGCCCGCCGGAGCTTCACCGCCTCGGTCCGGACGCGCCGCTCGAACTCGGCCTCGGCCTTCTTCCACTCCTCGTACCCGGCCTTGCTCTTCGGCTTGAACCGGAGGTCGGAGATGACGACATCGTGGAGCGCCGACACCGCCTCGCGGAACCGGAGCGGGTGCTTCAGGGCCCCGACGTAGCTGACCCGGTCGCGGCGGAGGTTCGGGGCGAGCGACACCGCCAGCCCGACCGCCGTCTGGGCGACCTGACTCCGACCACGGTACGCGACGGCCAACTGCATGACGCCACCTGGTGTTCGCGGTGCCCGCCGCGGCCGACTTCGATCGAGGACCCGAGACGTTCACGACCGCCGGCCGGCCGACCGGTCCGGCTGGAAACGTCGGTTGGTTCAGTCCGCCGGACCGGTCGGCCGGCCGGCGAAAAGACCAACGGCTCGGGGGACGCAATCGCGAGCAACTTCTGCCGCGGCGGAACGCCGCAGCGTGGTAGTCTCGGACCGCGACGGACACCGTGACTCGGTCAACTCCAACTCAGTTCGGGGAACACCGCCTCGACCAGCGGCCGCCGCGTCGGGTTCCGCGCCACGAACGCGGCGACGCCCGCCAGCCCGGCCCGGAACTCGGGGCCGCGCACCGACCGCAGCGCCACCGCCACGATCGGGAACAGCTCGCCGGCGTGGTCCGGGTGCGCCGTCACGTGGTCGATCATCTGCCGGACCACGAACGGCTTCGCCCGGCTGCCGCGCTCGGCGTTCAACAGCACCGACGCCCACAGGAAGCGGACGTGCTCCGGGGAGAACGCCGCCAGCCCGTCGCGCCCCTTCGCCCGCTCCTCCAGCATCCCCACCAGGCGGAGCCGGAGGTTGTCGTACGGCGACTCCAGGAGCCGTTGCCAGACGGTCACGTCCTCCCGGGCGCGGGCGTCCGTCTGCAAGAACTCCCAGCCGATCTCGCGGACGTCCTCGTGCCGTGCGTCGAGGAACTCGAGCACCCAGAGCGGGCGGAAGTCGGGCCGGGCCGCGAGCACCCCGCACGCCCACCGCACCAAGCCCGGCCGCAGCGGCTCCGCCTGGGCCTCCCGCAGCCCGAACAGCGCCTGCACGTCAGTGTCGGTCGCCGGCGCCTTCCCTTCGAGGAAGCTGCGGCCGAGGCGGGCGAGCGGGATCGGCCGCTGCATCCCCAGCCGGACCGCGTCGGCGAACGACACCTGCTCCGGCCGCACCACCCGGGCGACCAGCTCGCAGATCCGGTCGAGCAGGTCGGGTCGGGCCTGCTCGGTGAGCGCCAGCCACCGCTCGACCGGTACCGCGTTCAGCCCGCCGGCCCGCTCCAGGAACTCGACCGCGAGGTCGTTCAGCACCGCGTTCTCGGACACGAGCCAGGTGAGCAGGTCGTCGAGCGTCAGGGCCGCGAGCCGCTCCGGGAAGTGCTCGCGGAGCATCTTCGCCGCCCACAAGCAGACCGGCCGGCACTTCGCGTTCACCAGCAGGTCGAAGAGCGGTTCGGAACTCCTCAACCACAGTTGCCGGTAGATCGGGTCCGGCCGTAGCAGGGCGAGCGCCCCGGTCCCCGACGCGAACCACCCGCGGGGCGTCGCCTCCAGCACCTGCGAGTGGTGGAACAGGACGTGGACGAGGCCCCAGTTGTCGAGCAGCCCGAGGCCGTCCGGGACGTCCGCGTCGGTGTACAGCTTCAGGGCGGTGCAGACGGCCGGGACGTAGCGGTCCGGGTGCTTCCGGCCGAGCCGGCGGAAGTACCGCCACGCCCGCCGCCGCAGGTACTGCCGGGTCGGCACCGAGAACAGGAACTTCCCGGCGACGAACTTCTCACGGTTCTGGGCGAACCACGACCCGAGGTACGTCCGGTCCTCCCGTGACAGCGTGGTGTCACCCGGGGTGAGGACGGTCTCGACGTTGTCGTAGGAGCGGGTGCGGGGGTTCCACTGCTGGGCGGTGCCGCGCTTCCGCCGGATCGTGCGGTCGAGGCCGACCAGGAACCGGGCCATGACCGCGTCGTCCCCGGCGGTGTCGGCGAACTTGAACAGCCGCTTCACCAGCGGCTCGTGCCGGGGGCTGTTGAGCGGCCGTTCGAGGTATGCGAACAGCATCCGCCGGGCCTCGACGCGGGTGTCCGCGTACCACGTCTCGGCGAGGGTCGCCAGGCCCGGGGCGTTCACCCGCTGGCGGACCATCTCGACGAACTCCGGCGACCCGGCCTGGAACAGCCGCAGGGTGCGGTCCCAGGCCGCGTCGCCGGGGTTGGTCGGCGGTTTCCGGTCCCTCGCCACGGCGGTGTCTCCGGAGGTGGAGAGGATCGTATGCCGCCGGTCGGGGGCGTGCAAGGACGGTAGCTCCGTCGTAGCACAACCGTCCTCGGTCGTGCCTCCGTGGGCACGACCGAGGACGGTTGTGCTACGGCAGACGCACCAACTCCGGCTCGGGGCACGTCTCGAATTGCGTGTCGGCGATGAAGAGGCAGCCGGCGTTCGGGCACCGCGCCCGCTGGTCGGCCGGCATCCCCTCGGTCGCGGTCGTCAGGATCAGCTTCACCCCGTCGGGTCGCTTCACGAGCAGCGGGCAGGTCACCCGCGGCGAACCGGGCGTCGTCCACTCCTCGACGGCGGCCCCGGTGGCCAGGTCGAAGCGGACGGCCCGGCCGGCGGCGACCGGGTCCGGGTTGTAGAAGGCGACGATCACCGTCCCGTCGCCGCAGTCGCACATCCCGTCCGGGAAGCCGGGCTGGTCCGCCGTGTCGACCGCGACGCCGTCCGGGACCGCGGCGCGGGCGGCCACGTCGAGCCGGTACCGGGCGACCTTCTTCGTCGGGGTGTCGATGTCGAACAGCACCAGCCCGCCGGCGTCCCGGCGGAACACCTTGCCGTTCGAGCACGTCTGCCGGCCGGCGAGGAGTGACACCCGGTTGTCACCGACCGTGTACAGGTACAGGGCGGCGATCGGGTCCTTGAACTTCGTGTCCTTCGTCCCGAACACGACCGCCTCCCCGCCGGGCACGGCCGCGCCGTCGTTGATGATCGTCCGCGGGTCGTCGTCGGGGATCGTGGCGAGCGGCCCGGACCACTCGCCGTCGGCCAGTTCCGCGGCCCGAAGTTCCTTCGTCACGCCGACGAGCAACCGGTCCCGGGTCGTCGACAGCGCGAAGCCCGGTCGTCCGGGGGCAGGGAACGCGAAGGTGTTTCGCCCGGGGTGTTCCCGATAGCCGATGACGCCACCGGCCTTCGAATCGGGGCTGGTCTGGATGTTCACCCACACCAGGTAGTCGGTGTCTTCGACCACGACCGCCCGCGGTCCTTCGGGCAGGAAGCGGTCTTCCTCGTTGTCCGGCTCGAACAGTACCCGGGCTTCGGTCGTGCGCATCGTGGCTCCCCCGGGGCGGCGTCCGTAACTTACCCAAACCACCCGTCGCCCACCAGTCGCCCGAACCTCACCGCCATGCGACTCCTCTTCCTCGGCGACATCGTCGGCAGTCCCGGCCTGGCACTCGTCCGCCGGGGGGTGCCGCTGCTCCGCCGGGCCGAGCGCCTCGACCTCGTCGTCGCCAACGCCGAGAACGTCGCCGGCGGGGCCGGGATCACCCCCGGCCAGTACCGCCACCTCCGGGCCGCCGGGGCCGATGTCGTCACCCTCGGGGACCACGTCTACAAGCGGTTCGACATCGCCGACGTGCTCGCCGACCCGGCCGAGCCGGCCGTCCGGCCCGCCAACTACCCGGCCGCCGCCCCGGGGAAGGAGTGGTGCGTCGTCACCACGGGGGACGGCACCCGGGTCGCCGTCTTCGCCCTCCTCGGGCGGACCTACATGAAGGCGGTGGACTGCCCGTTCGCGGCCGCCGACCGGGTCCTCGCCGCCCTCCCCCCGGACGTGAAGGTGGTCCTCGTCGACGTCCACGCCGAGGCGACCGCGGACAAGTACCTGATGCTCCACCACCTGGACGGGCGGGTGACGGCGGTACTCGGGACGCACACCCACGTCCCGACCGCGGACGAGCACGTCACCGCCCGCGGGACCGCGTTCCAGTGCGACGTCGGGATGTGCGGCCCGCACGACGGCATCCTCGGGCGGCGGGCCGACCGGGTGCTGGCGACGGCGGTCAGCTTCGTCCCGCACCCGTTCGACGTGTCGGCGGGGGACGTGCGGCTGAACGGGGCGGTGGTCGAGTGCGACGGGGCGACCGGGCGGGCGACCGCCGTCCGGCGGGTGGCGTGGCGGGACGCGGACCTCGCCGCCGGTTCCGGGGAATAAATCCTCTCCCGGCGGCTCCCATCTAATGTCCGCAGCACGTCTGCGAAGAACTCACTGAGCCCCACGAACCAGGTGCCCCATGTGGTGGTACGGCTTCGCCGCCGACCTGTTGGTTGGCATTCACCTCGCCTACGTCGCCTACGTCGTCGTCGGCCAGCTGCTGATCATCGCCGCCGCCCCGATGAAGTGGCAGTGGGCCCGGAACCCGTGGTTCCGGTTCACCCACCTGCTGGCGATCGTGATCGTCGCGGTCGAGGCGATCCAGGGGTGGCCGTGCCCGCTGACCGTCTGGGAGGCGGACCTCCGGTCGCTCGCCGGGCAGGCGTTCGACGGGAGCGAGTCGTTCATGGGCAAGCTCCTGCACGACATCCTGTTCGTCCAGAACGTCCCGCAGCTGGTCCTCGACACCGGGTACGTCGCGGTGATGGTGCTGGTCCTGCAGGGGCTGATCATGTACCCGCCGCGGATGTTCCGGGTCGGCCGGAAGCCGGCCCCGGCGGCCGCCCCGGCGGTGGCGGCCGCCTGACCGGTCCGCCTTGACAGCGCGAGCGATTTCCCCGACCCTCCGCGTCCCACGCGGAGGGTTCTTCGTTGGCACTGGCCCCGAACCTCGGGCTCGCCCTCCGGGCGGTCCGGCACAAGCTCCGGATGCTCACCGCCCACGACACGTTCTGGCCGGCGGCCGCCCGCGGCGGGCGGCTCCTCCTCCGCGGCCGGGTCGGCGCCTTCGCCCGGAAGCTGTTCAACGAGGCGGACAACGCCCGCGACCCGGCCCCGCGCGGCGGCGACCGGCCCGGCCCGGTGCTGTTCCTCGGCGGGTGCGTGCTCGGCCTCGGCGGATACGACCACCTGGTGCTGAACGTCCTGAAGGGGCTGACCGGGGCCGGGGTGAACGTCTGCCGGGACCGCCGCGGGTGCTTCCGCCGGCCGCACGTCCCGCCCGAGTTGCGGCCGGCCGAACTCCGCCGCCGCGGCCACCCCCGGCTGATCGTCGCCCCGCCGCACGCCGTCCGCCGGTACCGCCCGGACGGCCGGTCGGCGGCGTTCACCATGTGGGAGACGGACACCCTGCCGCCGGGGGCGGCGCGGGCGCTGAACCGGTGCGGGGTGGTGGTCGTGCCGAGCCGGTGGGGCGAGCGGTGCTTCCGGGCGAACGGGGTGACGGCGCCGATCGAGGTGGTCCCGCTCGGGCACGACCCGCTCGTGTTCAACCCCGGCCCGCCGCGGGAGCCCGGGCGGGTGGCGGTGTTCGGCACCGCGGGGGCGCTCGACGCGGGCGGGCTGCGGAAGAACGTGCAGCTGGTGATCGACCTGTTCCGCCGGGCGTTCCCGTCCGATCCCGGGGTGCGGCTGCGGGTGAAGGTGACCCCGAACTCGCCGCCGGTCGACGCCCGCGGGGACGCCCGGGTGGAGGTCACTGACACCCCGCTGTCACCGGCCGACCTGGCGGCGTGGTACCGGTCGCTGGGGGCGTTCGTGAACGCGTCGGCGGGGGAGGGGTTCGGGCTGCACCTGCTGGAGGCGATGGCCTGCGGGGTGCCGCTGATCTCGTCCGCGTTCGGCGGGGTCGGGGCGTTCTTCGACGGCCGGGTCGGGTACGAGGTGGGGTGGCGGCCGTGCGGGGCGGTGAACGCGGTGTACCGCGGCGGGTGGTCGGAGCCGGACGCCGCGGGGATCGTCGCCCGGATGCGCGAGGTGGCGCGGGACGGGGCGGAGGCGCGGCGGCTCGGGGCGGCGGCCGCCGCCCGGGCGGCGCGGTTCCGGTGGGAGGACACCCACCGGAAGCTGGTCCTGGCCCTGATCCGCCACGGGTTCATCCGACCCGCGTAGGGTGGGCCGAGCCCGGCTCTGCGGGCGAGTCCCACCGCGGCGGGGTGGTGGGACTCGCCCGGCGAAGCGCCGGGCTCGGCCCACCCTACTCGCCACTCGCCTCACCGCCCGGCCGCCCACATCGCCGCGGCGAGCAGCGCCAGCACCATCACCACCACCCACCCGCCCGACCGGGCCCCCGGCGGGGCGTCCTCCCCCGTCAGGTACGTCCCGCACCGCGGGCACCGCTCCGAGTCCTCGAACACGTCCGCCCGGCAGTGCGGGCACGGGACCGTCGGCGGGCCGTCGTCGTCGTACAGGCCCTGCGGGTACGTCTCCGGGTCGTCCGGGTCGTACCCGTCCGCACCCCAGTCGTCGGGGTCGTCGTCCTCGTCCTCGTCCGGGTCGTCGCGCCGGGTCCGGGCCACGGGTTCCTCCGTCACTGCCTGGAGCGCGGCCGTCCCGGCCGCTCCGCGACGCGCCCTCGGTCGCGGAACGATCGCGGAAGCGGCGGCCGGGACGGCCGCGCTCCAGGAGAACTCACTTCTTCCGCGGCTCCGGGACCGGACCCTTCGCCGGCCCCCACTCGGTCGGCTTGTACTCGACCGCCAGGTGCGGGGTCTCGACCCGCTTCCCCTGCTCGTGCCGGCTGGTCATCAGGGCGTCGAGGACGCCGGTGGTCAGGAGCGTCCGCTCGACCGGGTACGGGGCGTGCCCGGTGCGGACGAGGCAGTCGATCGCCCGGGTCAGCTCGGCGAAGTGGGCGAACGGGTCCGGCTGCTGGAGGTAGAAGTGGCAGGCGTCCGCCGCCTCGGCCCCCTTCCGCCGGCCGGCGAAGAAGAACCCGCCGCCGTCGACCTCCCGGACCCACCCGTCCGCCATCACCACGAACGCCCGCAGCCCGTCCCGGTACTCCAACTCGAACACCGCACCGTCCCGGGCCCGGGCCGCCACCTCCCGCAGCTCGCCGGCCGGGCGGCCCGGGGCGAGCTTCACGGCCGCGGCCAGGAGCGGCCCGGCCCACGCCTCCTTGTCGAACGCGTCCCACATCCCCTTCCCGGTGTGGCACGTCACCGCCCCCACCCCGGTCTCCCCGCCGGCCCGCCGCTCGACCATGCACTGCAACGCCTCGAGCGCGTGGAACCCGTACCCCTCCAGCGGCCCGTACCCGACCTGCACCGCCCCGGTCAGCTCGCACCCCTTCGGCAGCACCAGGTCCGGCTTCCGCCACGTCACCGGCAGCGACGACCCGGCCAGGAGCGGGAACATGAGCTTCCGCGCCCGGTCGTACATCCACTTCGCGTCGTCCCAGGTGGCGGCGAGGTGCTTGTCGTTGAACACCGGGACCGCCGCCCCGGCCTTCTCGAAGGCGGCGGCGATCCCCTCGAAGAACCGGCGGCGCGGGTACAGCTTCTGCCCCTTGTCGTTGTCCGGGTAGGTGCCGTGCTCGCCGATCGACAGCACCCCGTCGACCGCCAGCCCCTTGCCGCCGAGGGTGAGGGCGTCGGCGACGGTGTCGCAGAGCTTGAACCCGTGCTTCTGGGCGAGGTCGCGGCTCATGTCGCCCTTCGGCACCTGGTCGGTGACGAGGGAGACGAGTTCGAGGCCGGGCCGGGTGCCGTCCGGGTAGCCGTCGAGGAGGTTGCGGAGGATGACATCGGCGTGCGACCACCGGCGGTACTCGGTGACGACCGCGGCGACCTTCTTCGGCATGGCGACTGTTCCGTTGGTCGGTGAAGACCCTTACTCGTCAGCAGCGACGGGGCCGGTCGTTCCGTGTGAGCGAAACTTTTCCTCGGCCAACTCTTCGGCCCGCTCCAGGGTGTCAGTGAAGGTTGCCGTTCGGGAAGCGGGCTCCCGGAACTCACCGACTTTGCCGAAACCGGGAACCCATTCCTCCGTCCACCGAAGGACATCCAACTGGAATCCGCCGCCGTGCCGACGGCTGATTTCCACCACGTACCTCCCGCACGCCGAGTGAAGACGCTTCTCAAGTTCAGCCACGCCGGACCTCGGTTAGCTCACGGTGAGCGACCGGCCGTTGTCTTTCGCCCCGAGGCCGAGGAGGAACGGGGCGGCCCGCCGCGCCCACTCGTCCGCCTTCGGGTACCGGCTCGCCCCGTCGGCCCACGCCTGGCGGAGCATGTCGGTGTCGATCACCCCGGGGTTCAGCGGGACCGCCGCCATCCCGCGCGGCAGCTCCTGGGCGAGGGCGAGCGTCAGCCCCTCGACCGCGTACTTCGTCGCGCAGTACGGGGCCACCTCCGGGGCGGTGCTCCGGCCCCACCCGCTCGACAGGTTCACGACCACCCCGGCGCCGCGCCCCACCATCGCCGGCAGGAACGCCCGGACGACGTGGAACACGCCCTTGACGTTCACGTCGACCATGGCGCCGAACTCGGCCGGGTCGACCTGCCAGAGCGGGGCCGGGGTGTTCATCAGGGCGGCGTTGTTCACCAGCAGGTCCGGCGGGCCGACCGCCGCCAGCACGTCCGCCGCCCAGGCGGCGACGGCCGCCGGGTCGGCCACGTCGACCGCCGCGAACCGGTGCGGGCCGGGGAACGCCGCCCGCAGCTCGGCGACGTGCCCGTTGCTCCGGCCGCACCCGGCGACCGCGTGCCCGCCGGCGGCGAACGCCGCGACCAGCGCCCGCCCCAGCCCCCGCGTCGCCCCGGTCAGAACGATCACCTTCCCCATGTCGGCCTCCGCGGACGCATCGGCGATGCGTCGCTAATCGGGGTGGGTGCTCACCTGCCGGCCGGCTTGCCGAACACCTGCACCCAGTACCGCTCGCCCTTCGCGTTCTTCGCCACCCCCACCCCGATCTCGGTGTACTCGTCCTTCAGGATGTTCTCCTTGTGCGGCTTCGAGTTCATCCACCCCTCGACCACCTCCTTCGGCCCGGCCTGGCCCCAGGCGATGTTCTCCCCGAGCGCCCGGTACTTGTACCCGGCGTCCTTCGCCCGGTCGGCGAACGTCTTGTCGTCCAGGGTGTGGTTCAGCTTGTCCTGCTTCGCCATGTTCGCGGCGTGCCCGCGGGCGGCGGCGGTCAGCTTCGGGGCGGCGGCCAGCGGCGGCAGGTCGGCCTTCTTCCGCTCCGCGTTCGTCAGGTCGATCACCGCCTGCTCCTCCTTGGTCGGCTTCCCGTCCTTGTCCTTCTTGTCCTGGGCGGCGGCGAGCGGGGCGAGGACGAGGGCCAGCAGGGCGGCGAACGGGCGGCGGGCCATGTGCGGGGTCTCCGGGGGGGTAGATCGATTGTCGCCGCCGCCCGGCCGCTGGACAAGCCCCGCCCGGCGGCCGATACTGTCGCCCGTCGCCCCCACCCGGAGCCTGCCATGCGACCCGCACTGTTCGCCCTCGCCGTCGCCCTCGCCCTGCCGGCCGGGGCACAGCCGCCGAAGCCGGAGAAGTTCGACGACACCGGGTTCGTGCCGATCTTCAACGGCAAGGACCTCACCGGGTGGGCGGTGTCGGCGAAGACCGGGCACAGCCGGACGAGCGGGAACAAGAGCGGCGGGAGGTGGGAGGTGAAGGACGGGGCGATCGTCGGGACGCAGGACGTGCCGGGGAACGGCGGGATCGTGATCACCGAGAAGCAGTACGGGGACTTCGAGGTGGCGCTGGAGATGAACAACGACGACGGCCCGGACAGCGGGCTGTTCCTGCGGAGCACGGACACCGGGAAGTGCTACCAGGCGATGGTCGACTACCACAAGGGCGGGAACCTGATGGGGATCTACGGCGAGGGGATCGGGGGGAAGCCGCACGTCCGGAACTTCGACTTCGGGAAGGACGTGACGGAGATCGTGGTGCCGAGCAAGCAGCCGGACGGCGGGTTCAAGTGCCCGGTGAAGGCGGAGGACTGGAAGGCGTTCTGGAAGCCGGGGGAGTGGAACGAGCTGCGGGCGCGGGTCGAGGGGAACCCGCCGAAGATCACGACCTGGATCAAGGGGGTGAGGTTCATGGAGTACCAGGACACGGAGAAGCGGCTGGAGGACAAGGGCGGGATCGCGCTGCAGGTGCACGGCGGCGGGGACTGGACGAAGCACTTCGTCCGGTACCGCAACATCCGGGTGAAGGAGATCGGAGGGAAGAAGTGACCGGCGGTCGGGCCCGTCGCCGGGTGCGGTCGAGGCCCGCGCATCGCGGGCCTCGACCGCACCCGAGCGGCCGGCGTCAGAAGTCCCACGTCTCGGACCCGCCGGGCTTCTTCTTGCGCGGCTTCGGCTCCGGCGGCGCGACCTCCTCGGCGGCCTCCTCCGGCTCCCCGGCGCCGCGGCCGCGGCCCTCGCCCTTGTCCCGCAGCACCACCTTGATCGCCACCTCCGGGAACGGGAAGTTGTCCCGCAGCACCTTCGTCAGGTAGCGCACGTAGGTGTCGTCGAACAACTCCGGGCCGTTCGTGAACAGCACCACCGTCGGCGGGTGGACCCCGATCTGCGTCGCGTAGAACACCTTCGGCATCCGGTTCCCGCTCATCGGCGGGGAACTCGCCTCGACCGCGGCCCGGATCACCCGGTTCAGGTCCCCGGTCGTCACCCGCGTCCCGGCCTGCTTGTGCAGCTGCACCGCGAGCTGGAGCAGCCGGAGCACGTTCTTCCCGCTCTTCGCCGTCACGAACGCGATCGGGACGTGGTCGAGCATCGGGAACATCTTCCGGACGTACTCGGCCATCTTATCCGTGGTCATCGCGTGCTTCACCAGGTCCCACTTGTTGACCACGAAGATCGCCGGCTTGTTCTCCGCCACGATGTACCCGGCCAACTGCTTGTCCACCCGGCCGACCCGGTGCCGGGCGTCGAAGAACTGGAGCACCACGTCCGCCCGGCGGATCGACCGCTCGGCCCGGTGCGTGCTGTAGAACTCGACCCCGGTGGCCAGCATCGTCTTCTTCCGCACCCCGGCCGTGTCGATGGCCACGAACGACTTCCCGTCCCGCTCGAACCGCACGTCGACGCTGTCCCGGGTGGTCCCCGGCACCTCCGACACGATCACCCGCTCGGCCTCGGCCAGGCTGTTGATGAACGTGCTCTTCCCGACGTTCCGCCGGCCGACGACGGCCAGCTTCAGGGCGGCGTCCTCCGGCGGCCCCTCGCCGGTGTCCGGTGGCAGCCGCGCCACCACCGCGTCGAACAGCTCGTCCTTGCCGATCTTCTGGTCCGCGCTGACCGCCAGCGGCTCGCCGTACCCGAGGGCGAAGAACTCGCCGGCCCCCTGCCCGAGCTTCTCGGTGTCGGCCTTGTTCGCGACCAGCACCACCGGCTTCCGGATCGCCCGCAGCCGGTCCGCCACGTCCTGGTCGAGCGGGGTGACCCCGTCGCGGACGTCGACCACGAAGACGACGACCGCGGCCGAGTCGATGGCGACCTGGATCTGCCGCTCGACGTCGGCGGTCAGGTCGTCCACGTCGACGATCCCGATGCCGCCGGTGTCGGACAGCTCGAAGTACCGGCCGCCGGCCTCGACGACGGTGGTGACGCGGTCCCGGGTGACGCCGGCGGCCGGGTCGACGATGCTGATCCGCCGGCCGGCGAGCCAGTTGAACAGCGACGACTTGCCGACGTTCGGCCGGCCGACGATCGCGACGAGGGGGAGGGGCATCGGGAACGCTCGTGTAGGGTGGGCCGAGCCCGGCGCTTCGCCGGGCTCGGCCCACCTTCTTCGCGGGGCGGTGGGACTCGGCCGGCGAAGCGCCGGGCTCGGCCCACCCTACCAGGTCACCACAAGGTGTAGCCGCCGTCCACCACCAGCGTCGTCCCGGTGACGTAGCTGGCGGCGTCGCTCGCCAGGAACACGGCGGCCGGGCCGATCTCGTCCGGCTCGCCGAGCCGGCCCATCGGGATGTGGGCCTCGAACGCCGCCCGGAACTCCGGCTTCTCGCCGAACCACTTCCGGTTCGGGTCGGTCAGGAACGCCCCGGGGGCGATCGCGTTCACCCGCACCCCGCGGTCCGCCCAGTCGGCGGCGAGCGACCGGGTCAGGGCGGCCAGCGCCGCCTTCGCCGTCTCGTAGTGCCGGCCGCGGATCCCCTTGATCGCCAGCGGCCCGGCGATGCTCGTCACGTTCACCACGGCGCCGCGGCGGCGGTCCAGCATCGGCTTGCCGAGCTTCTGGCAGCAGACCAGGGCGCTGGTCAGGTTCAGGTCGACCAGGCGCTGCCAGTCGGCGAGCGGGATGTCCTCCGTCGGCACGTCGAGCCGCCGACCGCCGACGTTGTTCACCAGGATGTCGATCGGGCGGCCGAGGTCCAGGGCCGCGTCGCACGCCGCGGCCGCCCCGTCCGGGGTGCCCACGTCCCCGGCCACCGTCCCGACCCACCGCCCGGCCGCGGCCAGGTCGCGGGCCGCCGATTCCAGCGACGGTCCGTCCCGGCCGACGAGGACGAGGCCGGCGCCGGCCTCGGCCAGGGCGTTCGCGATGGCCCGGCCCAGCCCCCGGCTCCCGCCGGTGACCAGGGCCGTCCGGCCGCGCAGGGAGAATCGGTCGAGAATGGTCATCGCGCCCCTTCGCCGGCGGCTATCCTCATTAGCATAGCAGGGCCGGGGGCGGCGGATGGCGAAGTGCGACGAGGGGTACCGGTGCGAGGTGTGCGGGCGGGACGTGGAGACCGTCGTCGACTCGGACCTGTACCTGCGGTACGTGCTCGGGGAGGTGCGGCTGGAGCAGCTGCCCCGGCTGCCGGAGCGGCACGTCCGGTGCAACCCGGCGCTGGCCCAGTACGTGACCGACCCCCGGTTCGAGCCGGTCGTCTGCGACGGGCCGTTCGGGAAGGTGGGCCTCGACCCGGACTTCGTCCGGGCCGAGGAGGTGCGGGTGACCCGCGGGTGGCGGCGGCTCGCGGCGATCCCGACCCTCGGGCTGACGGTGCCCGAGTACCCCCTTCACGTCACGCCGGACGAGGAGACCGCGAGATGAGGCCGTTCGTGCTGTGCCTGGCCGCCGCCCTGGCCGCCGGGGGGGCCGCCGCCCGGGACATCGAGTCCGGGCCGAAGGCCGGGGAGAAGGTGCCGGCGCTCAAGGCGTTCGGCGTCGCCGGGGCGGTCGAGGGGAAGGAGGCCGACTTCGCGGCCGACCGGAAGGACGCCCCGACGGTGTACCTGTTCGTGGCGGCGGAGGAGGGCGGGCTGCCGGTCGGCGGGCGGCCGCTCGGGCGGTTCATGAAGGTCCTCGACGGGGAGGTCGCCAAGGCCGCCGACAAGGCCGCGGTGGTCGCCGTCTGGCTCGGCGACAAGGCGTTCGACAAGCACAAGGAGTACCTGCCGCGGATCAACATGTCGCTGAAGTTCGAGAACACCTCGCTGGCCGCGTTCGACGGGGCGAAGAGCGGGCCGAAGGACTGGGCGGTGAACCCGGACGCCCACCTGACCGCGGTGGTGGTCCACAAGGGGAAGGTGGTGAAGTCGTTCGCGTTCGCGTCGGTGAACGAGACGGACGTGCGGCCGGTGCTCGCGGAGCTGAAGAAGGCGACGAAGGAGTGAGGGGTCGGGCGAACCGCGAGGGAGCGGGTGTCCTTGGAGGCACACCCGCTCCCTGACGGTCGCGGTTCGCCCGGCGCGACTCACTTCCCGACGGCGTACAGCATCTTGTCGTTGCGGATGAAGACCAGGCCGTTGGCGATCGCGGGGGTGCCGAGGGTGTCGCCGCCGAGGTCGTTCGTCGCCAGCGGGGTGAAGTCGTCGGCGGTCGCGTCGAGCACGGTGCAGCTCCCCGTCTCGTTCAGGCAGTACACCTTCCCGTCGCCGGCGACCGGCGACGCCGAGAACGCCCCCTTCACCCGCTCCTTGTACAGCACCTTCCCGGTCTTCGCGTCGGCGCAGGTGACGAACCCCTGGCTCCCGCAGGCGAACACCTTCCCGGCGTACACCACCGGCGACGGGTACCCGGTCTGGGCCTCCTTCGCCTCCCACGCCGGCTTCTCGCCCAGGCCGTCCGGCCCGAGCTTGAACCGGCTCACCCCGGCGACCGGCAGGTAGATCGTGTCCCCGTCGATCGCGCCGGACGGGACCGACCCGACGGCGGACTTGGCCGTCCACCGGCTGGTGCCGGTCGCGGCGTCGTAGGCGGTCAGCCCGCCCGGCCCGGCGAACAGCACCTCGGTCACGGCCCCGGCCTGGCGGACGAGCGGCGTCGTCCAGTTCGTCCCCTGCGGCCGCTCCGCCTTCCACAGGTTCTTCCCGTACTTCGTGTCGACCGCCGCCAGGAACGACTCGCCGGCGTTCTCCATCGGTACGACCAGCCGGTCCCGCACCAGGACCGGGGACGACGCCATCCCGACGACGTTGGTGACGGTCGGGTAGTCGCCGACCAGCGACCGGTACCAGCGGAGGGTGCCGTCGGCGTCGAACGCGGCCAGGTCGCCGGTGGCGAACAGGGCGTACACGCCCTCGCCGTCGGCGGCCGGGGTGTTCGCGGCCATGCACGACTTCGGGTGGGCGGCGGTGTTCCCGGTCGCCTGGAGCTGGCGGTGCCAGAGTTGCTTGCCGGTGGCCGCGTCGAAGCACAGGACGTGGAGCCGGTCGTCGCGCTTCCCGTTGCTGCAGGTGACGTACACCCGCCCGCCGGCCACCACCGGTGACGACACCCCGCGGCCGGGCAGCTCCGCCTTCCACTTCACCCCCTTGTCCTTCCCCCACTCGACCGGCAGGCCCTTCTCGTCGCTCACGCCGTTGCCGTTCGGCCCGCGGAACTGCGGCCAGTCGGCGGCGGGGAGTGCGGGTGCGAGTGCGAGTGTGAGGAAGACGGCCAGGCTGGACCGGGTCACTTCTTCTCCTCCTTGGGGTCGGCGGCCGGGGTCGGGTTGTACCCGAGCTTCACGGTCTTCGGCTGGCCGTCGACCACGGCCTTCTGCTCGAGCGGGAGCGCCCCGCCGGTGTCGTCGCACACCCGGACCTGGAACTGCCACCGCTGCGCCCACGGCTGCGGCTGGTCGTTCTGGCACACCTTCACCACGACCACGTTCTCGCCCTTCTTCAGGGTGCCGCGGCCGGTGTGGGCGTCGAACGGGTCGCCGTGGTGGTACTCGTCCCGGCCGAAGATCTCCTTCCCGTTCAGGTAGGTCTTGACCGAGGTCGGGCTGGTGACCCGCACCTCGCACGGCGTCTCGGCCGGGGCGACGACCACCGCCAGGGCGTAGGCGACGGCGTTCTTGTGCTTGCCGAGCAGCTTGTTCAGGTCGAACGTGCCGTACCGGTCGGCCGTCGCCGCCGGCGCCCACTTCACCTCGGCCCCGTCCTTCCCCTTGAACGCGCCGTCGGGGGCGGTGGCGGCGTCCGGCGGGTACGCGGTGGTGTAGCCCTTGCTCTCCGGGGCGTCGAACGGGCCGACAAGGTGGGCGGCGGTGACGAACCCGAAGTGCTCGGTGGTGCTCGCCCGGCCGCCGAGCTTGTCGATCGCCTTGGCCAGGAACTCGACCTGGTCCTTGTCCCGGGCGAACGGGAGGAGCTTCTCGTAGTCCGCCCGGGTGACCGGCTTCGAGATGTCATCGAGCTCGGCCATGCGGGCGGCGACCGCGTCGCGGCGGAGGTCCGGGCTCTTGTCGTTGATGAACCCCGGGAGGAGTCGGGCCTTCGCGGCCGGGTCCTGGGTGAGGAGGAGTTCGTAGGCGAGGCGGCGGGCGGACGGGGCGTGCCTGGTGTCGGTGGCGAACGCCTCCAGCGTCTTCGCCGGCAGCGCCCGGCCGGCGGTCCGCTCGGCCTCGGCGACGGCCCCGGCGGCGGTGCGGAGCCAGTTCGCGGCGGTCGGGTGGGCGTCGTCGACGGCTCCGAGCGTCGGCATCAGGGCGGCGCCGCCCTTGCCGACGACCGCCTTCCACGCCGGCCCGGCGTCCTCGTTCCCCTTCCCCTCCTTGCCGACGGCCTTCAGGGTGGCGAGCGCCTTGGCGAGGTCGTCGTCGGCCGAGGTGGCCGGGGCCGCGGCGAGCGCCGCCCCCAGCCCGACCGCGACCCAGAACCGAACGTGCATGGCGGGGGCCTCCTGTCTGACGGGACTGGGAAAGCGTACCGGCGGCGGTGCCCCCTGGCTACCGGCGGCCGCCGCTGGTACGCTGGCGACACCCACCCGCCGGAGCCCCTCATGCGCCGCCTCGCCGCACTCGTGTTGTTCGCCGCCACCGGGGCCGGGGTCGTGACCGCCGACCCGGCCGGGCAGGAGCCGAAGGCGAAGCAGCCGGAGAAGAAGGCCCAGCCGAAGGCCGACCCGAAGACGTTCATCCCGGACGCGGCGACGCTCCAGACGATCAAGGACAAGACGGAGCAGCTGCGGAAGGCGGTCGAGGGGCTGAAGGCGAAGAAGCTGCCGGACGACGTGCTGGTCGAGGTCGAGATTTACCTGAAGGCGGCGGAGAACATCGTGCGGTTCGAGGAGTGGCTGCACGCGAGCAGCGTGAAGTGGGCGCTGCAAACGCTCGACCAGGGGCTGGACCGGGCGAAGCAGGCGGACGGCGGCAAGGCGGTGTGGCGCGACGCCCCGGGCCGGTGGGTGGTGCGGGCGTACCGGTCGGACGTCGACAACTCGATCCAGCCGTACGCGGTGCAGCTGCCGCACGACTACGGCAAGGACCCGAAGAAGAAGTGGCGGCTCGACATCGTCCTGCACGGCCGGGACGGGGCGCTGACCGAGGCGAAATTCATCGCGACGCACAACGGGGTGGCGCCGAAGGACCGGGACTTCATCCAACTCGAGGTGTACGGTCGGGGGAATAATGCCTATCGGTGGGCCGGAGAGACGGACGTGTGGGAGGCCCGGATGGATTTCGAGGTCTGGGCGACCCCGGCAGTCGATCGGCAGCGGGTGGTGTTGCGGGGCTTCTCGATGGGGGGGGCCGGGACCTGGCACATCGGGCTGCACCACCCGGGCACCTTTTGTGTGATCGGCCCCGGGGCCGGGTTCACAACCACCCACGGCTACATCGCCAATCTGCCCAAGGAGCTGCCGGACTACCAGGAGAAGTGCCTCCGGATCTACGACGCGGTGGGCTACGCCGAGAACGCGTTCAACGTGCCGGTGGTCGCGTACAGCGGAGAGAAGGACGCGCAGAAGAAGGCGGCCGACAACATCGAGAACGCCCTGAAGGGGTTCAAGGAGCCGCTGCGGTTCACGCACCTGGTGGCCCCGGGGCTCGAGCACCAGATGCCGGCCGAGTGGCAGGCGAAGGCCGAGGCGGAGTACCGGAAGTACGCCGACAAGGGCCGTGACCGGACCCCGGGGCGGGTCCGGTTCGTCACCTACACCACGATGTACGGCGACTCAGGGGACGGCGTCTCGGTCAACCGGCTCGAGCGTCAGTACGAGAAGGCGGTGATCGACGTGCGGACCACGCCCGAGGGGGTGGACGTGCGGACGACCAACGTCGCCGAGTTCGACATCCCCGCCCCGGACGCCGGCGACAAGCCCCGGGTGGTCGTGGTGGACGGGCAGAAGTTGGGCCCCACCCACGCCGCCTACTTCGCCAAGCGCGACGGGACGTGGTCGGTGCTGTGGAACGCCCCGACCGGCCTCGCGAAGCGGGGGCTTTGCGGGCCGATCGACGCCGCCTTCATGGGCCGATTTACGGTCGTCGGGCCGGGCGGGGCGGGGTGGCACGCCGCGCCTTCGAAGCACGTCGCGGCCGAATTGACACAGTTCGCGAAGGTGTGGGACCGGTACTTCCGCGGCACGCTGCCGACGCCCGAGGACCGGTCGTACGACGCGAGGAAGCCCAGCAGCCTCGTCCTGTTCGGCGACCCGCAGAGCAACCCGCTGATCGCCAAGGTGCTGCCGCAACTGCCGATCACCTGGACAAAGGAGAAGCTGGTCGTAAACGGCGTCCAGTACGATCCGAAGACGCACCTTCCGGTCCTCATCTACCCGGACCCGCTGAAGGAGAAGGAGAAGGAGACACCGACTTACGTCGTCCTGAACTGCGGGCACACGTTCCGCGAGGCCGACCTGAAGGGGACCAACGCCAACCTGTACCCGCGGCTCGGCGACTGGGCCGTCATCAAGCCGACCCCGACCGACAAGGACCCGGCCGCGTTCGAGGTCGTCGCCGCCGGGCTGTTCGACGAGAACTGGCAGTTCCCGAAGAAGAAGTAACGCACCCGGCGAGCCGCGACCGCCAGGGAGCGGCTTACGTAAGCCGCTCCCTGGCGGTCGCGGCTCGTCCCACCCACACCACCCGCCACACCATGCTCATCGCGTTCGCGCTCATCCTCGCCCCCGTCGCGGACGAGAAGTCGTTCGTCGCCCCGGGCGCGAAGTTCGAGAAGCTGTGGGGCGACGGCGAGTTCACCGAAGGTCCCGCCGAGGGGCCGGACGGCGCCGTCTACTTCTCCGACATCGGCAACCGGATCATGAAGTTCGACCCGGCCACCGGCAAGACGACCGAGTTCCGCAACCCGGGTGGCCGCACCAACGGGCTGAAGTTCGACGCCGCCGGGCGCCTGATCGCGTGTGAGGGGGCGAACACCGGCGGCGGCCGCCGCATCAGCGTCACCGAGAAGGACGGCACGGTGAAGACGCTCGCCGCCCGATTCGACGGCAAGCGGTTCAACTCGCCGAACGACCTCACCCTCGACCGCAAGGGCCGCGTCTACTTCTCCGACCCGCGGTACGTCGGTGACGAGAAGCGCGAGCTCGACCACGAGTCGGTGTACCGCGTCGACCCGGACGGCACCGTCACCCGGCTGACCACCGACATCGTCAAGCCGAACGGGTTGGTCATCTCGCCGGACGGCAAGACGCTGTACGTCTCCGACCACAGCGGCGAGGCGAAGCTCGGCCGCAAGCTGGTGGCGTACCCGCTGAACGCCGACGGCACGGTCGGGCCGCGGAAGGAGCTGTACGACTTCGGCAAGGAGCGCGGCATCGACGGGATGACGGTCGCGGCCGACGGCACGATCGTGGCGACGGCCGGGAGCAAGAGCGCCGGCGGGATCTACTTCTTCAGCCCGGACGGGAAGAAGCTCGCGTTCCTGCCGACGCCCGAGGACCCGAACAACTGCTGCTTCGCCGGCCCGGACCGCAAGACGTTGTACGTCACCGCCGGGAAGTCGCTGTACCGGATCACGCTGACCCTGGCCGGGGCGCCGACGGTCCCGAAGTGATCCGGGGTGTGGGAGGGCGAGGCTCCTGCCGAGCCGCGTCACTCCGGCTCGGCAGGAGCCTCGCCCTCCCGGGCACCGCCCTACTTCTTCACCGGGTCGTACAGCGACATCATCTCCTCCACCCCGGCGACCAGCTTCGGGTCGGCCTTCCGCAGCGTCTCCACGAACGCCTTCGCCTCCGGCTTCGGGCAGGTCAGCGCGTACCGCACGATGCCGCGGCGGGCGATCGGGGCGGCGTGCGTCGGCTTCGGGAACTGCGCCAGCACGTCCGCCGTCAGGTCCCACCAGCCCCACCGCCGCAGGTCCTCGACCGCCTGGTCCGCCAGGTCGCCGTGCGGCAACAGCGCGGCACAACATCTCAGCACCTCGGCCTTGCAGTCCGCCCCCCGCGTCGCCTGGAAGAACCGCACCGTCCCGAGCGCCGACAGCCGCACCGCGTACGACCGCTTCGGGTCGCCGAGGGCGGCCGCGGTCAGCGCCCACCCGTCCTTCGGGGCCAGCAGCGTGTACCCGGCGAGCAGCCCGCCGAACGCCCCGGCCGTCCGCTCCGGCAGCGGGTCCGCCTTCAGCAGCCCGGCGAAGAACGCCGCGTCCGCAGGCCCGCCGCACGCCCCGAGCAGGAACGCGAACACCCCGAGCCGCTCCGCCGGCGTCGCCGGGTCGGTCAGCAGCTTCCGCAGCTTCGCCGCGTCGAACCGGCCCGCCGCCTTGACGATGTCGGCGTCCGCGGCCCGGGCGAACTCCAGGAAGGCGTCGGCCGCCACGGTCGGGTCGGCCGCGTCGAGGTGCCGGAAGAAGTACCCGAGCTTCGCCGCCGGGTCCGCGTCGTCGAGGGCGACCGCCCCCTTCAGGTAGTCGAGCACCGCGGCCGTCGCCGGGACCCCGAACGTCGGGTCGAGCCGGCCGCCGGCGACGCCGCAGAACAGGAGGAAGTCCGGCGGGGTGTTCCCGACCACCGGCAGGTACGTCGGGATGACGACCACCGCCCGCCCGCCGCGGGCCGGGTCGTCCTTCAGGGCGGCCGAGACGTGCAGGTCGGTGGCCCCGGCGTCCGTCTTCGGGTCGAACCGCGGATTCTTGAGCTGCCCGTGCAGCACCGCCTTCGCCGCCGCGTACTGCGTTCGGAGGGTCGGTTTCGCCCGCAGCTCCCCGCCGCAGAAGGTGCAGGCCGGGGCCGGCGGGGCAGTGAGGAACAGGGCGGCGAGCGCGGCGGCCGGGCGGAACATCGTGGCACCCCGAAACGGACCGGCGGCCGGCGGGGTGGTTCCCGGCCGGCCGCCGTGTGATACCCGATCCGCGGCCCGCGGGGGAAGGTCACCCGCCCGGCTTCGGGGTGGGGCCGCTCTTCTTGTCGGGGCCGGCGGGCGGGGGCGGGGCCGCCTCGTCCTTCAGCAACCGCTCCAGGAAGTCGACCCGGTTCGGGTCCTTCTTCCGGGCCTCCTCGACGTACGCGGCTGCCGCCGCGTTCTTCGGGTCGGCCCAGGACGCGGCGATGGCGAACTTCAGGATCGCCCGGGCGACGATCGGGGTCTTGATGTGGTCCTCCTTGGCCGCGTACCCCAGGACCGTCGGGGTCAGGTCCCACACCTTCCACTTCCGGGCGTCCTCGATCGGCATGTCCGCGATGTCGTGGTCGTCCATCAGCGTCTTCAGGGCGGCCAGCACCTGGGCGTTCGACACCACGTCCGGCCGGAACTCCCAGAAGAACCGGACCGTCTTCAGGGCCGCGTACTTGACCGGGAAGTCCTGGTCCGGCTTGGCGATCAGCCCGGTCACGTACTCCCACCCGGCCTTCGGGTCGAGCAGGGCGTACCCGGCCAGCACCCCGTCCAGCCCGCTCGTGTACGACCGGTCCTTGTCGTCCAGCAGGGCCCGCACCGCCTTCGCGTCCTCCGGCTTGCCGGCGTGCCCGACCAACAGCCCGTACAGCCCGAGCCGGCTGCCGCGGGTGTTCGGGTCCTTCAGCCACTTCAGGAGGGTCGCGGCCGGCAGCTTCGGGGCGACCTCCCGCACCTCCTTGTACTCGGCGTACCCGAACTCCGAGTACGCGTCGGTGCTGACCACCAGGTCCGGGTCCTCCAGGTACTCGAAGAAGTACCGCAGCCGGGTGACGATGTCCTTCTGCCGGACCTCGATCGCCCCCTTCAGGTAGTCGGGCAGCTTGCTGTCGGCCGACACCGCCTCCCCGCGGTACGGGTCGAGCTTCCCGTCGTACACGTTGAAGAACACCAGGTACTTGTCGTTCCGCCCGTCCGGCGGGACGTACCGGGGGATGGTGACCGTCTTCTTCCCCTTGACCATGTCGTGCGGCTTGATGACCGTCTCGATGGTCAGGTCGGTGGTCCCCTTGTTGAACGCCGTCGGGTCGTTCGGGTCCCGGTTGGCGTTCGTCAGGGTGCCGAACAGGATGAAGTCGGCCTGGGCGACTTCGCCGCTCAGGGTGGTGCCGGTCGGGGTGCAGAACGGGCAGGCGGCGGCGGGGGCGGCAAGAACCGCGGCCGCGACGGCCGGCAGAATCCAGCGTAGGGTCATGTCCGGGCCTCCATGTGCACGGGGCAAGGACATTATTCCCCCCGTCGGTCCCCGGTGACAAGGAATAACCCCCGCCGGGGCACAGTTTTACGCCGTTAAACTCGCTTCCAACTCGGCCAGTCGTTGCTCCACGACCCTCGCCGCGTCCTCCGCCTCCGGCGGAAGTCCTTCCCGGACCGCGGCCAGGTAGCCGCGCGACTTCTCGGCCGTCTTCCGCTTCTGCTTCGGGGCGAAGTGCCGGCTGTCCCCGAGGTTGTCGTACAGGTCCGCCAGCTTCACCACCTTCGCCTGCCAGTCGGCGGCCGCGAGCGCCCGGCGGTACGCCTCCTCGCGCTGGTCGAACGGCAGGCGGGCGTCCTTGCTCACCGCCCCGACCCACCGGGCCACGTCCGGGCCGAACTCGTCGGTCAGGTCGTCGCAGTCGGTGGTGGTGTCCTCGATGGTGTCGTGGAGCAGCGCGGCGGCGAGCACCTTCGGGTCGTCGAACCCGAACACGTGCCGGACCACCAGGCAGACCCGGAACGGGTGGCTGACGTATGGCGTCCGGCCGTCCTTGCGGGTCTGGCCTTGGTGGGCGCGGGCGGCGAACGCCGCGGCCTCGAAGGCGATCCGGTTCGGGTCGGTCACGGCTCATTCCTCGACGCGTCGGAATCGGAGGCGGGGGGGAATTGCAACCAACGAACCACAAGCGCGATAACCGCCAACACGAGACCTCGGAAGAGTGATTTCAGAGCCCCGTCTGACCCTGTGGCGAAGCCGATGGTCCCGCCGAGCACGCCGAGTAAGGCAAACAGCCCGGCGCCGACCAAAAGGAACAGGCGGGTCTGCCGACGCTGCTCCGCAGCGGCCATCGCCGGGGTGGGTGGGGGTGGCGGAGGTGCAACAGGTCGAAGCAGCCAGCACCCACACGACAGGCAGGTCATCTCGCCGTCGTTTTCTGGGGCCGAGGTGCACGAGGTATGACTGGGCTGACCACAGGTGGCGCAGAAGTTGGCGTCCAAAGCCGATCCGATACGCGCGTTGCACCGCACACAGACCTGGCCGACGAGTTGGGGCATGGGATCACGTCCACCGGGTTCAGAGTCGGGCCGCGGTTCGGCCGCAGGCCCGTCTAGTTACCACAATAGCCGCTGTCGCACCCCACCGGGAGGTTGTCATGCGCGGTCAGTCACTCGCGGCGCTCGGGCTGGTGCTGCTCGGGGCGGTCGGCCTGTTCGCGGTCACCCGCCCGCCGCAGCCGCCGGCCAAGGACGAGCCGAAGCCGGCGGCCGCGGCGGTCCCGTTCGACCGGGTGCTGCCGGGGCTGCGGAAGGACGGGTCGGTGCAGCTCCCGAACCAGTGGTCGCTCCGCCCGGCCGGCCGGCACCTGGAGGTCGGCGACTTCCCGGTGAACGTCGCCGTCCACCCGACCGGGGAGTTCGCAGCCGTCCTGTGCGCCGGGTTCAAGACCCACGAAGTCGTGGTCGTGGACCTCAACCCGGAGCGCACCCGGGTCGTGTCCCGGGCGCCGATCGACCAGGCGTTCTACGGGCTGGCGTTCTCGGCCGACGGGAAGCAGGTGTTCGCCAGCGGCGGCGAATTCGGGGTGGTCCACGTCTTCGACTTCGACCGCGGGTACCTGGTGAAGGGGCGGAACATCGACGTGGCGGTCGGGAAGGCGAACGTCACGACGGTCGTCGGCGGGATCGCGCTCGATGCGGCCGGCAAGGACCTGCTCGTCGCCGCCCCGTGGGCCGACGCCGTCGTCCGGGTGCCGCTGGTGAACCCGGAGAACAAGAAGGTCATCCCGCTGCGTGCGGTCGCGGCCAAGAAGGAGCCCGGCAAGGGCGAGCCGCCGAGCCCGCCCGACGGCCGCAAGGAAGACAAGAAGGAGGTGAAGAACGACCCGGCCCGCGAGAACCAGATGAAGTGGGTCGTGCGCGTGACGGCGACCAACGGGGGCGAGATCGAGAGCATGAGCCTGCGCGAGGACGGCTCGGCCGGGCCGAAGGGTAAGGACCTCGGAGCCGACGTGAAGGCGTTTCTTCGTGAAGCCGGGGTGCTGTACGCCGCGGAGAAGAAGCGCATCGACGCGGCCAAGGCGAAAGGTCAAACGATTCCCGAACCGAAGCTGACGATCGAGATCGACGACCGGCTGGTGCAACGTTACGTGGTGCAGTTGTTGGATGCCGCGACACAAGCCGGATTCACTGAGATCGCGCCGGTCCCGATCCCCAAGGAAGAGGATCCCGCCAAGCCCTACGAGCCCGAGTTCTACCCGTACACCTGTCTCGCCGAACCCGGGGGTAAGCGGGCGTTCGTGTCGCTGTGGGCGCGGGCGGCGGTCGGGGTGATCGACCTGGAGAAGAACGCGGTCGTGGCGACTTGGCCGACCGCCGAGCACCCGACCGAGATGGTTCTCTCGCCGAAGGGCGACGCCCTGTACGTCGCCTGCGCCAACTCGACCAAGGTGGCCGTCCTCGACCCGGCGACCGGCAAGCCGCTCCAGACGATCCACTGCGCGCTGTACGCCGGCGCCCCGGCCGGGAACACCCCGAACAGCCTCGCCCTCACCCCGGACGGGCAGCTCCTGTTCGTCGCCAATGCCGACGCCAACAACCTCGCGGTGCTGAACGTGTCCGACCCGAAGACGGCGAAGCCGCTCGGGTTCGTCCCGACCGGCTGGTACCCGACTTCCGTCCGGTTCAACCCGAAGGACAAGACGTTGTACGTAGCGAACGGTAAGGGGCTGGTGTCGAAGCCGAACCGGAGCGGGCCGAACCCGATTCTGCCGCTCGCACGAAACCTGAACGAGTATATCGGCCAGCTGTACACCGGCACGCTCGGGGTGCTGCCGGTTCCGACCCCGGAGGGGATGGCCCGGTACTCGAAGCTGGCGTTCCAGTGCAGCCCGCTGCGGGACGGGAACGCGGTCCGGGACGACAACCGGGAGGCGGACAACCCGATCCCGGCGAAGGTCGGCGACCCGAGCCCGATCAAGTACGTCATCTACGTCATCAAGGAGAACCGGACCTACGACCAGGTGTTCGGCGACCTGGCGGCCGGGCCGAACCCGAAGGGGAACGGCGAGCCGGAGCTGTGCCTGTTCCCGCGCGACGTGACGCCGAACCACCACAAGCTGGCGGAGGAGTTCGTCCTCCTCGACAACTTCTACGTCGACGGGGAGGTGTCGGCGGACGGGCACGAGTGGAGCATGGGGGCGTACGCGACCGACTTCGTGGAGAAGATCTGGCCGCTGAGCTACCGCGGCGGGAAGGTGTACGGCTACCCGAGCGAGGGGGCGAAGGACCTGATCGCCCGGCCGGGCGGCGGGTACATCTGGGACAAGTGCAACGAGGCGAAGGTGAGCGTCCGGAGCTACGGGGAGTGGGCGAACAACGTCGGGGTGGTGAAGCCGGACGGGACGTTCGCCGACTGCGTCCCGGCGGTGAAGGCGCTCGAAGGGAAGATCGACCCGCAGTACCGCAGCTACGACCTGGGCTACCCGGACGTGAAGCGGGCGGAGCGGTTCATCTCGGAGTTCCGGCGGCTGGAGAAGGCCGGGGAGATGCCGCGGCTGCAGATCGTGAAGCTGCCGAACGACCACACCGCCGGGACGGCGGTCGGGAAGCCGACGGTCCGGGCGATGGTGGCCGACAACGACCTGGCGCTCGGGATGATCGTGGAGGCGGTGAGCAAGAGCCCGCTGTGGAAGGAGACGGCGATCTTCGTGCTGGAGGACGACACGCAGAACGGCCCGGACCACGTCGACGCCCACCGCTCCGTCGCCCTCGTCATCTCGCCGTACACGAAGCGGAAGTTCGTCGACAGCACCCTGTACTCGACGACGAGCATGCTGCGGACGATGGAGCTGATCCTCGGGCTGCAGCCGATGAGCCAGTTCGACGCCGCCGCCCGGCCGATGTTCAACAGCTTCACCGCGAAGGCGGACGCGACGCCGTACGCCCACGAGGTGCCGAAGGTGGATTTGAAGGAGGTGAACAAGCCGGGCGGGTTCGGGGCGAAGTGGCTCGACGGCCAGAACCACGCCCGGGAGGACCAGCTCGACGACCTGATCTTCAGCGAGATCATCTGGAAGGCGGTGAAGGGGGTGGACAGCCCGATGCCGCCGCCGGTCCGGGCCGCGTTCTTCGTGCCGGTGAAGGCGCCGGGCAAGAAGGACGACGACGATTGATCACGACGTTTAGCCGCGACGCGGAGCGGAGCGCGGGAGGCACCCATGTTCCTCGGGATCGAGATCGGCGGGACGAAGCTGCAGCTCGGGCTGGGCCGCGGCGACGGGGTGATCCTGTCGCTGTGGCGCGGCACGGTCGACGCGGCCGCCGGCGGCGAGGGGATCCGCCGGCAGATCGAGGCGGCGGTGCCGGTGCTGTTGGCGAAGGCCGGCGTCGGCGGCGGGGAGCTGCGGGGGGTGGGGATCGGGTTCGGCGGCCCGACCGACGACGCGACGCAGACGGTCGTCACGTCGCACCAGATCGCCGGCTGGGACGGGTTCCCGCTGGCGGACTGGGTGGCGGACCTGGTCGGCGTGCCGGCGGTGCTGTGCAACGACGCCGACGTGGCGGGGTTGGCGGAGGCGCTGTTCGGGGCGGGGAAGGGGCTGTCGCCGATCTTCTACGTCACGGTCGGAACGGGGGTCGGCGGCGGCCTCATCATCGACGGCCAGATCTACCGCGGCGTCGGCCGCGGGGCGGCCGAGATCGGGCACCTGATCGTCGGCGATTACCGCGACCACGCGGACCATTCGGACGGGCCGCTAGAGTCGATCGTCTCCGGCCCGGCCATCCAGAAGTGGGCGCGGGCCTGCGTCGCGCGCGGGGACGCCGGTGAGTTCGAGCACACCGAGCTGGACCGCATCCCCGTCGAGCATCTCACGGCAGAGGCGGTCGCGACCTGCGCCTTGAGGAACGGCGACGACTTCGCGCGGACGATCCTGACGGAGACCTGGCCGTCGCTCGCGGAGGCGATCTGTCACGTCATCGCGTTGCTCTGCCCCCGACGTGTCGTGATCGGGGGCGGCGTCTCGCTGATCGGCGAAGAGCTCTTCTTCGCTCCACTCCGGGAGCGAGTCGCCGAGGAGGTTTTCCCGCCGTTCCGCGGGCTGACGGACATCGTCCCGGCGGCGCTCGGCGAGGAGGTGGTGGTGCACGGGGCGCTGGCCTTGGCCCGGCAGAAGCTCGGCGGGTAGACTGGCGCGACAGGAGGTGACCATGACCCCGACCGACCCGGCCGTCGCCGCCCCGCCGAAGCTGATGACGGTGGACGAGTACTGGGACTTCGTCAACCGGCCCGAGAACATGGACCGGCTGTTCGAACTCCGCCGCGGGAGGGTGGTCGAGATGCCCCGCCCGAAGAAGCCCCACGGGGTCGTCGCCGGGAACATCGCCCGGGTCGTCGGGAACTACTCCTTCGCCGTCGGCCGGGGGTACGTCCTGTCGAACGACACCGGGGTAGTGCTGGAGGAGAACCCCGGCACGGTCGTCGGCCCGGACGTGGCCTACTGCGTCGACGCGAACACCTACGACGACGTGGAGCCGAAGTGGGTCGAGGCCGACCGGCCGCCGGTCCTGACGGTCGAGGTGCTATCCCCGACCGACAAGACGAGCGAGGTGAACGAGAAGATCGCCGACTACCTCCGGGCCGGGGTGAAGGTCGTCTGGCTCGCCGACCCGGAGACGAAAACCGTGACCGTGTACCGCCCGAACCACCACCACGTCGTCCTCAAGCCGGCCGACGACCTGACCGGCGACCCGGAGCTGCCGGGCTTCTCGTGCAAGGTCGGCGACTTCTTCCTCCTGCCCGGCGATCGACCAGCGCCGCCCCCGCAGCCGCCGGCCGCGCCGTAAACTGCCGGCATGGTCCGCGTCAAGATCTGCGGCGTCACCACCCCGGACGACGCCCGCCGCGCCGCCGACGCCGGGGCCGACGCCGTCGGGCTGAACTTCTACCCCCGCTCGCCCCGGCACGTCACCCCCTCACAGGCCGCCGCCGTCGTCCGCGCCCTCCCGCCGTTCACCGCCCCGGTCGGCGTGTTCGTCGGCACGCCGGTCCGCCAGGTCTGCGCCGTCGCCTTCCAACTCGGCCTCCGCGCCGTCCAGACCTACGACGACCAACCGCCGGACGAAGACCCGTTCCCGTTCGCCCACGTCCCCGCGTTCCGCGTCAAGGACGCCGCCGGCCTCGACCACGTCCGCCGGTTCGTCGCGGCCGCCACCGCCGCCGGCCGGCCGCCCGCCGCGGTGCTCATCGACTCGCACGTCGAGGGACAACTGGGTGGGACCGGGCGCGTCGCCCCGTGGCACCTGCTGGACGGGTTCGACCCCGGGGCGCCTATCATCCTGGCAGGCGGACTCACCCCCGAGAACGTCGCGGCGGCGGTCGCGGCCGTCCGCCCGTGGGGCGTCGACGTGGCCAGCGGGGTCGAGTCCGCCCCCGGCCGGAAGGACCCGGACCGGGTGGCCCGGTTCGTGGCCGCCGCCCGGGCGGGCGAATCGTGTTGAGCACCCCCGAACCGTCCTTACAATAGCCGGCGCCGGCCGGGCTTCGTCCGACCACGCCCGGCGTCCCCACGGGTAGGCGTATGAGCGCCGGATACTGGCTGGGCGTCGACCTCGGCGGGACGAAGATCCTGTCCGGGCTGTTCGACGACGACCTGAAGCTGCTCGCCCGGTCCAAGCACCCGACCGCCGCCGAGGGCGGGCCGGCCGCGGTGTTCGGCCGCGTCGTCCAGGGGGTGGAGGCGGTCCTCCGGGAGGCGAACGTCGACCCGGCCCTGGTCCGCGGGATGGGGGTCGGGATCCCCGGGCAGGTCGTCACCGGGACGACCCGGATCCGGTTCGCCCCGAACCTGGACTGGCGGGACGTCGACCTCGGCCCGCTCCTGCCGGCCGCCTGGCGGTGGCCGCTGGCGGTCGAGAACGACGTCCGGATGGGGACCTACGGGGAGTTCGCCCACGGGGCCGCCCGCGGGGCCCGGCACGTCCTCGGGGTGTTCGTCGGGACCGGGGTCGGGGGCGGGCTGATCCTCAACGGCGAGCTGTTCTCCGGGTTCAACGGGAACGCCGGGGAGATCGGCCACCTGGTGGTGAACTGGCGGCAGGGGACGGAGCTGGAGGGGGTGGCCGGGCGGAAGCACATGATGAAGCGGGCGAAGGAGATCCTGGACGACGCCCCGAAGCGGGTGCGGAAGGAGTGGAAGGGGGTCGACCTCGGGGCGGTCCGCAGCTCGCAGCTCGCCGAGTACTACCAGAAGGACGACCCGGTCGCGGTCCAGCTCGTCGACGACGCCGCCCGGGCGCTGGGGGCGGCGGTCGGCGGGGTGGTGAACTTCCTCAGCCCCGAGGTGGTGGTGATCGGCGGCGGGGTGACCGGGGCGCTCGGGGAGTCGTTCATCGAGCGGATCTGGGAGATCGCCCAGCGGTACACCCTGCCCGGGGCGGCGGCCGGGGTGCGGTGCGTCCCGGCCGCCCTCGGGGACGACTCCGGGATCGTCGGGTGCGCAGCCTACGCCAAGGCCCACCCCCCGGCCCTGGCCGCGGCCGAAGTGGCCTGACCCCCGACGCCCGCCGAGAGACCCCGCATGAACGCCGACTGGCGCACCCGGTACGACCTGGCCGTCGACGCCGCCCGGAAGGCCGGCGACCTCGCCCGCACCTACTACGACTCCACCTTCGCGGTCGAGCACAAGGCCGACAACAGCCCGGTCACGATCGCGGACAAGCGGGCCGAGGAGCTGATCCGGGCGGCGGTCGCGAAGGCGTTCCCGCAGGACGGGTTCCTCGGCGAGGAGTTCGGCGACCAGCCGGGGACCAGCGGGTTCCGCTGGGTCATCGACCCGATCGACGGGACCAAGTCGTTCATCCGCCACGTCCCGGTCTGGGCCACGCTCGTCGGGCTGGAGTACAAGGGCGAGCAGATCGGCGGGGTGGTGTACGTCCCGGTGTTCGGGATGACGTACCGGGCGCTCCGCGGGGACGGGGCGTTCGTGAACGACCGGCCGGTGCGGGTGTCGGGGGTGAGCCGCCTGGCCGACGCCCTGCTGTGTTACTCCAGCATCAACTGGTTCACGAAGCACGGCCGGGAGAGGGCGTTCCTGGAGCTGTGCGGGCGGACCGCCCGGCAGCGCGGGTACGGCGACTTCTACGGGTTCGTGCTGGTCGCCGAGGGGGCGGCGGACGTGATGGTCGAGCACGGGGTGAACCCGTGGGACGTGGCCGCCACCAAGGCGATCGTGGAGGAGGCCGGCGGCCGGTTCACCGACTGGGACGACACCCCGACCGTCCACCGCCCGGACGTGCTGGCCACCAACGGTCAGGTCCACGCCGAGGCGCTGGCGATCCTCCGGTCCGCCTGAGGCCGTGACATGCCCGCCGGCGAGCCCGCCCCGCGCCCGCACTACGACCGCCTCCCGACGTACCACCCGGCCGACGTGGACGGGACGGCCGCGGCGCTGGACGAGGACGGGTTCGCCCTGATCCCCGAAGTCCTCACGCTCGACGAGGTGGCCGCCTGCCGGGCGAGGATCGACGCCCTCCGGCCGCTCCCGTGGGACTTCACCGGCCCGACCGACCACTACAAGAACGTCTTCAACCGCGACCCGTTCTGGCTGCCGTACCTCGACCGGCCGGGCGTGGTCGACCTGGCGGAGGCGGTCCTCGGGGAGAACTGCCACGTCATCGGCCAGACGGCGTGGCGGAGCCACCCGGACCACCGCGGCGTCGGCCTGCACCTCGACTACCTGCCGATGACGTGGCCGGAGCCCGGGGTGCCGGACGGGGTGCGGGTGCCGGTGTTCCTGGCGACCGCCCACGTCTACCTCAGCCCGCAGCCGGCCGAACTCTGCCCGACCCACGTCATCCCGGGGAGCCACCGGGCGGGCCGCAGGCCGGCCCGGTGGGAGACCCACTGGCGGGGCCGGGCGCCGCAGCCGGTCCTGTGCGGCGCCGGGGACGTGCTGTTCTTCCGCAGCGACCTGTGGCACAGCGGGAGCGACAACCGCACCGACCAGACCCGGTACCTGCTGCAGGTCCATTACGGGAGGCGGGAGATGGCCCAGCACTTCGCCCCGTTCCTGGCCTGGCGGTTCGACCCCGCGGTACTGGCCGCGTGCAACCCGCGGCAGCTCCGGCTCCTCGGCGACCACCCCCAGGGGGCGTACGACTGAGAGACCGGTCCGACAGGCTCTTCCTGTCGTGTCGCCGGGCCGCCACGGAGGGCGGCCCGGCGACGCGATCCCAATCCGCTTCCGGAACGGTCGGGGACGGCCCGGAGTAACGACCGGGAGTTGCCGACCGGACACCGGTGCGGAGAATAATACTCGGTCGCCCCCGCAACCCGCCCGCAACCCTCCCACCCGCGGAGTTCCAACCGTGAAGCGTGTCCGGTTCCTCCTCCTCGCGGCGGCCGCCGCCGCCACCTCGGCCGCGTCCGCCGCCGACTGGGTCACCGTGAAGGGCCAGGTCGTGTTCCCGGCCGGGAAGGACATCCCGAAGCGAGACCCGCTGAACGTCACCCAGGACAAGGACCACTGTAAGGCGAAGGGCGAGATCCTCGACGAGGCGGTGGTCGTCAACCCGAAGAACCGCGGGGTCAAGAACGTGGTCGTCTGGCTCCGCCCGGCGGACAAGGACCCGAAGAGCAAGTTCGCCCCCGAGCAGATCCACCCGGACGACGCCAAGCGGAAGGGCGCCGAGGTGGTGATCGACCAGCCGCAGTGCATGTTCGAGCCGCGGATCTCGGTGGCCCGGCCGGGCGACACCCTGGTGGTGAAGAACTCGGCCCCGGTCGCCCACAACTTCTTCTGGAGCAGCGGGAGCAACGGCGAGTACAACGTGACGGTGCCGAAGATGGAGCAGTGGAAGATGCCGCAGGCGATCGCCGCCGAGGGCCCGCCGATCCAGTACAAGTGCACCATCCACGGGTGGATGACCGGGTACGTCCGGGTGTTCGAGCACCCGTACTACGCGGTCACCGACGCGGACGGGAAGTTCGAGATCAAGAACGCCCCGGCCGGGAAGTTCAGCATCGTGTACTGGCACGAGAACGGGTTCCGCGGCGGGGCCGCCGGGCGGTTCGGCGAGGAGGTCGAGCTGAAGGGCCCGGCGACCGAGCTGAAGCCGACCGAGTTCGACATCAGCCCGAAGAAGTGACAACCACCCCCGTTTAGCCGCGACGCGGAGTCTGCGGAGCGGAGCGCGGCGGATGCCTCGCGCTCCGCTCCGCAGACTCCGCGTCGCGGCTAAACGGTGACCCGCTCGCCCCGCCCCCGCGCCTCGTCCTTCCGCTCCCGCCGGCACCGCAGGCTCGCCCCGACGAAGTCCCGGAACAGCGGGTGCGGCTGGGTCGGCTTCGACCGGAACTCCGGGTGGCACTGCACCGCCACGAACCACGGGTGGCCCGGCAGCTCGACCGCCTCCACCAGGTTCCCGTCCGGGCTCGTCCCGGACACCACCAGCCCCCGGGCCGCGAGCCGCTCCCGGTAGTGGTTGTTCACCTCGTACCGGTGCCGGTGGCGCTCGCTCACCACGTCTACCCCGTACGCCTGCCGGGCCTTCGTCCCGGGGAGCAGGTGGCACGGGCTCGCCCCGAGCCGCTGCGTCCCGCCCAGGTCGGTCACCGCCTGCTGCTCCTCCAGCAGGCACACCACCGGGTGCGGGGTCTCCATGTCGAACTCGGTGCTGTTCGCCCCGGCCAGCCCGGCCACGTTCCGGGCGAACTCGATCGTCGCGCACTGCAGCCCGAGGCAGATGCCGAAGAACGGCAGCCCGGTCTCCCGGGCGAACCGGACGGCGTCGATCTTCCCCTCCACCCCGCGGCGGTCGAACCCGCCCGGGACGAGCAGCCCGTCCACCCCGGCCAGCAACTTCTCCGCCCCCTCAACCGCCAGCTTCTCCGAGTCGATCCGCACCACCCGCACCCGGGCGTGGTGGTGCACCCCGGCGTGGTCCAGGGCCTCGTACACGCTCTTGTACGCGTCCCGGTGCTTCACGTACTTCCCGACGAACCCGACCGTCACCTCGTGGGCCGGGTTCTTCAACCGGTCCACCAGCCGCCGCCAGTCGTCGATCTGGAGCGGCTTCGGCAGGGCCAGCCCGAGCTTGTCGGCGATCAGCTCCTCGACCTTCCGGTCGGCGAACCCGAGCGGCACCTCGTAGACGCTCACCTCCTTGTCCTTCTCCTCGATCACCGCCCGCCGCTCGACGTTGCAGAACTGGGCGATCTTCTCGCAGTCCCCCTCCGGGATCTCCCGCTCGGTCCGGCAGACCAGCACGTCCGGCTGGATGCCGATCTTCCGCAACTCCTGGACGCTGTGCTGGGTCGGCTTGGTCTTCAGCTCGCCGGCCGCCTTCAGGTACGGGACCAGGGTGAGGTGGACGAACAGGCAGTTGTGCCGGCCGGCGTCCAGGGCGAACTGGCGGATCGCCTCGTAGTACGGCATCCCCTCGATGTCGCCGACCGTCCCGCCGATCTCGGTCAGGACCACGTCGACCCCGGGGACGGCGAGCCGGCGGATGCACCCCTTGATCTCGTCGGTGACGTGCGGGATGACCTGGACGGTCTTGCCGCGGTAGTCCCCGCGCCGCTCCTTCTCGATCACCGACAGGTAGATCTTCCCGGTGGTGTAGTTGCTGTCCCGGTTCACCGGGGCGTCGGTGAACCGCTCGTAGTGCCCGAGGTCCAGGTCGGTCTCGGCCCCGTCGTCCAGGACGTACACCTCCCCGTGCTGGTACGGGCTCATGGTGCCGGGGTCGACGTTCAGGTACGGGTCGAGCTTCTGGATCCGGATGGACACCCCGCGCCGCTCCAGCAGCATGGCGATCGAGGCGGTGGTCAGGCCCTTCCCGAGGGAGCTGACGACGCCGCCGGTCACGAAGATGTGCTTGGCCATGTGCGAGTCCTTGCCGCGGGCGGGTCGGTCGGTGCCAGCGGGTACTATATCGCCCGCCGGCGGCCCCACCAACGACGCCCGCCGCCCGGTTCCGCCCGGCGCCCCGGTCACGCCGCCCGGCGCGTCCCCCCGTCCCGGCACGCCCGGACGAAGTCGGCGTAATCGGCCGGGGTGTCCACCCCCCGGTGGGCTTCCGGGACAACCCCGACGCGGATCGTGCCGCCGGCGCCGAGGACGCGGAGTTGCTCGAGCTTCTCGGATCGTTCGAGCGGGTGGGGCGGGGCGGCCGCCAGGCCCAGCAGGAACTCCCGGCGGTAGGCGTACACCCCGAGGTGCTGGAGGAACCGGGCCGGCCGTGCCGAGAAGTCCGGTTCCCCGTCGCGCACCATCGGGATCGGTGACCGGGAAAAGTACAGGGCCCGGCCGGCGTCGTCGCACACCACCTTGACGACGTTCGGGCTGAGGTACGCGTCGCGGTCCCGGAGCGGGGCGGCGAGGGTGGCCATGTCGGCGGCCTCGTCGGCCATCAGCCCGGCGAGCAGGTCGAGAGCGGCCGGCTCGATCCGGGGCTCGTCGCCTTGGACGTTCAGAATCACGTCCGCCGCCAGGCCGGCGGCGACCTCGGCGATCCGGTCGGTGCCGGACGGGTGGTCGGCCCGGGTCATGACCGCCCGCCCGCCGAACGACCGGACGGCGTCGAGGATCCGGGGGTCGTCGGTGGCGACGAGCACCGCGGCGGCGCACCGGGCCTCGGCGGCCCGCTCGTAGACGTGCTGGACGAGGTACTTGCCGGTGTCGCGGAGGAGCGGCTTGCCGGGGAGCCGGGTGGAGGCGTACCGGGCCGGGATGACGACGGCGACGCGCATCGGGCGGACCTCCGTGTCCGGGGGACGCGGGATTAGACCCGACGGCAGCGAACAAGGGCAAGGCCGAGTGGCGGACGGGTGCCCGCCGTCGCTCACCGCGGCTTGTTCGGGCCGCCGGTGCCGTTCAGGAAGGAGGTGATCCGCTGCCGGAGCTTGCGGTGGGCGGTGGTGTCCCCGCGGGAGAGTTGCTGCACGTCCCGGAAGTTCAGCCCGGGGTCCGGGAACGGGAGGCGGGCGAGGGCGTCGTCCAGGGCGACGGCCAGGGCGTACCGGTTGTCGTCCCCGGCGGCGACCTCGATCCCGAGGCCGCGGAGGGCTTCCAGGTCGCGGTAGAACCCGCGGACATCGAGCTTGAGCCGGCGGACGAGCTGCGGGCGGGTGAGCGGCCCGTCCCCGAGGAGGGTGAGGAGGCGGTACAGGCGCGCGGCCCGGGGGTTGGTGAGCGCGACCGCCGCGGCCTCCGCCTTCTTCCGCCCCATGTCGCCTCCCGTGCACGCCGGTGAGGCTTGATGGTAGCGGCGGGCGGGACGAAAGCAAGCGGCCGGCGGGCCGAATACCGCGCCCCCGCGGCCGCCTGTGACACCCGGGTGTCACTTCCCCGGCGGGGCCGCCCACCGCCACGCCGTCAGCCCGCCCAGGTCGCGGACGAACAGCTCGCCCCCGCACACCGCCAGGTGCGCCCAGGCGTCGGCCGCCACCTTCCGCTCGTCCAGCGGGTCGTGGTCCTCCGGGCTCGCCTTGAACAGGTACAGCACCCCCTTCTGGTCCAGGGCCAGCACCCGGTCGCCGTTGGCGGCCATGCTCCAGTACTCCCCGAACCGCTTGTCCGTCCGCCACTTCTCCTTGCCCGTCTTCAGGTCCGCGCACAGCAGCCGCTGGTCCTTCCCGAGCAGGTAGGCGTGCCCGTTCACCACCACCGGGGTCGACATGTTCCCCTCGTACCGCAGCGCCCAGGCGTCGGCGGCGGCCAGCGCCCCGCCCTCGGACGTGACCGTCAGCAGCCGGGTGTTCCCGCCGTAGGTGCTGGTGAACAGCCCGGAGTCGCCGACCGGCAGCGGGGTCAGGATGTTCATCCCGCGGAACGACGGGACCTCCTTCGCCCACAGCTCCTTCCCCGTGTCCCGGTCCACCCCCGCGAGTTTGGCCCGCGTCTGCACCACCACCTGGTCCTTGCCGCCGAGGGTGGCGAAGACCGGCGACGAGAACGCCGACCCGTTCATCCCGCCGCCGTCCTTCAGGGCCGTCCACAGCACCTTCCCGGTCGCCTTGTCGAGCTTGGCGAACCGCCCGCCGGCCTGGACGTACACCCCGGTGCCGTCGACCAGGGGGGAGGAGACGAACCCGAAGTCCGGCGGCGGGGCGGAGAACTCCTTCACGAGGTCGACCCGCCACAGCTCCTTCCCGGTCGCCCCGTCGAGGGCCACGAGCAGGTCGCGGATGCCGGCGACGAACAGCGTCTTCCCGTCGTAGGCCGGGGTCGACCGGATCCAGCTCCCGTTCTTGGCGGCGAAGAACGGGACGGTCAGCGACCCGTCCCACTTCGCCTTCCAGAGTTCCTTCCCGGTCTTCCGGTCGAACGCGGTCACCACCTCGGTCTTCTTGTCCACCGTCTCGGTGGTGAAGACGCGGTCGGCGGCGACGACCGGCCCGGAGTAGCTCGGGCCGAGGTTCTCGACCCGCCACACCTGCTTCAGCGCGTCGTCCTTCAGCGAGTCCGGCCAGGCCGGGCCCGGGGCCTGGCCGTCGCGGGTCGGGCCGCGCCACTGCGGCCAGACGGCCGGGTCGGCGGCCGGGGCCGCGGCGGCCAGGACGAGGAGCAGCCCGGCGGCGAGGGGGCGCGGGGTCATGGGGCACCTGGGAAGGTGTGCGGGAGACGGGCGGCTTTGGTCTTCTCCCTCCCCTCGCTGGGGGGAGGGCGGCGAGCGGCCGAAGGCCGCGAGCCGGGTGAGGGGAAGGCGTCGACGGCCGTCCGGGGGCGTCCGCCTCCCCGGTCACCTCGGTCGGTGGTGCCCCTCACCCGCCGGCGAAGCGCCGGCGACCTCTCCCCAGCGGGGAGAGGTGGAAGCCCCGAGCCAGGAAGTTCAGACACCTTACGGGAAGGGCGTTAGGCCGGGGCGGCCGGGCTGAGGGCCTTCCGCAGTTTATCGAGGGCCGACGCCTGGACCTGCCGGACCCGCTCCTTCGACAGCCCCAGGTCGCGCCCGACCTGCTCCAGCGTCTGCCCGGCGGACTTCTCCCCGAGGCAGAACCGGCGGGCGATGATCCGCTTCTCGCGGTCGGACAGGAGCGGGTGGTCCTCCCGCAGGAACTCGTCCACCCGGAGCGACCCGGCCGACGCCGGGGCGTCGGGGGCGGCGCGGCCGCCCGGCTCGCCGTCCGGCAGGGCGTCGAACGACAGGGCCCGGGACAGCCAGTCGGCGGCCAGCCGGTGGGACATCCGGGACAGGGCCCGGACCAGGCAGGTGTAGGCGTAGGTGCTGAACCGGATGTCGAGCCACGGGTTGAACGCCGCGACGGCCTGGATCAGGACGACGTGGCAGTCCCCGATCATGTCGTCCGCCCGGTTGTGGGCGGCCATCCGCCGGCGGACCGCCCGGTAGATCAGCTTCCGGTTCCCGAGGACGATCCGGTCGCGGAGGGCGAGGTAGGCCGCCTGCCAGCGCGCCCGGTCGGCCCCGCGGGCGGCCCGGACCCGGGCGGCCGCGAAGTGCATCCGCTTCGCGTGCTCCCGGGTCACCTCGTCCGGCATGTACCGGGCCTCGTAGTCGGCCGGGGCGGCGAGCAGCTCGCCCGGGTCGAAGGCGCGGGCGGCCCTCGGGCGGTCGAAGTCCGGGTGGTGGATGTAGCCGGGCAGCTCGTCGGTGCGGCTGACCCGGCGGGTGGCCGGCGTGGCGGTCGCCATCGCGGTACTCCGTGTGCGGGGCGGCGGGTCGCGCCCGCTGCGACGCGGCTCGTGTGTCGGCGTCTGACCGAGTCCGGCCTTCGGGTGGCGATTCGGAAACGTCCGAATCGTCCGGAATACCCCTAGTGTGGTCACGACACCCGCCGGCGTCAAGTACGGGTCAAGATTTCTTGATCAACAGGCAACTCCGGACTACACTGGGGTAATCCGGAACCGTGTTTGAACTCATCGGATCGACTTCGGTTGAAGTGTCGAAGGGCGGAAAGCGTATGAAACGTCCGGAACAGGAGGGGTCGGCCGAACCCCTCCACCTGAGCACCCGGAGCGTGGCGGGCGTGCTCGGGGTGAGCGTCACGACCGTCAAGCGGTGGGTGGACGACGGGGTGCTGCCGGCCCACAAGACCCCCGGCGGGCACCGCCGGCTGTTGGCCGCCGATGTCCTCCGGGTGGCCCGGGAGGGGAACCTCCCCCAGGCCGACCTGTCGCGGCTCGTCCCGGAGGCGGCCGCGACCGGGGACGCCGGCCGGCTGGCGGACCAGCTCCGGGCGGCGGCCGGGGCGGTGGACGCCGGGCTGATCCGCGGGGTGATCCGGGCGGCCCGGCGCGGCGGGCTGCCGGTCGAGGCGCTGGCCGACGAGGTGATCGCCCCGGTGATGCGGGAGGTCGGGCACGGCTGGGAGGCGGGCCGTGTCGGGGTGACGCACGAGCACCGGGTGACCGAGGCGGTGGCGGCCGGGCTGTACGAGCTGGAGGCGGTGCTCCGGCCGGACGCCGACCCGGGCCGGCCGGTGGCCGTCGGCGGGGCGCCGGAGCACGACCACTCCGTCCTGCCGACGCTGCTGGCCCGGCTGACCCTGGCCGACTGCGGGTGGCGGGCGGTGAACCTCGGCCCGCACACCCCGATGTGGGCGTTCCGGGCCGCCCTGGACGAGTTCCGCCCGCGGCTGGTGTGGCTGTCGGCGACCCACCTCCCGGACCCGGAGCGGTTCCTGGCGGAGTACGCCGAGTG
>PNKH01000072.1 GCA_013822345.1 Isosphaera sp.
CTCTTCTAACCGGGCCGCGGTGGGACTCGAAGACTCGGCCCACCCTACAAGACCCAGGTCACGGCTTCTTCGGCAGCGTGCGCGGCGTCGGCCGCGGGCCGGCCGGCTTGCCGGCCAGCTGCGGCAGCAGCCAGTCGAGGCCGTCGAGGTTGTCGCGGAGCCGCTCCGCGGCGTCGTCCTGGGTGTGGCCGAGGATGCCGACCGGCCCCGCGTACCCGCTCGCCGCCACCGCCTTCAGCAACTCCACGTCCAGCTCGCCCTGCCCGAGCGGCAGGATCTTCTTCCCGGCCTTGTCGCCGCCCTTCGTCATCCCGTTCAGGTTCAGCGCCAGGAGGTGCGGCCCCATCGTCTTCAGCAACTCCGGGAAGCGGCCGAGGTGGTCGTGGCCGTGGTGCTGGTTGTAGACGACCCCGACGTTCTTCAACTTGAGGTGCTCGATCACCGCGACCTGGTTTTCCGGCTCGCCGAACCACCCGCCGTGGTTGTACAGGGCGACCCGGCCGCCGAGTTTGTCTGCGGCCTCGGCGATCGGCCGGAGCACCTTCGCGGCCGCCGCCACCTTGTCGGCCTGCCCGGTGCCGCCGGGGTCGCCCATCGTCACCCATAGCTGCGGCTTCACCCCGTGCTTCTCGATCACGGCCAACAGCGCCTTCGCGTCCGGCCCGAGGTTCGCCGGGAACCACACCGCCGTCAGCTCGATCCCGGCCTTCTTCAAGAGGCCGACCTCCTCGTCGAACGTCGGCAGGTGCTCGGCCCGCCAGTCGTAGGCGTACCGCTTGAACCCGAGTTCCTTCAGCATCTCGACCCGCTGGGCGGGGGTCCGCTTCCTGGCGTCGAACGGGACGATACACCAGGCGACGAGGTTGTCGCGGGCGAACGGGGCGGGGGCGTCGGCCGGCGGGGCGGCTAGGAGGGCGAGCGCGAGAGGGGTCATGCGGCGAGGGTACCCGGCCGGGGGCCGCGGGTCAACGCGCCGCGGCCCCGCCGTCAGGGCCGTTCCGGGGTGTGGGTCTGGATCGGTGTCACCCGCTCCCTGACGGTCGCGGTTCGCCCGGGTGGTTGGCGAACCGCGACCGTCAGGGAGCGGGTGCGACACCGCCCAGACCCACACCCCCACGCCCCGAACGACCCTGGACCCGCCGGCGGTCACCAGTCGCTGCCGAGGGTGTCCCCGGCCGCCCGGGTGCCGGCCGCCCGCCAAGTGGACGGGGTGATCCCGTCCCGGACCGACCGGACCGACCCGTCCATCAGGGCCGCGTTCACCAGCCCGGTGTGGTAGCTCCGGGCGGTGATCGCCGCGTACGTCGGCACGGTCGCGCTGTTCCCCTCCTGGAAGGCGTTGAAGTCGCAGTGCTCGAAGGTGTTCCCGCCGAACGTGACGGTGACCCTGGTGTTCGGGGTCAGGACGGTGGTGATCCCGCTGTGGTGGACCCGCCCGTCCGGCCACTCGGTGTGCCCGGTGTTGTCGTTGGTCGTCGCCCCCATCTTCTTGTCCGGGGCGGCGTCGACCAGGGCGGCGACCTGGGCGGCGGTGGCCGGGGGGGTGGCCGACCCCGGAGTCGGGTTGTTCCGCGAGTACGGGGTGTACGCCTTCACCTCGGCGGCCATCAGGGTGTTGCTCAGCCCGTCCTGGATCGCCTGCGGGGTGAGCCTGGCGTTCGGGTAGAACGCCCCGTCCCCGCCCCGCCCGGTGACCGGGTCCCACACGAACCAGGTGCCGAAGTTGAACCCGTACGTCTGCGGGTAGACGAAGTCCGCCCCGGACTTGGTCCGCACCCGGTCGTTGACCTCGCTCGGGCACAGGTAGATCGGGATCCGGGCCGTCGCCACCCCGTTGTTCAGGTTCGGGGCCACGTCGTACCCGACGTCCAGGTTCACCAGCACCGCCCGGCTGTCCTGCTCGACGAACGGCATGACCCGGCCGTGGACCGACCAGGACCCGTTGTTCGTCCCGAACGTGCTCCCGACCGGGGCGTTCATGCTCGGCGGGTAGGTGCCGAGCGTCGTCTGGTAGTTGTGGACGGCCAGGCCGATCTGCTTCAGGTTGTTCTGGCACTTGGTCCGGGCCGCCGCCTCCCGCACCTTCTGGACGGCCGGCAGCAGCAGGCCGATCAGGATCGCGATGATCGCGACCACGACCAGCAACTCGATCAGGGTGAACCCGCGGCGGCTCGGACGACTCATGGCGGACTCCGGGGAACGGTGCGGCGGCCACCGTCAGCAACCGCGGTGCCGGGGCGTCGCCCGGCCGGAATCGCTCGGTTCCGCGGGCCGCCGCCCGTGCCGGCTGGTCACCCGGTGTCCGGCGGTGGTCACCCCCTGGCCGCGCCGCCGCCGTCGCCGCCGGGCGGGGCGGGCGTAAGATGACCGGGCATCGCCCGGAGGCACCGGATGACCGAGCGGAAGTACCTGTTCCCCGGGGTGATCGAGCTGAACCTGCAGGCCGGCCGGTCGTTCGGGGTGAACCTGTACCTCGTCGACGGCGGGACCGAGTGGGTGCTCATCGACGTCGGCGAGGAGGACACCCTCGACGAGGTGATCGAGCTGGTCCGGGACATGGACTTCCCGCTGTCGAGGTGCAAGCTCCTGGTCGCCACCCACGCCGACGTGGACCACGTCCAGGGGTTGGCCAAGGCCCGGGAGCGGCTCAAGGCGAAGACCGCCGCCCACCCGCGGGCGGCGGCCGCGATCGAGGCCGGGGACGTGGTCGAGACGTACGCCAGCATCCCGGCCCAGCGGTTCCACGTCGAGGGCGGGATGCCGCCGTGCAAGATCGACGTGAAGCTGAACGAGGGCGACGAGGTGAAGGTCGGGAAGCTCAAGCTGAAGGTGTGGCACACCCCCGGTCACACCCCCGGGCAGTTGAGCTTCCGGCTCGGCAACCTCCTGTTCAGCGGGGACAACGTGTACCGGGACGGGTGCGTCGGGGCGATCGACGCCCACCACGGGTCGCACATTCCCAGCTACCTGGCGTCGCTCACCCGCATCCGCGACTCGGACGCCGAGTTCCTCCTGCCGAGCCACGGCCCGGTGTTCCGCCGCGACCCGGGGATGCTGCAGAAGACGATCGACCGGCTGACCGCGTACCAGTACATGGCCGACTTCGGCACCTGCGCCGTCTCCTGGCCGCTCCAGGACGAGTACGAGAAGGACATCGCGGCGGGGAAGATGCCCTCGTGGGAGTAGTCGTTGGTCATCGGTCATCGGTCATTGGCGGCCGGGCTGGTGGTTCGTTTCGCATTCCCACCGGCGCGGCCCGCCCAACGACCAACGCCCAACGACCAACGACTAAGGACCAATCGAATGAAGATGGGCCTCGTCGGGTACGCCGGGACGGGTAAGAGCACGGTCTTCGAGTGGCTGACCGGGGAGAAGCCGGACCCGTCGAAGGTGCAGCAGGGGCAGACGGCCATGGCCGACGTGCCCGACGAACGCCTGGCGAAGATCGCCGCCGTCATCAGGCCGAAGAAGACGACGTACACCAAGGTCGCGGTGCTCGACACCCCCGGGCTGACCGCCGGCGGGGACCAGAAGGACAACGCCCGCCGGCTCGGCGTCATCCGCGAGGCGAACGGGATGGTCGTCGTCCTCGACGGGTTCACCCGCACCGACTTCGCCGACCAGCTGCGGCGGTTCCGCGAGGAGTGCCTGTTCGCCGACCTGGAGATCGTCGGGAACCGGCTGACGAAGCTGGAGGCGCAGCTGAAGAAGAAGGCCCGGCCGGCGAAGGAGGTCGAGGCGGACGAGGCGGAGAAGGCGCTCCTGCTGCGGATCAACGGGGCGCTGGAGGGGGGGAAGCCGGCGTCGAGCCTGGGGCTGACGCCCGAGGAGGAGAAGACGGTCCGGAGCTTCACCCTGCTGACGCTGAAGCCCGAGATCGTGTTCGTGAACCGCGGCGACTCGGGGTTCAACGACCCGCTCCCGGCCGACCTGCTGGGCCTGGCCCCGACGGCGGTGCAGGCGCCGGTGAAGCTGGAGACGGAGCTGCTGGCGATGCCGGAGGACGACCGGGCGACGTTCATGGTGGACTACGGGGTGACGGAGTTCCGCCGCGGGGCGACGATCCGGGCGATGTTCTACGGGGTGGGGCGGAACGTGTTCTTCACGGTCGGGGAGGACGAGTGCCGGACGTGGTCGATCCCGGCCGGGTGCGCGGCGACGGAGGCGGCCGGGTGCATCCACAAGGATCTGGAGGAGAAGTTCGTCCGGGCGAACGTGATCGGGTACGACGACTTCGTGGCGTGCGGGTACTCGGAGAAGGAGGCGAAGGCGAAGGGGCTGAACCGGACGGAGGGGAAGACCTACGTGGTCAAGGACGCGGACGTGATGCACATCCTGGCGAGCAGCTGACACCGTTTAGCCGCGACCCGGAGTCCGCGGAGGGGAGCGCGACGTCGGCGCCCGCGCTCCCCTCCGCGGACTCCGGGTCGCGGCTAAACGGTGCGGCGTCAGTCCCGCACGTACGGGTTCGTCCGCTTCTCGTGCCCGACCGTCGTCACCGGGCCGTGCCCGGGGTAGACGACCGTGTCCGGCGGCAGCGGCCACAGCACCCGCTTGATCCCCGCCCGCAACACCTCCATGCTCCCGCCGGGGAAGTCGACCCGGCCGACGCTCCCGCGGAACAGCACGTCCCCGCCGAGCACGACCCACGGCTTCGACTCGCGGACCAGGTAGACGACGTGGCCCGGCGAGTGGCCCGGCACGTCGAACACCTCCAGCTCGATCCCGGCGGCCGTGACCCGGTCGCCCTCGTTCACCAACTTGTCCGCCGGCGGGCTGGTCACGTCGAACCCGAACGCGGCGCTCATGTTCACCACCGGGTCGGTGAGGAACGCGGCGTCGCCGCTGCCGATCACGATCGGGGCGGCCGGGAACGCCTCCTTCAGGTCGGCGTTCCCGGCGATGTGGTCGACGTGCCCGTGGGTGCAGACGATCGCGGCCAGGGCCAGGTTGCGGTCGGCCAGCGCGTCGCGGATCAGGTCCGGCTCGAACCCGGGGTCGATGACGAACGCCTCGGCCGACCCGTCCCGCCACACGAGGTACGAGTTCTCGGCGAACGGCCGCGACTCGACCGTCAGGATCTGGATCATGGGGGAGAATCTCACGTCCCGGGTCGTCGGGTCTTCACGTCGGAGACGGAAGGCGGTCAGTGTATGCCCGCGGGCGGGTGCTTGACGGGCCGCGGCCGCCGTGCATAATCGCGGGGGCGCCGGTTCCCGAACCCTCCGGCCCACACCCCGTCCGGGAGACGCCCGTGCCCGTGCCACTCGTCCGCGCCGTCGTCGCCGTCCTCGCCCTGCCGCCGCTGGCGGCGGCCGCCGAGCCCCTGTCCCGGGCCGAGGTGGCCAAGCTGGCGAAGCCGGCGACCGCCCTGGTGGAGGTGAAGGGGGCCGGGTTCGGGTCGTCGTTCTGCGTCCACCCGTCCGGGCTGTTCGTGACCAACGAGCACGTGGTCAGCACCCTCCCGCCGGACGGGGCGGTGACCCTGGTCCTGGACCCGGGGCTGGAGACCCAGAAGACGCTCAAGGCCCGGGTCGTCCGGGCGGACAAGGAGGCGGACCTGGCCCTGCTCCGGGCGGACGGGGAGCACAAGCTCCCGGCCCTGGCGGTCGGGTCGGACGAGGGCCTGGGGGAGTTGACCGAGTTGATCGCGTTCGGGTTCCCGTTCGGGGTCGCCCTGGCCAAGCCCGGGGAGTACCCGACGGTCACCGTGAACGTGGTGAACGTCAGCTCGCTCCGGACCGACGCCGACCGGAAGCTGCACCGGATCCAGCTCGACTCGACCCTGAACCCGGGGAACTCGGGCGGGCCGGTGGTCGACCGGCACGGGAAGGTGATGGGGGTGGTGGTCGGGGGGATCCGGGGGGCCGGGATCAACGTGGCCGTCCCGGCCCGCCACCTGGCCCGGTTCCTGGCCCGCCCCCAGCTCGCCTTCACCCCCCCGGTGGTCAGCAACAACTCCCGGCACGAGCTGTCCGTGTTCCAGGTCGACGCGGCGGCCGTCGCCCCCGGGGGCGACCTGGAGCTGGAACTGGTCCTCGCCACCCCCGGGGCCGAGCGGCGGTTCCCGATGGCCGGGCACAACGGCCGGTACACCGTCCGGGCGGCCCCGTTCCCGCCCCCGAAGGCGGACGCCGGGGTCCGGGTCGAGGTCCGGTTCCCGGACGGGACGGTGGCCGCCGAGGCCGAGGACCGGGCGTTCAAGGTCGGGGCCGACACGGTCAAACTGGGGGAGGTCCGGACGCTCCGGCTCGGGGCGCGGGCGGTGGCGGTGCTCGGGACCGGGAAGACGGTGGAGGGGCCGCTGTCCGACCCGGGGGCGCTGACCGTCCTGCTGGGCGGCCGGCCGGTCGAGCTGAAGCTGGCCGGGGCGGCCGAGGTGCGGGTGGTCCCGGCCGCGGACCAGAACCGGGTCGGGTGCACGGTGATCGCCCGGGCCGGGGGGAAGGAGGTCGGCCGGCTCGAGCAGCTGGTGTACGTCGAGGGGACCGTCCGGGCGACCCTGGAGGCGCTGAGGGACGGGAAGTTCCACAAGCCGCTGCCGGCCGCCGCCCCGGCCACCTACCTGAAGTCGGTCAGCTCCAAGGGGGACTACATCGGGCAGGGGAAGTCGTACTCGTACGAGGGGGCCGAGCTGAAGGTGGACGGGTCGGCCGCCCTGGTCACCGTCAACGTGGACGGGTGGAACGTCCAGTTCGCCCCGCCCCGGGGCGGGGCCCTGAAGGTCGGCGAGTACGACGGGGCGAAGCGGTACCCGTTCAACGACGACTCCCCGGGGCTGAGCTACGTCGGGCACGGGCGGGGGAGCAACCAGGTCGGCGGGAAGTTCGTCGTCTGGGAGCTGGAGGTGAAGGACGGGAAGATCGCGAAGCTGGCGATCGACTTCATCTACCGGTCCGAGATCACCGGGCCGCCGCTGTACGGCATGCTCCGGTACAACTCGACCCTGGAGTGAGCCGGGCCGCGGGCCGTGCCCGCAGGGCCGTTCGGTGTTCGGGTCTGGGTGGGTTCACCCGCTCCCTGACGGTCGCGGTTCGCCGGATGTTCGGGCGAACCGCGACCGTCAGGGAGCGGGTGAACCCACCCAGACCACCCCACCCCACACACCGAACGGCCCTGGCCGTGCCCGAATCTCCCCTTCCCCCGCCCCGCCGCCCACGCTATCCCCCCGGCCGATCCGTTTCCACCGGCCACCGGGAGGGGTGCCATGCGCGTGCGGAGTTGGGCGGCGGGGGCCGCCGCGGTCGGGCTGGTCGGGTTCGCCGTCGCCCAGGTGCCGAAGGCCGACCCGGCGAAGCCGGCCCCGCCCGCCCCCGGCCCGGCGAAGGCCGACCCGCTCGGGGCGATGCTCGCCGAGGCCCGGACCGCCCACGGCAAGCTCCGCGACTACACCGGCACGTTCACCCGCCAGGAGCGGGTCGGCGGGGTGCTGTCGGCCGAGCAGGTCGGGGTGATGAAGGTGCGGGTCGCCCCGGCCGGGGTGTACGTCGGGTTCGCCCGCCCGGACGCGGTCGCCGGGGCGGAGGTGGCGTACTCGGCGGCCAAGAAGGACGGGAAGGTGCGGTACCGCCCGGCCGGGGTCGCCGGGAGGATAGGGTTCCAGGTGCTCCCGACGGACGACCCGAAGTTCCTGGCCGACCACCGCCACCCGGTGACCGCCTGGGGGATGGGGCCGATCCTGGACCGGGTGTCGGCGGCCGTCGCCCGGGAGAAGGCGCTGAACAACCCGGTCGAGGTGTACACGTCGGAGTACCGGTTCGCGAACCGGGCGGTGACCCGGTACGAGGTCCTGACCCGCCGCCCGCACGCCTTCCGGTACGCGGCCCGGATGGTGGTGTACGTGGACGACGAGACGAAGCTGCCGGTCCGGTTCGAGGCGTACGACGACCCGAAGCCGGGGGCGACCGCCGGGGAGCTGATCGAGGCGTACAGCTTCACCGACCTGAAGTTCAACACCGGGGTCGGGGAGAGCGCGTTCGACTACTGACGGCGGGCCCGGGCGGGTGGGAGGGCGAGGCTCCCGCCGAGCCGCACCGCCGGCTCGGCGGGAGTCTCGCCCTCCCGGCCGTCTTCCGCTTGCCCCGGCGCCGGGGGTGTGCGTAGAGTAGAGTAGCGCCAACCCGCCGCCGGCGGCGGCGACACGTCGACCCACGAGAGGTGCCCAGATGAGTTACCTCGTAGACGGCTACCACGGCGACACGGCCGCCACCGCCCCGGTGAGCGAGCGGGTGGCGTTCATCCGCCGCACCTACGCCCACGTGTTCGGGGCGATCCTGGCGTTCGTCGGCCTGTCCGCCGCCCTGATCGGGTCCGGCCTGGCCGAGCAGTACATCAAGGACGTGTTCCTGGCCAACCGGTTCGCCCCGCTGGTCCTGATGGTCGTCTTCATCGGCGGGTCGATCGCGGCCAGCCGCATGGCCCAGGGGAACAAGTCGGTCGAGGTGAAGTACGCCGGGCTGGCGCTGTACGTCCTGCTGTACACCCTGCTGTTCGTCCCGATCCTGACGCTCGCGTCGGACCCGCGGTTCGGGTTCACCAAGCCCGGCGCGGTGCCGCTGCCGCTGCTGGCCGGGGCGGTGACCCTGCTGGTGTTCGGCGGCCTGACGGCGTTCGTGTTCATCTCCGGGAAGGACTTCTCCTTCATGGGCCCGCTCCTGAGCGTCCTGTCGCTGGTGGCCCTGGTGGTGATCATCGCGTCGGTGTTCGGGGCGTTCAGCCTCGGGCTGGTGTTCTGCTCGCTGATGGTGGCCCTATTCGCCGGGTACATCATCTACGACACCTCGAACATCATCCACCGGTACTCGACGAACGAGCACGTGGCCGCCAGCATGGCCCTGTTCGGGTCGGTCGCGATGCTGTTCTACTACATCCTGATGCTGTTCATGAGCAGCCGGGACGAGTGACCGCCGGCCGGTGAGGTCGGGGAAGCACGGGCGGCGGGGGCGACACCCCCGCCGCTCCTCGTTGCGCCTTGCGGTACGGTCGGGCAGAGGTTGGGTCGGCTTCACCCGCTCCCCGACCAGCCCCACCTCACGAACGACCGCCCTTCGTCCCGACCCGCCCTTGCAACTCTTACCGGCCCGGCGTATGGCCCCGCGTTGAACCCGCGGGAGCCGCCCCATGTCCGCCCGAGCCGCCGCCCTCCTCGCCGCCCTCCTCCCGGTCGGGTGCTCCTACAACCCCGGCTACTTCCCCTACCTCATCCCCGGCGGGCCGGTCGCCGAGTCGCACGCCAAGCCCGGCGGGCCCGGGTACTTCCGCAACTTCGACCCCAAGGCGTGCAAGCTCCTCGTCACCCCGGACGGCCAGGTCAACGCCCCCCTCGGCACCGCCGTCGTCCTGGTCGGCACCGTCGCCGACGACGACGGCCAGCCGCGCCGGTCCCGCCGCGTCGAGTGGCTCCTCGACGGCCCCGGGGCGATCGTCGAGGCGGACGAGTCCGGGCTGTACCCCGGCCGCGGGTACAAGAAGGACAACCGGTACGCCGTCACCCACACCAACTACACCGCCAAGACCATCACCCGCGGGAACGACGACCCCGGGGACGACGTGGCCGTCGCCGCCGGCCAGACGTTCTGCGTCGTCAGCTCGGCCGTCCCCGGGGAGACGGTCGTCACCGCCTACGCCCCCGAGGTGTTCAACTGGGCGAACAACCGGGTCACGGTCCGGATCGTGTGGGGCGACGGGCGGTTCTCGTTCCCGGCCCCGGCCGTCGTCCGGTCCGGCGGGGAACACACCCTGGCCACCGTCGCCACCGCCGCCGCCGACCCGGTCCCCGGCGGGTATCGGGTCCGGTACCGGGTGCTCGACGGCCCGCCGGCAGTCCTCGTCGGGCGGTCCGGGACGAGCCAGTCCGGGGCCGGCGGGAAGGAGGCCGAGGCGACCACCGACGCGGACGGGCGGGCCGCCGTCCGGCTCGTCCAGCAGACCCCGGCCGCCGGGAAGACGCGGGTGATCGTCGAGGTGGTGAAGCCGCCGGAGGCCGGGGCCGGGCCGGGCACGGTGGTGGCCCGCCGGGAGACGGCGGTCGAGTGGGCCGAGCCGAAGGTCCACCTGGCGGTCACCGCCCCGCCGGCCGCGGCCCCGGGCGGCGCCTTCCCGGTCACCGTCGGGCTGGAGAACGACGCCGGGGTGGAGAGCCGGGCCGCCCAGGTCCGGGTCGCCCTGTCGGACGGGGCGGCGCTGGACTCGAGTGACCCGCCGCCGACCCGCCAGGACCGGGCCGGCACCCTGACGTTCGACCTCCCGCCCGTCCCCGGCAAGGGGAAGCAGCAGGTCGCCCTGCAGGTCCGCCCGGCCCGGGCCGGGGCGGTCACCGTGACCGCCGACGCGGCCACCGGCGACGGCCACCAGGCGACCGGGCAGGCGACCACCCGCATCGAAGCCGGGAAGCTGCGGCTGCTCGTCGAGGGGCCGGCGGCCGGGGCGGTCGGGCGGGAGCTGCCGTTCAAGGTGGCGGTGACCAACGGCGGGGCGGTCCCGGCCGGGAACGTGGTGGTGTGGGCCCGGCCCGACCCCGGGCTGCGGTACGCCACCCCGCACGACCCGGTCGAGCTGGCGGTCGGCACCCTCCAGCCGGGGCAGACCAAGACCGTCGACCTGCCGCTGACCGCGACCCGGGCCGGGCGGTTCGCGGTCCGGGCGACGGCGACCGCGGACGGGGAGCTGACCGCGGCCGCCGAGCCGGCGGCGGTGGAGGTGCGGCGGGTGGAGGTGGCGGCGGCCGTCGCCGGGCCGAAGCTGGCGTACCTGAACCAGGACTTCGACTGGGCCGTGACGGTGCGGAACGCCGGAGACGCGGCGGTGACCGGGGTGGTGGTGCGGGCGGCGGTGCCGGCCGAGGTGCGGGTGCGGTCGGCCGACGGCGGGGCGGCCGGCCCGGGGTCGGTCGAGTGGCGGGTGGCGGAGCTGCGGCCGGGGGAGGCGAAGACGTTCACGGTGGCGGCGACCGGGGCGAAGCTGGCCGACCGGGCGAACCTGGCGGTGGCGGTGACCGCGGACGGGTCGGTCGGGGCGGAGGCGGAGGGGGCGGTGGCGGTGATCGGGACGGCGGCGGTGGTGCTGGAGCTGGCGACCCCGGGCGGGCCGGTGGAGGTCGGGAAGCGGGTGGCGTACCGGGTGCGAGTGAAGAACCAGGGGACGGTGTCGGCCCGGGACGTGGAGGTGTCTGCGGTGGTGCCGCCGGAGCTGCGGCCGGTGCGGGCGGCCGGGCCGGGCGGGCGGGTGGCGTTCCCGGTGGTGGAGGAGCTGCGGCCCGGGGAGGCGCGGACGTTCACCGTGGAGGCGGACGCGGTGCAGGCCGGGGACGCCCGGTTCCGGGCGGAGGTGAAGGCCGCCCACCTGGCCCGGCCGCTGGCCGAGGAGCAGGCGACCCGGGTGACCGGGAGGTGACGCCGCCCGCCCGGGCGACCCCGGCCGGCGTCCGTACACTGCCACGGACCCGCCGGGGCAGGCCCGGCGCGGCCCGCGACCCCACCGGGAGTTCCCCCATGGCGCACACCCTGCCGGCCCTGCCGTACCCGTTCAACGCCCTCGAGCCGCACATCGACGCCCTGACGATGGAGATCCACTCCCAGCGGCACCACAAGGCGTACGTCGACAACCTGAACAAGGCCCTGGAGAAGGCCCCGGACCTCGCCGGCCTCGACATCGTCACCCTGCTCCGGGGCATCAACAACGTCCCGGCCGACATCAAGCAGGCGGTCATCAACAACGGCGGCGGGCACCACAACCACGCCGTGTTCTGGGAGGTCATGGGGCCGAACGGCGGGGGCGAGCCGACCGGCCAGGTGGCCGACGCGATCAAGGCCGCGTTCGGCGACTTCGCGGCGCTGAAGGCGAAGGTGAAGGAGAACGGGACCGGCCAGTTCGGGAGCGGGTGGACGTGGGTGGTGTACGACCCGGCGGCCGGGAAGCTGGCGGCGGTCAAGAAGCCGAACCAGGACAGCCCGCTGATGGACGGCCACGTCCCGGTCCTCGGGATCGACGTGTGGGAGCACGCCTACTACCTGAAGTACCAGAACAAGCGGCCGGACTACCTGGACGCGTGGTGGAACGTGGTGAACTGGAAGGCGGTCGAGGCGCGGTACGTCGCGGCCCGGGCGGGGAAGTAGGGCGGGCGGCGGGTGACGGCCCCGGGCGGCCCCCGGCAAGGCGGGGGCCGGACGGGGACCCGGCCGGGGTCACGCCGCGAACTTCTTCATCTCCGCCTCGAACCGTCGCTCCATCTCGTCCGGGGCCACGTCCTCGATGTGGGTGGCGAGCGTCCACATGTGGCCGAACGGGTCGGTCACCGTCCCGCTCCGGTCGCCGTAGAACTGGTCCTGCAGCGGCTTGACCACCTTCGCCCCGGCGGCGACCGCGGCCGCGAACCGGGCGTCCACGTCCGGGTAGTACAGGCACATCCCGACCGGCGACCCGCCCAGCGACAGCGGGCTCTTCGCCCCCCAGTGCGGGTTCTCCTCGCCGATCATCACGAAGCTGTCCCCGATCTTGACCTCGGCGTGCATCACGCACCCGTCCGGCCCGGCCATCCGCACCACCTCGACCGCCCCGAGGGCGGTCTTGTAGAACTCGATCGCCGCGCCCGCGTCCTTCACCGTCAGGTACGGGGTGACGGTGTGGTAGCCGGCCGGGGTGTGGGGGACGCTCATCGGGCACCTCCGCGGGTGGGTGGTCCGGAACGCACGAACACAGTGTTCGCGCGTTCAAATTCCATCGACGGATGTTGTACCACACTTCAGGGGAAAAAGAAAAGCCCACCCGAGCGTCGGGTGGGCCTGGCGACGAGTCGGCCGCCCGGGGTTTCAACCCCGGGCGGGCCGGTGGCCGTCACTTCTTCCCGCCGGGGGACAGGGCGACGACCAGCACCTGGATCTTGCTCTCGATCCCGTACCCCAGGGACAGCGGCACCTCGGTCAGGGTGTTCGCCTCCTTGATCGGGTGCTCCAGCTTGACCATGTCCGGGTCGACCCCCAGGTTCTTCCCGCGGAGCGTCTTGCTGATCTCGTTCGGCCCGATCGACCCGTACAGGTGGCCCTCCTCGGTCGCGTTCGCCTCGATCGTCACCGCCGGGAGCCGGGACAGCTGCTCGGCCAGCACCTTCAGGTCCGCGACCCGGGCCTCCTTGGCCTTCTGCACCTTGACCTTGTACTGCTCCAGCGTCCGCAGGTTCTCGGCCGTCGGGATCACGGCGAGGCCGTACGGCAGGAGGTAGTTCCGGGCGTACCCGGGCTTCACCTCGACCAACTCGCCCTGCTTGCCGACGTGCAAGAGGTCGTTGACCAGGACGACCATCGTCCCGCCGTGCTTCCCCTTCTTCACCTGGTTGCGGACCTTGACCTTCTTGGCCGGGAGCTTCTTCTCCTTCGGGCCGGCGGCCTTCGCCGGGTCCGGCTTCTTCGCGGTCTTGGCCATGACTGGGGTCCCGTGGTAAGCGCGCCGCCCGGGCGGCGCGGGCCGCCCGGGGCTGGTGACTCGTTCCTGGCACGGGACCGGCGGCCGCCCGCGCTGCACACTCAGAACGGGATCGGGTCGCCGTCGCCGCCGCCCGACCCGCCGCCGTACTCGTCGTCGTCCTGCGGGGGCGGGGCGCTGGTCTTGGCCGGGCCGGCGGCCGGCCGGCCGCCGGCGTACCCGCCGGCCCGCCCGCCGCCCTCGCCGCCCGCCCCGCCGTCGCCCTTCGACCCGACGAACTCGACGTTCTCGACCACCACCTTGTGCTTCGACCGCTTCTGCCCGGTCTGCTTGTCGTCCCACTGGTCGAGCTGCAGCCGGCCCTCGAGGAACAGGGAGTCGCCCTTGCGGCAGTACTGCATGATCAGCGAGACCAGGTCCCGCCGGGCGTCCGGGCGGGCGAACGCCTCGCAGTCGATGTACAGCGGGTTCGGGTCGCTCTCCCACTGCCCGGTCGCCGGGTTCTTCTTACTCCGCCCGACCGCGAACCGGAACTTCACCACCCGGGTGCCGGTGGTCGGGATCGACCCGTCCTTCGGGTCGTCCGTCAGCCGGCCCATCAGCATCACCTTGTTCAGCGTCGCCATCGCGACCTCCTCCGGACGCGCCCCCGCTGGGATTGACGTTCAGGCACGGGGTAAGGTTGGGGCGGGCGTCCGTGGGGTGGAGGTTAAACCATCGCCGGCTCCGGGTGCAAGGTCGGTAACGGTTCCGCCGCGCCGCTACTCGGGCTTCTCCGCGTCCGGCCGCGGGCCGCGCGGGCCGCGCGGGCCGCGCGGCGGGCCGCCGTCCCGGCCGGGCGGGCCGGCCTCTTCGCCGCCGGGGGCGACCGCCGCCGGCTCCGCCCCGCCGATCGCCGCCGGGTCGGTGGTGACCGCCGCCTCGTCCTTCATCCCGCGCAGCGCGAACCCGTTCCCCTGGTCCTCCCGGGCCACGTCCAGGATCAGCTCCCGCCACTTCGGGTCGAGCTTCAGGGTCAGCTGGCGGAGGATCAGCCCCTCCTGCAGGGCGAAGTCCCGCTCCAGCTCCGCCTGCCGGGTGCTCTCCATCGTGTAGTACACGATGTGGTACGACCCCTTCTTCTGCTTGTTGATCGGGTACGACAGCTTGTGGTTGTAGTCCCACGGCCGGCTGATCACCACCGCCCCGCCGTGCCGCTCCAGGATCGTGTGGATCTGGTTCCGCGTCCCGTCGGCGTCCGACGCCACCTTGTTCGGGTCGAGGAGGAACATCGTCTCGTAGTGAACGACCGGCATCGCGCCCTCGCCCGTTCGGGTGAACTCTGTGGTCGGTCAGGCGGTGGCCGGCGGGGGCTCCCCCGGGCCCGGCTTCTTCGCCTTCTCCTTCTTGACCTTTCCCCCGGCCGGGTCCTCGGACCCGTTGAACCGGTTCATCGCCGCCTCGGTCCCGCTGCGGACCCACGTCAGGACGGCCTGGGCGGCGGTCGCCACCGCGTCCTCGATCGCCTTCCGCTCGCCGGCCTTGAACTTCGACAGCACGTGGTCCACGGCGTCGTGCCCCGGCTCCCCGACCCCGACCCGCAGCCGGGGGTAGGCGTCGGTCCCGAGCTGCTCCTGGATGTTCCGCAGCCCGTTCTGCCCGCCGTGGCTCCCCTTCGCCCGCACCCGCAGCTTCCCGAGCGGCAGGTTGAAGTCGTCGCACACCACCAGCACCTGGTCCGGCGACAGCTTGTAGAAGTCGACCGCCGCCCGGACCGCCCGCCCGCTCAGGTTCATGAACGTCAGCGGCTTCAGCAGCAGGACCGTCTCGTCGCCCTCCTTTAGCTCAGCGGCGAACGCCTCGAACTTCTCCCGGAACGCCGAGCACCCCGGCCCGGCGGCCAGGTAGTCGACCACGTCGTACCCGACGTTGTGCCGGGTCCCCGCGTACTTCGGGCCGGGGTTCCCGAGGCCGACGACCAGTTTCATAGCGGGCGGTGGGGGGTGGACAGTGGGCAGTCAAGACACCGGAGTCGGGCAGACACCGGCGGCCCCCCGCCGGTTCGTTCTTCAACCGCCCACTCCCCACCGTCCACTGCCCACTACTCTTCCGAGTCTTCCGCCTTCTTCTCCTTCTTGATCACCTCGGGGCCGGCGCCGGGCTCGGCCGGGGCGGCCGGGACCACCGCCTCGGCGCCCGGCAGCTTCAGCTGGACGACCACCGCCTCGGGCGTCTCGAGCACCTTCACCCCCTCGGGGAGCTTCAGGTCGGAGACGTGGATCGGCTGGCCGAGGGTCAGGTTGGTGATGTCGATCCGGACGGCCTCCGGGATCGACCCGAGCGGGCACTCGACGTGCAGCCGGTGGAGCGGCTGGTCGAGCACCCCGCCGCCGGTCGCCTTCGGGGTGTTCCGCAGCTCCACCGGGACGGTCACCTTCACCCGGTCGGTCCGCGACTTCCGCTCGAAGTCGACGTGCACCATGTGCCGGCCGAACGCGTCCCACTGGACCTCGCGGATCAGCACCGTCTCCGCCTTCCCGTCCAGCTCCAGCTCGAGCATCCGGACGTGGAGGACGCGGATCGCCCGGTCGAGCTCCTCGGCCGACACGGCGACGGTCGCGTTGTCCTTCTTGTGGCCGTAGACGATGCCGGGGATGAGGCCCTGCTTGCGGAGCTTGTCGGCGGCGCGGGAGCCGGTGCCGGTGCGCGGGGTGGCCTTGAGCGTGACGGGGTCCGACATGCTGCCCTCGCTGGCCGGCTACTCTCGCGGGTGTCTTGTCCCGCTACCCTCGCCGGCCCGCCCGGAAACGAACGCGAGCGGCCCGGGGTCGGGCCGCGAAAAGTGATTATGCCGGGGGCGCGGCCGACCGGCAAGGGGGCGGGGGCGGAATGGCGATCACTTAGAACCCGTCGTCGATCAGCTACTTCCCGGCCGGCGGCTTGGGAAGTCCTGGGCGGGTTTCCCCGTCACGGACGGCAGGTACCGGGTCGCGGTCGGACTTGTCTCGACTCATGAGCACGAGAAATGTGGCCATCCCGCCACAGACGAGAACAAGGGCCGCGAAGCATCCCAACGACCCGCCGAACATAGTCATGAACGCGCTTGACCCATGGCCTACTTCTGCGCGAACAACTCGTCGCGACGGACGCCGTGGGGCGTCATCGATGTCAAACGGATTCGCAGGCGGGGGCGGTGGTGTGGGCGGGTATGCCGATGGCGGGGTAGGGGTGGCGATGGCCACCGCGGAATGACAATGCGGGCAGGTGAAGTGAGGGTGCGGCCACGGGTCGGGTAGACTGACGGCGCGGTTGCAGATCGGGCAGGCCACGACGGGCATGGGCGGCTCTGTTGGAGTTAGCGCGGCCTGTGTCCGAGGCGTCGGACAACCCCGCGGCGCGAGCAAGGGCCGGGAAAAGCCCTTGCTCGCGCCGCGGGCTCGTCGGGGGCGCCTCACAGCTTCGAGTTGATGTACACGAAGGTGTGGATGTGCGGCAGGGCGCGGTAGCTCCAGACGAACCCCGGGCCCTCCAGCCGCCAGTACGTCCACGGCTCCTTCTCGGTCCGCTGGCCCTCCTTGTAGAACGCCAGCGACAGCTTCTCCAGCCCGCCGTTCGCCTTCACGATCTCCATCACCTCGTCCCCGTCCTCCTTCCGGTACGGCGACACCAGCTCCTTCATCACCATCTCGACCGCCGCCTTCTGGTCCTTGGCCAGGTCGGCGACGCTGATCCCGGGGAGCTTCGCGTCCTTCCCGGGGGTCTTCATCCGGCCGTGCTCGTCCATCCACTTCCCGTCCAGCAGGGCGGTCCCGCGCTGCTTCGCGTCGAGGGCGTTGAACATGTCGAGCGACGCCTTCGTCTGGCTGAAGAAGACGTTGGTGGGCGAGTACCCGTTCGGGGTGTGGCCGTAGTACAGCGGGCCGCCGAACGCCGTCTTCTCCTCCGAGTCCCCGTCGCACCGGACCGTCAGGTGGTGGCCGGCGAAGACCAGCGAGAACTTCTTCCCCTCGGCCGGCTCGCCGTAGATCAGGGCCCCGATGTTCTCGAAGTCCCCGCTGTTGTCGAACTTGTTGTTCCGGCTCAGCTTCTTGTACCCGTCCTCGCCGTTGCTGATCGCCTGGAACAGCTTCTTCAGGATCTCGACCTGCTTCTTCTCGTACCCGAGCCCGATGACCGAGTCCTTGACGGCCGCGGCGTTGTGGGTCATGAGGCGGGCCGGGAGCCCGCCCTTGGACCCGGCGTCCCACGGCAGGACCAGCTTCTTCTTCTGCTCGGCGGACATCGTCCCGTACAGCTCGAACACCAGGGCCTCGGCCTCGCGCTGCTTGGCGGCGCGGGCGGCCCGGGCCTTCTGCAGCGGGGTCAGGCCGGCGACCGCGGCGGCCGCGGCCGAGGCGCCGAGGACGCGGATGAAGTCGCGGCGGGCGGGTTGCGGGGGGGCGTCGCAGTCGGGGCAGGAGGTGGTGGCGTCGGCGGGCAGCATGGCGCGCTCCGGCGGGTGGGAGTGGAGTCGGAACCACCCGTGACTGTATCCTGTCGGCAGGCCGTCCGCCACTAGTCAGTTCCGGTTCTCTCTCACCGGCCCCTCACCCCCGGGCGGCGGGACCAGGCGGGCCGGGGGCGGCGGCTGCGGGCCGGGGTGGGGCGAGAACAGGCGGGGGACGGCCGCCAGGATGACGAGGGTCAGGGCGGTGCAGAGGACGGCGGTCGCCTCCCGCCCCATCCCGGCGGCGACCCCGATGGCGGCCGTCAGCCAGATGCTGGCGGCGGTGGTCAGCCCCTTGATCTCCTCGGTGCCGCTCACCTTCAGGATGGCCCCGGCCCCGAGGAACCCGATCCCGGCGACGAGGCCCTGGACCACCCGGCTGAGGTCGGCCGGGGTGGCCCCGGCCTGCTGTGGGACGAGGACGAACAGGGCGGCCCCGAGGGCGACCAGCATGTGGGTGCGGAGGCCGGCCGCCTTCGCCTTGCTCTCCCGCTCGTACCCGACCGCCGCCCCGAGCAGGACCGCGACCGTCAGCCGGACGCACACCCGGGTCACGCCCTCCGCGTCCGGCAGGTCGGAGAACTCTTCGGCGACCGTGTCCGCCACCCGGCCCAGCCACGTCGCCATCGCCCGCCCTCTGTGGTGCGGCGGCGCGGGGCCGCCGCTTGCGGCGTCGCCGAGCCGCCACACCCACGCGACGCCCGCTCACGTGTTCCGCCGCCCCTGAGTTGACGGACTGCTCGCCTTCCCGGGGATCAAGTCCTCGGCCCGGCACCCGCGGCAGGGGCTCAAGATGTCCTCATTCTCGCACTCGGCATCCTGAAGGGAGTCCGCACGAGCCGGCATGGGGAGGAGTCGCGGGACCTACTCCCCGTCGCTGGACCGTGCTGCTGGGCCTGCCAGGGGCACGAGGACCGGGTTGAGAAGTCGCGTCGCAGCGAGCGGGGCCGGGTGTCGGATCGGAAGTCACTTCTGGATCGACCTGCGGAGCCCCTCGATCTGGATGCTCAGCTTCTCGAGCCGCTGGATGATCTCGTCCTGCGAGCCAGGCTTGATAACCTTCTCGCCCGGCTTGACCTCGGGCTTGCTCTCCGGCTTCACGACCTTCTCGCCCCCCGGCTTGGTTCCGGGCTTGACCGGCTCGGCGGCCGGCTTCGTGTCCGGCTTGCCCCCCGGCTTCTCGGCGAGTTGCAGGAGTTGCTTCAGCACGTCGGGCGGGAGCTTGCTGGCGTCGATCTGGATGACGAGGGGCATCTTTGGCTCGGCGGCCGGTTTCGGCTTCTCGGGCTTCTTATCGTCGGCCCGGGCGTCCGACGCGAACCCGAGGCCCAGCGCCACCACGAGCAGGATACGAGAGGCTGCGAACATGGTTTACTCCGATCCCGTGAGTCGAACCGCGGGGCAACGTGCCCCGGCAGATGATGCCGTGGGCGGGCGGTTCCGGTCCGGAATTGCGGACCTCCTACACTCCGGTTCTACCCGCCCCGGCAGGCAGGGCGGGTGGGGATCGCGCGGGACGCCTTCGGCAACCCATTCCGCCCGGTCAGATTCGACCTGTCCCAAGGGACGCCGACGGTCGTCGCCCTGGCCCGGCAGATGTACGAGAATCGCGCCTCCTCCTCGATGCCGATGCCGTCCGTCAACTCAGGTGTGGCGGAACACTAGTGCCGGCCCTTGAAGAACACCGCCCCGAGCGGCGGGAGGTTGAGCAGCACGCTGTACTTCTGGTTGTGGTACGGGACGAACTCGGCGTACGCCCCGCCGTTGCTCCCGACGTTGCTCCCGCCGTACACCGACGCGTCGGTGTTCAGCACCTCGGTCCAGAACCCCGGGCCGGGCGCCCCGACCCGGTAGCTCATCCGCGGGACCGGGGTGAAGTTGAACACCGCCAGGATCACGTCCTCACCGCTCCCGCGGCGGACCAGGCTGATCACGCTGTTGTTCGCGTCCGAGCAGTCGACCCAGTCGAACCCGCCCGGGTTGTTGTCCCGCTCGTGCAGCGCCGCCTCGGCCGCGTACAAGTGGTTCAGGTCCCGGACCAGCGACTGCACCCCCTTGTGCGGCCCCCACTGGAGCAGGTGCCAGTCCAGGCTCTCGTCCACCCGCCACTCCCGCCTTTGGGCGATCTCCCCGCCCATGAACAGCAGCTTCTTCCCGGTCATCGCCCACTGGTACGCGAACAGCTGCCGCAGCCCGGCGAACTTCTGCCACTCGTCCCCGGCGCACTTGTCCCACAGCGGCCCCTTCCCGTGCACCACCTCGTCGTGACTCAGCGGGAGGACGAAGTTCTCGTGGTACGCGTACAGCATCCGGAACGTCAGGTCGTTCTGGTGGTACTTCCGGTGGACCGGGTCGAACGCCACGTACCGCAGGGTGTCGTGCATCCACCCCATGTCCCACTTGTACCCGAACCCGAGCCCGCCGACGTACGTCGGCCGGCTCACCATCCCCCACGACGTGCTCTCCTCGGCGTACGTCTGGACGTCCGGGTAGTGGCGGTACACCTCCTCGTTGAACCGCCGGAGGAAGTCGATCGCGTCGACGTTCTCCTTCCCCCCGTACCGGTTCGGCACCCACTCCCCCTGCTTCCGGGAGTAGTCCAGGTACAGCATCGACGCCACGGCATCCACCCGCAGCCCGTCGATGTGGTACTTGTCGAGCCAGAACATCGCGCTGGACAGCAGGAAGCTGCGGACCTCGTGCCGGCCGTAGTTGAAGACGAAGCTGCCCCAGTCCGGGTGGAACCCCTGGCGGCTGTCCGAGTGCTCGTACAGGGCGGTCCCGTCGAAGTTCGCCAGGGCCCAGGCGTCGGTGGCGAAGTGGCTCGGGACCCAGTCGAGGATCACCCCGACCCCGGCCCGGTGCAGGGTGTCGACCAGGTACATGAAGTCCTGCGGGGTGCCGTACCGGCTGGTGGCGGCGAAGTACCCGGTCGTCTGGTACCCCCAGGAGGCGAAGAACGGGTGCTCGGTGATCGGGAGCAGCTCGACGTGGGTGAACCCCATGTCGGCGCAGTACGCGGCCAGCTTCGGGGCCACGTCCCGGTAGCTCAGCGAGTGGTACGGCGGGTCGGCCTGGCGCATCCACGACCCGAGGTGGACCTCGTAGATGCTGACCGGGGCGTCGTGGGCGCTCCTCCGCTTCCGGTCGGCCATCCAGTCGGCGTCGTTCCACTGGTAGGCCAGGTCCCAGGTGACGGCGGCGGCCTTCGGCGGGACCTCGCAGGTGAACGCGAACGGGTCGGTCTTCTCGGCGGTGAACCCGCCGGGGGCGGCGACGTGGTACTTGTAGCACAGCCCGGCCCGGGCCCCGGGGATGAACCCGCCCCACACCCCGCTCGACCCGATCGGGTGGAGCCGGTGCCGGCCCTTGTCCCACCCGTTGAAGTCGCCGATGACGGACACGTAGTCGGCGTTCGGGGCCCAGACCGCGAAGTGGTACCCGGGCACCCCGCCGACGGTCGTCGGGTGGCTGCCGAACTTCTCGTACAGCCGCAGGTGGCTCCCCTCGTTGAACAGGAACTGGTCCTGCGGGCCGAACCACGGCTGGTCCGGGGCGACCGGGGCGGGCGGGGGCGGGTCGGACCCGAAGGGGAGGTACTTCGGGGGGGCGGGGGCGGTCTTGCTCATGGGGCTGCCCGGGCGGAGCGTGCGGCGGCGAGAGGTGTTGCCACAACTATCGGAAACGCGGGCCGCACGCCAGTGACGGCCGCCCGAACCCGCGCCCCCGCCGCCCGAGGTGCAACGGTTGTGCCGGATGGGGAGGTGTGGTCGGTCCGAGCCGGAAGCGTGAGCGACGGGAGACCAAGACCCGTCGCTCACGCTTCCGGCTCGGACGGCAACGTCACCCCACCGCCACCCCGTGGACCATCGCGTCCCAGACCTCCTCCAAGGCCGGAACGGCGCCGGCCGGGGGCGGGGCGTCGGAGTAGGCGAGGGGGGCGTACGCCTCGGCGAACCGGGCGAACGGCTCGGCCCGGTCGGGGAACCGCTCGATCAGTCGGACGGCGAACTCCAGCGGCGTCTCGGTCGGGGCGCGGCCGGCGCCGCGGTCCCACGCCCAGGAGTCGAGGGCGGCGAACGTGTACGCGGCGAGTTCCGCCGGGTCCCGGCCGTCGGCCGACCCGTCGGCGAACGGGTTCGAGAAGGTGTGGAACGGCGGCGGGCGGACCGGCCCCGCGGGCTCAGGCGAGCGGGGAGCGTCAGCCCCCTGAGCCCGGCCGCCCCACAGGCCCGCCCACCACGCGCGGAGGCCGTCGAGGAGGCGGCGCGCCCAGTCGGTGAACGGGGCGAGGTACCGCAGGACGGCGAGGACCACCGCGACCACCACCAGCACCGCCACGACCGCGAACACCACCCACTTCAGGAACCCGGCGACCTTCTCCAGCGCCGCCGCGAGCTGCGTGCCCGATTGGGAACCGGATTCCTCCCGGCCGTCGCCGTCGGCCGATTCCTCCCCGGGCTCACGCCCGGGGCTCGCCTGGCCGTTCTCGTCCTTCTTCTCCTCCTTGCCGCCTTTGCCGCCCGCGCCGCCCTTCGGGTCACGGTCGCCCTTCCCGCCGCCCTTCTCGCCCGCGCCCCCGGACCCGCCCTTGCCGTCCTGCGCCTTGCCGCCGCTCCCCTTCTCGCCGACGGTGCCGCCGCCGGGCTGGCCGTTCTTCCCGCCCGCCTGGCCGTCGCCGGCCTTCGACTGGTCGCCGCCCACCCCCTCACCCTTCCCGGCCCCGCCGCCCTTACGGACGGCGTGCTTCGAGGCGTCGCGGTCCTGCGACCCGGCCCGGGCGATGCCGAACCACGGCACCTCGGAGTGCGGCCGCGGGAGGAACGCCGCCAGCACCAGGAAGACGGCGATGAACAGCGCCCCGAGGGCGAGCCACCCGCCGGCGAGGGCGGTCGGGATCTTCGCCCTCCGCTGCCGCAGGTACCGCCGCAGCCCGAGCAGGCTGGTGGTGACCAGCAGCCCGAGGGCGCTGCCGACGTACACCGCCATCTGGAGGAAGGTGGCCCGCCGGCGGGCGGTGTCGTCCGGCGACACGAGCGACTGCCCGAGGGCGAACAGCGGCAGGGCGGCGAGGGCGAAGTAGACGACCCAGACGCCGGGGGTGTGCGGGGCCTTTCGCCGCTCCTCGCGGTACGTCTGGTACCGGCCGATCCAGTCCCACAGCCGCGAGTCGTGCTTCGGCTTCTTGCCCCTCCGCTTCTGCTCCGGCGGCTTTTCTGACTCCCGACCCCCGACCCCCGACTCCTGGTCCGCCGACAGCCCGGCGGCGGACAGCAGCCCGCGGCCGGCGCCTTTGCGCCTCTCGTCGATGTGGGTGCAGTCCCAGGTGAGCTTGTGGGCGCTCCACCAGGTCAGGGCCAGGAGGCCGAGGTTAACGAGCCACCCGAACGACCTCAGCCACCCGCCGGGGTACTCGACGTAGGTGAGCAGCGCGGCGTAGGTGGCGGCGCCGAGGAGCAGCCCGTAGACCGACGCCCGGCCGGGGTCGACGTCGATGGCAACGCGGGCGATCAGGACCGCCCCGGCGACGAAGAAGAACAGGGTGTACAGGAGCCGGCCGGAGTACTTCCCGTCGTACAGGACCTCGACGAGGAAGAAGACGAGGCTGCCGACCATGAGCATGACCAGCACCGGGCTGAGTGCGGTCACGACGTAGTCGGTGGCGGTCGGCGGCTCGCGGTCGGCGGGCATAACGACGAGACCCGGTTAGCGACGCATCGCAGATGCGTCCGCGCCAGCAAGACGCCCGCCGGCGGTCACGGTTTCGGCGGGTCGCGGAACCCCGGGGCGCCGGCCGGCTTGAACTTTTGCATCAGGTACGGTTCGGTGGGAACTCCCGGCGGGACCCACGGCACTAGCGGCAACAGCCCGGGCGGGTACGTAGGCCGCCACCAGTCGGCCGTCGGGTCGGGCGCCGGTCGGGAAGACCGGAGGCGGTCCTGAAGGGACTCGGCGTGCGCTCGGAACCCCGGGGCGGCCGCGACCTCGGCGAGCAACTCCCGCAGCTGCCCCGCCGTCAGCGTCTCCCCGTACGTCTTCCGCGCCCGCTCCTGCTCGCCCCGGGTGGCGGATCGCCCCAGGGACGCCAGGAACAGGGCGTCCACCTGCCGCTCGGTCGGCTGGCCCGAGTCCGCCAGCCGGTCGACGAGCCGGCGGAGCGTGTCGCCCCCGCCGCGGCCGGCCTTCGGGTCGAGGACGGGCGGCGCGACTCGCGGCAGCGGCGCGACCTCCGGTCCCCGACCGACCGCCACCCCGGCCGCCAGCACCGCCACGGTCGTCCACATGGGTCGCCCTCCGGAACACTTCCCATCGTACCGCTTGAACCGCGGGGCCGGCCGGCCGAAAATGGCTCCGTCACCCCGCCCCCGCCGACCCCCACCCATGCGCACCTCAACGCTCGCCGCGCTCGCCCTGTTGGCGGCCCCCGCCCCCGCCGCCGAGCCGGTCGACGCCGACTTCTTCGAGAAGCGCGTCCGCCCGATCCTGGCCGCCAACTGCACCTCCTGCCACGGCGCGAAGAAGGAGAAGGGCGGGCTGCGGCTCGACTCGAAAGCCGGGTTCGCCAAGGGCGGCGACACCGGCCCGGCGGTCGCCCCCGGCGACCCGGACAAGAGTCTGCTGATCCGCGCCGTGCGGTACGACGGCGACATCAAGATGCCGCAGAAGGGGAAGCTGTCCGACGCCGACATCGCCACCCTCACCGCGTGGGTGGAGGGCGGCGCCCCGTGGCCGGCCGACGCCGACCCCGGGCCGAAGGGCGGCGAGGCGTTCGACCTCCGCGCCCGGGCCGCGGCCCACTGGTCGTTCCAGCCGGTCAAGCGCCCGCCGGTGCCGAAGCCCGGCCACCCGGTCGACGCCTTCCTCCTGGCACATCTCGACAAGGCCGGGCTGACGTTCGCGCCGCCGGCGGACAAGCGCGTCCTGCTCCGCCGCGTCACCTTCGACCTCACCGGGCTGCCGCCGACCCCCGACGAGGTCGCCGCGTTCCTGAAGGACGACGCCCCGGACGCCTACGAGAAGGTGGTCGACCGGCTCCTCGCCTCGCCGGCCTACGGGGAGCGGTGGGGCCGGCACTGGCTCGACCTCGCCCGGTACGCCGAGACCCAGGGGCACGAGTTCGACTTCGACATCCCCGACGCGTGGCGGTACCGCGACTACGTGATCCGGGCGTTCAACGCCGACCTGCCGTTCGACCGGTTCCTCACCGAGCACATCGCCGGCGACCTCCTCCCCGACCCGCGCATCGGCAAGGACGGGACGAACGAGTCGCTCGTGGCGACCGGGTTCTGGTGGCTCGGGGAGGCGAAGCACTCGCCGGTCGACTCCCGGGCCGAGCACGCCGACCGGGTCGACAACCAGATCGACGTGTTCGGCAAGGCCGTCCTCGGGCTGACGGTCTCCTGCGCCCGCTGCCACGACCACAAGTTCGACCCGATCGCGACCAAGGACTACTACGCCCTGTTCGGGGTCCTGGCGAGCACCCGGTACCACCGGGCCGACGCCGCCGACCCGGCCCCGACCGCCAGGCTCCTCGACGAGCTGAAGCGCCTCCGCGAGCCGGCGAGCGGGGGGCGTCAGCCCCCTGATGCCAAGAAAGATCAGGGGGCTGACGCCCCCCGCTCGCCGGGTCAACTGTGGCGCGACAAGGCGACCGCGTTCGAGCGGTTCGGCGGCGGGTGGCGGGCCCGCTGGGACGCGGCCGGCCTCGGCCTTCGCCCCGAAGCCGGGGACGGGTTCCCGCACACCGGCCGGGAGGTCCGGAAGCTCGCCGGGGCGCTGCGGTCGCCGACGTTCACCATCGACAAGCCGTACCTGGCGGTGCGGGTCGCCGGGCGGGACGGCCAGGCCCGCGTCATCCTGAACGGGCTGCAGCTCATCCGCAACCCGATCTACGGCGGCCTCGCCCACCCGGTGAACCACGGCGACGAGCTGCGGTGGGTGACCTTCGACCTGCGGATGTGGAAGGGCCAGCCGGCGTACCTCGAACTCCTCGACGAGGGGCCGGGGTACGTCGCCGCGACCGAGGCGTGGTTCGCCGACGCCCCCCCGCCGGCCGAGCCGGGGGTGCGCGTCCCGCTCCCCGACGCGGAGGCGAAGGGGGTCCGCGAGCTGGAGGCGAAGGTCCCCGCCCCGCGGCTCGCCCCGACGACCCGCGACGGGACCGGCATCAGCGAGCGGGTGTTCGTCCGCGGCAGCCACAAGAATCTCGGCGTCGAAGCCCCGCGCGCATTCCTGGAGGCGTTCGGCAAGCCGCCGTTCGCCGGCCCCGGGAGCGGCCGGCTCGACCTGGCGAAGGCGGTCACCGACCCGGCGAACCCGCTGGTCGCCCGGGTGCTGGTGAACCGGCTGTGGAAGCACCACTTCGGCGAGGGGCTGGTCCGGTCGCCCGACGACTTCGGCAAGCAGGGCCGCACCCCGACCCACCCCGAACTGCTCGACTGGCTGGCGGCCGAGTTGGTCGACCAGAAGTGGTCGCTGAAGCGGATGCACCGGCTGATGCTCCTGTCGGCCGCGTACCGCCAGGCGAGTCGGGCGACCCCGGAACAGGCCGCGAAGGCGGTCACCGCCGACCCGCTGAACGAGCGGCTGCACCGGCAGAACGTCCGCCGGCTGGAGGCGGAGGCGGTCCGGGACGCGATCCTGGCGGTGTCCGGGCGGCTCGACCGGGCGGCCGGCGGGCCGGGGGTGATGCCGCACCTGACCGAGCACTCGATCGGCCGCGGGCGGCCGGCGGCGAGCGGGCCGCTCGACGGGGGCGGGCGGCGGAGCGTCTACCTCGCCGTCCGGCGGAACTTCCTGAACCCGATGTTCACCGCGTTCGACTACCCGACGCCGTTCACCACGATCGGCCGGCGGACGGTGTCGAACGTCCCGGCGCAGGCGCTGGTGATGCTGAACAACCCGTTCGTGCTGCAGCAGGCGGAGCTGTGGGCGAAGCGGGCGCTGGCGGCCCCGGGGTTGACCGCGGAGCGGCGGGTGGCGGGGATGTACGAGGCGGCGCTCGGCCGGCCGCCGACCGCGGCCGAGTCGGCGGCCGCGGTCGGGTTCGTGGCCGGCCAGGCGGGGGAGTACGGGGCGGCCGACCACCCGAAGGCGTGGGCCGACCTCGCCCACGTCCTGTTCAACGCGAAGGAGTTCATCCTGGTCGAGTGACGGGTGGCGGGCGAACCGCGACCGTCCGGGAGCGGGTGATGGCCGCTTCACCCGCTCCCGGACGGTCGCGGTTCGCCCGGTCATGTGCCCCGGCGGGCGCTAGACACGGGCCCGGCGGGCGGGTAAACCCGACGGTGCGGGGTCGCCGGACCCCCTCCCGTCGCCCGTTCATCCCGCCGTGAGGCGCTCATGGACCGCCCCCCTCGCCCCCCCCGCCTGGGGTTCACGCTGATCGAGTTGCTGGTGGTGATCGCCATCATCGCCGTCCTGATCGGGCTCCTCCTGCCGGCCGTCCAGAAGGTCCGCGAGGCGGCCGCCCGGTCCCAGTCCGCGAACAACCTGAAGCAGATCGTGCTCGGGTGCCACAACCACCACGACAGCCTGGGGCTGTTCCCGAACAACGGGTTCGGGTGGGCCGTCCCCGGGCTCCAGACCCCGGACCAGCCGGGGTCTTGGGCGTACCAACTCCTGCCGTACATCGAGCAGGGGTCGCTGGCCGGGCTGCCCGACTCGGAGGCCGGGTGGACCCGGGCGGTGAAGACGTTCTCGTGCCCGGGCCGGAGCCGCCCGCCGTTCCCCGCCAACCCGTCCGCCTCGAACTACGCGAACACCGGGGGCCGGACCCCGAACCTGTTCTTCCACGCCGACTACGCCATGAACGTGCGGCTCCAGGCGAACCCGAACGGGTCGAGCTACATCCACGGGGCGGGGCCGACCGACCCGCGCGGCCGGCTGACGATCCGCCGGGTCACCGACGGGACGTCGAACACCGTGTGGGGCGGGGGGAAGTGGCTGAACGTGAACCGGTACGCGGACGGGGAGTGGTGGTTCGACGAGCCGATCTGGCGGGGCGGGGGCGGGGGGACGGCGGTCGACCGCGGGTCGGTGAACCGGGACCAGGCCCTGCCGCGGACCATGACCCGGACGACCGGGGGCCAGGAGTACGACTGCTGCATGGGCGGGTGGGGCGGGCCGTTCCCGAACGTCACCCTGTTCGCCCTGCTCGACGGGTCGGTCCGGAACATCCGCCACAACACCGCGTTCTCCGCCTACTCGCCGCTGCTCACCTACGGCGGCGGAGAGGTGTTCGACCCGGGCTCCTGACCGCCGGAGGCCGCCCGTGGCCCGCGCTACCGCCGCGCTGTCCGTCCTGCTCCTCGCCGCCGGGTGCGGCGGCGGGGGCGCGGACCTGGTCAAGCCGACCGTCCGCCTCACCCTCGGCGGCCAGCCGTTCCGGCCGGCCCCCGGGGAACTCGTCGACGTGTCGCTGGTGTCGGCCGGCGGGGAGTCGTTCCCGACCCGGGCCGGCGACGCCCCCGACGTGTTCGTGGTCGACGGCCCGGACGGCAAGGGGGTGCCGGCGGGCGCGTACAAGGTCGCCGTCCGGGCGGTGCTGTACAAGCCGGACGACCCCCGCCACCTGCGGAACCGGTTCGACGGGGCATACGACCCCGACCGGACGCCGCTCGCCTGCACCGTCGCCCCGGGGGCGGAGGTGGTCGTCGACCTGCCGGCCCCGAAGAAGTGACCGAGGGGCCGCGGGTCTGGGTCGTAGCACAACCGTCCTCGGTTGTGCCCACCGAGGCACAACCGAGGACGGTTGTGCTACGGGAAGACTACCGCGGGACGGCGTGCGCCTCCCGGTCGCGCGTGCCGGCCTTCCACACCAGGTCGCGGGCCGTGCCGACGTACTCGTACACCGTGCCGCGCTGCGGCGACTTCGGGTCCGCCTTCAGGTGGTGGGCGCGGACGAACGCGTGCAGCTGGCGGATGAACGCCTCGGCCTCGGCGGCGGTCATCGGCGGCTTCTTCGCGGCCTCGGCGACCGCCTTCTCCCACGGCTCGGTGGCGCGGGCCGGGGCGGCGGGCAGGAGCAGGGCGACGAGCGGGAGAAGGCGGCGCATGGGCGGGGTCCTTGTCCGGACGAACCCGGAGCGTGAGCGACGGGGTGACGTCACCCCGTCGCTCACGCTCCGGGTTCGCCCATCCCGAGCCGGTCACTCCATCAGCTTGTCCATGTCGACCACCCCGCCGTCGGCCGGCATGATCAGCCTCTTCAGCTCCTTCTCGTCGGCCCCGGCCCTGAGCCGCAGGACGGCCCCGTCGCACATCACCAGGACGCACACCCCGCCGAACTGCCCGCCGAGCTTCGGCAGCGGCTTCTTCTCGTCGAACGGCAGGTCCGCCGGCTTCGTCCACGGCACCGCCCCGCCGGCCTCGAACACCATCCCGGTGTTCGACGTGCCGTCGGTGATCTCGTGGAGCCGGAACTTGGCCCCCCTGCCGAACAGCGCCTTCGGGCCGGCGAACACCTGGTAGTACGTCTCCCCGGCCGCCGCATTCCCCCGGACCGGGGCGTACACCGCCGGCACCCGCCCGACCAGCGCCCGGTTGTGCGGCGAGTCCCACGCCTCGTTCAGCCGGAACTCCTTGTACAGCCTCCCCTCCTCGAGGTACGGCAGGAGCGCCACCCGCCAGCTCAGCAGCGGCTTCCCGTCCGGGTCGGCGAGGTCGCCGGGGAGCCGCCCGTTGGAGTCGTGGTAGTTGTGGAACGCCAGCCCGATCTGCTTCAGGTTGCGGGCCGACAGCCGCTGCTCGTCGCGGGTGCCGCCGGCCGGGCCGCCAGGGCCGCCCGGGCCGGGCCGGTCGGAGGACGGCCGGCAGCCGGCGAGGGCCGCGGACAGGAGCATCAGGGACAGGGTCGCGGGGCGCATCGCGGGAACCTCCTCCGGGGTCACGGGCCGGGCGGGACGGTGTAGACCAGGTCGTCGAAACGCGGCCCCCCGGGCGCGGCCGACTGCCAGGTGCCGCCCTGGTCGGTCCCGTCCGGGCCGACGCTCCACAGGATCGGGTGCCCGGCCGGCACCTCCGGCGGGCCCTCCCCGGGCGGGAGCGGGCGGCCGAACCCCGGCGGGCGGAGCCGCTCCCCGCCCGGCGGGGCGACCCGGTACCGCAGCGCCCGGCCCGGGTCGCCCGCCGGCAGCCGCCCCTCCAGGTACGGGTCGGCCGGGACCCGCCGGAGGTACCCGCCGGCGGCCAGGGCCGCCAGCCCCTCCCCGGCCGGGTCCGGGTACCGGCCGCGGTCGGCCCGGTACGCCCGGAGGGCGAGCTTCAGCACGGCCGCCCGGCGGGCCAGCCGCAGGGCCCGGTCCCGCTCGGCCAGCTCGTCCGGGAGGCGCGGGCGGACCAGCAGCTTCGCCCCGGGCCGCCCGGCCACCAGCCGCGGGTCGGCCGGCGGCCCGGTCTCGAACCCGAGGCCGACCAGCCGGCGGGTCCGCTCCCGCTCCCACGGGACGGCCCACGCCAGGGCGACGAGGTCGACCTCCGGCCCGGCCGCCTCCGGGTTCCCGGGGGAGAGCATGGCCGGGAGGGACTGGGACGGGGCCTTCTGCCCCTCCCGGATCACGTACCGCTCGGCCAGCAGGTGCGGGGCCGGGTCGAACGGCCCGTCCGGGTCGCCGTCCTCGACCGCCGCGGCCAGGTCCCGGACCAGGCCGAGCCCGTCCCCCGGCGGGAGCCGGGCCAGCCACGGGTCGACCGCGGCCAGGGCGGCGTGCTCGACCTCGACCCCGGCCCGGAAGGTGCTCACCACCGTCCCGTTCCGCAGCGTCCGGGCCAGGGTCAGGACCACCCGGGCGGCCCGCGGGAACTCGGCGTGGTCCCCGCCCGCCTGCCTCTGCAGCCCGCGGGCCAGCAGGGCGACGGACATCCGCACCGCGTGCGGCAGGGTCGGGTCGGCCCCGCCCCCGGCCGGGGCCAACTGCGGGTACTCGTAGATCCCGACCGGGAACCGGGCGGCGTCCGCCGCGACCGCCGCCCACGGCTCCTCCCCCGGCTCCCGGGCCTGCTCGAACGCCCGGTCCAGCCACGGCCCGATGTCCGGGTCCGGGAACGGCCACCGCCGGCGGACCGCCTCGTCCGGGTCGGCCGCCGGCCACCCCCGGCGGAGGGTGTCCGCGACCCGCTCCTCGACCCGCAGCCGGCGGCCCGACACCAGCTCCATCCGCGGCCGGTCCGGGTCCGGCGGGGCGGCCCGGGTGAACCGCTCGACCGCCGTCCGGAACGCCGACCCGCCGCGGTTCACGTCGACCGGCGGGAGGGTCCCGACGTACGCGAGGTCGTCCTCCCCGCCCGGCCGGTCCGGCACCTCCAGTACCCGCCACCCGACCCCGGCCGCCAGGGCCAGGCCGGCGGCCGCGCACCCCCCGGCCAGGATCCCGAGCGGGCGGCGGGCGGCCACCCGGTCGGCCGCCCACGCCGGGGCCAGCAGCCGGGCGGTCAGCAGGGCCAGGGCCGGCGGGATCCACACCTGCCAGTGGGCCACCCCGCCGGCCAACAGCGACGGCCACCACGCCACCGCCCCGACCCCGCCGACGATCCCGCCCACCCCGCACGCCACCACCAGTTTCCGGAACACCAGCCCGGCGAGGTGCCCGGCCGCGAACCCGTAGGCGGCCGGGACCAGCACGTACTTCCACCCCTGCCCGCCGAGTTCCCCGAACAGCGGGGACCCGAGGACGGCGGCCGGCGCCCACCCCCTCCCGTTCACCTGCGCCCGGACCACCAGCGGGAGGGCGACCAGCACCAGGAGCCAGAGCGCGAACAGGGCGTGGGCGGCGACCTTGACGGCCCACGCCCGGCCGACCGGGAGCCGCTGCTCGCCCCAGAACCGGGCGACCCCGCGGGTCTGCTCGTCGGCCAGGGCGGTCACCCCGGCCAGCACCCCGGCGGCCAGGGCGGTCCCGTACCACGACACCACCGGCTGGGCCCCGGGGGCGAGCATCCCGAGCCCGGCCGCCAGGGCGAACCCGGAGATCACCAGCCCCGGCCCGCGGAGCTGCCGGACGGCCAGCCACGCCAGGGCCCGGAGCCCGAGCCGCCCGCCGGCGCCGCCCGGCCCGTCCCCGCCGGCGGCGGCCGCCCGGAGCCGGTCCGGGGCGGTGAACACCCGCCCGGACAGGGCCACCGGGATGGCGAACATCAGCCCGAGGAAGGCCAGGGCCTCGGTCGGGCGGAGGCCGGCCGCCGGGGACCGGGACAGGAGCATCACCCCGACCAGGACCCAGACGGCGGTCAGGACCGCGGCCGGGATCGCCACACCGACCGACCCGAGGGTGGTGCGGGCGACGGTGGACCCGAACGCCCCCCAGGCGAACGCGATCAGGGCGAACACCCCGACCGCCCGGGCCCACCCGACCGTCGGGACCAGGCCGAGGGCGGCCCCGACCGCCACCAGGAGCCCGATCTGGACCGCGGCCAGTCCGAACCCGGCGACCAGCTTCGCCGCCCACAACCGGCCGCGGGACACCGGGAGGGCGTCGAGGAAGCCCATCGTGCCGGCCTCCCGCTCGGCCGCGAACACCGCCCCGCCGCACACCACCCCGGCGGTGACGGCGAGCATCAGGGTGGCGAGCAGCCCGAGCCCGAGGTGGCGGACGACGTCGGCGGGGGCGGCCCCCGGGGTCGGCGGGTCGGCCAGGGCGGCGGCCGCCGCCAGCACCCCCGACCCGAGGACCACGAGCGTCAGCCCGATCAGCCCCTGCTCCCGGACTTCCTTCCACACGACGGCGCGGAACATGGTCGGGTTCCCGGTAGGGCACGCGTCGGGCCGGGACCGCGGCCGTCCCGGCCGCCCCACCTGTGCGGCGCGGGGGCCCGGTCGGATGACCCGCGTGCGCGCCGGCGCGGGGTCGGTGGAGCGGCCGTCCCGGCCGCGGTCCAGGCAGAAGCCGCGGCCGGGACGGCCGCGCTCCCGTCACTGCTCGACCCGCCGGACGAGCGGGATGCGGTCGGCGGCGGCCTGGCCGTTCGCGTCCCGGTCGCGGGCCATCAGGGCGGCGTACACCTCCTCCAGCGGGACCGGGGCGTCCTCGAAGTCGGTCACCCCGGGGGCGTGCTGCAGGGCGGCGACGGCCGACGGGTCCGGGTCCCGGACCAGCACCTGCCAGAACCGCCCGGTCCCGTTCCGCTCCAAGACCGCCCCGAGCCCGGCCGGGTCCGGCGGCCGGTCGGCGAACCGCAGGCTGAGCCGGCGGATGCTCTTCCGCACCTCCTCCAGCGGGGCCGCCAGGATCATCTTCCCGTCCCGCAACAGCCCGACGTGGGTGCAGGCCTTTTCCAGCTCCGCGATCGAGTGGCTGGAGATCAGGACGGTCCGCCCGGCGGCGGCGAGCTCGGTCAGGCCGGCGAGGAACTCGCGGCGGGTGAGGAGGTCGAGGCCGGAGGTCGGCTCGTCGAGGAGCAGCACCTCGGGGTCGGGGGCGAGGGCGAGGGCCAGGCCGACCCGGGCGTACCCGCCCTTGGACAGGTCGCGGAGCTTCTTCGCGTGGTCGAGGCCGAGGCGGTCGGCCCACTCGCGGTATCGGGGCAGGAACCCGGGGCGGTGGAACGCGGCGGTGAACCAGCCGATGTCGGCGACGGTCATCCAGTCGTAGAACCGGGGGCGCTCCGGCATGTACCCGACGCGGTGGCGGAGTTCGGTCGCCTTGGCCCAGCAGTCGAGGCCGAGGATGTGGGCGCGGCCGGAGTCGGCCGGGGCGAGGCCGGTGAGGATCTTCATGGTGGTGGTCTTGCCGGCCCCGTTGTCGCCGAGGAAGGCGAACACGGCCCCGCGCGGGACGCGGAGGTCGAGGCCGTCGAGGGCCGCCTTCCCGCGGTACCGGACCACCACCCGGTCGGTCGCGATCACGTCGTCGGACATGCCTGCCTTCCCGGGCGGGATCGCACCCCGTCAACAGCGGGGTTAGAATACGATCCGGTTGGACGTGCGGCGGTAGCCCAGTGGTGACGGCACCTGACTGCCGCCGTGAGGCGGCGAGCCGGGGTGGGGTTACCTTCGGGGCCCTCGCGGGTTCGAATCCCGCCCACCGCAGTCGCGCCCCGGAAGAACCCAGGCCGTTGGCCTGGGCTGAGGGAGGGCGGGCCTTCGGCCCTCAGAAGTAGCCCCGAAGGGGCGAGCTCCCTCAGCCCAGGCCACCGGCCTGGGTCGGTCTCACCTCCCGAAGAACCGGTCCCTCACCGCCGGGTTCACCACCCACTCGCCCGGCCACTCCCCGGCCAGCAGCTTCACGATCGCCTGCGCCGGCAGCCGGGCCATGTCCTCCCGCGACTTCAGGTCCACCCCCGCCGTGTGGGCCGTCAGGATCACGTTCTCCAGCCCGAACAGCGGGTTCGACCCCGGCGGCTCCTTCTCGAACACGTCCAGCCCGGCCCCCGCGATCCGGCCCGCCGTCAGCGCCTCGTACAGGTCGCCCTCGTGCACCACCCCGCCCCGGCTCGTGTTGATCACGAACGCCGTCGGCTTCATCAGGGCTAGCGTCTCCCGCCGGATCATGTACTTCGTCTCCGGCGTCTTCGGGACGTGCAGGGTGACCACGTCGGAGCGGCGGAGCAGCTCCTCGAACGGCACCAGCTCGACCCGGTTCGCCTCGCAGAACCCGACGTCCGGGGCGATCTCGGCGGCGACCACGTCGAACCCGAACGCGGCCGCCCGGCGGGCCATCGCCTTGCCGATCCGCCCGAGCCCGACGATCCCGAGGGTCGTCCCGCGGACGAACCCGACCGCCTTCCGCGGCCACTGCCCGCCGCGGATGGCGATGTCCTGCCCGCGGAGGTTGCGGACCAGGGCGAGCAGCAGCATGAACGCGTGCTCGGCCACCGCCTCCTGGTTCGTCCCCGGGGCGAAGCAGACCGCCACCCCGTGGTCGGTGGCCGCGGCCAGGTCGATCGCGTCGTACCCGACCCCGGCCCGGGCGACCACCTTCAGCCCCTTCGCCGCGGCGGCCTCGATCACCTTCCGGGTGTACGGCTCGCTCCCGGCCAGCGCCCCGACGCACCCCGGCAACTGGGCGAGGAGGTCGGCCTCGGACAGGATCCCCTCGACCGAGAACCCGTCCCGGGCCGGGTACTCGAACGCGTACCCGGCGGCGGTCAGGGTCGGGCCGAAGGTGTGCTCGATGTCGCGCAGGGGGCCGGGGGCGACGAGGACGCGGGGCTTCATCGGCGGCGGGTCCGGGGGTGGCGCAAGGGCGGGGGTCGGTGGCGATTAAGGTACGGATTCGCGTCCGGTCGGGAACGAACCTCCGGGTGGGCCGGGCTGTCCGTCCGCCTACCCCAGCCCGGCGGATTTCCGGCCGACCCCGGTCCCGACCCGTCCGGTCGGCCGGGTGGGAGGGGTGGTAGCGCCGCCCGCCGGGGGCGGGGGTCGGGTAACCGGAGGAAACCGGCCGTGTTCCTTGACTGTCGGCGCCGCCGGGCTGATGATGTGTACAGACGGCCGCGGACCGCCCGCGCCGCATCAGCCGGCATGGCTCGGTCGCGAGACCGCCCCCGGAGGCAGCACCACGACGACGGCCACCCACCACACCGTTCGTGCGCGGCACCGCCGACCTCCGGAGGCAACCCCCATGCCCTGAAGGAGGTCACTTGAACACCGCAACGTCGAGCACGGTGAGCACGGTGCCCGCCCCCTTCGCCCCGCCGCTGCCGGACGCCCTCCACCGGGCGTGCGTGGCGGCCAAGGCCGCCGCCGACAACCAGGGCCGCGACATCCTGGTGTTAGACATGCGGCCCTGCACCCCCCTGTTCGACTACTTCGTCCTCGCTACCGGGTCCAGCCGGCGGCAGATCCACGCGATCGCCGAGGAGACGGACGCCGCCCTCCGGGCCGAGGGCGACACCCGCCTCGGGATCGAGGGGTACGAGGCGAGCAAGTGGGTGGTCCAGGACTACGGCGACGTCGTGGCCCACGTGTTCGACCCGGACACCCGCGACTACTACAAGCTCGAGGAGTTGTGGGCGGACGCCCCGCGGGTGGACTGGGAGCGGGAGCTCGACTGACCCCCGCCCGGTGACCGCTACAATGAACCCGTCGGCCGGGCCGCGCCTCCGTTCGGGGCGCCGGCCGCGGCCGACGCGTCGTTTCCGGACGGGCGAGCCGGGAGCGTGAGCGACCGGAGGAGCGCTCCTCCGGTCGCTCACGCTCCCGGCTCGCCGGGTTGGGAACCCCCGATGAACCTGCTGACCCGCGTCCGCGCGCTGTTCGCCCCGGTGCTGGAGGAACTCGCCCCGGACCAGGCGAAGGTGCCGGACTACCTCGCCGCGGTGAAGCCGGCCGCGAACCCCGAGCACGGCGACTACCAGGCGAACTTCGCGATGGCCCTGGCGAAGCCGCTCGGGCAGAAGCCGCCGGACGTGGCCAAGGCTGTCCTCGCCAAGCTGCCGCCGAACGACGTGGTCGAGCCGCCGACCGTCGCCGGCCCCGGGTTCATCAACCTCCGGCTGAAGGACAGTTGGCTCGCGGAACAGCTCCGCGGCGTCGCCACTGACCCGAAGCTGGGGGTCGAGCCGGCCGCGAAGCCGCGGACGTTCGTGATCGACCTGAGCGGGCCGAACGTGGCGAAGCCGCTACACGTCGGCCACCTCCGGAGCACGATCATCGGGGACGCCCTGGTCCGCACCCTGCGGTTCCTCGGGCACGCGGTGGTCGGCGACAACCACCTCGGCGACTGGGGGACGCAGTTCGGCATCCTGCTGTACGGGTACAAGCACCACCGGGACGACGCGGCGTTCGCCGCCGACCCGGTCCGCGAGCTGGCCCGCCTGTACGTCCACGTCCGGAACCTGGCCAAGCTCGCGGACGGGGACGAGGAGGACGCGGCGGCCGACAACCCGGTCATGGCGGCGTGCCGCGAGGAGACGTCGAAGCTCCACGCCGGCGACCCGGAGAACGTCGCCCTATGGCAGAAGTTCATGCCGGCGTGCCTGGCGATGCTCCGCCCGATCTACGACCGGCTCGACGTGAAGATCGACCACGCGCTCGGGGAGAGCTTCTACAACCCGATGCTGGCGGGGGTAGTGGAGGACATGCTGGCGAAGGGGATCGCGTTCGAGAGCAAGGGGGCGATCGTCATCCCGAACGCGAAGGGGGTGGTGCCGCGGACGGACGAGGAGGCGAAGAAGGAGGAGCCGCCGGCGATCGTCCGGAAGCGCGACGGGGCGTTCACGTACACGACGACCGACCTGGCGACGATCAAGTACCGGGCCGAGACGTGGAGGCCGGACGCGATGCTGTACGTCGTCGGCGCCCCGCAGGCGCTGCACTTCAAGACGCTGTTCGCCCAGGCCCGCCGCTGGGGGTACGACGGCGTCGAGTTCCAGCACCTCCCGTTCGGGTCGATGCTCGACCCGGAGACGAGGAAGCCGTTCGCCGCCCGCAAGGGCGGGGCCATCGAACTGATGTCGCTGCTGGACGACGCGGCAACGTTGTCGCTGGAGAAGTACGAGGCGAACGCGGCCGCGCGGCGGGCCAGCGGGCGGGCGGTGCCGGACCTGGGCGACGCCGAGAAGCGGGACATCGCCGAGGCGGTCGGGGTCGGGGCGGTGAAGTACGCCGACCTGAGCCAGCACCGCACCACCGACTACGTGTTCGACCTGGACAAGATGACGGCCACCGAGGGGAACACCGCGGCGTACATGCAGTACGCCTACGCCCGCTGCCGCGGCATCTTCCGAGAGGGCGAGGTGGACGAGACCCGCTTCCGCACCGACCCGCCGGCCGTCGTGATCGGCCACCCGACGGAGCGCGCCCTCGCCTTGCAACTGCTCCGCTTCCCGGAGGCGGTCGAGGCGGCGGCCGCCGACTACGCCCCGCACCTGCTGACCGTCTACCTGTGGGACCTGGCGAAGGCCAACAGCCGGTTCTACGACGCGTGCCACGTGCTGAAGGCCGAGGCGCCCGAGCTGCGGGACAGCCGGTTGCTGCTGGTCGACCTCGTCGGCCGGGTGATCCGGCAGGCCCTCGACCTGCTCGGCATCCGGACCGTCGAGCGGATGTAGAACCGCGTATCATATAGCGGCGGGCTCGCCCGCCGTCTTCGACCTCCGCAGCGGACGGCGGGCGAGCCCGCCGCTATGTGACGGAATGTTCGTCGATCGCGTCGAGTTGTTCGTGAAGGGCGGGGACGGGGGCCGCGGCAGCGCGTCGTTCCGGCGGGAGAAGTACGTCCCGAAGGGCGGGCCGGACGGCGGGGACGGGGGCGACGGCGGGTCGGTGATCGTCCGCGCCGACCCGAACGCCGACAACCTCGCCGGCCTCACCATGAAGAAGCACTGGAAGGCCCGGAGCGGCGAGCCCGGGTCCGGGGCGAAGTGCCACGGGGCGAGCGCCGAGAACGTGGTGCTGCTGGTCCCGCCGGGGACCGTGATCCGCGACCGCGACCGCGGCAACGTGCTGAAGGACCTGGTCGCGCCGGGCGACGAGGTGGTGGTCGCCCGCGGCGGGAAGGGCGGGCGGGGGAACGTCCACTTCAAGAGCGCGACGAACCGCACCCCGCGGCAGTTCGAGCCGGGCGAGGACGGCGAGGAGCGGTGGGTGTCGCTCGAACTCAAGGTGATCGCCGACGCCGGGCTGGTCGGGTTCCCGAACGCCGGCAAGTCGACGCTCCTGTCCCGGCTCAGCCGGGCGACGCCGGAGATCGCCGCGTACCCGTTCACGACGAAGCACCCGAACCTCGGGATCGTGACCGCCGGCGACGCCGGGTTCGTGCTGGCCGATTTACCCGGGCTGATCGAGGGGGCGGCGCAGGGCGTCGGGCTGGGCCACGAGTTCCTGCGGCACGTCGAGCGGACGCGGGTGCTGATCCACCTCGTCGAGCCGTTCCCGTCGGACGGCGGCGACCCGGTGCGGAACTACCACGCGATCCGCAAGGAGCTGCGTGAGTACGCGGTGCCGCTGGACACGAAGCCGGAGGTGGTGTGCGTCAGCAAGGCGGAGTTGACCGGGGCGGAGGCGGTGCGCGAGCGGCTCGCCGCCGACCTGGGGCGCGAGGTGCTGCTGATGTCGGCGGTGACCGGGCAGGGGTTGCAGACCGTGGTCGGGCGGGTGGCGGCGCTGCTGGCGGAGATCAAGCGGGCGGAGGCGGTGGAGGCAGCGAAGAAGGCGCCGGAGTTCCCGACCGAGGCGGCGGTGCGGACCGGCGACTTCCGGACGGCGGCGGTGGCCGACATCACCCCGGCGGGGGAGTCCGGCGATGACGCCTGACGTGGTGGTGGACGTCGGCAACACCCGGATGAAGTGGGGCCGGGTCGTCGGCCGGCGGGTGACGGAGCGGGTCTCCCTGCCGCTCGGCAAGCCGTCGGTCTGGGCGGATCAGTTCGCGCGGTGGCAGTTGACCGCCGCGGGGCGGTGGGCGGTCGCCGGGGTCAACCCGCGGCGGCAGCGACGGATCGTCTCGTGGCTCGGGCTCCGGTCCGCGGCCGTGGTGACCATCGACCACTGGACGTTCGACGGGCTGAAGGTCGGGGTCGAGAACCCGACGAAGGTGGGGATCGACCGCCTGCTCACGGCCCTGGCCGCCCGCCGGGCCGCCCCGCCCGGCCGGCCGGTGATCGTCATCAACGTCGGGACGGCGATGACCGTCGACCTGATCGACGCCGGGGACACGTTCGCCGGCGGGGCCATCCTGCCGGGGCCGGCCCTGATGGCTCGGTCACTGCACGAGCACACCGCGAAGCTGCCGCGGCTCGCGATCGACCCGGTCCCGCCGGTCGGCACCTGGGGCCGGAACACGCGGGACGCGATCGAGGTCGGGATCGGGGCGGCCGTGGTCGGGGCGGCCGACTTCCTTGTCTGGGAGTGGGGGGCCCGGTTCGAGCCGCCGCCGTGCGTGTACGTGACCGGCGGGGACAGCGGGTACTTTGCCGGCTTCCGGTTCACCGCCGATGTCGGCCCGGCGGTGATCGACGACAACCTGACCCTCGAAGGCGTCCGGCTCGCGGCCGAGGCCCTGCCGTGACCCGGGTCGCGGTGCTCACCCCGCCGGGCACCGGGGCGATCGCCACCGTCGCGGTGTCCGGGCCGCGGGCGTGGGAGTTCGCCCGCCGACTCTTCCGCCCCGCCGGCCAACCCCTACCCGACGCCCCCGACCTCCACCGCTTCCGGTTCGGCCGGCTGGGCGACGGGGCCGGCGACGAGGTGATCCTCGCGGTCACCAGACCGGACGCGGTCGAGGTCCACTGCCACGGCGGCCGGCGGGTCGTCCGGTGGGTGGTCGAGCAGTTCCTGGCCCTCGGCGCGACCGAACCCGCACCCGCCCCGGGGCAAACCCCGGGCGATCTGTTACAGTTCGCCCCGACGCTCCGGACCGCGTCGATCCTCCTCGACCAACTCCACGGCGCCTTCGCCACCGCCGTCCGCCGCGCCCTCGACCTCCTCGGCCCCGGGCCCCGGCACTGCGGGGCCTTCAACGACGCGTTCGCCCTGGTCCGCGACCTCGCCCGGTTCGCCCCGGTCGGGCGGCACCTCGTCGACCCGTGGAAGGTCGTGGTCGCCGGGCCGCCGAACGTCGGCAAGAGTTCGCTCGTCAACGCCCTGGCCGGATATCAGCGGGCGGTCGTGTCGCCGGTCGCCGGCACCACCCGCGACGCCGTCCGCGTCCAGCTCGCGTTCGACGGCTGGCCGGTCGAGCTGACCGACACCGCCGGCCTGCGTGACGCCGACGGGTTGGAGGCGGAGGGCATCGAGCGGGCGCGGCGGGCGCTGGCCGCGGCCGACCTGGTGCTGTGGGTCGGCGACGACACCCGGCCGCCGGTCGCGCAGGCCGTCGGCGCGCGGGGGTGGGTCAAGGTGTGGAACAAGGCCGACCTCCTGGTCGGGCCGCCGCCGGGGTTGGGCGTGTCCGCGCTCACCGGGGCCGGCGTCCCCGACCTCGTCGCCGCGGTCGTCCGCCGCCTCGTCCCCGACCCACCGCCGCCCGGGGCCGCGGTGCCGTACACGCCCGAACTCGCCGACCGCGTCGAGGCCGCGTCCGCCGCCGACCCGGCCGACCTGGCCCGGCTCCTCCGCGCCTGCCTCCCCGCCGGGTGATACAACGTCTCGGGGTCTCGTAGGGTGGGCCGAGCCGGCGCTTCGCCGGCGAGTCCCACCACTCCCCCGGTGGGACTCGCCGGCGAAGCGCCGGCTCGGCCCACCCTACTCCAGGTGGGTTCCCATGCAACTCGGTAAGGTCCGGCGGGCCGGCGGCCCGGCCGTCGTCGCCGTCGAGAACGGCCAGGTCCTCACCCTCACCGCCGCCTCCCTCGCCGACGTCCTCCACTCCCCCGACCCGATCGCCACCGCCCGCACCCTCGTCGACCGCCGCGTCCCGCCCGAACCGCTCGGCAGCCAAACCTTCCTCGCCCCGATCGACCGTCAAGAGGTCTGGGCCGCCGGCGTCACCTACAAGCGGAGCAAGGTCGCCCGCGAGGAGGAGAGCCGCGGGGCCGCCCAGTTCTACGACAAGGTGTACACCGCCCCGCGGCCCGAACTCTTCCTCAAGGCCACCCCGCAGCGCGTCGTCCACCCCGGCGACCCGGTCCGCGTCCGGGCCGACTCGAACTGGAGCGTCCCCGAGCCCGAACTCGCCCTCGTCATCTCGCCCGCCGGCACGATCGTCGGGTTTACCGTCGGGAACGACATGAGCGCCCGGGACATCGAGGGCGAGAACCCGCTGTACCTGCCGCAGGCGAAGATCTACAGCGGGTCGTGCAGCGTCGGCCCGCTGGTCACCCCGGCCGCCGCCATGCCGCCGCTCGCCGGGGTCGAGATCCGGCTGACCATCACCCGCGGCGGGGCGACCGCGTTCGAGGGGAGCACCACCCTCGCCCAGATGGCCCGCACACCGGAGGAGCTGGCCGGGTGGCTGTTCCGCGAGAACGCGTTCCCGGACGGGGCGGTGCTCCTCACCGGGACCGGCATCGTCCCGCCGGACGAGTTCACCTTGAAGCCCGGGGACGGGGTGGCGATCATGGTCGCCGGCGTCGGCACCCTCCGGAACCCGGT
>PNKH01000073.1 GCA_013822345.1 Isosphaera sp.
GACGGGCGGCCGGGGTTGCATCCCGGCCGTCTCGGTCGGCTGCCGGGGGAGCACCCCGGCCCTCCGTCTACGCCGCCAGGGGTTGCGCTCCGGCCCTGGCGGGCCGTTCGCTCCACCCCTGGCTACCCTCGGTCGCCGCTCCGCGGCTGCAGGGTTGTAGCCCCGGCAGGGGCGGCCGACGGTAGCCAGGGGTGGAGGTCCCGCCCGGGGGGCGGGGCCGGAACCCCTGGCGGCGTCACACGGGCCGGCGCGCCACCCCTGGCGGCGCGGACGTAACCCGGCGGGCGTTGCGACCCCGGCCGTTCTTCGCTCACTTCCCCTCGCCCGCATCGGGGTAACTCAGCTTCCGGTCCGGGTCGAGGAACCGGGCGAACACCGCGTTGCCGCCGGCCCCGTTCTTCACCACCACCGTGAGCGTGTGCTTCCCGGCCGGCAGGGTCACGTCGAACGCGTCCTGGTCGGGCCGCAGCTGCTTCCCCGCCCCCTTCCCGACGCCGACCGCCTGGCCGTTCAGCCGCACCTCGTAGTCCGCCGACGAGCCGACCAGGAGCTTCGTCTTCAACTCGGCGGCCGCGGTCACCTCCGCCTCGACCACCGCCGGCGCCCCCTTCGTGTCCGGCAGCGCGAGCCGGCCCGGCGCCCCGACCGACAGCTTGGCGCCGTTCACGGCCACGTCGGTGACGAACGGGTGGGCCATGACGTACCGGACCAGGTCGCGGAAGTCCTGCGGGGTCATGTTGTACCCCAGCCCCTCCGGCATCAGCGACTTCTCCGCAACCCGGACCTCGGCCACGTCCGCCTTCTTGACCGTCTTGAACGCCGCCCCCTCCAGCTTCAGCGTGATCGACGTCTCGTCCTCCTCCGCCAGCAGCCCCTGGAACACGATGTCGTCGTTCGTCCGCACCGTCCGGACGAAGTACGGGGCGCCGATGACCCGGTTCGGGTCGAGGACGTTGGCGAGGATGTACTCGATGTCCCGGCCGGCCCCCTCCAGCGCCGGCCCGACCTCGCTCCCCTTCCCGTCGAACTTGTGGCACTTCCCGCAGCTGTTCTCGAACACCTTCCGGCCGCGGGCGAACGACGCCGGGGCCTCGTGCAGCGACGCCCGGGTCTTGTCGATGAGGGCGGCCAGCTCGGCCGGGGTCGGCCGGGTGCGGCCCCACGCCTTCTCGATCAGGGCGTTCAACTCCTTGTCGTTGAACGCCTGGATGCGGGTGATCGTGTTGTCGGTCAACTCCGCGCGGTCGACCGTCTTGTCGGCCATCGCCTTCAGCAGCGCCTTCGCCCACTCCTTCCGCGACGCCAGGGCGTTCACCACCTCCGGGCGGAGTTCCTTCGGGTACGCCTTCCAGCCGGCGAGGAGCCGGCCGGGGATGTCCTGGGCGTCGAACGCGGCGAGCGCCCGCACCGCCTCGGCCCGGACCGCCGCCGGGGTGTCGCCGCCGACTAGGCCGAGCAGCAGCTTGACCGCCTCGGTCGGCTTCAGAGCGGCGAGCTGGCGGACCGCCTCGGCCCGGGCGTCGGCCGACAGCTTGACGTTCGCGGCGGCGGCGAGGGCACGCCGGATGGCGGCCGGGTCGCGGAAACTGACGGCCAGCTTGTTCGCCAGCGCGACGAGCTTCGGGTCGTTGTCCTTGGCGATCTCGGCCTGGAGCGCGACCCACCCGTCCGGCGGGGTGACGGTCTGCTTGTCGAGGGCGAGGGCGAGGCCGTCGAGGGCCTTCTCGCGGCTCGCGCCGTCCTTGAGTTTGGCCACGAACGCGACGCAGAGCTTGAGGTCGTCGGGCTTCCCGGTGGCGACGAGCCGGCGCATCACCTTCGGGACGATCTGGTCGCGGACGAAGATGTTGCCCGGGGACTGTTCGGCGAGCCAGGCGAGTTCGGCCTCGACCGGCGACACGTCGGCCGCGACCGGCTGCACACCCTTCGGGACGGGGTCGGCGGGCTTCGCGGGCCGGGTCAGCGCCTTCTCGTAGGCGAGCCACACGAGCTGCGGGATAACGGGGTCCTTCGCGTCCTCCTTGCGGGCCATCAGGGCGCGGACCAGCGGGGCCACGTCGTGCTTGTCGGCGAGCCGGATCGCCGCGGACGCCAACTCCCGGCGGGCGGCCGGGGACGGCTCGGTCTCGGCCTCCTTCGCCAGCCGCACGACCGCGTCCGACTTCTCCCCGGAGTACCGGGAGACGAGCCGGTAGACGAACGCCCGGGCCTCCGGCCGGCCCCGGGCCGCGCCCAGTCCGACGTCCAGCCACACCTTCAACTCGGCGTCCCCGATCGTCCAGGCCGGGGCGGCCGCGGCCATCATCCAGTTGAGGACGAGTTCCAGGTTGTTGAGGGGGAAGTTGACGTCGTCTTGGTTCTCGGACAGGAGGCGCAAAGCCGTCCGCCGCTCCCACGGGTTTCTGGCGGCCACGGCCGTCTGGGCCAGCTGCGGGCGGGTGAGCGCACGCAGGTTCTCCGCCTTCCGCGGCTCCACACCCTTCAATTGGATGCGGTACACCCGGCCGCGGTCGTAGTCCCAGTCGTCCGGGTTCGTCTGGTGGCACGGGTTCTGGTCGTGCCAGTCGATCAGGTAGATGTCGCCGAGCGGGCCCCACCGCAGGTTGATCGGCCGGAAGTTCTTGTCCCCGCTCACGAGGAAGTCGTCGCCGCGGCTCGCGGTGAACGTGCTGCCGTTCGGCTTCAGGACGTTCTGCTTGACGCTGCACCCGTGGATGCTGCCGAAGATGACGCTGTTCCGGAACCGCTCCGGCACGTGCGGCACGTCGAGCGAGATCAGCCCGGCGTGCGCCCACCCGCTCTCCTTGTGGAACGTGTGGTCGCAGATCTCGTTCAGGTAGCCGTAGACATGCGGGTTGAAGCTCGCCCCCGCCTGCCGCTTGTACACGCCGCCCGGCACGATGTGGTACAGGTGCGGGATCACACAGCACGCCAGGATGAATTGCCCGTCGGTGTTGCGCCAGTCCATGCCCCACGGGTTACTCGTCCCCTCGGCGAACACCTCGAACGTCTTCCGCGTCGGGTGGTACCGCCAGACGGCGGCGTTCATCCGCGTCTCCGGGCCGTCGGCCGCCTTCACGCTGCTCTGGGTGAACACGCCGTGCAGGCCGTAGAGCCAGCCGTCCGGCCCCCACTGGAAGGTGTTCAGCGTCTCGTGCGTGTCCTGACTGCCGAACCCCTTCAGCAGCACCTCGAACTTCCCCGGCTTGTCGTTCTTGTTCTCGACGAAGAACAGGTACGGTGCGGCCCCGACGAACACCCCGCCGTGCCCGACCTCGATCCCGGTGCACAGGTCGAACGCCCCGAGCCCGGCCTTCGCCCGCTCCTCCGGCACCGGGAAGTCCTTCCCCTCCGCGAACACCGTCCGCTTGTCGCACGCCCCGTCCCCGTCGGTGTCCTCGAGGATGACGATGCGGTCGCGCGGGGCCTTCCCCTTCGGCGTCCGCTTCGGGTACTCGAAGCACTCGACCACCCAGACGCGGCCCTTCTCGTCGATGGTGAACGCGACCGGGTTGACGACCTGCGGCTCGCCGGCGAACAGCTTCACCTCGAACTCGGCCGGCACCTTGAACCGGGCGACCGTCTCGTCCGGCTTGAGGTACGGCTGGCCGGACCCCTTGCGGTTGTCGAACCCGAACTCCTTCTGGGCGAGGGCGGGCGACGCGAGGAGCGCGACGACGAGTGCGACGGAGGTTCGCATGGGGTGACCCGTGGAATGGCGAGCGGCGCGGCGTCAGCCCGCCGTGGTGCGGAGGTGATGTTACGCCGCCCGGCGGGGAAGTGCCAACGGCGGGCCGGCTCAGTCCTTCGACTTCGGCCCCCCGCCCTTCTTGTTCCCGCCGTCGGGGTCGATCTGCTTCGGGGCCGGCGCGGGCACCCCCTTGGCCGGGGCGGTCGCCAACGTCCGCCCGTCCTCCCGCAGGACGAAGAAGGTGATGACCCCGCCGGTCAGCAGGACGAGCGCCGCGACGCCGAAGATCAGCGCCGCCCACGGCGTCTTCCGGGACGGCAACGGGGTTTCCGGCGTGGGCTCGCGCCGCTCTTCGCCCCGCGGCGTAGCGGGCGCCGCCCCACCGACCCGGTCCAGCCGGGCGAGCAGCTCGCCGGCGCCGGCCGGCCGCTCGGCCGCGGCGTCGTCCCAGCACGCCTCCAGCAGGTCGAGCAGTTCCGGGCTGACGCCCCGGGCCAGCAGGTCGCGCCGCCAGCCCTTGCCGCCGGGCCGCTCGGCCGCCACGTCGCCGGCCAGCAGCTGGTACCCGATCACGCCGAGGGCGTACACGTCGTCCCGCGGGTCCGGCGCGTCGCCGCGCTTCTGCTGCGGGCTCGCGTAGATCGGGGTGAACGCCCCGCGGGCGACGGTCGCCAGCCGCGCCCCGGTCGAGGTGGCCCGCCGGTCCTCTGCCAGGTCGTGCGCCGCCGACACCCCGCCGATGCCGAAGTCCGCCACCTTCAGCTCGAACCCCGACCCGGCCGGGGACACCAGCACGTTCGCCGGCTTCAGGTCCCGGTGGACCACCCCGAGGCGGTGGAAGTGGGCGACCGCCCCGGCCACCTGACGGAGTGCGGTCACCGCCCGGGCGTGGCGGTCGGCCGGCGCGAGGTCGCGCCACCCGGCGGCGAGCGACACGAGGTCCCCGCCGGGGACGTACTCGTACATCAGCCACGGGGCGTCGCCGGCCAGGTTCGCGTCGATCAGCGGGACGACGTTCGGGACCGGCCCGGCCCGCATCACCCGGTCGATCAGCCCGCCCTCGTGCAGCAGCGTCCGGTCCCGGTCGGTGAGTTCGAGGCAGAACTTGACGGCCCGCTTCAGCGAGGCGAAGTGCGGGTGCGCGGCGAGCCACACCTCGCCGAACCCGCCGGTCCCGAGCAGGTCGGTCAGCGTCCACCCGTCCCGGCCGGGGAGCCCGGACCCGGGCCGGAACTTCGACACCCGCTCCGGCAACAGCGCCAGCACGTCCTCCGGCTTCGACAGCGCGAACCCGGACGGGACGGTCTTGCCGGACGGGTCGTCGGTCCGGCGGAGCGACCGGCGGACGGCGGCCGGGATCTGGGTCAGGTAGAGTTCGAGTTCCAGCGCCTTCTCGCGGTCGTCGGGGAACGCCTCCCGGGCGGCCTCGGCGGCGGCCCGCCGCACCTCGTCGGCGGCGGCCTGGGCGATCCGCTGCACCTCGGCCCGCTGCTCGGCCGCGGCCTTCCGCCCGCGGAACCGCCGCCAGGCGTCCGACGCCACCTCCCACAGGGCGGTGCCGAACGGGATCTCCTTCGCCAGCGAGACGACCCCCTTCGCGGCCACGGACTCGGCGACGCACCGGAAGAAGGTGAGCACGGCGGGGCCTCGCGGGGTGATCGGCTGCCGGTGTTTCGTCCGCCACGGGTGAACATTTACCCGATTCCCGGGCCGCCCCTTCCGGTCGGCCCGGGGTCGGTCGTCGGGCCGCCGGCCGGCCGTACAATGGCCCCGCCCATCCTGCCCACGTTCCCGCCGCGGAGCGGTCCCCCGTTCATGCCGATCGTCCTGTCCGCCACCGGCCGGCTCCCCCTCGGCGACCGCCGCCTGACCCGCGCCGAGGCCCGGGACTGGCTCGCCCGGGCGGCCGTCTGGTTCGAGGGCGTCGGCGACGCCGTCCTCGACGCCCGGCTGATGCGCGACGGCGAGGACCGGCCGGTCCTGCTCGTCGACCTGCACCCGGTCTGCCCGCCGGTCGAGCTGCGGCTCGGCGGGTCCGGCCTGGTGCGGGTCGCCGCCACCACCACCCCGGCCGGCCCCGGGTACCACGAGCACCTGTGCGGTCTCCTCGACCAGCTCGCCGCCGACTTCGAGTTCCTGTGGGAGCCGGAGCAGGACGCCGACCCGACCGGGTTCTTCCAGACCGGCGACCGCGGCGACCTGGAGGCCGCCTTCCTCCGCTGGCTCGGCGAGGCGTGCGGCCGCAAGCCGGCGAGCGTCGGGCTGCCGGCCGGGCACGGGTTCACCCACCCGGGCGAGGTGCTCACCCCGCTCGGGCCGCGGTCGCGCGGCTGGGCCGCGGCGGCGGCCGCCGACCCGCGCCGCGGGGCCGATGTCTTCCCGTGGTGGTCGGCCGCCCTCGACGCGACGTTCTACCGGAACCGGGCGGTGGCCCGGCTGTGGTGCGACTTCCCGTGGCGGCCGCCGCTGACCGAGGCCGAGGGCGAGGTCGCCGACGGGATCGCGAACGACCTGGCGACCGCGTTCAAGCTCGACCCCGGGGCGGAACTGCCGTGGGCCGAGTGGCTGGAGCTCTTGGCCGCGATCCAGGCGGACGCGGCCGGGGACGGGTTCTGCGTCACCCCGACTGACACGGTGCTGAGCGTCGAGCTGTGGAAGCGGACCGGGCCGGTGCCGGAGACGAACGGCGGGCGGATCGGGTACCGCCGGCACCCGGTGCGGGTGGGGTTGGACGGCGGGTGGAGCGTGGAGGTGCCGGGCGGGTTCGCCCGGGAGTGGGACGCGGACCGGAACTGGACCGGGTGGGACCGGACGCGGACGGTGTGGTTCCGGCGGGTCGGGTACACTAAGCCGGACGGTGACCCGCCGACGGCGGCGGAGGCGGCGGAGGTGGGTCAGGGGAGCCTGCCGGACGGGGAGGCGGTGGCGGGGCCGGCCGGGGTGCCGGGGGCGGCGGTGTACGGGCCGGCGGAGGAGGACGGGCGGACGGTGTGGCGGCTGAGCGGGGTGGCCGGGGCGGCGGGTCAGTTGGCGGTGTGCAACGTGTACAGCGAGTCGGCGGCGGACCGCGAGTGGGCGGTCCGGACCTGGCAGTCCCTGCGGCACGGCGGCCGAGAAGTGGTTTTGCTCCCCGGTTAGCGACGCGTCGCGGACGCGTCTGCGACGCGTCGCTAACCAGGGGCGAGCGTCACGGCGTCCCGAACGGCAGGCCGTCGTTCCGGACGCCCAGCTGCGCCCGCAGGGCCGGGTCCACGTCCGCCGGGTACCCGCGGACCGACCCGTCCCCGAACGCGAACTGCGTCCACCCGCCCGTGTGCCGGCTGTTGAACGCCTCGTCCACGTAGTCCCGGCCGAACGCCGGGCCGCCGCCGGTCGGCCACACCACGTTGTCGATCCACACGAACCGGGCGGCCCCGGTCCCCGGGGTGGCGTAGGTGCCGGTCATCCCGCACCACAGCCCCGTCGACAGGGTGTTCCCGGTCGACACCGTCCGCGGCACCCCGGACCGGCCCTCCCCGACGAACACCGTGTTGCTCGTCCCGTCCGTCACGTCCCCGACCCGGGTCCGGCTGTTCTGGTACATCACCCCGCCGATGTCCTGCGACGGGGTGTAGAAGACGGTGGCCAGCGTCCCGCCGGTCGCCCGGTAGTTCGACACCGCGAACCCGCCCTGCTCGGCGCTCACCGGCGGGCCGATGTCGGCCGGGCAGCGGAACACCTTCAGCGGGGTCTGGCCGCCGTCCGCCGGGGTCGAGGTCGCCTGCAGGGTGCCCCACGGCGGCCCCGCCGTCGGGACCTGCCGGCCGAGCGCCTCCTGCTCGACGAACGGGAGGACGAAGGTGCCCCACCCCGGCCCCGAGTTGAGCCCAGCCGCCTGGTACGCCGGCGGGAACCGCCCGAACACCCCGTGGTAGTTGTGGAGACCGAGGCCGATCTGCTTCAGGTTGTTCGCGCACTGCGTGCGCGCCGCGGCCGCGCGGACCTTCTGGACGGCGGGCAGGAGCAGCCCGACCAGCACCGCGATGATCGCGACCACCACCAGCAGCTCGACCAGGGTGAACCCCCGTCCCGGAGCGCGGCCGTCCCGGCCGCTCCGGAAGCAGCGGCCGGGACGGCCGCGCTCCGGGACGGGCGTGAACCGGGTACGCCTGGTCATGACCGATGTCCTCCCGCGGCCTTCACCCCGCGCCGGCGTCCCGGTAGCGGTCCGGGGCGTACCGCGCGGCCAACAACCCGGTCGCCTTCCCCACGTCGATCGGCTGCACCAGCACCCCCTCCGTGCCGTAGGGGAGGTGCGCCTGGCAGGTGCCGTCCGGGGCGATCAGGCTCGTCGCCGACTCCGGGAACCGCAGGGCGTAGTTCACGCTGGCGAAGTAGACCGTGTTCTCCCGGGCCCGCATCGCCATCGCCTGCTCGTAGTACGGCCCGCCGGCGGCGCCCCACTCGGTCAGCGTCGGGCCGTCGCGCTCGTACCCGGTGTGCTGCGGGTGGAACACCACCTTCGCCCTGCGCACCGCCGCCCACCGCACCGTCTCCGGGTACCGCCACCCCTCGTGGCAGATCGACACCCCGAACCTCACCCCGCCGACCTCGAACAGCTGCCGCGTGTCGCCGGGGACGTAGAACCGGTCTTCCGACGGGTCGAGCTGGTTCTTCGTCTGGCAGCCGAGGACGCGGCCGTCCGCGCCGAGGACGTAGGCGGCGATCTGCCGGCCGGCCGGGACGAGCCGCTCCGTCCCGAGGACGACGGCGACCGCGTGGGCCCGCGCCCACCCGCCCACGACCCGGATCACCCGCTCCCGGGTGGGCTCGTCGAACGGCGGCACGTCGAAGTCCTGGCCGCGCAGGCCCGGCAGGTACGCCTCCGGGAAGCAGACGACCGCCGCCCCGCGGGCGGCCGCCTCGGAGATGAGGTATTCAACCTTGGCCAGGCCATCGTCGACGGTGGCGGCCGGGCGCGGCGAGGCGAGGGCGACGATCATGGATCGGCCCCGGTCACGGCTTCGCTTCCTCGTACTCCGAGCTGGCGGTCAGCTTCCCGACGTGCAGGTTCACGAAGTACGCCCGGGTGCCGGCCGGCAGCGCCGCCGTCACCCGGATCTTCTCGCCGTCGACGGCCAGCTCCGCCGCCGACTCGACCCACTTCCGCTCGCCGGTGAACCCGCTGTCGGCGGTCGACCACAGCACCGCCCGGTCCGGCTTCTTCGACCCCGCCCACTCGACCGCCACCTTATCGCCGTCCCGCTTCCGCGACACCTCCCGCAGCCACGGCTTGCCGTCCTTCACCACGGCCGCGGCGAACGCGTAGCTGTCCTCCGGGGCCCACCCGGCCGGGTGCGAGTGCTTCATGTCCGGGAGGACGGCCACCATCCGCGGCCCGCCCGCCGCCCGGTACGACGCCCGCTGCACGTCGAGCGGGTTGACCGGGTCGCGGAGCCACGTCAGCCACAGGGCCGGCATCTTCGCCGCCGACAGCCGCAGCCCCGGCTCCCACACCTCGCGGTACGTCTTGTTGTCCTTCAGCGCCCGCTGGTACCGGTCGACAGCGTCGGTCAGGTAACCCCCGCCGTAGACCGGGACCGCGAACGCGAACCGGTTGTCGATCCCCATGACAGTGGCGGTGATGACGCCGCCCCACGAGATGCCGACGACGCCGACCTTGTCGGGGTCGACCTCGGGGAAGGATCGGAGGAGGGAGTGGGCGAGGATGGTGTCGGCGGCGGCGTGGTACATCCACTGGTCGGCGAGCGGCTCGGCGGCGTCCCCGTAGATGCCGACCCGGGCCGGGCCGGGCCACGCGTGCCGCTCCCACCGGGCGGGGGCCGGGGCCGGCCGGTCGGTCTGGCCCTCGACCGCGATCGAGATGGCGGCGAACCCGTGGTCGGTCCACCGCTTCACCCACTCGGTGTACGCCGTCCCGCCGCCGCCGTGGACGAGGACGACCGCCGGCACCTTCCCGGTGCGCTTCTCCGGCACGCCGTACCAGGCGAACACCCGGGTCGGCTTCCCCTTGTACGGCAGCCCGTCGAAGAACAGCGGCCGGAGCCCGCCGTCGGGCTTGAACCCGTCGGCCGGGTGGACCTTCGGCGGGTCGGTGAGCTTGCCGAGGGCGACGACCTTGTCGCGCTGGGCGGGGAAGTCGTCGGCCGCGGCGGCCGCGGGCAGGACCAGCCAGCACAGTCCGGCGGCAACCGCTCTCATGCTCCCCCCCCACGGCCCGGACGCTACCTGGTTCGGCAGCCCTCACTGGCCCTGTCTTCCTGTCCCTTGACATACATGGCACTTCTCGGACCCCTGGCATCGGGCACAGCTCGCGGTGTCGGCTAGCCCCTTACGCTTGCAGTAGCACGCGCCGGAGCCTTTGCAGTGAGCACACGGTGCGAGTTGCGCCGTTGCCGGTGGGATCGTGAAGACGCGCTCCCATTCCTGAAGGTCGGCCGCGGTCGGGTTGCCCCGGCGCGCGAGCTCAACCTGCGCCAGCCGCTTCACTTTGCTGACATCGACACCGAAATCAACCGAGTACGTGAACTCGTCGTCCCGACCGCGTTCGGCCGTCATTTCCTCGGTCCGCACGCTGAGCGAGAGGTCCGCCAGTTCGGCCAGGAGCGCGCCCGGAAGTTCCCGCGGGTGCCGCCGCACGATCGCCTCCAGGCTGTTGGCTGCGGCCACGCTGACGCTGTGATTGTCGTTCCGCTCGTTCGGGTTGAGCAGTCCGACCAGCGGCTTCACGGCCTGCACGTCGCCGACCGGGCCGAGCGTCTCGACGACCAGCCTCAACCTCGAATTGCCGTAGTTACTCTGTCCCGTCGGCCGTCCGTTGACGATCGCGACCAGAGCACCGACCACCCGGGGGTCACGCGCTTGACCGAGGGCCGTAATGAACCGATCGCCTGCGGTAACCTCACTCTCGTTGGTCTTGATGCACCCGAGTTCGACCACGGCCGCCGGGATCACGGCGACGCCCACTTCGAGTAACTCGGGCGCCAAGTCAGGGAATCGCGCGCCCGCCCGCCGGGCCACGAAGGCCGCGCCCGGCACGCCGGCGTGCCGCAGGGCCTGGCGGTCCCTTCGCAGCCAGAGCCGCCACAGCCGGGTCTCCTCGTCGCCGAACCCCGCGCGGCCCGGCAGGAGGTCGAAGGCCGCGTCGGCGAAGCCGTCGACCACCTTCGCCCCGTCCGGGGTCTGGTCCGCGAACCGCGGGTTCAACTCGATGGCACGGCGGAAGGCGGCGACGGCCGGCTCGCGGCGGTCCCCCGCGGCCAGGCCGACGGCCGCGTCCCAGTAGTCGTCCGCCTGAAGCCTCCGCGGGTAGATGGATTCGTCGATCCGCGCGGCCGGGGCCGTCGCCGCGGCGAGGTGGGCGGCGGCCGCGGCGGGGTCCGACGCCGCGAACTGGGCCGCGAGGACGAGGTGCGGCTCCGCCGCGGCGGGATTCAACTTCAGGGCCTTCCGGAGGCACTCGACCGCGTCGGCCACGGGGCGGCGCGACTTGGTGCCGCCGGCCTTGGCGCCCAACCGCTCCATGTCGGAGAGGAAGGCCCCCATGCCGAAGTGGCCGACCCAGGAGCCCGGCTCCTTCGCCAGCGCGTCCCGGAACAACTTCCTCGCCACCTCCCGATCGATGCCCGGCTGCGACGAGTACCACACCGAGTGCCAAGCCTTGAACGCCTTGGCGAAACGGCCCCTGCGGGACCTTCCGAGTAGCCGGCTCAACCAGGACATGACCATCTCCGCGAATCCTCCGGGGCCGAACTCGGGCTTGGGATGCGCCGAGGTCCGGGCGTAACCCTTCGGATGCGTTCCGGGCCACGCGACTGCGACAGCCTCGCTCACCCCGGAGCGTACCGGGCGGGTTGACCGGATGCAAGAACCAGAATCTGGGTATGCCGAGAGAAGTGTACACCTGTTCTGAGCCGGCCGCCTCGCCGCCGGACTCGGGACTGACCCGGCCCGTGCCGCCCGTTCAGACTGACCGAAGGGGTAAGAGATGCCGCCCCGCCCCACCCGCGTCACTTCGCCAGCGCCTCCGGCAGCTGCCACACCACCCCGGTCCCGTCCGCACTCCCGGTCACCGCCCGCTTCCCGTCCGGCGACAGCCACACCCCGTGAACCCCCCCGGCGTGCTCCACCACCTTCCCGACCGACTTCCGGTCGGCCGCCGACCAGACGTACAGCCCGCGGTCCGCGCCCCCGGTCAGCAGGTGGCCCCCGCCCCGGGTGAACGCCGCCGCGGACACCTGCGGCTTCGGGCCGTCGAACGCCCGGAACTCGCCCGTCTCCAGGTCCCACGCCCCGGCCCCGGTCGGCCCCCCGACCGCCGCCCACCGCCCGTCCGCGGACACCGACAGCCGGTACGCGATCGCCGCCCCGGGCCGGGACCGGACTTCGACCCCGGTCCCCACGTCCCACACCCCGACCGACTTGTCCGCGTACCCGACCACGAACCGCCGCCCGTCCGGGGCGGCCGCCAGCCCGCGGGGCAACGCCCGGGTGACGAACCGAACCGGGTCGGCCGGCCGGGCCGGGTCCCACAGCCGGACCGACTTGTCGGCCACCGCCCCCGCCAGCACCCGCCCGTCCGGCAGGGCGGCCACCGACGCGAACCCGGTCACCCCGGGGGCGGTCAGCTCGTGGACCTGACGGCTCGTGGCGAGGTCCCACACCCGCACCGCCGGGTCGGCCTGGCCGCACGTCGCCACCCGCCCGTCCGGCAGCACCGCCAGCCCGCGGGCCCCGGGGACCGGGGCCGGCAGGGACAGCCGCCCGACCTCCTTCCCGGTCGCCGCGTCCCACACCAACACGTGCGGGTACTTCCCCAGCGCCCCCAGCACCCGGGCCCCGTCGGCCGAGAACGCCAGGTCCTCGAGCGACCCGTCCGGCGGGGCGAGGGTGGCGACCGGCCGCGGCAGGTCGGTCCGGGGCGGCGGGGCGGCGGCGACCGGCGGCAGGGTCCACACCCCGGCCCCGCCGTTCGCCCCGACCGCCGCCACCCGCCGGCCGTCGTGGGACGGGGCGACGTGGAACCCCTGCCCCGGCAGCCCCGGCTCGGATGCCACCACCTTCCCGGTGGCCACGTCCCACAGCGTCAGCGCCTTGTCGTACCCGGTCGACACGACGTGCCGGCCGTCCCGGGTGAAGGCGGCGCACGTCGTCCGGTCCGACACCCCGGTGAACGGCCGGAACCGCCCGGTGTCCAGGTTCCACAGCCCCACCCCGGCCGCCATCCCGACCACCGCCTCGGTCCCGTCCGGGGACAGCCGGACGTGCGACACGCTCGTGTCGGTGGTGGTCCGCTTCAGCTCCTTGCCGGTCTCCACGTCGAACGTCCAGACGGTCACCTGGGTGAGGGCCCCGAGCTCGTCCGGCTTGGCCGTGTTCCGCTTCGCGTCCCACGTCCCGGCCACCGCCCGCCGGCCGTCCCGCCCGACCGCCAGGGCGTACACCGGGAGCGGCGACGGGTCGTACCGCCGGAGCACCGCCCCGGTCTCCGCGTCCCACTGCCACACCGCCCCCAGGTCGTCCGACGACAGGAACCGCCGGCCGTCCGGCAGGGCGGCCACCCCGACCACCTTCCCGGCGTGCCCGGGCTTCCCCGGCCCGGGGAACGTCCGCACGCACTCCCCGGTCACCAGGTCCCAGAGCTTGAGCGTCTTGTCGTGCGACGCGGACAGCAGCCGCCGGCCGTCCGGGAACAGCGACAGGGCCCGGACGTTGCCCCCGTGCCCGTCCAGCTTCCGGACCGGCTTGCCGGTCGCCGCGTCCCACACCCGCACCGCCTTGTCCACCCCCGCGGTCACCAGCAGCCGGTCGTCCGGGGTGAACACCGCCGCCTCGACGTTCGCCTTGTCCACCGCCAGCCGGTAGCCGGGGGTGAGGGCCGGCGGCGGGTCCGCCGGCTTCGGGGTGACCGGCGGGTCCGGCCGGTCCGGCTCGGGCGGCGGGGCCGGGCGGCCGGCCGGCTCGACCGGGGCCGGGTCGCGGTTCAGGTACGCGACCGCCGCGATCACCCCGCCGCCGAGCAGGACGACCCCGGCCAACCCGGCCACGGCCAGCCGCTTCTTCCGCCGCGCCCCGCCCGCCGGGGCCGGGGGGACCGGCCGCCGGAGGTTGGCGGTGGTCTCGGACACGGCCGCGGCCGCGATCGGCGGCAGGTTCCCGGACGACGGGGTGGCCCCGGACCCGACGAACGGCAGCAGGGCGGCGACCACCTCGGCGGCCGACGGGTACCGGTCGCGCGGGTCCTTGGCCATCATCCGGTCGATCACCCGGGACAGCCCCTCCGGCACGTCCGGGCGGATCGTGTGGGCGGCCGGAACCGCCTTGAGCTGGTGGGCGATCAGCTTGGCGGTGGTGCTGCCGTCGAACGGCGGGCGGCCGGTCACCAGGTGGTACAGGGTGGCCCCGAGGGAGTAGACGTCGGCCCGGTGGTCGGCGGTGGCCGAGTCGAGGAGCTGCTCGGGGGCGACGTAGTCGGCTGTCCCCATGACCGCCCCGCTCCCCAGGTTCTGGGTCAGCCGGTCGTTCTCGTCGGCGAAGAACCGGGCCAGCCCCATGTCGAGGATCTTGAGCACCCCGTCCTTGCCGACCAACAGGTTCCCGGGCTTCACGTCCCGGTGGGCCAGCCCCTTCTCGTGGGCGTGCTGCAGCCCGGCGGCCGCCTGGACGGCGTACCCGCACGCCTCCCCGGGCGGGACCGGCCCGGCCGCCAGCATGTCCGCCAGGGACCGCCCGTCGACGTACTCCAGGACGAGGAAGTGGGTCCCCTTGTCGTTGGCGATGTCGTAGGCCCGGACGATGTTCGGGTGGTCCAGGGCGGCGACCGCCCGGGCCTCCCGGTAGAACCGCTCGACCCCGGCCTTGTCCAGGGCGAGCTTCGCCGGCAGCACCTTCAGGGCGACCCGGCGGCGCATCCGGGAGTGCTCGCCGAGGAACACCTGGCCCATCCCGCCGACCCCGATCTGGTCGAGGATGCGGTACGGCCCGAGGCGGAACCCGCGGTACTTGCCGAGCAGGATGGCCCGGGCCTGGAACGGGGTGAGGATGCCGGCCTGGACCAGCCGGGTGGCGGTGTCGGGGGCGGCCGGCGGGAGCGGCCCGGCCTCCCGGAGGAAGGCGTCCAGCACGTCGTCGTCGGCCAGCGCGCTCCTGCGGACCAGCTCCAGGACGGCGGCACCCGTCTGCGGCGGCTCGGGCATGGGACGGCTACCTGGCAGTGGCGGACCCGGGCGAGGTGAGCGACCCTCTCAGACAGTTATCATGCCGCAGCCCCGGCGGCGAGTCAAAGATACGTCCCCGAGTTGATCGAAGCCCCGCCGGCGGTTCAGGTCGGGGTCGGAGGTTGAGGCGGGGGTTGCAGGAACAGCTCGGCCAGCGGGAGCCGGAAGTCGGGCAGGACCACCCCGCCGTCGAGCGTATCGGCCCGCGTCAGCCGGCGGACTTGAGCCGGGGTGTCGTAGACGTAGAACCGCTCGTGCCGGGGGTACACGACCCACACCAGCCGCACCCCGGCCTGGAAGTACTCCTCGATCCTGGTCTCGATGTCGTCCGTCGAGTCGTGCGGGCTGATCACCTCGACGCACAGGTCCGGGAGCACGTCCCAGGCGTTCGTGGACGGCAGCGGGCGGCCCCTTGCCCAGCGGCTGTACGGGACGAACGCCGCGTCCGGCTTCCGGTTCCGGTCCACCGGCAGCGGCAGCTTGAACAGCACCTCGGTGCACGCGCGGCCCAGGTTGTGTTCGACCCCGTGGTTGGTCAGGTGGCGGGCGAGTTCGAACGCGAGGCCCTGCGAGTCCGCACTCATCGGGGGCAGCTCCACCTTGAGGCCGCCGATGATCTCGTAGTTGTCGTGGTCGAACTCGTCGCGGGTAAAGTCCGGCGTCGGGGTCAGCACTCCGGTCGCGGTCATCGGTCGCCCTCCGTTCACTTGCTCCCCTGGATCATACCCTCGGTCGGGCTGCTGGCGTTGGCGTAGAGTTTCTTCGGGATGCGGCCGGCGAGGTACGCCAGCCGGCCGGCGTCGCAGGCGTACCGCACCGCCCAGGCCATCCGCACCGGGTCCTTCGCCGCCGCCACCGCGGTGTTCAACAGCACCCCGTCGCAGCCGAGTTCCATCGCCACACTCACGTCGCTCGCCGTCCCGACCCCGGCGTCCACGATCACCGGGTAGTCCGGGTCGCCGTCCTTCAGGTACTCCAGGCAGATCCGCAGGTTGTTCGGGTTCAGGATACCCTGCCCGCTGCCGATCGGGCTGCCGGCCGGCATCACGCTCGCCGCCCCGGCCGCCTTCAGCCGCCGCGCCAGCGCCGGGTCGTCCGACGTGTACACCAGGACCGTGAACCCCTCCGACACCAGTTGCTCGGTCGCCTTGAGGGTGTCGATCGGGTCGGGCAGGAGCGTCCTCTTGTCGGCCAGGCACTCGAGCTTCACCCACCCGGCCCCGGGGTTGTCAAGGTTCGACAACAGCTCCCGGGCGAGGCGGGCGTGGCGGACCGCGTCCTCGGCCGAGAAGCACCCGGCGGTGTTCGGCAGGACGGTCAGCCGGGCGAGGTCGAGGGCGTCGAGGAGGCTCTTCCCCTCCGCGTCGAAGAGCCGCTCGCGGCGGACGGCGACGGTGGTCACCTCGCACCCGCTGGCGTCGAGCGCCCGCCGCATCAGGTCGTGGTCGGCGTACTTCCCGGTGCCGGTGAACAGCCGGCTCTTGAAGGTGAACCCGCCGACCTTCAGCGGGGCGTCGGCCGGCGGGTCGAGCTGGGGCGAGCCGCCGCCGACCAGGGTGACGATCTCGACCGCGTCCCCGTCGGCGAGGCGGCGGGCGGCGTGCTCGGCCCGGGGCACGACGGCGCGGTTCACCTCGACGGCGAGTTTGGTCGGGTCGCGGCCGAGGTGGCGGAGGAGGTCGGCGACGGTGCACGGGTCGGGGACGGTGGTCGGCTCGGCGTTGACGGTGACGGTCGGCATCGGGGTGGCTCCGTTCGCGGCACCGGTCAGCATACCGGGCGGAGCCCGGTCGGCCCGTCGACACGGCCCGACCGGCATTCGGAGCGCTCTCACTCCTTCGGGTCGAGGGTGCCGCCGTCGTGCTCGACCCGGCACCCCGGGACGGCCGCGTGGAACGCCGCCACCGCCTTCGCCGTCACCCCGGTCTGCCGCACGTCGAGGCTCGTCAGCCCCTCCAGGGCCTTGAGGTGGGCCAGCCCGAGGTCCCCCATCTTCGTGCCGGACACGTCGAGGGACCTCAGCCCCTCGCAGCCCCGGACATGGACCAGCCCGTTGTCCGCGACCGTCGCGCCGGAGAGGTTCAGGTGCGTGAGTGCCCTGAACTTGGGGAGGTGGCCGAGCGGGGCCACGGCCACCTTCGTGTCGCGCAGGTCGAGGTGCGCGAGCCGCGGGAGGTCCTTCAGCTGGAACAACACGGCCCCGGCCACCTGCGTCCGGGCCAGGGAGAGTTCGGTCAGCCCCTTGCACTCCTTGAGCCGGGTCAGGTCGGGGTCCGCCACCGCGGCCCCGGCCAGGCTCACCGCGGTCAGCTCGAACGGCCCGGTCGGCAGCTCCTCGGCGGCCGCGAAGTCGCGCTCGTCGCCGGTCACCCGCACCGTCCCGCCGACCGACAGCACCCACTCGGCCGCCCGCCGGTCCGGGTCGGGGGCGGCCGGCACCGGGGCGGGAAGCGTGCCGGTGGCGTGAACGACCTCGCACCGCCGGGCGACCGCCTGGAACTCCTTCGCCGCCGCCGCCGTCACCTGGGTGCCCCGGAGGTCGAGCGAGGTGAGCCCCCTGAGGTCCTTCAGGTGGGCCAGCCCGGCGTCGGTCACCGGGGTCGCGTACAGCCACACCCCCTTCAGCCCCGTGAGGTCCTTCAGGTGGGCCAGTCCGGCGTCCGTCGCCGCCGTGTTGTTGAGCTTCACGAAGGACAGCTCGAACCGGCCCTTCGGCAGGTCGGACACGGCCCTGAGCTCGCCCCCGCCGGTGATCTGCACCGCCCCGCCGAGCGACAGCACCCACTCGGCCGCCCGCCCGTCCGGGTCGGTGCGGGCCGGCGGCTGGTCCCCCGGCCCCGCCACGACCGGCGGCCTTCCATCCTTCCCCTTGTCGACCGCGACCGGGCCGCCCGGCCCGCCCCGGTCCTTGCGCTCCTTGAGCACGACGACGAGGCCGACGGCGGCGACCGCCAGCAGGGCCGCGGCCCCGGCGGCGGCCCACGGCCACCACCCGCCGGCCCGCGCCCGGGCGGGGGCCGGGGGCGCGGGCGTGGCCGGGTCCGCCGACCCCGGCCCGGCCTCGGTCGCGCCCAGGTCGGCGAACGGGTTCGGCCGCTCCAGGACCGTCACCTCGATCGGGACGTACATCACCGTCGGGTCCGGGGCGGCGGCCGTCGGGGCCGGCCCGGCCAGCGCCCGGGCCCGCCACACCACCTCGGCGGCGTCCGCCGGCCGGGCCGCCGGGTCCTTCGCCAGCAGGTGGTGGATCAGCTCCGCCAGCGCCGCCGGCACCGCCGGGTTCAACTCCCGGACCGGCCGCGGGTCGGCCGTGGCCAGGGCGGTGAGCACCGCCATCGGGTTCGGCCCGTCGAACGGGACCTGCCCGGTGCTGAGGCGGTACAGGACGGCGCCGAGGCTGAACAGGTCGGTCCGGTGGTCGACCGCGTCGCCCCGGGCCTGCTCCGGGGACATGTACTTCGGGGTCCCGACGATCGCCCCCCGCCCGCTCAGGTCGCCGCCCGCGGCGACCGGCTTGGCCAGGCCGAAGTCGAGCACCTTGACCCGCCCCTGCGGGGCCTCCAGCCACAGGTTCCCGGGCTTGATGTCCCGGTGGACCAAGCCGGCCGCGTGCGCCGCCGCCAGCCCGGCGGCCGCCTCCCGGGCGATCCGCAGAACCTGCGGGACGGACAGGTTCCCCTTCCGCTCCAGGTACTCGTCCAGCGGATACCCGCGGAGCAACTGCATGGCGATGTACGGGACCCCGCGCAGCTCCCCGGCCTCGTACACGGTGACGACGTGGTCGTGGGTGACCTTGGCCGCCGCCCGGGCCTCCCGGACGAACCGCTCGCGGGCGCCCGGCACGGCCGCCTCGTGCGGGAGCATCACCTTCAGCGCGACCCGCCGCCGCAGCCGGGTGTCGAACGCCAGGTACACCGCCCCCATCCCGCCCCGGCCGAGCAGGGACGCCACCCGGTACCGGCCGAGGGTGCCGACCTCCCCGGTCGCGGCCGGCGGGCCGAACCCGGGCGTCTCGTCCGCGTCCGCGCGGGCGGACCGGCCGTCGTCGAGGGTGGCGGGGTCGGCTCGCTCGTCCATCGGCGGCCCTCCGGCGCCGGGCGGATCCGTTCCGGTGAACGTATCGGAATCGACCACGGGGTGCAACGCAACCCCTGTCCCCGCCGCCGCCCGGTCCGCATTCTACCCGGGACGCGAACCACCGGAGTAACCCATGTCCGACCCGTACACCGCCGTGCAACTGCCGATGATGCCGAAGGACACGAACCGGCACGGGACGATCTTCGGCGGGGTGCTGCTGGCGAACATCGACCTCGCCGGGGCGATCGCCGCCCAGCGGGAGCTGCACCTCCGCGGCGGCAACCCCAAGGCGTCGTTCGTCACCGTCGCCATCAACCGGGTCGAGTTCCTGAAGCCGGTCCTGGTCGGCGACGTGGTCCGGTTCGAGACCCGGGTCGTCCGCATCGGCCGGACCTCGATCACCGTCCGCGTCGATGTGGTCGCCGAGCGCGGGGCGGAAACCATCGCGGTCACCGACGCGGAGGGCGTGTTCGTCGGGGTCGACCTGACCGACCCGGACCGCCGGCCGGTCCCGTTATTCCCGGAACAACCGGAGTAACTCGCCCAGGCGAACGGGTTTCCGCCCCCGCCCGAAACTTGCTTCGGGCCGGCCGGGAACTATAACCAACGGGACCTCCCGCCCCGCCGTCACGCCCACCCCGAGGCCGGCCCCCATGAGCTTCTCGACCTCCCACCTGTACTTCGATGACCTGGAGGTCGGCCGGGAGTGGGTGTCCGGGGGGCGGACGGTGACCGAGACGGACATCGTCCACTTCGCCGGGTTCAGCGGGGACTTCAACCCGATCCACATCGACGCCGAGTTCGCCAAGACCACCCCGTTCCGGCGGCCGATCGCCCACGGGTTCGCGGTGTTCTCGATCGGCAGCGGGCTGGGGGTGTCGTGCCCGCTCATCCGGACCATCGCCATGCTCCGGGTGCGGTACTGGAACTTCATCCTCCCGGTGTTCGCCGGGGACACCATCAAGATGGTCAGCCGGGTGGTCGAGAAGACCCTGCGGGGCCGCGGGAAGCGCGGCGAGGTGGTGTGGAACCGGACGATCGTGAACCAGGAGGGGAAGGCGGTCCAGGAGGGCGAGATCGTCCTGCTGGTCGAGGCCCGCCCGCTCCCCCGCCCGGCGTCCGCCCCGGCTGTCGCCGCCGTCATCGACGCGGCCGCCAGCCCCAGCCCGAACGGGACCGGGGAGTAGGCGGGCCGGCGCGGCGCCGCCGTTGGTGTAACGTGAACGCCGGAGGTGCCGGCCATGGCGACCGCGGTGTTGCGCGAACTCGCGGGGCCGCACCCGTGGATGTGGTTCGAGGAGCCGTGGTTCTGGTACGGGCGGACCGCCCGCCTCCTGACCGACGGCTGGCAGCGGGTCGCCCGGCACGCGCTCGCCGACGGGTCCGCGGAAGAGTTGCACGCCGGCCGGGCCGACTACGAGGCGGTGCTGCTCACGCACCTCAAGGTCTTCGACGGCCTCCTCGTGATCGCGAGCCGGTTCGGTGAGGAGGTCCGCCCGACCGACCTCGCCGTGCGGATCGCCGAAGCCCGCGACCGGCTCCGGGGGCACTACGACTCGCTCTTCCCGCGGTGGCAGACGCTCGCGGACCTCGAGGCCATCCTGCTCGAACTCGCGTCCGTCCCGCACGACCGGCTGAAGGACCTGGCCGCACAGCACCCGCCCGACCCGTCCTGGTACAAGGAGCGAGTCAAGAAGCCCGCGCCGAAGGAGTGACCGGCCGTGGGCTCGTCCTTGCACCAGGGGCGGATCGTGTGGGTCGAGTTGCTCGACCCGCAGGGCCGGAACCCGAAGGTGCGGCCTGCCGTCGTGCTCACCCCACGGCGGAGATCCGGTCCGACGGCGAGGTGGTCGTCGCCGCGGTCAGCCGGCAGGTCGACCGGTCCCCCGCCGGGGTCTCCGTCCCGCTCCAGTGGCAGCGCGGCGGCCACCCGCGGACCGGGCTGAACGGCCCGAACGTCGTCGTCTGTACGTGGCTGGTCGTCGTCCCGGTGTCGGCGGTCGGGGGCGACGCGATCGGCGGGGTCGTTCCGTTCCGGGAGATGGCCCGTATCCTGGACATCGTCGCGTCCCTCCGGGCCGACACCCGAGACCCACCACCCGATCCTCCCGCAACCCCATGAGAGAGTTCGACGTCATCGGCCTCGGCAACTCGCTGGTCGACATCCTGCTGGAGCTGACCGACCAGGAGTTCGCCCCGCTCGCGTTCGAGCGCGGGACGATGCGGCTGGTCGACCCGCCGGACCAGAAGCGGCTGATCGCCGCGTTCGCCGACCACGAGCCGCGGCTGGTGTCCGGCGGGAGCGTGGCCAACTCGGTCATCGCCTGCTCCCAGCTCGGCGGCCGCGGGGCGTTCGTCGGGTGCGTCGGGGACGACCGGTACGGGCTGCACTACGTCGAGGAGTTCGAGGCCCTGGGGATCGACTTCGTCAACCCGCCGCTGGTCGGGGAGACGACCGGGACGTGCGTCAGCATCATCACCCCGGACGCCGAGCGGACGATGCGGACCAGCCTGGCGGTGTCCAGCCACCTGGCCGCCCGGCACGTCCCGGCCGCCCGGGTGGCGGCCGCCGGGTGGCTGTTCGTCGAGGGGTACGTGTTCGCCAACCCGAGCACCGGCCAGCACGCGATCCGGGAGGCGGTGCGGGCGGCCAAGGCCGGCGGGACGAAGGTCGCCCTGACCTGCTCCGACGCGTTCGTCCCGCAGGCGTTCGGGGACCCGTTCCGGGAGGCCCTGGCCCAGTCCGACCTGCTGTTCTGCAACGCGACCGAGGCGGTGGCGGTGGCCGGCGGGGCGGACGCGGCGGAGGCGTTCGCCAAGCTGAAGGGGTTGGTCCCGGCGGCGGTGGTGACGGACGGGCCGAACGGGGCGTTCGTCCGGTTCGGCGGGGCCGAGCACCACGTCCCGGCGTTCCCGTGCAAGCCGGTCGACCTGACCGGGGCCGGGGACATGTTCGCCGGGGCGTTCCTGTACGGGGTGACGCACGGGGTGCCGGCGGAGAAGGCGGCCCGGGCGGCGAACTTCCTGGCGATGAAGGTGATCACCCAGATCGGCGCCCGGCTGCACCACGGGGCGAAGGAGTTCTGGGCGCAAGCCGTCGCGTGAGGGCCGGGCCGTGCCGAGGACGCGCACGTTCATCGCCGTCGACCCCGGGCCCGGCGTCCGCGCCGCCGCCGCCGACCTCCAGCGCGGCCTGGCCCGGACCGGGGCGGAGGTGAGGTGGGTCGCCCCGGAGGGCATGCACGTCACCCTGCTGTTCCTCGGCGAGGTGGACGACCGCGAGCTGCCGGCCGTCTGCCGGGCGGTGGCCGAGGTCGCCGCGACCGAGCCGGCGTTCACCCTCGGCGTGTCCGGGGTGGGGGCGTTCCCGAACGCCCGCCGGCCGAAGGTGGTGTGGGCCGGGGTGACCGAGGGGGCGGACGCCCTGCGGCGGCTGCACGCGAAGCTGGAGGCGAGGCTGCTCGACCTGGGGTGCTACCGGGCCGAGGAGCGCGGGTACACCCCGCACCTGACGCTCGGCCGGGTGCGGGGCGAGGCGGACGGGTTCGCCCTGGTCCCGGAGCTGGCGAGGCACGCGACCTGGGACGCCGGCCGGGCGGCGGTGGACGAGGTGCTGGTGTTCGGCAGCGTGCTGGAGCGGGACGGCCCGGTGTACACCGTCCTGGGCCGCGGCGAGTTGGCCGGGGCGGGTTGACCGCGACCGGCGGCCGGCCCGGCGGTACAATGCCGACGCGCGCCCGTAGCTCAACTGGATAGAGCATCCGCCTTCTAAGCGGAAGCGTGTGGGTTCGATTCCCACCGGGCGTACTCCCCGAGGCCGCGGTGCCGACCGAGCGCGAGCGAATGCTGGCGGGCGAGCTGTACGACCCGCTGGACCCGGAGCTGGCCGCCCTCCGGGAACGCGCCCGCGACCTCCTCCACGAGCTGAACGCCACCCGCGAGCGGGACGCCGAAGTGCGGCGCCGCCTGCTCGCGGACCTGTTCGGCTGCGGCGGCGACACCGTCACGGTGCAGCCGCCGTTCTTCTGCGACTACGGGGCGAACATCCGCCTCGGCGCCCGCGTCTACTTCAACTTCAACTGCGTCGTCCTCGATGTCTGCCCGGTCACCGTCGGCGACTTCACCCTGTTCGGCCCGGCCGTCCAGATCTACACCGCGGCGCACCCGATGAACGCCGAACAGCGGCGGGGGCCGGAGTTCGGCAAGCCGGTGGTGATCGGGTCGGACGTGTGGGTCGGCGGCGGGGCGGTCATCTGCCCCGGGGTGACGGTCGGGGACCGGACGGTGATCGGGGCCGGGAGCGTGGTCACCCGCGACGTCCCGGCCGGGGTGTTCGCCGCCGGCAACCCGTGCCGCGTCGTCCGCGAGATCACCGAGTAAAATGAAGGCGGGTGACCGGGGGGAATGACATGGACTACCAGACGATCGAGGACTGGCGGCGGGCGAACCCGTTCCAGCCGTTCCGCCTCGTGATGACCGACGGGCGGACGTTCGACATCTTGCACCCGAACCTGGTCTGGCCCGGCCGCGTGACCGTCCTGATCGGCATCCAGGACCCGGCCGAGCCGGCCGGCGTGTTCGGGCAGTACATCAGCGCCGCGACGCTCCACGTCGTTCGCGTCGAACCGGTCCCCGTCGGCACGGTGTGATGAGCGACGCACCCCGGAGGCGGCGGTCCCTGACCCACGTCGGCGGCGGGGTCCGCACCGCCGGCGACGCCGCGGACGGCGACCGCCTCGCCCGCGCCCTCGCGGTCGCCCCGGCGACCGACGCCCCCGACGACCCGGCCCGCGCCCACGTCCACGGGTTCCACACCTACCCCGCCCGGATGCACCCGACCACCGCCGCCCGCCTGGTCCGGGCGTTCGCCCCGAGCGGCGGACGCGTCCTCGACCCGTTCTGCGGCTCCGGCACCGTCCTCGTGGAGGCGCAGCTCGCCGGCCTCGCCGCCCGCGGCACCGACCTGAACCCGCTCGCCGTCCTGCTGTCCCGGTGCAAGACGCGCCCACGGACCGCCGCCGAACTCGGTCGGCTCGTGGAGCGGGCGACGGAGTGCGCCGAGACGGCCGACGCGCGGCGGAAGGCGAAGGCCGGGGCGACGCGGCGGTTCCCGGACGAGGACGTCCGGCTGTTCGAGCCGCACGTCCTGCTCGAACTCGACTCGCTCCGGGCGGCGGTCGCGGCGGTGCCGGACGCGACCGCCCGCGCCGACCTGTGGCTCGTCCTGTCGTCACTGCTGGTGAAACTGTCGCGACAGGCGGCCGACACGTCCGACCGGGCGGCCCCGCGCCGCACTGCCGCCGGGTTCGCCGCCCGGCTGTTCGCCCGCAAGGCGGAGGAACTCGCCGGCCGCCTGGCGGCCTTCGCGCGGCTGCTGCCGTCGCCCCCCCCGCCGGCCGCCGCCGACGAGGACGACGCGACCGCCCCGGCCACCGTGCGGCCCGGGATGGCCGACGCGATCGTGACCTCGCCGCCCTACGCCGCGACCTACGACTACGCGGCGCACCACGCCCTGCGGATGCGGTGGCTCGGGCTGAACGCGTCGAAGTTGACCCGCGGCGAACTCGGGTCGCGGGCGGCGTACCGGCGGGTGAAGCCCGGGGCGGCGCGAGAGACGTGGGGGCGGGAACTCGCCGGGTTCTTCCAGTCGGCGGCCCGGCTGCTGCCGCCCGGCGGGCCGCTCGTGCTGGTGATGGCCGACTCGGCGGTCGGCGGCGCGGCCGTGCGGGCGGACGAGGTGGTGGCGGAGGTGGGGCGGGCGTGCGGGTTCGTCCCGGCGGCGTGCGCGTCGCAGGACCGGCCGCACTTCCACGGCCCCGGCCGGGACGCGTTCCGCGACCGCCCCCGGGCCGAGCACGCGATCCTGCTGCGGCGGGCGTGACCATCCTGGACCGCGGGCGTCCCGCCCGCCCCACGTACCCGGCGCGGTGACGTGAACGGTCCGCCCGGGAGCGGACGGGGCGGGGCCGGTGGAGCGGCCGGGACGGCCGCGGTCCAGGATTCACGGCTCCTTCCCGCCGAGGCGCGGGGCGACCACCGACGGCACCTTGAACAGGTCCGGGTCGACCAGGAACAGGTGCCGCCTGGCCGGGACGTCCGGGGCGTCGATCAGCACCTTGTCCCGGCCGCGGAGGGCGTCGACCGCCGCCTGCACCGTCAGCCGGTGCTCGATCAACTGCCGCCGCTCGGCCAACATCTTCTCCCGCCGGGCGGCCAGGCCGTCCGCCCCGCCGGCCGCCAGCTCCGCCTCCTCGGCCGGGGTCAGGGTGGTGCGGGCCGCGTGCCACGCCAGGAACGCGTCCCGGTCGGCACGGGCCGCCTCCCGCTGGGCGTGGGCGTCGGCGTCCGCCCGCTTCAAGACACGGTCCGCCTCCTCGTCCGCCCGCCGCCGCGTCCGGACCGCGTCCGCCTCGGCCGCGTTCACCAGCCGGTCCCGCTCGGCCGCCGCCCGCGCCACCCGGTGGTACGACTCGACCACCCCGGCCGGCGGGTGGACGTCGTGCAGGACGAACCCGTCGAGGGCGATGCCGCCGCCCGCGGCGGCCGAGCCGACCCGCTTCCGCAGCCGGGCCAGCGCCTCCCGCTCGACCTCCGCCCGGTGCGTCGTCAGCACCTCGGTGAACCGCCGCCCGGCGACCACCTCGCGCAGCGCCGACTCGGCGGCCGACCGGACCGCGGCGTCCGGGTCGCGGAACCCGAACAGGAACGCCCGCGGGTCGGAGACGTGATACCGGACGGTCGCCAGCACCTCGACCAGGTTCTCGTTCCCGGTGATCAGCACCGCCTCGTCGGTCACCCGGTGGATGCCGTCCCCGTGCCCGCTCGCCCAGGTGTTCCCGGGGCCGGTCCGCCCCGCCCCGCCGACCCGCCGGGCCTGCTCCGCGGTCAGCGTGCGGAACCCGACCTCGACCGTCCGCACCTCGTCCGGACGGACCCGGGTGACCGTCTCGACCGGCCACGGGTACCGGACGTGCAGCCCGGGCGGCAGGTCCGCGACCGGCCGGCCGAACCGCTTCACCACCCCGACCTCGCCGGCGTCGACCACCGCCAGGCACGTCGCCAGCCACCCGAGCAGGGCGACGGCGGCCACCACGCCGGTGACCGCCTTCCACCGGTGCGCGAGCCCGTGCAGCACCTCGTCGACCGAGAGCCGGCCGAGCCAGTCGTCGAGCCGCCGGGCCGCCCCGCGGACCCGGGCGACCGACCCGGTCGACCCGGTCCGCTCGAACGCGAGCAGACGCATCGAGTTCAGCAGGACCAGCAGTGACCCGAGTTGGTGGTACACCACGCCGGCGAGCGGGGCCGACCGGTTCCACTCGTCCGACGACCCGAGGAGCGGCCACAGCCACCCGGTGACGACCACCCCGACGAGGTTGACGCCGAACCCGAACACGACGATGTTCTGGCGGATGATCCGGACCGTCTCCCGCGAAAGCCGGACGAGCAGCGGGAGCGGGCGGAGCGGCTCGCCCATCAGGACGATGTCGCCCGCCTCGGCCGCCACGTCGGTCCCGGAGCCGACCGCGATCCCGACCGCCGCGCGGGCGAGGGCCGGCGCATCATTCACGCCATCCCCGACGAACGCAACGGCGAGCCGCGGGTGGCCGTCTTCCCCCTCGCCCCCGGAGGGGGAGAGGGCGGTGAGGCCCGTCCGGGCCGAGCCGGGTGAGGGGGCGGGCGTCCACGGATGTCCGGGTGCGTTCCCCCCCTCACCCGGCCGGCGAGCAAGCTCGCCGACCGCCCTCTCCCCCTCCGGGGGCGAGGGGGAAGACGCGGCGACCCACGCTGCCTTTTCGGCGGGGAGCAACCCGGCGTGAACCTCGGTCACCGGCAGCTGCCCGGCGACCGCCCGGGCGACGGCCGGGCGGTCGCCGGTGAGCAGCGCGACCGGGGCCAAGCCGAGCGCCCGCAGGTCCGCCAGCACCTCCGCCGCCTCCGGCCGCACCCGGTCCCGACACCCGACCGCCCCGAGCACCGTTCCCCCGGCCGCGACGAGGAGCGAGGTCTGCCCGGCCGCGTCGAGTCGGTCGAGGGCGGCGACCGCGTCCGACCCGACCGCGACGCCCTGCTCCTCCAGGAACCGGCGGGTGCCGACTACGACCGCGGCGCCCCCGACGGTCGCCGTCACACCCCCGCCGGGGTGCGCCCGGAAGTCGGCCGCGTCCGGCAGTGACAGCCCCCTGTCACGCGCCGCGGCGAGCACCGCCCGGGCGAGCGGGTGTTCGCTCCCGCCCTCCGCCGCCGCGGCCGTCGCCAGCACCTCCTCCGCGGTCGCCCCGCCGACCGGGACCACGTCGCCGACTTCGAGCTTCCCTTCGGTCAGCGTACCGGTCTTGTCGAACGCGACGGCGGTGACCCCGGCCAGGCGTTCGAGCGCCGACCCGCCCTTGATGAGCACGCCGGTGCCGGCGAGCCGGCCGAGGGCGGCGATGACCGCCGCCGGGGTGGCGAGGATGAGGGCGCACGGGCAGGCGACGACGAGCACCGCCATCGCCGGGTACGCGGCGGCCCCGGCGGCGGCCCGGAGGGTCGGCTTCGCCCCCCCCGGCGGCGGGGCCGCGTTCAGTTGGAAGAAGACGTTGGCGGCGAACGTCAGGACGGCGAGGGCGAGGACGGTCGGGAGGAAGAACCGGGCGAGGCGGTCGGCGTACCGCTCCAGCGGGGCCTTGTCCTTGAGGGCCTGGGCGGTCAGGGCGATGACCCGCCCGGCGACCGTGTCCGCCGCCACCTTCCGGGCCTCGACGGTGAGCGCCCCGTCCTGCACCACGCACCCGGCCAGCACCTCGTCGCCCGGCCCCTTGTCGGCCGGCACGCTCTCGCCGGTCAGTGCGGCCGTGTCCACCGCCGACCGCCCGTCGACCACCACGCCGTCGACCGGCACCTTCCCGCCGGGCTTCACCACCACCCGGTCGCCGGCGAGGACATCGGTGGTGAACGTCCGCACCTCCTCCCCGTCGCGGAGGACCCAGCAGCGGGTGGGGAAGAGTTCGGCGAGCCGGCCGAGGGCGCCGCGGGTGCGGGCGAACGTGTACGCCTCCAGGCACTCGCCGAGAAGGCCGACGAACACCACCTCGGCGGCGACGAGTTCCTCGCGGAGGTAGATGGCGGCGAGGGCGGCGAGGGCGAGCGCCAGGTCGGCCCCGACGCGGCCCTCGAACAGGGCTTCGAGGGACCCGTACAGCACCCGCGCCCCGCCGACGACGGCGGCGAGGAGGGCGTACCGGAACCCGAACGGCTTCGGGTTCCAGGTGTAGGTACTAATGCCCCGCGTGGCGAGCCAGTCGGCGAGTTGGAGCCACAGGTCGGCGGCGAGGAGCAGCCCGACGACGGCGGTGAGGAGGTAGAGGCCGAGCGGGGACTCGGACCGGAACGGGTCGTCGGCGCGCGACACTTCGCGGTGCATGGCGGGGGCAGGCTACCGGCGCCGGGGGCGGAGTCAAGCGGGCGGCCGGTTGACGCGACCCGCGGGCCGGGTTAGCGTTCGTGCAACGATTCCCGGCCCGACGGAGGGGTGCGGTGCCTGATCGCGCGGGCCTGTCGCGGCTTCAACTCTTGGTCGTCCTGCTCGTCGCCGGCCTGGCGGCCGGGCTGGTCGCGGCCGGGCTCGGCCAGATCCGCGAGGACGCCCGCGCCGCTTCTTGCCAGAACAACCTCCGGCAAGTGGGCCTCGGGACGCATAACTACCGGGACACGTACCTGCGTCTGCCCTCGCTGGTCGATCAGGGTCAGGACGCCCCGACGGGCAACGGCCTCCCGTCCGTCTTCTACGCCATCATCCCGTACATGGAGGCGGCGCCGACGATGTACCGACCGGGGCGGGCGCCGCCCGCCGCCTACCACGCCCACTCGGCGGTGCCGTTCCACTTCCGGCACAAGGACGGCTCCCCCGGCACGCAGGACGGGGGCGACGCCAACCAAGCCCGGTACCCGTTCACCGACCCGGCGGACGCCACGGCCACCTACCTTCGGGACGTGCCGGTGACACTCCCGGACGGCACCACCGGCCACTACGCCGCCGGGAGCTACGCCGCGAACGGGCTCATCCCCTGGGGCACCAAGTGGCCCTCGAACCGGTTCGAGAACACAATCCTGTTCGCGGAGCGGCCGAAGGTCTGCCGGACGGGGTCCGGCGAGGTCCACAACCTGTGGGGCGTCGGGTTCTACGGCCCGCAGCTGCCGGCGTTCGCCGCCCTCACCCCGACCGACCCGGCCGGGTTGTGGTCGACCGGGCAGGTCGTTCCGGTCGTGCCGTACAACGGTCTGGTGCGTTCCGGGTGGGACACGTCGCCGCAGCCGCCGGACTTCCCCAGTCCGGTCCAGCGGGTCGTCGCGGGCCGGCCGTGCGACCCGCGGCTGCCCGGGTCGCCGCACCGCGCCGGCATGCAGGTGGCCTTGGCCGACGCGAGCGCCCGGGTGTTCGGGTACGACACCGACCCGTGGGTGTTCTGGGCGGCGTGCGGCGCCGGAGGGCGGTGAGCCGCGGGCCGCGGGACCCGGTCACTTCGTCTTCACCTCGAAGTCGGCGGCTTCGGTGCCGCCGGCCGGGACCTCGAAGATCAGGTCGCTGTTCCGGTTGTACTTCGGCGGGATGACCACCCCGGACTTCGGGCCGGCCGGCCGGGTGTCGTGCCGGTCGTCGGCCTTCGCCCGGACGGTCAGCTCCACCCGGTGCCGGCCGACGACCGCCCCCGGCCCGTCGCCCTCGACCAACCGCAGGGTGAACCGGCCGTCGGCGTCGGTGACCCCGTACGACCCGCCGCCGGGGTGCTGGTCCCCGCCGGAGCCGACCGGCTGGAAGCCGACGTGGACCCCGGCGGCCGGCCCCCCGTCCACCGTCACCCGGCCGGACACCGGGGCCACCGCCGCCCGGCCGCACCCGGCGGCGGGGGCGGCGGCCAGGAGCACGACGACGTACGCGCGCATGGCGGGTGCCCCCCGGGTCAGTTGTCCTGGGCGACTTCCCCGCCGGCGACCGTCGACAGGTGGGTGAACACCCGCATGTCGATGGCGGTCCGGACCGACCGGACCGACCCGTCCGCGAACACGAAGTTGATCACCCCCTCGTGGAAGCTCCCCCACCCGTACTTGCACTGGGCCTGGTCGGACGCGATGGTCAGGCACCGGTCGTAGTCGTTCAGCAGGGACGCGCTCTGGGTGTACGCCCCGGACACGGTGTACAGGTTGAACGAGTTCGCCCAGAACGTCCCGCGGGTCGGCCGGGTGCGGGTCGACCTCTCCCCGACGGCCAGGGTGTTGCTCGTCCCGTCGGTCACCCGGGCCACCCGCTCCGGAGAGGTCGGACCGCCCGCCCAGTCGGTGTGGAACAGCCCGCGGAGGCCGGCCCCGGCCTGGTGGTTCACCGCCACCTCGGTCGGGTACCCGGCCCACTGGTCGAACCCGGTCGCGCTGATCCCGCCCATCCCGCGGTAGGTGGAGGTCATGAACGCCACCCCCCCGCCCCCGCTCCCCGGGGCGCTCTCCGGGACCAGCAGCTTGTTGGCGTTCACGTCCGACGGGCAGGAGTAGACCGGGACCGGCGTCTCCCGGGCGGCCCGGTTGTTCGCGTGGAAGGCGTGGACCGTGTCGTCGTACCGGGCGAACAGGTTCGCCTGCTCGACGTGCGGCAGGAGCTGGACCGCCCAGCTCGCGAAGTAGAACGTCTGGCCGTCGTTCGGCGGGGTCGGGGTCGTCACCCGCCGGCCGGACGGGAAGGTCCCGGTGATGTCGTGGTGGTTGTGGAGGGCGATCCCGATCTGCTTCAGGTTGTTCAGGCACTTCGCCCGGGCGGCGCCCTCCCGGGTCTTCTGGACGGCCGGGAGCAGCAGCCCGACCAATACCGCGATGATGGCGATGACCACCAACAGCTCGATCAGCGTGAACCCGGGCGCCGGGAGCCGACGACTCCTGCTCATGGCACACCTCGGTGACATTAGAGATGATGGCGGCGAGCCGCCGCCGGCCCGAATGTAACACCGCCCGAGGCGTGGTTCAAGCCTCAACCCGGGTATCGTCGATCCCCCCTCCCGACTCCGCCCCGGGTCACGGCACCGGCGGGGTCTTCGGGTGGAGCTTCAGCCGGGCGTCGTACTCGGTCGACAGCACGTCCCTCACCAGCCCCCGCTTGATGAGTTCCTTCTCCGGCACCTCGCCCAGGTCCTTCGTGTCCACCACCCACTTGTCCAGCGCGTCCGACATCTCTTTCTTCACCCGCTGAGTCTCAACGGACTCGGCCGACGCCAGGTTGTTGACCTCATACGGGTCCTTCTCCAGGTCGTACAACTCCTCCTTCGGCTTGGTCCGGCTCATGAACAGCATCTGCGTCGGGTTCAGCTTCCCGTCGAACGCGAGCCGCCGCCAGTCCTTCATGATGGGCATCTCGTCCATGTAGTTGATGTACTGCAGGTACGGCAACTCCGGGTGGTAGTTCCTCACGTACCGATACCGCTCGCCCCTCACACTCCGGACGCGGTCGTACGTCTCGTCCATCCGGTCGCGGGCGGCGAACACGTACTTCGGGGCCGGCCCCGCCTTGTCCCCGAGGAACACCCGCCCCTGCATGTGCGGCGGCACCTCGCCGCCGGCGAGCGCGACCGCCGTCGGGCCGAGGTCGAGGAAGCAGACCAGGTCCTCGCGCACCGTCCCCGGCTTGACCTTCCCCGGCCACCGCACCAGGAATGGCACCCGCAGCCCGCTGTCGTACGGCCACCGCTTCCCGCGGCTCAGCCCCCACCCGTGGTCTCCGTAGAAGATCACCACCGTGTTCTCGCTCAACTTCCGGTCGTCGAGCAACTTCAACACATCCCCAACGATGTAGTCCATCGCGGTGACGTTGTCGTGGACCTTGCCGACGCACTCGCGCACCGCCGGGGTGTCGGGGTAGTACGGCGGGAGCAGAACCTTCGACCGGTCGCGGACCTCCTCCGGCTTGAGGCGGGCGATGTTCTTCTTGTACGCCGCGTCGGCCGCCCGTGCCTGGCTCTCGTGCGTCACGGTGATGTTGTAGACGGCGAAGAACGGCGGCTTCAGCGCCTCCGGCTTCTTCGTCCAGTCGTCGGTCACGTCCGCCCACCCCTTCGGCGGGTCGAAGTTGAAGTCCGTCTTGCCGATCCCGCCGCCCCCGGCCGTCGGCCAGTAGACCGTGTACCCGGCCTTCTTCAGGTAGTCGGTGAACAGCGGCGGGGCCTGCACCAGCTTCGACCGCATGTGGTGGCTGCCCATCGTGGTCGGGTACATGCCGGTGATGATGCCGCTGCGGCTCGGGGCGCAGACCGGGGCGTGGGTGAACGCCCGGGTGAACCGGGCGCCCTGTGCCGCGAACTTGTCGAGGTTCGGGGTGATCGCGTCCGGGTGGCCGTAGCACCCGAGGGTCGGGGACGTGTCCTCGCAGGTGAGGAACACGATGTTCGGCTTGTCGGCCGCCGCGGAGCGGGTGGCGTAAGCCCCCTGAGCGGCCAGCACGGCGAGGAGGGAGAGCAGGCGGCACATGGGGCAGCTTCCGCGCGGGGTGAGGGACGACGCGGACATGGTACCGGGGGAGCAACCCGGGGGCAAAAGCTACGCCACCCGGTCCTCGGCCCGCCACGCGGAAACGGTCAGGCCGGCGAACACCAGGCACGCCAGCCACTGCACCGTGCTCGCCCACAGGTACGCCCGGTGGGCCGGGTAGAACAGCGGGCGGACCACCACCCGCGTCCGCCCCGGGTCCATGAACGCGTCCATCAGCTGGTGCAGGTAGAACAGCAGCCCCTGGCACAGCAGCGCGACCGCCCAGCACCACCACCGCGCGGCCGTCCGCCGACGGCCGGGGTCGGCGGTGTAGTTCAGGTCCCACGCCGCGACCGCCAGCCACACGACCCCGAGCACGTTCAGCGCGTCCGTCACCCGGGTCGTGATGATCCCCTGTGCCGCCGCCGACCCGAGCACCTCCGTCCCGACGGGCACGACGAACGACGTGTAGAACAGGAACCCGCCCTGCCAGACGAGCAGCGCCTGGAGCAGGATCAGCCGCCGGAGGAAGAGAAGGGGTGAGGGGGTGCAGGGGTGAGGGGGTGACGGAGTCAACTCCGGACCGCGGGCCGCACCGGGCCGGCCCGCCTCGCCGCCCCCGCGCGGCGTCGCCTGGTCTTCTGTCACCCCTTCACCCCCTCACCCTTTCACCCCTTCATCCGCGCCCGCCGCCACTTCACCACCAGCGGCAGCACGAACAGGTACACGCCGGTGACCCACAGGCCGAGCACGACCGCGGCCACCGGCAGGAACACCCACAGCTTCGCCGCGTCGCCGAACCAACTGCCGTCGTGCAGGCTCTCGATCAGGTCCGACCGCCGGTACTCGACCTGCAGCACCTTCCCGGTCGCGAAGTCGACCTGCACCTCGTACCGGTTCCGGCACTGCACCTTCACGATCCCGTCCTTCGGCCGGACGTCGAGGCGGTCGACGTCGGCCCACGACTCCACCTCCGCCTCGGGCACCGCCTTCACGGCGGCGAGGAGGTCGGGCATCGCCAGCGTCGGCACCTTGGTCGTGCCCTTGGCGGTGGGCGGCTGCACCCAGGTGAGCTGCTTCTTGAGCTGGAGCAGGAGGCCGGACAGGAGGACGAGGAGGAACGGGGCGGCGACGAGGGCGGCGCCCCACCGGTGCGACTTCCGGACGAACACGCGCGGGTTGAACGGCATGGCGGGACGTCTCGGGCGGGGTCAGCTCTTGCCCAACAGCATATCGACCACCCAGCACCCGCGGGCGTGCGGCCCGGGTCCGCGGCAGTGGTCGAGGACGGCGGCGTCCTCACACCCGGCGTCCTGCAGCGCGTCGGCGAGGATCGGCAGCCGGTCGAACGCCCGCTCTCCGTAGATCCCTGTGGCCAGCGCGACGACCGTGGACGTGAGCCACGCCGGATCGGCGGTGACCGAGCGGAACGGATTGCCGACGAGGTCACGGAGGCGGGCCACGACCCAGGCCGACTCGAGGCCCAACTCGCAGGCCCGCTGCGCGGTGCGTCCGAGCCACGATCGCGCCACGTCACTGGCGAGTCGGGCGGGGAGCGCGCCGTCCGCGTGCTGCCAGGTCGGGATGCCGGAGGCGTAGCTCCACGTGCCCTGCGGGACACGACCCTCGGCCGCGAGCGCGCCCTCACGGGCCGACCGAAGTTCCTCCCTGCCGGCCAGGCCGTCTGCGAACCGCTCCGCGACCTCGACGGCCCGCCTGCTCTCGGGCTCGGTCAGGCGGGGCCAGACTTCGCGGCCGCACAGGCACGCCAACAGCCGCAGTTTCCGACTGCCTGCCCCTTCGCCCAAAAAGTCGAGGAGTGCGACGGGGTTGGTACACCCCAGCCAGTCGGCTTCGGTCACGGGTCGTCCCCGAACAGGGTCGGCTGCCGCGGCTCGGCCGGCGGGTCCAGCACGGTCACGGCCGGGGCCGCCTCCCGCAGCGCCGCGGCGAGCCGGCGGGCGTTCTCCACCGCCTGCGTCCCGACGCAGTTGTTGAAGAAGAACAGGCACTCGTCCGCGCGCCCGGCGGCGGCCAACTCCGCTAGCCCGTCGGCCCACTCCCGCAGCGCCGCCTCCGGGTAGTCGTAACTGTACCGCAGCTTCCCGCCCGAGTACCAGTTGCCGGCGTCCTGCGAGTGGAGGCGGGCGTACACCCGCCGGTTCGCCACCCGCAGCCCGCGCGGGAATAGCGACGGCACGTCCGGCACCCCGACGCTCACCACGTCCAGCCCGACGTGCTCCAGCCAGTCAGACAGGTTCGGGGCGTTCCACGACCGGTGCCGGAACTCCACCGCCACCCGGTGCGGCCGCAGCTGCCCGCCGACCGCCGTCAGCCAGGTGCGGTTCTCGGCCGTGTTCCGGAACGCCTCCGGCACCTGCACGAGCAGCCCGAGCAGCTTCCCGGCGGCGGACAGGTGGTCGGCGGTGAGCTTGAACGCCGGCAGCTCGTCCGGGCTGCGGTCGTGGCTCGCGGACCGCGGCACCTTCAGCGTGAACCCGAACCCCGGTGGGGTGCGGCGGGCCATCTTCGCCACCTGCTCCGGCGTCGGCGGGCGGTAGAACGACGAGTTCACTTCGACCGCCGGGAAGTGGCGGGCGTAGAACGGGAGCATGTCGTGTTGGGTCGTGCCGGGCGGGTAGAACCCGCCGACCCAGGCCGGGTAGGCGTACCCGGCCGTCCCGAGGCGGACGTTCATGGCGGGGGGTCGCGGGGGTGGGGCGGGTGGTATTCTACCCGCCGACGTCGCCCCCTCACCCGCCGGCGAAGCGCCGGCGACCTCTCCCCCGAGTACGGGGGAGAGGTGGGGGCCGCCGGTCTTCCCGGCAGCAACCCCGTTCGGGTGCCTGTGACGGGGCCGCACCACCCCCACCTCTCCCCCGTACTCGGGGGAGAAGTCGCCGGCGCTTCGCCGGCGGGTGAGGGGGCGCCTGCCGAGACCCACCCCCACGTCCCGTGTTCCGGAGACCCCCGTGCCCAAGCCCCCGCCGGACTCCGTCCACCCGCTGACCCGGGCCGAGTGGCGGGCGTGGCTGGAGGCGAATCACACCCGGGCCGCCGGCGTCTGGCTCGTCACCTTCAAGAAGGCGACCGGCAAGCCGCGGGTCGAGTACGGCGAGGCGGTCGAGGAGGCGCTGTGCTTCGGGTGGGTGGACAGCAAGCCGAACAAGCTCGACGCCGAGCGGTCGCTGCTGTGGTTCGCCCCGCGGAAGCCCGGCACCGGGTGGTCGAAGCCGAACAAGGAGCGGGTCGAGCGGATGCTCGCGGCCGGGCTGATGGCACCCGCCGGGCTGGCGAAGGTCGAGGCGGCGAAGGCGGACGGGTCGTGGGCGAAGCTCGACGCGGTCGAGCAGCTGGAGGTGCCGGCGGACCTGGCGGCGGCGTTCCGGAAGCACCCGGGGTCGGCGGCGAACTTCGCGGCGTTCCCGCGGTCGGCGAAGCGCGGCATCCTGGAGTGGGTGCTGCAGGCGAAGCGGCCGGAGACGCGGGCGAAGCGCGTCGAGGAGACGGCCCGCCTCGCGGCCGAGAACAAGCGGGCGAACCAGTGGCGGCCGTGACGGGCGGTCCTCTGGGAGGGCGAGGCTCCTGCCGAGCCGCGTCGCTCCGGCTCGGCAGGAGCCTCGCCCTCCCGGACTCTGCGGCGGCGAACCCGCCTCACCCGCCGAGGCCGCGGATCGGGGCGTAGTCCGCCAGCTGCATCACCTCCCGGCTCGCCCCGCGGGTCACCCGCAGCTTGCCGGTGTCGAACAGGGTGTGCATCACGGTGCCGATCAGGTTCGGGATCCGGACCGGCTCGTCCGCCGCGTCCCCGCCGTTCGCCGTCGACTTGCCAATCACGACCCCCCGCGGCAAACCGCCGCCGGCCAACAGCAGCGGCCCGAGGTTCCCCCAGTGGTCCCGGCCGCCCTTGCCGTTGATCTTCGGCGTCCGCCCCATCTCCCCGCACGCCACCAGCAGCACCTTGTCCTCCAGCCCGCGGTCGCGCAGGTCGTCGAGGAACACGCTCACCGCGTGGTCGAGCGGGGGGGCCATGTACCCCATCCCCTCCGTCATGTGGGCGTTGTTGTTGTCCGCGTGCATGTCCCACACGAAGTTCGTCGTGACCGTGACGAACCCGGCCCCGCGCTCGACGCACCGGCGGGCCAGCAGCAGCAGCTTCCCGAGCGTGTTCGCGTTGTCCGTGTAGTGCTTCCAGTTGTTCCACTTCTTGCTGATCTTCCCCACGTCGTACAGCTTCGCCGTGTCGTACTTCTCGACCGTCCGCACGTCCTCCTTCGCCAGGTCGAACGCCTCCCCGACCCCGCCGAGCAGGATCGAGAACGCCTTCTGCCGCGACGCCTCCATCGCGGCGCCTTCCGCCTCCATCCCACGCTTCAGCTCGTCGAACCCGTTCAGGAGCGCCCGCCGGTCGTCGAGCCGGTCGGGCGGCAGGTTCAGCTTCATGTCGCGCTTCAGCGACCCGTTCCCGTCCGGCTGGAACGGGGCGGCGTCGGCCGCGAACGGGCCGTGCGACACGAACTTCCCGAACCCGCCCTGCTCCGGCCCGGCCGCCGGGTCCACCGCCCGCGGGAACAGCACCAGGTTCGTCGGCATCCCGTCCGGGGTGCTGCCGCCGGCGACCGACGCGTACGCCGACCCCAGGTTCGCCCCGTGCGAGTCCTTGCCGACGATCGTCTTAATGTCGTGGTTCGCGTCTCCGGGGACGAACGACCGGACCACGCACAGCCGGTCGGCCCGCGCCGCGAGCTTCGGGAACGTGCTCCCGAAGGTGATGCCGGGCAGTTTGGTGGGGATCTCGCCGGTCGCGGACCGGACCTCCGCCGGGGCGGTCATCTTCGGGTCGAACGTCTCGAACTGACTCGGCCCGCCGTGCAGGAACAGGAAGACGACGGCCTTGTCGGTGACCGGCTTGCCGGCCTCCGACAGCGGGACGCCGGCCCGCCCGGCGGTCGGGAACAGCGAGGCGAGCGACAGCCCGCCGAGGCCGAGGCCGCCGACGCGGAAGAAGTCGCGTCGGCCGAGGCGGGTGGGCTGGGTGAGCGAGATCATCGACGGTCTCTCGGGTGGGAATTGGCCGTGAGGCGGTGGGGTGGGTTACTTCTTGGGCAGGTCGATCGTCCAGAGTTCGACGGTCCCGTCGGCCGTGTTCCCGACCGCGAGCGTCTTGCCGTCCGGGGAGAAGGCCAGGCAACTGACCTCCTTGATGCCCGCGACGAACGACGCGACCGTCTCGGGCTTGTCGGCGATCCGGAGCACGGTGAACGAGGTCACTTCCCCGACTCTGGGGTGGTTCGTGTACGCCAGCAGGTCGTTCGGCCCCGGCGCGGCGAGGCCGGCCCGATTGTACGGCATGACCTCCCGCGGCGGCCCTTCCACGATCTGGCTCCCCGGCACCTTCCAGCACAGCACCGGCGCGCTCGCGGCCGAGCCGGACGTGCAGAACCACCTCCCGTCCGGGGAGAACTCGAGGCGGTTCGCGCCGCCGGTGTCGCCGAGGCCGCGGTAATCCCCGATGCCGTAGAACCCCACGGACCTGCCGCCGACGGCCACCATGGCGCTCTCCTCGTCCGGGATCGCGCAGATCACCGCGACGGTCGCGTCCGGGTAGGCATGGGCGAAGACCGTCTTGGTCTCCTTGGACTCGGGGTCGTAGTACGCCAACTCCCACCGGTAGTTGATGATCGGCTGACCCGTGGTGGTGCTCACCATCCCGGTGGGTTGTTTCGTCCCCGAGGCGAAGTAGAACCGCTTGCCGTTTCCGCTGACGGTGCCGTGATACCCGAGTTCCTTCTCCTTCAGCTCCTTGAACGCGACGGCCGGCTTGTCCGGCTTCGCCGCGTCCCACACGACGAACCCGGTCTTGGCGACCGCGGACAGCAGCTTGCCGTTCGCCGAGAACGCCACGTGGGTGATCTTCTCCCCCTTGTGCTCGTCCAGCTTGGCCAGCTCCTTGCCGGTCTTCGCGTCCCAGACCCGGACGACGCCGTTCCCGGCCCCGGTGGCGAGGAGGTCGCCCTTGCGGCTGAAGGCGACGGCCGTGGCCGCCCCGCGGTGGCCGTCGAGCTTCGCCCGCACCTCCGGCTTCTTGTCCTCGGCCGCGGCCGGGGCGGCGACCAGCAGGGCGGCGAGTGTGAGCGAGCGCATGGCGGGCACCGGGAGGGGGAAGGGGGTTCGCCGCTACTTCGCCGCGATCGTCCAGAGTTCGACGACGCCCTCGGCCTCGTTCCCGACCGCGAGCGTCTTCCCGTCCGGGGAGAAGGCCAGGCAACTCGGCGTCTCGATCCCGGTCGCGAACTCCGCGAGCGTCTCGGGATCCTTGTCGGGGTTGAGTTTGATGACGACGACCGTACTCGGCTTCGCGGGCGGCGGGTAGGCCAGCACGTCGCCGGGACCGGGGGCGGCGATCGACCCACCCTTCGTGGAGATCGTGGGGCCTCCGTAGGGGATGGCGTGACTGCCCGGCACCCTCCAGACGCCGCCGTTGGCGTACAGCCACCTCCCGTCGGGCGAGAAGGCCGGGACGGAAGCCCACCGATCGTCCTTGGTAACGTCCCCGAAGACTTCACCCTGCACGGCGGCCCCGTGCCGCCGGAGGGAGTACTTCCGGGCACGGTCCGCGTCGACCTCGGTGTGGGACTCCCAGGTCACCAGCATGTCGCTGTCTTCGTCGGGAATGGCCGCGAGCGCGTGGTATCTCCAGTAGTAGTACGGTTCGCTCTTCGTTGTGGTTTTCGCCTCGGGGTCGTGGTACCGCAACTGCTCCCACTCGAGCGGCTTGCCGTCGGCCTTCGCGAAGTTGAAGGCGAAGTAGAACCGCTTGCCGTTGCCGCTGACCGTCCCGATGCAGGCGTCGGCCTTGGGGTTCGACTCCTTGAACGCCACCGCCGGCTTCGCCGGGGTCGCCACGTCCCAGACGACGAAGTCGGTCTTCGCGGCCGCGGAGAGCAGCTTGCCGTCGCCGGAGAACGCGACCGACGTGACCCGGTTCGCCCGGTGGTCGTTCGTCTTGGCGAGGAGCTTGCCGGTCTTCGCGTCCCAGACCCGGACCATCCCGTTCCCGCTCCCGGTCGCGATCAGGTCGCCCTTGACGCTGAACGCGACGGCCGTCACCCCGCCGCGGTGCCCCTCCAGCTTCGCCCGGATGTCCGGCTTCTTGTCCTCCGCCGCGGCCGGGGCGGCGATCAGCAGGGCGGCGAGCGAGAGGCGACGCACGGCAGACTCCCGGGCGGGGGATCGGGGACCGCGACCGCCGCAATCATCGGCCATCCGTCAGCGGTTTGCAAGGGGCCGTCCGTGTCCACCTCAAGAATGGCCCGCAGATGACGCAGACTTCGGCGCAGATGAAACCCGATCAGAACCAGTCTTGTCTGATCCTGGCTTCGTCTGCGTCTTCTCTGCGTCATCTGCGGGCCATTCTTTTCACTTCAGGATCCCGCGGATCGGTCGCCCGCCGTGGGAGATGTGGGTAGGTCGGCCGGTGTGGTCGGGCACCGTCGCTTCCGGGTCCACCCCGACCAGGTGATACACGGTCGAGACCAGGTCACCGGCCGACACCGGGTGGTCGGTCGGGTACGCGGCGATCTTGTCGGTGGTGCCGTGGACGACGCCCGGCCTTGTCCCGCCGCCGGCGAACAGGCAGAACCCGCACGCCGGCCAGTGGTCGCGGCCGGCCCGGGCGTTCACCTTCGGCGTCCGCCCCATGTCCCCGGTCACCACCACCAGCGTCTCGGCCAGCAGGCCGCGGTCGCCGAGGTCGTCGAGCAGGGCCGACAGCGCCCGGTCGAGGAACGGCAGGAGCAGCCCCTTCAGCATGTTGAAGTTGTTGTCGTGCGTGTCCCAGTGGCCGTTCGGCTTCGCCTCGGTGTGGATCGTGACGAACGTCACCCCCGCCTCGACCAGCCGGCGGGCGAGCAGCACGCTCTGGCCGAACAGGTCGGCGCCGTACCGGTCGCGGAGCTTCGCCGGCTCGCGGGCCAGGTCGAACGCCGACTTCGCCTTCGGGGACAGCAGCAGGTCGAACGCGGCGTCGCGCCGGGTGGCGTGGTGGCGGGTGTCGAAGTGGGCGGCGTGGGTGTCGAGCTGCTGCACCAGGGTGCGGCGGTCGTTCAGGGCGTCGAGGGTGAGGTCGCCGCCGACCTTCGGCAGCCGCGGCTCGCCGACCAGCGGGACGTTCGGGTTGTAGAAGTCCTTGCTGACGCTGGTGTCCGCGCCGTTGTGGGCGTCGGCGGTGCTGAACACCGGGTCCCACTTCGGGCCGAGGTACCCGCCGTACGGGCCGGCCCGCCGCAGCCCCTGGGTGTACCCGGGGTACGCCGGCAGCATGACGTAGCCGGGCAGGTCGGTGCCGCGGCCGACGCCGAGGTACTGGCAGACGCTCGGGACGCTCGGGTGGTTGGTCGGCTTCGCGTGGTAGTCGGTCTGGTCGTGCCCGCCGTCGAACCCGGTCATCACCCCGTACGGGTTGTGCGAGTTGTACTTGTGGGTGACCGACCGCACGACGGCGAGCCGGTCGAGGCGGGCGGCGAGCTTCGGCAGGTGCTCGCAGACGCGGACGCCGGGGAGCCGGGTCGGGACGGTGGCGAACTCGCCGCGGATCTCGGGCGGGGCGTCCGGCTTGGGGTCGAACGTGTCGATGTGGCTCGGCCCGCCGAACAGGTCGAGCAGGATGACGGCCTTGGCCGTCTTCCCCTGGACCGCGGCCGTCCCGGCCGCCCGCGAAGAAGCGGCCGGGACGGCCGCGGTCCAGGGGAGGAGCATCCCGGCCCGGAGGAGGTCGCGGCGGGTGACGCCGTCGGCGGCGGCGGACGGGTGTCCGAGGACCCGGAGCATGGGAGGGGTATCCGGGATGGCGGGCGGCAGGCGGGACGGCCGGCAGGTGAGAAGAGATTACCCGACGGCCCGGCGACCATCAAGGAGAAACCTGGGCTACAGGCGAGCCGGGAGCGTGAGCGACCGGAGGACG
>PNKH01000074.1 GCA_013822345.1 Isosphaera sp.
TCACTCCTCCGGGTCGATCACCCCGACGACGCGGCCGTCCCGGTACTGCACCCACACCCGGCGCGTCTCGTCCCACACCAGCCCGGTGTACCCGTCGGCGGCCGGCGGGGCGGCCGCCTCCCACTCGGCCGCCGCGGCCCGGGCCCGCACCCCGGCCAGCTCCGCCTGCCCGAGCAGCCACACCACCGCGGCCAGCAGGACCAGGCCGAAGTGCGGCAGGACCAGCCCGGCCACCAGGAACACCCCGGCCGCCACCGCCCCGACCCCGGCCGCGACCTCCGTCGCCCGGACCCGGGTCAGCCGGGTCGCCAGCGCCGCCCGCAACACCCGCCCGCCGTCCATCGGAAACACCGGCAGCAGGTTGAACGCGGTCAGCACCAGGTTCGCGGCCATCAGCCGGGCGCCGAGCACGTCGAGGGCGTTGTCCGGGTCCGGCACCCACGGGGTCAGGAACGCCGCCCCGACGAACCCGGCGAACAGCGCCCCGGCGATCACCAGGTTGACCGCCGGCCCGGCCAGGGCGATGGCGATCTCCTGCCCCGGCTTCTCCGGCATCCGGTCGAGCGACGCCACCCCGCCGACCGGGTACAGGGTGATGTCCCGGGTGCCGACCCCGTAGGCGCGGGCGGCCAGGGCGTGCCCGACCTCGTGGAGGAACACGCACCCGAACACCGCGAACAGGAACCCGACTTCGGCCCCGGCCGCGGCCAGGCTGCAGCCGGCCGACAGCCCGGTCAGCAGGACGAACAGCGGCAGCAGCCAGAACGTCCCGTGGACGTACAGGTCGATCCCGAAGAACCTCCCGAGCCGCAACGACCGGAACATGTCTCTCCCCTTCCGCGGCGGCTGCGCACCGCCCCCGTGCCATTATTCGATGGCGGGGAAGGGGGATTGGGTTCGACGAGGGGCCGACAAGCCCGGGGCGCGAGCAGGGGCCCTCCCGGCCCTTGCTCGCGCCGCGGGCTTGTGTGGGTGGGCGTCAGAAGAAGAACAGCCGGGCGATGTTGAAGTAAATGATGATGCCGAGGACGTCGGACAGGGTGGCGATGAACGGGCTGGACATCAGGGCCGGGTCCCCGCCGACCCACTTGATGAGCAGCGGGAGCATCGCCCCGACCAGCGCCCCCGCCATGCAGATCCCCATCACCGCCAGGGTGACCGCCCACGCGAGGTGCCAGAACTGCTCGTCCGGGACCTTCGCCAGGATGCTGTCCGGGGTGAGCACCCACGACCGCAGGACCGACAGCGCCCCCAGCCCGGCGGCCAGGGCGGCGGCCATCAGCAGCTCCCGCCGGAACACCCGCAGCCAGTCCCGGACGGTGATCTGCTCCAGGGCCAGGGCCCGGGTCACCAGGGTCGACGCCTGCGACCCGGCGTTCCCCCCGACCGAGATGCACAGCGGCAGGAACACCGACAGGAAGACGAGCTTCTCCAGCTCGCCCTCGTACCGGGCCATCGCGTTGATGGTGACCATCTGGAGGACGAACAGCAGCCCGAGCCAGAACGCCCGGCTCTTCCACACCGCCCAGAACCCGGCGTCCAGGTAGTCGCCCGCGATCGGCCCGACCGCCCCCTGCCGCTGCAGGTCCTCGGTCGCCTCCCGCTGCACCACGTCCAGCACGTCGTCGTGGGTGACGATCCCGAGCAGCCCGAGGCCCTCGTCCACCACCGGGGCGGCGATGAAGTCGTACCGGGCGAACAGCTTCGCCACCGCCTCCGCGTCCTCGCTGTACCGCAGGGTGACCAGGTCCGTCTCCATCAGCTCCCGGACCAGGGCGTGCCGCGGGGCGAGGATCAGGTCCCGCAGCGAGATGACGCCCAACAGCCGCCGCGGGGCCAGGCTCCCGTCCGCCCGCCGGGCCGCGTCGGCCAGCACGTAGACGTAGTAGATCGTCTCCCGGTCCGGGGCCTGCGCCCGCAACTGGTCGATCGCCTCGGCCGCGGTGATCGTCCCGGGGAGCCAGGCGTAGTCGGTGGTCATCAGCGCCCCGACCGTCCCGGGGGCGTACCGGAACAGGGTCGCGATGTCCTTCCGGTCCGCCTCGTCGACGAACCGCATCACCCGCTCGACCACCCGCCCGGGGAGCCGCCGCATCAGGTCGGCCCGGTCGTCGTGCGACATCTTCGACAGCAGTTGCCCCATCTGCGGGCGGGCCTTCTCGGCCATCTCCACCTGGAGGGCCGGCGGGAGGTACTCGAACACCGACGCCTGGGTGCGGATGGCCGCGTGGCTGATCACCTCCCACACCTGGTCCGGGGAGAACCCGGCGTCGAGGGCCTCGGCCACCGTCGCCGGGTGGAGCGACTCGCAGAACTCCCGCAGCCCGGCGGCGTCCCCGCCCGCGAGCATCTGCGCCAGTTCCGGGCCGAACAGCGGGTGGGACATGGGGGATTTCAGATTTCAGATTTCAGATTTCAGATTTCAGATTTCAGATTTCAGATTTCAGATTTGCGATTGACGATTGAGAAATAGACCGGCACCCGGGTGGGGAGTGTATTGTCAATTGCCAATCGCAAATCTGAAATCTCAAATTACGAGGTTGTCGATCAGCCGGGTGGTGCCGAGGAACACGGCGACCGCGGCGACCGCCGGGCGGTCGAGGCGGCCGAGCGGCCGGAGGAGGTCGGCGTCGAGGACCCGGGCGTAGTCCACCCGCGCCCCGGGGATCGCGGCCAACTCCGCCGCCAACTCCGACTCCAGCACGGACACGTCCGCCTCGCCGGCTCGCGCCCGGGCGGCGATGTTCTGCAGGGCGCGGTGGATGCCCGGGGCGACGGCGCGTTCGGCGGGAGTGAGGTAGCGGTTCCGCGAACTCATCGCCAACCCGTCCGCCTCCCGCACCGTCGGCTCGACCCGCACGTCCACAGGCACGTTCAGGTCACGGACCATCTGCCGGACGATCCGGGCCTGCTGGAAGTCCTTCGCCCCGAAGTGGGCGGCGTCTGGGCGGACGACGTGGAACAGCTTCAGCACCACCGTGCAGACCCCGCGGAAGTGCCCCGGCCGGGCCGGGCCGTCGAGTTCGCGGTCGAGCTCCGTCACCTCCACGAACGTGACCGACCGCTCGGGGTACATCTCCGCGACCGGCGGGGCGAAGACCAGGTGGGCGCCCGCGTCGGCGCACAGCAGGCGGTCGGCGTCGAGCGTCCGCGGGTACCGGGCGAAGTCTTCCGTCGGCCCGAACTGCGTCGGGTTCACGAACACCGACACGACCACGAACCCCGACCCGGCGGCCGCGGCCCGGATCAGCGACGCGTGGCCGGCGTGCAGCGCCCCCATCGTCGGCACCAGGCCGACCGTCTTGCCGGCGCGGCGGGCCGCGTCGACCGCGGCCCGGACCTCGGCGACGGTGGTGACGACCGGGGTCATGGCGGGTCTCGTCCGGGGTCTCGTAGGGTGGGCCGAGGTCCGCTTCGGACCGAGTCCCACCACCGCCGCGCCCGGTGGGACTCGCCGGCAAAGCCCGGCTCGGCCCACCCTACCTCTGGGCTTCCAGCACCATCCCGAGGTACGACCGGGTCTCCACCTCGGTCAGCCCGAGTTCCGCCGCGGTCGCCAGCAGCACCGCCTTCGCCGCGGCGTACTGGTGCTCCTCCGCGAGGATCTCCAGTTCCACGAACGGCCCGACCCGCTCCACGTCGTCGAAGCAGGCTTCGAGGCGGAACCCGGCGCGGGCGAACCGGTACACCTGCCGCTTCTTGCGGACCACGACGACCGGCCGGAACCCGAGCGCGGCGAGCAGCCGGGCGGCGCCGTCGGCGACCTCCGGGCCGTCCCCGAGCGGGACCTCGGTCTCGGTCCGGGTGCGGGTCTCGGCGTCCCGCTTCGGGCCCTTGTGGGTGAGGTAGTTCCGCGGGCCGACGCGGCGGAGGCGGAACGCCTCGTCGGACGCCTTCAGGTCGCGGTCCGGGGCGTTGTAGTACTGGTCCTCATCGGTACGGTCCTCGGCCAGCTCCGCCCCCATCTCCCGCAGGCGGGCGACGACCCCGGGACGGTCGGCGGTGCGGTAGCGGACCTCGACTTCCAACACGTCCCGCCCCCCGTTCGGCCGTGGTGGTACAATAGCCGCGTGACTCGGGTCGTCACCGGCCGGGGGAGGATTCGGCGTGGCCCAGCGGGTGGTGGTGGGGAAGGTCGGGGACATCCCGGACGGCGGGTCGCGGGTCGTCACCGTCGGGAAGAAGGACGTGGCGGTGTTCCGCACCGGCGGGGCGTTCCACGCGATCGACGACCTGTGCCCGCACATGGGGGCGTCGCTGTCCGGCGGGCACGTCGAGGACGGGTGCGTCACCTGCCCGTGGCACTACTGGCGGTTCCGGCTGTCGGACGGGGCGTGGGCGGACAGCCCGCGGGTGAAGACCGGGTGGTACCCGGTCCACGTCGTCGGGGACGAGGTGCAGGTGGAACTGCCGGGCGAACCCGGGGCGTGAGCGGCGGGGTGCGGGAGGGCGAGGCTCCCGCCGAGCCGCGAGCCCGACCGACTCGGTGACGCTCCGGCTCGGCGGGAGTCTCGCCCTCCCGGTCGGCTGAGTTGACGAGGTGCCGTCATGTCACGGGTCGCGGTCGGCGTGGTCGCCCTGGGGTGCCTGGTCGTCCCGGTGGCGCAGTCGCAGCCGGGGGGGAAGGCGAACCCGCGGCCGGAGCCGGTCGCGGAGACGAAACTGTTGATGGAGGGGCTGGCCGGGGCGAACCTGCGCGGCCTCGGGAAGCTGCTGCGGGACAAGCCGGCGGACGCCGAGGCGTGGGCGTTCGCCCGCGGCCAGGCACTCCTGCTCGCCGAGACGGGGAACCTCCTGCTGGTCCGCCCGCCGCGGACCGGCACCGGGCAGGAGGCGTGGCTGGGCCACGCGGCCGACCTGCGGGAGGCCGGGTCGGCGCTGGCCCGGGCGGCGGCGGCGAAGGACTACCAGAAGGCGCGGGCCGGGCTGGCCGGGGTGGCGAACGTGTGCAACCGCTGCCACCAGGCGTTCCGGGTGCCGGCCCGGGTCGACCCGTTCGCCGGGGACTGACGCCCGCCCGTATCATCTCGGCATGCACACCCCCGAACTGATCCTGACCCTGACCGGGGCGCTCAGCGCGGCCCTGGTCCTCGGGTACCTGACCCAGCGGCTCGGGCTGTCCCCGATCGTCGGGTATCTGCTGGCCGGGGTCGCGGTCGGGCCGAACACCCCGGGGTTCATGGCCGACCGCAACCTCGCCCAGCAGATGGCCGAGGTCGGCGTCATCCTGCTGATGTTCGGGGTCGGGCTCCACTTCCACGTCGGGGACCTGCTGGCCGTCCGGCGGGTCGCCGTGCCCGGGGCGGTGGCGCAGATCCTGGCCGCCACCGCCCTCGGGACCGGGGTCGGGGCGGCGTTCGGGTGGGCGTGGCCGGAGCCGCTGGTGTTCGGGCTGTGCGTGTCGGTCGCCAGCACCGTCGTCCTGACCCGGGTGCTCGGGGACCGGAGCGAGCTGCACACCCCGCTCGGGCACGCGGCCGTCGGGTGGCTGGTGGTGCAGGACCTGTTCGCGGTGTTCGTCCTCGTCCTGATGCCGGCGCTGCTCGCCCCCGGCGGCCCGCGCGGGGGGGTGGCCGGGCTGGTCGGGCTGGCCGCCGGGAAGATCGCGGTCCTGGCGTTCGCCGTCCTGGTCGTCGGCGGGCGGGTCATCCCGTGGCTCCTCCGGCACGTCGCCGCCGCCCAGTCCCGGGAGCTGTTCACCCTGACCGTGCTGGTGGTCGCGATCGGGATCGCGGCCGGGTCGGCCGAGCTGTTCGGGGTGTCGATGGCCCTCGGGGCGTTCCTCGCCGGGATGGTCGTCGGGCGGAGCGAGTTCAGCCTCCGGGCGGCGACCGACGCCCTCCCGATGCGGGACGCGTTCGCCGTCCTGTTCTTCGTCTCGGTCGGCATGCTGTTCGACCCGACCGTCCTCCTGAGGGCCCCCGGGGTGGTGCTGGCCACCCTCGCGGTGGTCATGGTCGGCACCCCGGTCGCGGCCTGCGCGGCGGTGCTGGCGCTCGGCCGGCCGGTCCGGACGGCGGTCGGGATCGGGCTGGCGCTGGCCCAGATCGGGGAGTTCTCGTTCATCGTCGCCACCCGCGGGCGGGAGCTGAACGCCCTGCGGCCGGAGGCGACGAGCGCCCTGGTCGCGGTCGCCATCCTCTCCATCTCGGTGAACCCGCTGCTGCTCCGGCTGGTCGGCCCGGTCGACGCCTGGGTGGCCCGCCGCCCGCGGCTCGCCCGCCGGCTCGCCGCCCGCACCCGGCTGGAGCGCGTCCGGGCGCGGGCGGCGGACCCGGACCCGGAGTACCGGGCGGTGGTGGTCGGGTACGGCCCGGTCGGGCGGACGCTGGTCCGGCTGCTCCGGGAGAACGGGATCGAGCCGACGGTGGTCGAGATGAACCTGGAGACGGTCCGCCGGCTGCGGGCGGAGGGGGCGGCGGCGGTGTACGGTGACGCGGCCCACGCCGAGACGCTGAAGGAGGCGGGGGTGCCGGGGGCGGGGGCCCTGTTCCTGACCGCGTCCGGGCTGACCGGGGCCGGGGAGGTGGTGCGGCTGGCCCGGGAGCTGAACCCGGATGTCCGGGTGCTGGCCCGGGCGACCTACCTGCGCGAGCGGCCGGACCTGTTCAAGGCCGGGGCGGACGGGGTGTTCGCCGGGGAAGGGGAGATCGCCCTGGCGATGACCGAGTCGCTGTTGCGCGACCTCGGGGCGGCGCCCGACCAGGTCGACCGGGAGCGGGACCGGGTGCGGGCCGAGTTGTTCGGCGAGGCGCCCGAGCCGAAGCCGGGGGAGCCGCGACCGTAAGGGAGCGGGTGGCGGCCCCGACGAGCAACACACCCGCTCCCTTACGGTCGCGGTTCCCCCGGACGCGGTATGATTCCCGCATGGGGACCGACGCCCGCGAACTGGTGACCGCCGCCGTCCTCGGCCCGGGGTTCCGCCGCGCCACGTTCGGCGGCGCGACCCGCGGCGACACCCCTTCTCCCTGGGTGCGGGTCGTCGTCCGGCCGGTCGAGGTCCGCGGCGGGCCGCTCCTCCAGTTCTCGTACTTCGACGCCCGGAAGGACACCACCCGCAACTACCCCGTCGCCGAGGCCGCCGCCCCGCTCGCGGAGGTGCTGGCGGTCGGCTTCTCCGGCGTCCACGTCGCCACCGACGCGGAGGAGATCGATGTCCGCACCACGAAGAAGGGGAAGGTGCTGGTCGGCCGGCGGAAGGCCGCCGGCGGGCCGGCCGCGGCCGAGCCGCACAACCGCGTCAAGGACGTGCCGCTGCCGGAGGGGAAGGCGGACCGGCTGCTAGAGGTGATGGGGATCGCGACGGCCGACGGGCGGGTCCGGCCGGCGATGCGGGCGAAGTTCACGCAGATCAACGAGTTCCTGAAGCAGCTGCGGCACGCCCTCGCCGACGCCAACCTCGCACAGGTCGGCCGGCCGCTCGACATCCTCGACTGCGGGTGCGGGTCGAGCTACCTGACGCTCGCCGCCCACCACTACCTGAACGACATCCTCGGCGTTCCCGCCCGGCTGCTCGGGGTGGACGTGAACGAGGAGGTGATCCAGAAGAGCGTGGCGAAGGGCGAACGCGTCGCGGCCGGCGGGCTTTCGTTCGCCTGCGGGCGGATCGGCGAACTCGACGCGAAGCCCGATGTCGTGCTGGCCCTGCACGCCTGCGACACGGCGACCGACGACGCGATCGCGCAGGCCGTCCGCGGCGGGGCGAAGTTGCTGTTGAGCGTCCCGTGCTGCCACCACGCCCTGAACCGCGAGCTACGCCCGGACGGCCCGGCGGAGGTGCTCCGCCCGCTGCTGCGGCACGGCATCCTCCGCGAGCGGACCGCCGACCTCGTGACCGACGGGTTCCGGGCGCTGGCCTTGCGGGTGATGGGCCACCGGACGGACGTGGTCGAGTTCGTCGGCACGGAGCACACCGCCCGGAACCTGATGATCCGGGCGGTGAAGGGGTTGCCGTCCGGCGACCCGGGTCACGTCGCCGAGTACCGGGATCTGAAGCGGTTCTGGGGCGTGACCCCGTACATCGAAACGGCGCTCGGCGAGCCGTTCCGTGACCTCGTCGGCGGGTGATGTCGGGTGGGCCGCAGCGGGCGCTTCGCCCGCAAGTCCCACCACCGCCACCCGAGGTGGGACTCGGCCGGCGAAGCGCCGGCCCTCGGCCCACCCTACTTCCCGTCGGCGTCCGTCCGGAACGGCAGCGCCGGCAGCCCGTCCTTGTTGAACAGGTTCGCCCACGTCGGCTTCGCCGCGAACCCGTACCGCACCGCCGCCGGCTTCGGCACCGCCGGGCACGACAGCACCACCGCGTCCCCGTCGATCGCCGCGTCCGCCCAGTGGAAGACGCCGTCCGCCCCGGCGACCGCGAACCCCTGTAGCTTGTCCCCGTGGCGGAACGCCAGCCCCTGCCCGACGTGGTCGAACGTCACCCGCACCTTGTCCCCGTCGAGTTTGTGGGCCTTGTACACCGGCCCGTAGATCGCGACCTTCTTCCCGTACACCCCGCCGAGCGCGACCCGGGCGGCCCGCGCCCCGTACCCGGACTTGTTCGTCGGGTGGACGCCCGGCCCGAGGTCGCTGCTCGTGGCCATGAACGTGTTCGGGTACGTCATGATCCGGACGTGCGTCTCCCGGTACAGCCCGTCGGCGGTCGGCGGCACCGCCTTCGGCAGCGGGGTGAACGCCTCGCCCTCGCTCGTGACGGGGTCGGACTTGTCCCACGCGCACCCGCCGCCGCTCACCTTCTGGACGTAGATGAAGGGGAAGTCGCCCTGGCCCCACTCCTTGCGCCACCCGCGGATCAGGGCGCCCATCAGGGTGTACTGGTCGACCCCGTTGATCGCCGTCCCGCTCTCGCCCTGGTCCCACAGCACGCCGCGGATCGCGAACGGCTGCATCGGACGGATGTGGGCCTGGTACAGGTTGCCGATCTTGCCGCCGGACTCGCCCGGCGGGGCCGGCGGGAGCGGCTTCTGCGGCGGGTTCTTCCCGTCCTTCTTCGCCTGCTCGACGTTCTTCTCCCACGCCAGCAGCTGCTTGTCGTAGACCGCCTTCGCCTGCGCCGGGTCGTAGGCTGCGGCCGCCTTCTTCACCACCTCCTTGCAGCCGGCGTCCGAGCGGTACGCCTCCTCGCTCAGCCAGTACCCGGACGGCGTCCCGCCGACCGCCCCGACCATCAGCCCGACCGGCACGTCCAGCTCCTTCTGGAGGTTCGCCCCGAACGCGAACAAGAGGGCCGAGTGGGTGCCGATCGTCCGCTCGGTGGCCTCGGTCCACGCCCCGCCGCTCTTGCTGAGCCGGAGCTTCGGGTAGCTGCCGGCGGCCAGCTTCGCCAGCACCGGGTCGCCCTTCGCGTACCCCTGGACCGGGCCGGCCATGTTCGACTGCCCGGACCCGACCCACACCTCGCCGACCAGCACGTCGTCCAGGGTGACGGTGTTCTTCCCGGACACCGTGAGGGCGTCCGGCCCGCCGGCCTTCAGGGCGTCGAGCTTCACCGACCACTTGCCGTCCTTGTCGGCGGTGGCGGTCTTTGCCTGGTCGCGGAACTTGACGGTCACCGCCTCGCCCGGGGCGGCCGTCCCCCAGACGGGAACGGTGGTGTCGCGCTGCAGCACCATGTGGCTGCTGAGGACCGGAGGGAGCTTGATGTCGGCTGCGGAGCGGGCGGGGAGGGCTGTCGCGACGAGCGCGGTCGCGAGCAAAACGCGGGTCATGGTGGGTGGTTGGGTTTGGGAAAGGGGCAGGGAGGGCATTATCCGCGACGGGCGGCGCGGACGCCAGCGCCGATCCGTCACGCGCGCTTCGCGTACCGGAAGTCGCAGTGCGTCGCGCCCTGCATGATCGTCTGCGTGCGGGTCAGGGTGATGTCCGTATTGAACCCCTCGACCATCGCCGCGTCGCGGTTGCACGACAGCAGCGGCCCGAGGTCGGTCAGCCCCAGCCGGCGGTACATCTCGGCGAACCGGCAGCGGGTGACGTCGAACTCGAACGCCGCGGCGTCGTCCCGGAGCACCGTCAGTTCCAGCGCCCCGCCCTCGGTCCACCTCCCGACAACCCGCTTCAGGTCCGACAGGTCGTTCCCGCCGGCGGCCGCGGCGCACCCGGCGTCCCGCGCCCACTGCTCGACCGTCCGGGTCAGGATCTCCCGCGTCCGCTCCACGCCGACCTCGGCCGCGAACGCCCGGAACAGCGGGGCGATCACGTTCGCCTCGACCTCGCGCTGCTGCAACAGGGGGAGCGGGGTCATGCGTCGACCCGCAGGGTGGCGATGACGAGGCCCCGCTCGGCCCCGTCGAGGACGGCGATCCGCTTCAGGTGCCCGGCCGGCTCGAACCCGACCGCCTCGCACAGCCGCCGACTCCCCTCGTTGTGGTCGAAGTACATCGCCAGCAGTGTCGTCACCCCGAGCCGCGGGCAGGCGGCGATCAGCCGGCGGAGCAGGTCGCGGCCGAGCCCGCGGGCCTGGTGCCCGGGCGCGACGTACATGCTCACCTCGGCGGTCGCGGCGTACGCCGTCCGGCCGCAGTAGAAGGAACTCAGCCCGACCCAGGCGACCACCTCGCCGCTCTCCTCCGCGACCCACAGCGGGCGGCGGGCCGGGTCGTGCTCCGTGAACCACCCGCGGCGGCTCTCGACCGTCACCGGTTCGAGGTCGGCGGTGGCGGTGCGGCCGGGGATGGCGGCGTTGTAGATCGCCACGATCGCCGGCAGGTCGGCCTCGGTCGCGTCGCGGACGGTCATGGCAGGAAGCTGACGAGGTGGACGGCGAGGATGACCACCTGCCGGTCGGCGTGGAGGACGCGGACGTGGACGGCGAACGGTCCGACGAACCCGACCCGGTCGTTCCCCTCCCGCGACTCCCCGAAGTCGCCGGGGTCGGTCCCGAGTCGGTCCGACAGTTCGCGGAGGGCGGCCGCGAAGGTGTCCTTGTGTGCCGGGTAGTTCCGGACCGCGGCCCCCATCGCGTCGGACGCCCCGCGGGTCCAGACCTGCTGGTAGCTCACGACTGCTCCACCATTCGGAGCACGTCCTCCGTCGTGTACGTGGCCGGCTGGCTGGCGAGCCGGTCCAGCTCCGCCTTCGGCACCCGGAGCTTCGCCATCTCCAGCTCGAACCGCCGAACCTGTTCGAGCGTGATCGCCACGCCGATGACGGTCCCGGTCTCGTCGCACAGCTGGACGACGCGTCCATCGGCCACCGTCTTCAGCCGCTCCCGCAGCGCGGGGTCCGCAACGACCGGCTCAGCCATGATCGACCTCCCTGGGGTTCGCACCGGGCACCGTCATTGTGGCACCGGCCGGCCGCCGCCGCAACCGCGTCAGTGGGCCGGCGGGGCGGGCTCCGCCGCCGGCGCCGCCGGCCCGTTCCGCTCGGCCGGCGTCCCGCCCGCGGGCGGGGCGGCCGGCTCACCCGCGGGCTGCCCGCCGCGGTCGCGGAGCCTCTGGATCACCACGTAGAACACCGGCGTCAGGAAGATGCCGAAGAACGTCACCCCGAGCATCCCGCTGAACACCGCCGTCCCGAGCGACTGCCGCATCTCCGCCCCCGCCCCGGTCCCGGTCAGGAGCGGCACCACCCCGAGGATGAACGCGAAGCTGGTCATCAGGATCGGCCGGAGCCGCTGGGTCGCCGCCTCCACCGCCGCCTCCCGCCGCGGCAGCCCGGCCTCCCGCTTCTGCTTCGCGAACTCGACGATCAGGATGGCGTTCTTCGTCGCCAACCCGATCAGCACCACCAGCCCGATCTGCACGAAGATGTTCAGGTCCAGGAGGGTGACGAACAGCCCGACCACCGCGCACAGCAGGCACATCGGCACGATCAGCACGATCGCCAGCGGCAAGAGCCAGCTCTCGTACAGGGCGGCCATCACCAGGAACGCGACCAGCGCGCTCAGCCCGAACACCAGCAGCGTCGTGTCCCCGCGGAAGGTGAACAGCCCCGGCACCTCCACCCGGGTGTTCGCCGCCTCCTTCTGCTGGTACGCCATGTCCGTCCACAGGAACGTCATCCCCGGCGGCAGGTCCCGCCGGGCCAGCGCCTCCACCTTCTCGATCGCCTGCCCGGAGCTGATCAGGAACGGGATGGTGAACCCGTTCAGGTCGGCCGCCGGGAACATCTGGTACCGGTTCACCTTCACCGGCCCCTGGGCCGGGCCGACGGTCAGCAGCCCGGCCAGCGGGACCATGTCGCCCTGCCCCCCGCCCGGCCGGGCCGGCCCCCGCACCTTGATCCGGTACAGGTCCTCCACCCGCCCGCGGAACGCCGCGTCCGCCTGCACCGTCACCTGCCAGTTCCGGTTGTCCAGGGTGATGTCGTTCACGTACACCTGCCCGGTGTACGACTGCAGGGCGTCGTTCACCGCCGACACCGACACCCCCATCTGCTCCACCCGGTCCCGGTCCACCCGCAGGAACAGCTGCGGGCTGTTCGACCGGAACCCGCTGAACGCAGCCGGGATGCCCGACGGCCGGCCGTCCGGGGCCGGCTTGGTCAGCTCCCCGGCCAGGTTCCAGGTCATCCCCTCCAGCGTCTCGTACCCGTAGCTCCCCCGGTCCTGGATCTGCAGCTTGAACCCGCCGGCGTTCCCCAGCCCCAGGATCGGCGGCGCCCCGAACGCCGTCGCCGTCCCCTCCCGGATCGCGGCGAACTTCCCGTTCAGGTCGCGCAGGATGTCGTCGGCGTGCCGCCCCTTCCGCTGGTCGAACGGCTTGAGGCAGACGTAAATCCCGCCGCTGTTCGGGATGTTCGCGCTCGCGAAGATCGAGTACCCGGCGATCTGCACGGTGTGGCTCACCCCGTCGGTCCGCAGGCAGAGGTCGGCCACCTCCCGCATCACCCGCTCGGTCCGCTCGACCGACGCCCCCTCCGGCAGCTCCAGGTTCACCACCAGGTACCCCTGGTCCTGCTGCGGGATGAACCCGGCCGGGACGCGGGAGAACCCGAGGTACGTCAGCACCAGCAGCCCGCCGTACACCGCCAGCACGACCACCGCCAGGCGGATCAGCCACCCGACCGCCCGGCCGTACAGCTTCGTGCCGCGGTCGAACGCCCAGTTGAAGCCGCGGAAGAACCACCACCCGAGGAGGGCGTGGAGGGCCTTGTCGACCACGTCCTTTGGGGCGTGGTGCGGGCGGAGCAGGATCGGGCAGAGGGCCGGGCTGAGGGTCAGCGAGTTGAACGCCGACAGCAGGGTGCTGACCGCGATCGTCACCGCGAACTGCTTGAAGAACTGGCCTGTCAGCCCCGGGATCACCGCCGCCGGGACGAACACCGCGCACAAGACCAGCGACACCCCGACGATCGCCCCGGCCACCTCGGACATCGCCTTCTCGGTCGCCTCCCGCGGCGACAGCCCCTTCGCGATGTGCCCCTCGACCGCCTCGACCACCACGATCGCGTCGTCCACCACGATCCCGATCGCCAGCACCATGCCGAACAGGGTGAGGTTGTTGATCGAGTACCCGAGGGCGAGCATGACGGCGAGCGTCCCGACCAGCGACACCGGGACGGCGAGCATCGGGATCAGGGCCGCCCGCCAGTTCTGCAGGAACACCAGCACCACGATGAAGACGAGGACGATCGCCTCGAACAGGGTGTGGACGACGGCCTCGACCGACGCCTGGATGAACTCGGTCGGGTCGAACACGATGTCGTACTCGATCCCCGCCGGCCACCCCGGGTCGGCCCGCAGCTCCTTCATCTTCTCCTTGATGTCCCGGGCGGTGTTGAACGCGTTCGACCCCGGGAGCTGGAACACCGGCAGGCCGACGGACGGGCGGTTGTCCAGGGCGCTGGACGAGTCGTAGCTCTTCGCCCCGAGCTCGACCCGGGCCACGTCGCCTAACCGGACCAGGGCCTCGCCGGCGGGCCCGGTCTTGATCACCACGTCCCGGAACTGCTGCTCGGTCTTGAGCCGTCCCTGGGTGTTGATGACGAGCTGGAAGTTCTGCCCCTTCGGGGCCGGGGGCTGGCCGATCTGCCCGGCCGCGACCTGGACGTTCTGCTTGCGGATCGCGTCCACCACCTCGCCCGGGGTCAGCCCGAGGTCGGTCATCCGGTCCGGGTTCAGCCACACCCGCATCGAGTAGTCCCGGCTGCCGAACAGGAACACGTCGCCGACGCCGTTGATCCGGGCCAACTCGTCTTTCACCTGGAGGTTGGCGTGCCGGCTGACGGCGAGCTGCTGCTCGAACACCTCCTTGTCGGTCCTCGCCTCGGCCTCCGCGAACAGGTTGACGACGAGCAGGATGGCGGAGGACTGCTTCTTGGTCACCACCCCGAGCCTGCGGACCTCCTCGGGGAGCTTCGGCAGCGCGATCGACACCCGGTTCTGGACGAGCACCTGGGCCATGTCCGGGTTGGTGCCGAGGCGGAACGTGATGGTCAGCCGGAGGGCCCCGTCGTTCGTCGCCTGGGACTCCATGTAGAGCATCCCCTCGACCCCGTTCACCTGCTCCTCGATCGGGGCGGCGACCGTCTCGGACACGGTCCGGGCGTCGGCCCCGGGGTAGAAGGCGGTGACGACCACCTGCGGGGGGACGACCTCCGGGTACTGGGCGATGGGCAACTGGGTGAGGGCGAGGACGCCGACCAGGACGGTCAGGACCGAGAGGACCGCCGCGAACACCGGCCGGGTGATGAAGAAGTGGGCCATCGGGGGTGGTCCTTGGTCAGTGGTCCTTGGTCCTTGGTCACCCCTCGGCCGGTTCGCCACGGCTGGCCCGAGAGGGGTCGCCGATCGAGCGGAGGTACGCGTTGAGTCGCTTCGGGAGGGAGTCGAGAACGGGCTTCAGCGCGGCGACCTGTTCCGGGGTGAGGAGCTTCCGCCGGTAGGCGCGGCGGAGCCAGTGCCGGGTCTCGTTCAGCGACCCCCGGGCGATCTTCACGAATCGCTGGTTGTCCTTGTAGCTCTGACGGCCGCACCCCTCGGCGATGTTGGCCCCGATGCTATCCGCGGCCCGGACCAGTTGCTTGCCGACGGTGTCTTTCGCGAAGTTGTCCCACGTCCGAACGATGTCCCAGACCTCGTCCGTGAGCCGTTCGGCGGCCTGGTACACTTCCAACTCGTCGAACGGCAGCGTGGCCATCTCCAACTCCCGTTCCCGCCGGGGGGTGTCTGAGTTTGGGAGGGCGAGGCTCCTGCCGAGCCTATGCTTTGCTCGGCAGGAGCCTCGCCCTCCCAAATTGAGGCGCAATCCCCGCCGCAGCAGACCAAGGACCAAGGACCAAGGACCAAGGACCAAGGACCAAGGACCAAAGACTACTTCTGCACCTTCACCTTCGCCCCGGGGCGGACCCGGAGGAGGTTGTCCACGATCACCTGATCGGCGGTCGTCAGCCCCTGCTCGATCGCCACCACGCCGTCGAACGCCGGGCCGGGCTCGACCGCCCGCAGTTGGGCCGTGTCGTCGGGGCCGAGCACGTACACGTACCGCTTGCTCTGCTGGGTGAAGACGGCCGTCTCCGGCACCGTGGTGACCTGCTGCGGCCGGCCGGCGTCCACCCGCACCTGGGCCGAGTCCCCGGACGACAGGAACCCGTCCGGGTTCGGGAAGGTGGCCCGGATGGTCCGGGTACCGGTGCTGCGGGCGATCTCGGTGTCGAAGAAGTCGACCGGGACGCCCGGGACGCCAGGCTGGTCGCGGGGCGGGTAGGTGCGGCCGTCCCGGAGGGTGATGCGGCACCGGAGCGGGGTGTTCGGGTCCCGCGGGTCGGGGATCGACTTCTTGTCGAAGATCTGCGTCCGGTACCACAGCGAGGTGAGTTCGTCCACGTCCCAGACGACGTAGATCGGGTCGACCGGGTCGATCTCGACGAGTTCCGTCTTGTACGCGTCCACGATGCTCCGCTCGGCGACCGGGGCCCGGCGGGTGCGGCCGGTGGTCGGGGCGAGGATGGTGCAGTACCCGAGGTTCTCGGCCGCCTTCTCCTCGGCCGCGGTCGCCGCCTCGCGGGACGCCTGGGCGACGGCGAGCTGGGCCTTAGCCACGTCCACGTTGGCGGACGCCTTGTCGAGGTCGTTCTGGGACCCGACGCCCTTCCTGAACGCCTCGTCGGCCCGGCGGAACTCGGCCTGGGTGAGCTTGATCTGGGCGGTCCAGTTCTCGATGTCGGCCTTCGCCTTGGACACGTCCGCCTTCGCCCGCCGCAGGTCCGCGTCGAACTGCGTCCGGTCGATCTCGAACAGCAGGGTCTTCCCCTTCTCGACCACGGCCCCGTCCTTGAACGCCCGCTTGACGAGCATCCCGCTGACCTGCGGGACCACCTTCACCGGGTCCTTGGTCTCGAGCCGGCCGGTGAACTCCTTGGTCGGGGAGTACGGCCGGACCTGGGGGTTGACGGCCCGGACGGTCGGGGCGTCCGGCGGGGCGAGCGGGGGCGGGGCCGTGCCGCACCCGCCGGGGGCGGCGACGGCCAGGCCGGCGGCCAGGGCGAGGAGTCCGGGCCGGCGGTGCGAGCGGGGGGCCATGTGGGTCTGCTCCGCGGGGTCAGCCGCCCGGGGGGGCGGTCTTCCGGTACTCGGTCGTCAGCACCCCGGCGAACCCCCAGTTCTCCGGGTCCACTTCCTCGATGATGACGTGGGTGTGCTCCGGCCGCTTCCCCAGCCCCTGCTGCAGGGTGCGGGTGATGTCGGCCACGATCCGCGCCTTCTGGTCCGCGGTCACCCCGTCCCGGGTGACGCGGACGGTGACGACCGGCATGTCGGGGTACCGGGTGGAGAGGGGTCGGGGGTATTGATAGGGACCGGCGGCCGCCGGGGACAAGGCGGTCCGTCCGAGCCGGACGCGTGAGCGACGGCGGTTCGCGGCCGTCGCTCACGCGTCCGGCTCGGACGGTCACTTCGGCGGGCCGAGCTTCTTCCGGAAGTGGGTGAGGGCGGCGAGCCGGGCCGGGTCGGCGTCCGGGTCGTCGAACGGCAGGGCCTCCCGGCTGTCGGCCGGGCGGAGGGCGTGCAGCTCGGCCTGGCGGCGGAGGTCGGCCGACTTGTCGGGGGTGACCGGCACCTCCAGCCCGGGGTCGGGGCGGACGCCCCAGTCGTCGGTCGGGCCGCTGTCCGGGGTCCGCTGCCGGTTCTTCCCGTTCGGGCGGAACGAGGTGCCGGTGGTGACCCGGAACTGGAGGTTGCCGAACCCGGCCTGGATGACGCTCTGGATCGACGCCCGGCCGACCGACCGCTGCCCGACCACCTCGCACCGGTCGTTGTCCCGGAGGGCGGACGCGATCAGCTCCCCGCCCCCGACCGTCTCCTGCCCGACCAGCACCACCAGCGGCAGGGTCGGGTACCGGCCGCCGCCGGGCGGGGTCCGCATCTCCGGCGCGGTCCCGGCCCGGCCGGGGTTGCGGTACTCCATCTTGGCGATCACCGCGTCGTCCTTGAGGAACAGCCCGGCGATCCCGGCGGCCGGGTCGACGTACCCGCCGGGGCACCACCGCAGGTCGAGGACGAGGGCCCGGCACCCGCGCTTGTCCAGGTCGGCCAGCAGCTCGTCGACCCGCTTGTCGAGCCCGAGCTCGACCGTCCCGAGCCGGAGGTACCCGATCTTGTACTTCCGGTCGAGCATGCAGTCCCACCCGCCGTCGGCGGTGCGGAACACCCCGAACGCGCTCTCGGGGGTGTACGAGTCGGCCCGCAGGGTGGCGGAGAACGGCTTGCCGGCCCCGCGGCGGAAGGTCAGGGTCCGCTCCGGCGGGAGGGCCAGGCCGGTGTTCGGGTCGAACACCGGATTCCGCGGCTGGGCGAACTCGCCGAACAGCTTGTCGGACGTGTCGGCGGTGACCTCGGCCCCGTTCAGGTGGGTGATCGCGTCCCCCGGCTTGACCCCGGCCCGCTGGGCCGGGCTGCCGGGGACGACCCGGCGGACCCGCCACGGGAACCCGGCCGGGTTCGGGACGGCGTCCGGCTTGGGGACCGGGCCGAACCACCCGGGGACCGGGGCGGCCCGCCCGGTCGCCACCCCGTACTCGGCCTGGTACAGGGCCCACCGCGGCCCGGCCACGCCCTCGACCTCCAGCCCGACGCCGAACTCCTGGTCGGCGGACGCGGCGGCCCCGGCCCGCGGCGGGGCGAGCTGGCAGAGCGGGTCGGTCGCGGCGCGGAACCCGGCGGCGGCGGCGAACAGCGACTTCGCCCCGGTCAGCTTCGGGTGGTTGCCGAGCCGGAGCCGGGCGTCGATCAGGGCCTCGATCTGGAGGGGGGGGTGCTCGGCCCGGGTGACGGCGTCGGCGACCGCGTCCGGGACCGGCACCCCGGCCTCCTCGTACAGCCCGCGGGCGGCGGCCGCCATCAGCTCCTTGGTGGTCACCTTGCGGACGTAGTCCCGCTCGAGCTGGGTGGCGAGGTTGTAGACAGCGTGGGCGAAGGCGTGGGCCTGGCTCCGGTCGACCGCGCCGGCGGCCGGGGGCGGGACCGGGCCGCCGGGGACCGGGGCGGCGGGGGCGGCGAGCAGGGCGGCGACGGCGAGGCCGGTCATGGGGCTCCACCCGGGTGGCGGGCGCGGGCAACACCCCAGTGTCCGCCGGCGGCCGGCCGGGTGCAAGTCACATCCGGGTAACGGGGCGGGCCGTAGCCGTAGTAGGGTGGGCCGAGGCCGGCGCTTCGTCGGCCGAGTCCCACCACCCGGGTCGGTAGCGGTGGGACTTGCGGGCCAGGCGCCCGCCGCGGCCCACCCTACCCACCGGCGGCCGGGTCGCTACCACACGGGTGTGACCCCGCCCCGCCCGTCCGCGCCCGGCCCGCTCGTGTGGTGGGAGCTGGTCCGGCTCGCCCGCCGCGGCGACGCCGCCCGGGCCCGCGTCCTGTTGCTCTACTCCCTGCTCCTCGCGGCCGCCGGGTTCGCGTTCGTCTGGGCGTACCCGGCGTCCCCGGCCGACCCGGTCCCGGCGGCCCGGGCCGCCGACTTCGCCCGGTCGCTGGCCGTCGTGCTGCTCGAAGCCCAACTGGTGGTCGTCGCGGTCGCCACCCCGGCGTTCGCCGCCGCCGCCGTGTCCGAGGAGAAGGACCGGCACACCCTCGACCTCCTCCTGACCACCGGCCTGACCGACCGGGAGATCGTCCGCGGGAAGGCGGCCGCCCGGGTGCTGTTCGTGCTCGCGGCGGTCGCCGCCGGGGTGCCGGTGACGGCCCTGCTGTTGCCCCTCGGCGGGGTGGAGGTCGGACTGCTCGCGGCCGGGTACGCCCTGGCGGCCGGGACGGCGGTGCTGTCCGCCGGGATCGGGATGGCCGCCGCGTGCCGGGCCGCGGACACCCGCGGCGCGCTGGTCCGGGCGTACGCGGTGTCGGCGGCGCTCCTCGTCCCGCCGCTGGCGCTGCTCAGCCCGTTCGCCATGCTCCTGTACGTCCGGGAGGGTGGCGGGTCGTGGGCGTGGCGGGCGGCGTGCGGGTTCGGGTACCCCGTCGGCCAGGCGGTGGTCGGGTGGGTGCTGCTGAACCGGGCGGCGCGGGACCTGCGGGCGGTCGAGCCGGGGGCCGGGCCGGTCCCGCCGACCGCGTACCCGGAGCCGCCGCGCGGCCGGCCGGCCCCGGTGGTGTTCGGCCCGCCGGTTGCCGAGCCGCCGCCCCGCCCGCCGCTCACCGCCGACCCGGTCCTGTGGAAGGAGCGGTACGCCGGCCGGGCGGCGCGGTTCCCGTCGCTCGACCGGCCGGGGCAGCTCGTCGGGGCGGTGGTGGCGGCGGTGGCCGTGGCACTGTTCGTCGGCGGCGGGTGGGAGGTGGTGGACCGGGCGGTGCGGGCGCTGGACCCGGACGAGGCCGGGCGGTACGTGCGGGCGGGGGATGAGACGGCGGGCGGCGGCCGGCTCGTCGCGGCCGGGGTGCTGGCGGCCGGGCTGTATCTCTTGCCGCTGGCGGCCGGGGTCAGCGGGTGCGTCGCCGGGGAGCGGTTGCGCGGCACGCTCGACCCACTGCTGGCGACGCCGCTGGACCGGCGGCGGGTGCTGCGGTCGAAGGCGCGGGCGCACGCCGAGCGCGGGCTGTTGTTCGCGGGCGGGGCGGCGGGCGGGCTGGGGGCCGGGTTCGGGGTGTACGGCGGGGTGTGGGCCGGGGCGGCGGCGGTGGCGGCGTTCGCCGCCGGGGTCGGGCTGGTGGCCGGGGCCGGGGTGTGGGCGTCGGTCCGGAGCCCGAGCCCGGTGCGGGCGTTCCGGGTGGCGCTGCCGGCGGTCGTGGCGGCGGTCGGGGTGCCGGTGCTGGCGTGGAACCTGACCGGCCCGGCCGCGCCGGCGCGTCCGGCCGAGGTGCTGGGGTGGGCGGCGGCGGCGTTCGCGGCCGCCGGGGCGGTGTCGTGGTGGCGCGCCGGGGCGGAGTTGGACCGGGGGGGTTGGTGATCCGCCCGGGCGGTGGTAGACTCGACCGGCGGGGCCCATCCGCCTGGCCGGGGTCGGCGCGTGAAGACCGGGGGTGAGCGGGAAGCCGGGATCCCAGCCGCCGTCATTCGGTTCAAGCGGGAGTACATGGGCCGCGGGCCGCAGGACGTGCGGACGTACCTGCTGGACGACCTGGCCCTGGTCCGGCTCAAGGGGGTGCCGACCCCGGCCGGGCAGCGGCTGGCGCAGGTGGAGGACCCGCACCGCGGCCGCGACCTGATCAAGCAGCTCCGGGATCAGATCCTGGCCAAGGCCCTGGCCGACATCGAGCGGACGGACAACCAGCAGAACGGCGCCCTCCGGGACGGGGTGCTCGTCCAGGCCCAGCGGGGGTTCCAGCAGGCGGCGATCGAGCTGTCCCTGTTCCTCCGGGACGAGGCCGAGATCGACTGCCTCCCCGACCCCCCGGGGGTACTCCCGGTCGACATCCGGGAGTTCGACCGGGGGCGGTGACCGCCCCGGCCGGTCACCGGCCGAGGTCCCACACCAGGACCGACCCGAGGGCGTGGGCGGTCACCGCCCGGGTGCCGTCCGCGGACACCGCCAGGACGGCGGTCCACCCGCCGTCCGGGACGGTCCGGAACGGCTTCAACTCCCGCCCGCCGGCCACGTCCCACACCGCCATCCGGTCGCGGTACACGGCCACCAGCCGCCGCCCGTCGGCCGACAGCTCGGCCGCCAGCAGGCCGTCCGCCGGGGCCCGCACCACCTCCCGCTCGGCCTTCGCGTCCCAGACCGCGAACCCGACCATCGGCGGGTCGCCCGTCAGCGGTTTCTTCCCGTACACCGGCCCGGCCAGCACCCGCCGGTCCGCCGACCGGGACCACGACCACGGCGGCGTCCGGGCCGCCGGACGGGTGGACGTCTTCCCGGCCGCCGGGTCCCACCGCACCTCCACCTCTTCCCGGGTCTCCGTCGAGTCCTCCTCGTACCGCCCGACCGTGGTCGCGACCGTGACCGTCCCGTCCGGGTCGACCGCCGCCCACTGGTAGGTCTCGTTCGGGAACTCCTTCGTCGCCGCCGCCCCGGCCTTCAATACCGGCCCGACCTTGCCGGTCGTCACGTCCACCCCGACCACCTCCCGCTGGCCGACCGCGTACACGGTCCGGCCGTCCGGCCCGAGCGCCCACCCCCGGGTGCCGCGGAGGGCGTCGAACGGCCACGGCCGCCCGGCCGGGAGGTTCCAGTACAGGCAATCGTCGTCGTTCCCGGCCACCACCCACCTGCCGGCGGGGTCGAGGAGCAGCCGGTCGGCCGGCCGGGTGAGGCCGGGGGGCAGTTCCGGCCACCGCGACTTGCCGGTCGCCGCGTCCCACAGGGCGAGGGTCGGGTACGTGGTCACCAGGCCGCGGCCGTCCGGGGTGAACGCGACCCGGCCGTACCCGGCCGGCTTCGGGTACAGCTCCTTCCCGGTCTTCGCGGAGACGACGCCCCGGTTCGTGACCAGGAGCGACCCGTCCGGGCTGAACGCCAGGAGGTCCAGGTTGACCCCGGCCGGGGTCGCCTCCCACCCGGGGAGCGGCTTGCCGGTCGCCGCGTCGAGCCGCTCGAGCCAGTGGTCCCCGCTCCCGGACCGGACGACCACGGCCTTCCCGTCGGGGGTGAAGACCGCGGCGGCGAACTGGCCGGACGAGACCGCCCACAGCCGCTTCCCGGTCGCCGCGTCCCAGCACGACAGCTCGCCGGAGTACCCGGGCATGCCGCTGGTCACCGCCACCCGGGCGCCGTCGCGGGAGGCGGTGGCGTTGTTCGTCTGCCCGGGGAGCGGGCCGAGCGGGACCGGGTCGCCGCCGGCCGGGCGGACGACGGCGACGAACTCCCGGGCGTCGTCCGGCCACCCTTTGCCGGTGCGGCGGCCGCGCGCCACGAACGGCGTCCCGTCCGGCGGCGTCTGCCGGCCCCACGGGTCGGCCACCTCGAACCCGTCGGGGAAGGTCAGCTCCCGGACCGTCTTCCCGGTCCGCGCCTCGACCACCCGGAGGGTGCGCGGGCCGACCCTGGCGAGGTACTCGGTCAGCCCCGGGAGGAAGGCGTGCCGGGCGCCGGGGGTCGGGACGACCGGGGCGGTCGCGAGGAGCCGGCCGGTCGCCAGGTCCCACTCGCACAGCCGGCCGGGGGTGTCGGAGACGGTGCGGACCGTCTTCCCGTCCGGTGCGACGGCGAGGCCGGTGGTGGAGTACGACCGGCGGGCGGTGGTGCCGAGCCGGGCGACCGCCCCGTCGGGCAGCGGGTCGAGCGGCAGGGCGGCGGCGAGCGCGACGAGCAGGGCGGCGGGGGACACGGCGACCTCCGGGGCCGGGGTGCGGGGATTCTACTCGCCGGGCCGGCCGGTCGCCCGCCGCACGTCCCACACCCGCACGCCGGCCGCCGGGTGGTCGGTCAGCAGGTACCGGCCGTCCGGGGAGAACGCCGCCGACCGGCACGGCTCGTCCGCCGGGAACCGGTGCAGTTCCCGCCCCGTCCCCGCCTCGTACACCCGCACCCCCGGCCGGGCCGGGTCTTCCGGGTCGAACCCGGCCAGCAGCCGGCCGTCCGGGGCCGGCACCAGCCGCTCCCGCGGCGGCGGGTCGTATCGCAGCCGCTCGTCCGCCTCGAACCCGCCCCCCGGCCGCCGGGCCGTCGTCTCGACCGTGAACCGGTCGTCGGTCTGCCACCGCAGCCAACGGCCGGCCGGGACCGTGAGTTCCCTCGCCACCCGCCACTCCGCCGTGTCCCAGATGGTGACCGTCTTCGCCCCGTTGTCCGAGGCAAGGGCGTTGCACGTCCCGCACCAACTCGCCGGCCGCGGCTCGGCGTCGGCGAACACCGCCAGGTGCCGCCCGCCCGGGGACGCTGCCACCGACAGGAACGGGTGCAGCTTCCCGGCCGCCGGGGCCGGCTCCGCCAGCGCCCGCACCCGCCGGCCGGTCGCCGTGTCCCACACCGCCACCTCGTGCGAGCCGACCGTGTACAGCTGCCCGCCGTCCGGGCTGAGGCCCGCGGCCCGGCGGTACCCCGTCTCCGGGCCGGCCGGGACGCGGCACCGCTCCCGGCCGGTGGCCGTCTCGGTCACCACCACCGCCCGGTCGTCATCCCGACCGTCCACGTCCGCCGCCGCCACCCGGCCGTCCGCCGACACCACCCGGCCCCAGTCCGAGAAGCCGAGCGCCGCCACGGCCGCGGGGGTGTCCGCCGCCCGGCCGACCTCCCGCCCGGACGGCAGCTCGTAGGTGACGAGGTCGTCCCCCCGCGTGGTCCGGACGTGGACCCGCGCCCCGTCGGCGGAGAACCGGAACTGCGGCCGCACCACCGCCGACCAGATCGACCGGCCGGCGGCCGCGCGGCGGCGCCCGGTCGCGAGGTCGAGCACGACGACGACCGACCCGGCCGTGGCCGCCACCGCCGTCCCGTCCGGGGAGAAGGTCACGGTCGGCCGGGTCAGGTGGCCGTCGGCCCGGGCCGTCTCCCGCCCGGTCGCGGTGTCGTACACCCGGATTCCGGCCTCGAACTCGGCCACCGCGACCCGGTCGCCGGCCGGGGACAGGGCGAGTGGGGTGTTCACCAGCCGTGCGGTGGCCAGCCGGGCCCGCGGGGCGCGGGTGGCCGCGTCCCACACCGCCACCTGCTCCCCGTCGACGGCGGTGGCCAGCCACTTCCCGTCGGCCGAGAACGCGACCGCGGGCCAGTGGGCGGCCGGCTCGGTCAGCCGCCCGACGGCGGCCCCAGTGGCGGCGTCCAGCAGGTGGAACGGGCCGCCGCTGTTGCTCACCGCCGCGGCCACCACCGCCCCGTCCGGGGACACCGCGACCCCGGTCACGTGCTGGGCGTATGACGGGTTCTTCGGCGGCAGCGCGGCGGCCCACACCTGCCGGCCGGTGGCGGTACAGAACCGGGTCGGCAACCCGCCGTAGCCGAGGACCACCCCCGAGCCGTCCGGGGTGAACGCGGCGACCGGCCGGCCGTGCAGCTCGGCGGCGTTCAACCCGGCGAGGCGGACCCGGGCCTGCTCCGCCCCGGTGGCGGCGTCGAACCGGCGGACGGTGACCGGCCACTCGTAGCCGCGGGTGGGGACGGGCGGCACGTCCTCGAATGCCAGGGCGAGGAAGGACCGCCCGTCCGGGGTGAAGACGACGTGCGTGCCGACCGCGAAGTCGTCAAACGCGACCCGGCGGGCGAGCCGGCCGGTGGCGGCGTCCCAGAGCCGGACCTCGCCGCGGCCGGCGCCGGCCAGCCACCGCCCGTCCGGCGAGAAGGCGGCGTGCCGGACCGGGGTCGCGGCGGCGAACCGCGGGTCCCCGAACGCCCCGACCGGTCGGCCGGCCGCGGCCGGCAGGGCGTCGGGTTCGGCCGGTCGGGCGTGCGGGGCCGGCGGCCGGGCGGGGGGTGCGACGGCGAGCCAGAGGCCGACGGCCGCGGCGGCGAGCAGGGTGAGCCGGCCGAGGGGGGTGGACATGGTTCCCTCCGGGGGTCGTCCGGGATGCGAGCGGGGCTGGCATCACCTGGTCACGGCGGCGAAAGCTCCGCCCGCGGCACGTCCACCCCGAGCGCCCGCAGCGAGTCGTACGCCGCCCGCCGGACCGGGTACGTCCGCACTCGCTTGCCGTTCTCCACCACGTCGCCGACGAACCCGTCCGCCAGCACGGCCTTCAGCGCCGCGGCCACGTCCGCGCCGGGGTAGTGCGCCAGCTGCTCGGCCGCGTGCGTCCGGGTCCACCAGTCCTTGTTCCCGAGCCCGGCCAGGAACCCCTTCTTGTGCTCCGGCTCGTGCGGGACCAGAAGGTTGTAGACATCCCCGTCGTCCTGCTTGGGGCCGCAGTACACGTAGTGCCCGGCCGCCCGTACTCGCTCCGGGTGCGCCTTCACCCGCGCCTCGACCAACTTCACCACCGCCGCCGGGTCTGTCAGCACCTTCGCCCCCTTGTCGATCGCCACGCACGCCGTGTGGCGGAACTCGAGCCGTTCCCACGCGGAGCCGTGGTTCGGCAGGAAGCCGAACGGGTCGTGCGGCTTGGCCCCGGCCTTCGGGGCGGGCCACGGGTTCAGGAAGACGCAGTACGTCTCCCGCCCCGCCCGCGCGGCCGGCGCGTCGAACAGCCGCGGGCCCTCCCGCGCGGCCGGCCCGCAGAACAGCAGCACCCGGTGCTCGCCGGGGGCCGGGATCAGGTCGGTCAGGTCGCCGGCGACCGGCGGGGCCGGCTTGCCGACCCGCTTCAGCACCCGGTCGACGCTCCTGACCGTGGTCACCGTCCACCCGCGGCCGCCCCGGACGACCCGCTCGCTCACGACCGTCGCCTCGACGACCGAGTCGCTGGAGTCGGTCAGCCACTCGAGCGAGTGGTAGTAGAGGGAGGAGGTGTCGGCGGGCGCCGGCGCGGGGGCGGCCAGGCCGGCGGCCACAGCGAGGACGAAGGACGGGCGCATCACGTGACCTCACGTCGGGTTGGACACGGCTGTTCTACGACCGGCGGCCAGCCACCGGGACGCCGACCGGGCGGCGAAGAACCCGCACATCCCGTGCACCCCGCCGCCCGGCGGGGTCGACGACGAGCAGATGAACAGGCCCCGGGCCGGCGTCGAGTACGGGTCGAGCCGGGCGACCGGCCGGGTGAACAACTGGCCGAGGTCGGCGATTCCGCCGCCGATGTCGCCGCCGACGTAATTCGCGTTGTGCCGCTCCATCGCCGCTGTGTCCATGACGTGCCGGGCGAGGATCCGGTCGCGGAACCCCGGGGCGAACCGCTCCACCTGAGCCTCGATCGCCGCCGTCATGTCGACCCGCGACCCGTGCGGGACGTGGCAGTACGCCCACGCCGTGTGCTTCCCCGCCGGCGCGCGGGTGTGGTCGAACAGGCTGTGCTGGGCCAGCAGGACAAACGGCCGGTCCGGGTGGTCGCCGGCGAACACCGCCCGCTCCGCCGCCGCGATCTCGCCGAGCGTCCCGCCGACGTGGACGGTCGCGGCCCGGCCGCAGCCCGCCGCCCGCCACGGGATCGGCTCGCCGAGTGCCCAGTCCACCTTGAACACGCCCGGCCCGTACCGGTACCTCCCGAGCCGCCGGCGGTAGCTCGCCGGCAACCGCTTCCCGGCGATCGCGACCACCTGGCGGGGCGTCAGGTCGAAGAGGACGGCGCGGGCCGGCGGCAGGTCGGCGAGCGACCCCACCCGCCGCCCCGTCTCGACTTCGCCGCCCAAACTGCGGAGGTAGCCGACGAGCGCGTCGGTGAGCTTCTGCGACCCGCCGCGCGGGAACGGCCACCCGACCGCGTGCCCGGCCAGCCCGAGCATCAACGCGATCGCCGCCCCGGGCCGCTGTTCGAGCGGCAACACCGCGTGACACCCCAGCCCGGCGATCAGCGCCTTCGCCCGCTCGCCGCCGAACCACGCCTCCGCCAGCCCGCCGGCCGACCGGAACGCCCGGAGCCCGAACCGCGCCGCCGCGACCGGCCGGCGCGGCAGTCGGAACGGCCCGAGCAGGTCGGCGAACAGGCCGTCGGCGGCCGCAGCCAACGGGTCCATCAGCCGGCGGTACGCCCGTGCGTCCGGGCCGAGGCCGGCGGCGGTGTCGGCGACCGACCGTTCGAGCACGACCGCCGAGCCGTCGTCGAGCGGGTGGGCGAGCGGGGCCGGCGGGTGGACCCAGTCCAGCCCGAAGTCGGCGAGGGGGAGGGTGCGGAAGAACGGCGAGGCGACGGCCATCGGGTGGATGGCCGAACAGGTGTCGTGGACGAACCCCGGAAGGGTGAGGGCTTCGGAGCGGCACCCGCCGCCGGGCACGTCGGCCGCCTCCAGGACGAGGACGGACCGGCCGGCGCGGGCCAGCGCGACCGCCGCCGCCAGCCCGTTCGGCCCGGACCCGACGACGACCGCGTCACTGGCCGCGGGCAGGCCGGTCGTCGGCATCGGTCTCCTCCACCCGGGCCGGGCTCGGTCCGAGGCTGTTGTACGCCCCGGCCCCGGCGGCGTATCCCGGCCGCGTCACCGATTCCCGGGCCGGCCCGCGCCCGCCGACGCCAGGCCGCTGTTCCACCCGGACGCCCTCGCCCGGGCCTCGCCGCCCTGACCCTCCCGCCGGCCGCCGTCGCCGACTCCCGCCAGATCGGCCGGGAGCTGACCGCCCGGGTCCTGTTCGTCGCCTACTGCGAGGACCGCGGTCGCCTCCCGGCCGGGATCGCCGCCCGCGCGTACACCCACGCCGATCCGTTCCGCCCGCGGCCGGTGTGGGACAACTTCCGGGACGCCGTCATCGGAGGGGAAGGAGCGCTTGACCGGGGTCGGGGGCGAATCGATAATCGTCCCGAAACGACACGGATCCCACCTGACGCCGTCATCAGGGGGAAGATGGCCCGCGCGGATTCGGGCGATGCGCCGGCCGACCGGGGGCTCACAACACGCCCGGAGGACGCCCATGCGTCGGGCACTGTTGGTGTCCTGCCTCGTGTCGGCGCCGGGGTGTTCGCCCGAGGGGAGGTCACCCGCGCCCCCGTCGGGCGAAGGCACGGCCGTGGTTCCCGAGCCCGCCCGCGACGGGGACGTGCCCCCACCCCGCCCCCGGGTCCCGCCACGGCCGCTCCCCGCCGAAGTCGTGGCCGCGTGGGTGGAGGCGGGCGCCGAGGTGGGTTGGCTGGGGCCCACCCGGGCGTCGCCGCTCTACGTCGACTTTACCACCCGCCTCGGTGACGGAACGCTCGACCCCGCCCGCGCCGTGCCGGCGTTCCGGATCCGGCGCTGGCCCCAAGGCGGGCTGGGCCGGCTCCCCGCCCCGGCCGAGGCGTTCGGACTGGACATCGGGTCCTGGGGGCCCACCGCCCAGGCCGGCCTGAGGGACGTCCGGAGGTTCGAGCACCTGGCCGCACTCGACGTGTCCATGAGCCCGGTGACGGGGGCCGACCTGAAGGAACTGGCCGGGCTGAACCGCCTCGCCGTCCTGAGCCTCATCGGCACCCAGGTGACCGACGACGGGTTGGCCGAACTGGCCGCGCTCCGGGGGCTGGAGGTCCTGCTCCTGAACAAGACCGGGGTGACGGGTGCAGGGGTGAAGCGACTCGACGCCCTCGGGCGCCTGGAGGCGCTCAACCTTTACAACACCCCGGCGGCGGGCGGGGGGCTCAAGGAACTGGCCGGCCTCAAGGCGCTCCGGTCGCTTGGCCTGGGCGGCGAGGTGAGGCTGGGTGCCGGGCTGGGGGAGCTGAGGGCCCTGCGGCGGCTGACCGAGCTCTCACTCGTCGGCGCGGTCATCAGTCCGGAGGGGATCGCCGAGCTGGCCACCCTGCGGACGCTCACCGCCCTCGACCTGAGCATCACCGCCGTCGGGGACGAGGCGCTGGAACGGCTCGCCCCCCTCGGCGGGCTGACGCGGCTACACTACGGCTGGTTCGTGACGGACGTCGGCCTGAAGCACCTGGCCGCCTTCGGGCGACTCGAGTCCCTCAGCGTGGGTGGGCCGGGGGTGACGGACGGGGGGGTGAAGCACCTCGCGGCCCTGAAGCGGCTCACCTCGCTCAGCCTGTACGCGCCGCAGGTGACGGAGGCGGGGCTCGGGGAGCTCGCCGCCGCGGGCGGGCTGGAGGAGTTCAGCCTGTGGGGCGCGCAGGTCCCCGCCGCCGGGCTCAAGGCACTGGCACCGCTGAAGCGGCTCACCACGCTCGGACTCGACGACGACCGGCTGACCGGTGAGACCCTTCGGGTGCTGGGCGGGGTCGGGTTGTTGCACGCGCTCCCGTGCGCCCGGTCGGCCGGCGGGGCCCGGCCGACCGGCCCGGAAGGCGTGTCCGAACTGGACTTGCGCAAGGCCCGCCTGGCCGGCGGCGACTTGCGGGCGCTCGCGCCCCTGAACGGGCTGAAGACCCTCCGCCTGGAACGGGAACAGGTCACTTCCGCCGCCCTGATCGACCTGCGCGCGGTCGGCCTCCTCCACGCCCTCGACCGGGCCCGGGCGGCGGGCGGGGGGCGTCCGGCGGGGCCCGCCGACGTCGCCGAGGTCGAACTGCCGGGCGCGGCCGCGGACGAGGCGGGGCTGCGGGCACTGGACGTGTTCGAGAACCTGACCTCCCTCTCCGTCGCCGGCCTGACCGACGAGCGCTGCGGCGTCCTCCGGCGGTTCGAGCGCCTCACCCGGCTCCGGGCGTCCGGGCGGATCACGGGCCGGGGCGTCGACGAGCTCGTCGGCCTCGGCCGGCTGACCGAACTCGAGCTGGAGAGTGACGAGGTCACGGACCGCGAGATGAAGACCCTGGCCGCGGCCGGCGGCCTCCGGTCGCTGACGCTGGGATGCCGGTCGGTAACGGCCGACGGGTTGAAGGCCCTGGCCGCGGCAAAGGGGCTCCGGTCACTGACACTGAGGGGGCCGGCCGTCACGGCCGAGGCCTTCCAGGCCCTCGCCGCGGCGGAGGGGCTGGAGTCGTTAACGGTGCGATGCCGGCAGGTAACGACGGACGGCCTCCAGGCGCTCGCCACGGCGAAGCGGCTCGAATCGTTGACGCTGGATTCCGAGGAGCTGTGGGTCGACGGCTTGAAGCACCTGGCCTGGGCGCCGCGGCTCCGGGCACTGGCCCTGCGGTACCCCCCCTCGCCCGACGCCGAGGGGCTCAAGGCACTGGCCGCGGCGAAGGGGCTGCGGTCGTTGGACCTGAACTGCGGAAAGCTGACGGCCGAGCAAGTGAAGGCCCTGGCCGCAGCGAAGGGCCTCGAGTCGCTGACGCTGCGGACGTTCCAGTTGACACCCGACCAGGTGGCCGAACTCCGGAGGGCACTCCCCGGGTGCCGGGTGACCCACATCGACCGTTGAGATCATGCCCCGGATGCCGTGCTCCGGCCCGACGAGGATGCGACTCCCACACCCGTACCCGTCGGCCGAGCGTCACGACGGTCGGAGTGGGACCCGAGGCCGGAGAGACGTCGGCGGCAGAGACTCAGCCGGGGGGCGTGGGCACAGCCCGACCTACGACCCTCTGCGCTCACCGGTAACGCGCTCTAGCCCGGTTCGCCCCGCAGTTCCGCCGCCGCCAGCTCGCGGATGCGGAACTTCTGCACCTTCCCGGTGACCGTCAGCGGGAAGGCGTCCACCAGCTTCCAGTGCCGCGGGATCTTGTACGTCGCGATCCGGCCCACGCAAGCCGCCCGCAGCCCGTCGGCGGTGAGCGCCGCTCCGGCCGCCGGCCGCACCCACGCCACCACCTCCTCGCCGTACTTCGAACACGGCACCCCGACCACCTGCGCCTCCGCCACCCCCGGTAGGGTGTGCAGGAACTCCTCCACCTCGCGCGGGTACACGTTCTCCCCGCCGCGGATGATCACGTCCTTGATCCGGCCGACGATCCGGACGTATCCGTCGGCGTCCATCACCGCCAGGTCGCCGGTGTGCATCCACCCGGCCGCGTCGATCGCCCGGGCGGTCGCCTCCGGGTCGTCCCAGTATTCGAGCATGACCATGTACCCGCGGGTGCACTGCTCCCCCGGCGTGCCGCGCGGCACCACCGCCCCGGTCGCCGGGTCGACCACCTTCACCTCGGCGTGCGCGACCGGCCGGCCGACCGTCTCGACCCGCTTCCCGACCGGGTCGTCCGGGGCCGTCTGCGTCGACAGCGGCGACGTCTCGGTCATGCCGCAGGCGATGGTGATCTCGCCGAGGTGCATCCGGTCGCGGACCTGCCGCATCAGCTCCGCCGGGCACGGGGCCCCGGCCATGATCCCGGTCCGGAGCGACGACAGGTCGAACTCGGCGAACCGCGGGTGGCCGAGCTCCGCGACGAACATCGTCGGCACGCCGTAGAGCGAGGTGCAGCGCTCGGCCTGCACCGTTTCGAGGACGGCGAGGGGGTCGAACGACTCGGCCGGGACCACGACGCACGCCCCGTGGGCGGCGCACGCGAGGTTCCCGAGGACCATCCCGAAGCAGTGGTAGAACGGGACCGGGACGCAGACGCGGTCGCGGTCGGTGTACCCGAGCAGTAGGCCGGCGAAGTATGCGTTGTTCAGGATGTTGTGGTGCGACAGGGTCGCCCCCTTCGGGGCGCCGGTCGTGCCGGACGTGTACTGGATGTTGATCGGGTCGTCGAACTGCAACCGGGCTTCGACCGCGGCGAGGTCGGCCTCGGGGACGCCGCGGCCGGCGGCGAGGAACGCGTCCCAGCCGGCGTCGAGGACGAGGGTGTCGCGGAGGTGCGGGCAGCGCGGCCGGACGTCGGCGAGGACGGCGAGGTAGTCGGTCTGTCGGAAGCCGCGGGCGAGGGCGAGGAGGCTCACCCCGCTGCGGTTCAGGGCGTACTCGAGTTCGAGCGCCTTGTACGCCGGGTTGACGGTGACGAGGATGGCGCCGACCCGGGCGGTGGCGAACTGGAGGACGACCCACTCGAACCGGTTCGGCGCCCACACCCCGACGCGGTCGCCGGTCTTCACCCCGCGGGCGAGGAGGCCGCGGGCCGCGAGGCCGACCTGCTCCCACAGGTCGCGGTAAGTGGCCCGGTAGTTCTGGTGCCGGACGACGAGGGCGTCGCGGTCGCCGCAGCGGTCGGCTGTGCGGCGGAGGTTGGCGCCGATCGTCTCGCCGAGTAGCGGGACATCCGACGCGCCATGGGCGTAGGACGGGGCGGTCATGGGCGGTGCCGGGGAGGGGAGGGCGGGGTGGGGTGGGTGTGATGCTACCCCGCCGGCGGCCGGCCGCCAAGCGGCCGCCGCGGGGCGGGTGGATAAGAAGTGAGGAAGTGCCCCCGGCAGGACTTGAACCTGCAACCTCGGCTTTAGGAAAGCCTTGCGCTATCCAATTGCGCCACGAGGGCTTCGTTCAACGGGCCAGAGCCATGAAAACCTGCACGCGGTGCCACGTGACCAAACCACCCGACGCGTTCTACCCCAACCCGCGCCGGCGGGACGGCCGGCAGGGGTATTGTAAGGCGTGCTTCAACGGCTACACCACCGACCGCCTCCGCGCCCGCAAGAAGCAGGCGGTCGAATACCTCGGGGGTCGGTGTGCCGACTGTGCGGTGACCTACCCGTACTACGTGTACGAGTTCCACCACCTCGACCCGACCCGGAAGGATGTCGAGTTCGGCACCCTCCGCCGCCGTTCGTGGCCGCGGATCAAGGTCGAACTCGACAAGTGCGTCCTGCTGTGCGCCAACTGCCACCGGACCAGACACTGGCAGGAGTTCGACGCCGGGCCGCCGGCCTGACGGTATCCTTATATCTCACCGGACACCCCGGACCAACGGGAAGTTCGGCGGCGGAGGGCTTGCCGATGGGGATCGCCAAGAGAGGCACCCGGCGTATCTGCGTGGACCGGGTGCCGTACCGGTGGGTCGCGCGGGAGCTGCTGCCCGGTCTCCGCATCGTCGTCCAGGCGGTCGAGTGGCCGGGGGCGGTGCTGGTCCTCCGCACCGGCCAGGACATCGCGGCCAGGCACGTGCGCCCGTCCGAGGTGGCGTCCGCCATCCAGGCCGCACGGGCCGCCGGGTGGGAGCCGCAGCACCCGGGGCCGGCGTTCGAGGTCACGGTGTCGCTGTAGCCGCCAGCAAAGGCACGTCGAACCAGGTCGTTCGTGGGAGGCCGCCGTGGTCGCCGTGCTCCTCGCCCTCGCCACGGCCGCCGACCCGACGCCCGGCGCGTTCGAGGTCGTCAGCCCCGCCGCAAACCGCCCCGTCGGCAAGCTCGTCCGCCTCACCCCCGACCTCACCGCCACGATCGGCGAGACGACCGTGAGGGACGTCGTCAGCCTTCGCCGCGTCGGCCGGCCGCTCCCGACGTTTCCGACCGGCCCGCACCTCGTCACCGCCGCCGGCGACCGGCTCGCCGGCGAACTCCTCGGCGGCGACGGGTCGGCCCTCCGGTTCGCCCCGACCGGCGTCCCCGGGTCGGCCGACGAGCCGTGGCTCGTCCCGCTGTCCGCGGCATCCGCCCTGTGGCTCGCCGACACCCCCGCCGACACCCCGCCCGACCCGGCCCGGTACCCGTGGGCCGACGGGAACCGGAACCGCGACCTCCTTCGGTCCCGGAACGGCGACACCGCCCGCGGCATCCTCGCCGGGCTCGCCGACGGACCCGCGTTCCGGTTCCGCCCCGACGGCGGCGAATCCCGGACGGTCGCCGCGAAGGACGTCGCCGCGGTCGCGTTCAACCCGACCCTCACCCGCGTGAAGAAGCCGAAGGGGCCGGTCGTCCGCGCCGTCCTCGCCGACGGCTCCCGCCTCGTCCTCGCCACCGCTTCGGTCGCCGACAACACCCTGACCGGCGAGGCCGTGTTCGGCGCGAAGGTGTCGGTGCCGCTCGACGCGGTCGCGGCCCTCGACGTGCTCGGTGGCAAGGCCGCGTACCTGTCGGACCTGAAGCCGACGAAGGCGGAGCAGGTCGGGTTCCTCGGGCCGGCGTGGCCGTGGGCCGCCGACCGGACGGTCCGCGGCGCCCCGCTGCGCCTCGGCGACTCGACCTTCGACAAGGGGCTCGGCACCCACCCGCGGACCGTGCTGACCTACGACCTCGGCGGGAAGTACCGGCGGTTCGAGGCGGTGGTCGGGCTGGACCCGGCTACCGGCGACCGCGGGCGGGCGGCGGTGCGGGTGCGGGCCGACGGGAAGGAGGTGGCCGTCCCCGGGCTGGCGGACCTGGCGGCGGGGAAGCCGGTGGCGGTGCGGGTCGACGTGACCGGGGCGAAGACGCTGACGCTGGAGGTCGACTTCGGCCCGGCCGGCGGCGTCCGGGCGGACGTGAACTGGGCCGACGCCCGGGTGGTGGAGTAGCAGGCACACTCCGTGTGCCGTCCGCTGTCAGAACGAGCCCCCCGGCGGACGGCACACGGAGTGTGCCTGCTACCTTGATCTTGACCGCGGCCCCGGCCGTCGCCATACCCCCGCTTCCGATACCGGCCGGTGGGGGATCGCGCGGCCGGGGTCGGGTCAGGGGGACGACATGGACCGTCGCCGCTTCTTCGCCGCGGGCTGCGGCACCTTCCTCGCCGCGCAGGTCGGCTGCCGGGGCACCCAGACCGGCGAGGTGATGACCGCCGACCGGAAGGACACGGTCGGGAGCCACGCCGCCGGGGCGGAAACGTACAAGCCGCTGATCGACGAGGCCCTCGGCAAGCTGCTCGCCCGCCAGGGCGCCGCGGTCCACCCGGTCGGGCACCCGGGCGTCCCGCCGGCGGCCAAGCGGATCTGCTTCGTCGGGGTGGAGAACAAGTCGTCCGAGGACCTGGCCGACATCAAGGCCCAGCTCTTCGAGGTGATCGACACGCGGGTCAACACGTCCGGGGCTTTCCACCAGGTCAGCCGGCGCTACGTCGAGATCGGGCTGCGGGACCTCCGGCTCCGCCCGGACGAGATGCTCAAGCCCGAGAACCTGCGGAAGTTCCAGGCGGTGATGGAGTCGCAGGGCGCCCCGTTCGACTACCTGCTGTTCGCCACCGTCACCTCCGGCACCACCCGCGACAACGACCGGACGCAGAAGGACTACCTCCTCACCCTGGAGTTGGTGGATGTCCACACCGGCACCCCGGACAAGGAGTCGGCGTCGCTCCGGAAGCTGTACAAGAAGTCCCACGGGCTGCGGTGAGCGGGTAGGGTGGGCCGAGCCGGGCGCCTCGCCGGCGAGTCCCACCGCCCCGTAGCCCCAGTGGGACTCGCCGGCGAGGCGCCGGCTCGGCCCACCTGCGTCTCGCGGTGGGACTCGCCGGCGAGGCGCCGGCTCGGCCCACCCTACGAACCCATCCGACCCGGGGGTCCCGAATGGTCCGGTTCGTCCTGCTGGTGCCGCTGGCCGCCGGGTGCGCCACCCACGCCGACCGCCTGGCCGAGGTCCGGTCCGCGTACCACGCCGGGAACGCCCCCGAGGCCCGCGCCAGGCTCGACGCGGCCCTCGCCAGGAACGACCGCGACGCCGATGTCCTGAAGCTCGACAAGGCCACCGCCCTCCTCACCGAGGGCCGGCCGAAGGAGGCCGAGGCCCTGTTCCGTGAGGTCCGGGACAAGTTCGAGGAGAAGGAGGGCCGCGACCTCCGCGAGGCGGCCCTGGCGGCGGTCACCGACGACCAGCGGCTCGCGTACCCCGGCGAGGACCACGAGAAGGTGCTCCTCCGGTTCTACCTCGCCCTGTGCAGCCTGATGCAGGACGGGTCCGACGCGACCGCCTACGCCCTCCAGGTGAACCAGAAGCAGCAGCAGATCATCGACACCGCCCGGAAGGGGGCGGAGGGCGCGGGGCCGAAGGACGGGTACAAGCTGGTCGCCGCCGGGGCGTACCTCTACGCCGCCCTCCGCGAGGCGACCCACGCCGACTACGACGACGCGGCCCGCTCCTTCGAGCAGGTGGCGAAGTGGCAGCCCGACTTCGCCCCGGCGAAGGCCGACCTCGAGCGGGTGAAGACCGGCCGGCACTCGCAGCCCGGGCACGGGGCGGTGTACGTGTTCGCGATGGTCGGCCGCGGGCCGTACAAGGAGGAGCGGGCCGAGGTCGTCACCCAGGCCGCCCTGCTGGTCGCGGACCGGATCTTGTCGGCGGTCGGGAAGCACACCCTGCCGCCGACCCTCGCCCCGGTCAAGGTGCCGGTCGTCGCCCGGCCGGTGAACCAGGTCGCGTCGGTCGGGGTGTACCCGGGCGGCAAGTCCCAGACGCGGTACACCGAGACGCTCACCGACGTCGGGCTGATGGCGAGCGAGCAGGCGAAGGCGGTGCTGCCGGAGGTGCTGGCCCGGGCGGTCGTCCGGCGGGTGGTGAAGAAGGGCGTCGTGTACGGGGCGAAGGAGGCGGCCGGGGCGGACAAGAACGGTCTGGCGAGCATCGCGCTAGACGTCGCCGGGGTGGCGTGGGAGGCGACCGAGGCGGCCGACACCCGCTGCTGGGGCCTGCTGCCGGACAAGATTCAGGTGCTGCGGCTGGAGCTGCCGGCCGGCGAGCACCGGCTGACGCTCCAGCCGGCCGGGGCGAACGGCTCGCCGCTGGGGGCCCCGGAGGAAGTTCTGGTGACGGTCGCGGACGGGCGGAACACCTACGTGCTGGCCACCTACCCCGGGGCGAAGCCGGTCGGCAAGGCGGTGGTGAGCCGGCCGTAGGCGGTCGCACGGACGGGTCGGCCGCCGGTCAATTCGGCAAGGTGGCGGCCCCTCACCCGCCCCGGCGAGGCGCCGGGGCGACCTCTCCCCAACGGGGAGAGGTGGGGGTAGTGCGGCCCTCCGTTGCCAGCCGACTCGGGGAACTGCCGAGGAAGCCCGCGGCCCCCACCTCTCCCCGCTGGGGAGAGGTCGCCGGGCCGAGCGCTTCGCTCGGGCCGGCGGGTGAGGGGGAACCACCTTGCGAATACTCCGCGCCGCGAACGGGACCGAACGAAACGAGAAAGCCCGCGGGGTGACCCGCGGGCTTGTCGCGTCGTCGGTGTGCCGCGGAGAGGACTTGAACCTCCACGACCTTACGGTCACTAGAACCTGAATCTAGCGCGTCTGCCAGTTCCGCCACCGCGGCCCAATCATCCGGGCATCTTACGGGCCCCGGACCGGCCGTCAACCGCGCGGGCGGTTTCGACCCCGCCGCCGGTCAGCTCCCGCCGCCCGGCCGGCCGCCGGGCCGCCCGCCCGGGTTCACCGGCATCGGCACCGGGTTCGCCGGGTCGACCGGCATCGGCGGCTTCGGGTCGGCCAGCGGGATGTCGTGCCCGACCTGGGCGACGTTCATGTACTCCAGCCACCCGTCGGCGAACCCCTTCAGCGACTTCGGGCTCCCGTCCAGCCCGAACGACCGGCAGAACGCCGCCGTCAACGTCGCCCCGTCCAGCGGCAGGTCGCGCGGGAACGCGGCCAGCTCGGCGGTGAACCGGGCCAGGTCGGCCGGCTTGTCCCGGGACAGGTAGTAGCACAGCGCCCAGGCGGTGGCGTGCGCCTTCACCTCCAGCCGCTCCCGCTTCTTCCGCTGCAGGGCGGCGAAGTCCACCACCGTCAGGGGGCCCGCCCCCGGCTGGGCCCCCGGGTCGAGCGGCCGGCCGTCCGGCCCGAGCTCGCCGGGCCGCCCGAGCGGGCCCTTCGGCGGGGCGACCGGGTCGGCCCCGGCCACCGCCTTGTCGGCCGGCACCGGGTCCGGGTCCAGGACGATCCGCTCCCGGAGGCCGAGGAAGTAGGCGTCGGTCAGGACGTTCCGGAGCAGGGCGGCCCGGTCCGGGTCGAGCTCCTTCTTGGCGAGCAGGTCCCGGAAGTACTTCTGCTGGACGTAGTTCGGCCCCCCGTACCCGGGCCCGGTGCTGACCGTCACCCACCACTTCCCGTCCGCGTCGGTGGTGAACGCCGGGTCCCGCGGGCGGGCGAAGGTGTTCGCCGTCCCGTCGGTCAGCCACACCGGCAGCGACACGAACCGGGGGAGTTGCCGGGTGGCGTACAACAGCTGCAGCGTCCCCTCCCGGCTGACCGCGGCGACGGTGGCCGCCTCCTCCGCCATCCGGTCGACCAGGGCGAACGTCTGGAGCCGGGCGGCGTCGTCCGGCCGCCTGAGCCCGTTGTTCCCGTTCGCGTCCACCTTCGGGGCCTTGCCGGCCAGCAGGTCCTTCCGGCTCACCCCGTCCCGGTAGATCTGCTGGACCTGGGCGGTGAACGACTGGCCGAGCGAGTCGAGCCGCTCCGGGGAGAGGACCAGGAGGTCGTGCTCCGAACTGTAGAACCCGTCGGCCGGGAGCCGGGGCGGGCCGTCCAGGGCCCGGGCCAGGCCGACCGCCTGCCGCCCCTCCTTGGCCAGGACGGCGACGAGCGGGGCCTCCGGCGGGCGGACCTCCACCCCCCGGACCGCGTGGGTCAGGAAGAACGCCTTGAAGTTCTCCTCCAGCAGGTCGAGCCGCCGCCGCACCTCGTCGTCGGTCGCGTCCCAGGACAGCAGGACGTAGTGCAGGCTCGGGTCGACCCGCTGGGCCTCCAGCCGGGCCCGCCACCCGTCGACCGACGCCCGCTTCGCGGCCGGCCCCTTGACCGCCTTCTGCACCGCCCCGTACGCCCGGACGAACCCGGCCAACTCCGGCGGCAGGTCCTTCCGCCCGGCGGCCGCCGCCAGGGTCTCGTCGGCGTACAGCAGGGCGTCGTCGGCCAGGCCCATCCGGAGGGCGTCGACGGTCAGGTCGAACGCCCCCCTCGGGTCGGCCTTGCCGGGCGGGTCGGCCTTGGCGGCGGCCTTGGCGGCCCGGACCCACGCCTCGTACCGGACCTTCAGGTCGGTGGCGTGGGTCTGCTTGAACCCCGGGGTCGCCTTCAGCGTCTCGTACCACTGGACGGAGGTGTTGTCGGCGAACAGGTTGGTGACGAACTTCTCCCCGCGGTGGGTGAGGTGGATCTGCGGCCCGCGGTACGGGTTGGAGGCCGGGTGCCACTTGTTGGCCGGGTCGAACGGGTGCTGCTTGGTCAGGTCCTCGGTCACCGGCAGGACGACGACGATCGACCGGGTCGGGTCGTGGGTCGGCGGGGCGGGGGTGCCGCCGGGCGGGACGTTCGGGGGGTTCCTCACGTCCGGCGGGGCGACCGCCGGGGGGGGGACCAGGCCGCCGGACACCGCACCGGCCCCGCCGCGGCCGCCGCGGCCCAGACCGCCGGGGCCGTCGTCGCCCCGCCCGCCGTCGGCCGGGCCGAACGGGCCGAACGGCCCGGGGTCGCCGATGCCGGGGCGGTCGGCCCCGCCGTCGAGGATCACCCGGATGACCAGGTACCCCGCGCTGGCGGGGGAGGCGACGGCGACCGCCAGGGCGGCGAACGCGGTCGCGAGGAGGATCCGCCTCATCGATGCACCTCCGGGGGTCGGACGGCCGGTCACTTCTTCGGGGCGAGGGGGAGTCGGGTGGCGGGGACGCCCTCGACCAGTTCCGCCGACCGCTTCGGGTCGGCCTGGAGCCGCCTGAGCAGGGCCCGCATCTCCTCGATGCCGACGCGGGCGGCGAGGTCGGGCTTGCCGCCCGCGTCGACCTTCTCCATCGGGGTGATGATCAGCTCCTGGGTCCGCTGGACGAGTTCGGCGACCGGGGACCCCGGGGCTTCGGTCAGCTTCGGGTTGTAGACGGCCGGGCGGGTGGCCTCGAACCGGGGGTCGAACAGCGGCCGCCAGTTGCGGACGGCGTCCCCGACCCGGGCCGCGTACCACCGCCACGGGAGGGACCGGTTGAGCGGGTCGACCCGCGGGGTGGCGAAGGTGACGAGCCCGGCGGCGACCGCCTCGGCGGCGGCGTGGTGGTTGTACCCCTTGAGCGGGACGTACGCGTTCTTGGCGGCCGCGGCCTCGACCATCGGGGCCATGTTGCACAGCCCGATCACCGCCTCCCCGCAGTCGGCCGGGGTGGGGACCAGGCCGGGGGCCGGGGCCAGGGCCGGGTCCGCGAGGCAGACCCGGGCGAGGGTGACGGCCGGGTAGAGCGGGGTCTGCCCGTCCGGGCCGGGGAGGGTGACGAACCGGACCTGGGCGAGGGCCCGGACGGCCTGCCGGCGGACGAACGCGGCGACCGCCACCTGGTCGGGGCCGGCGTCGGCGACCTTCCCGCCGGGGAAGGCGACCAGGGCGTTCGGGTCGGTGACGCACTTGTCGACGGCCGCGACCAGGGCGCCGATCACCTTGTTCGCGTCGGCCCGGGCGACGTCCTTGTTCGCGCCCCCCGCCCCCTTGCCGAACGGGACGGCGTGGCGGCGGGTGTTGTAGTCGCTGACGTCGTAGGCGGCGAGGAGGTTGGCGGCGGCCTGGAGGGCGTACTGCTTGATCTCGGTCGGGGTGTTCGGGTTGGTCAGCCACTCGGTGACGGTCGGCCAGTGGGCGGCGGCCCCGGACCGGCAGACGGCGGCGTGGACGCGGGCGGCGTTGACCCGGACGACCCGGTCCGGGTCGGTCTCGACGAGCTTCTTCAGGGGGGCGTCGAGGGCGACCCCGAGCTCGCGGATGTAGTCGGCCTTGTCGGCGGTCCACCGGGCGGCGTTGGCCGGGGTCGGGTCGGCGACGTACCGGTTGAGCTCGGCGATCGCCCCGTCGACGGTCAGGAAGAACGCCCCGGGCGGGACCTTGCCCGGGTCGGCGGCGGCCTTGTGGACGAGGGGGTGGGCGACCCAGGCGGCGTAGTACTGGGCGAGGGCGGCCATCTGCTTGCGGGTCGTGTCCAACTCCTCCTTCGAGATGCCGCGGCCGTCGCGGGCGGCGGTGACGAAGTCGAGGTTGGGGCGGGTCGGGAGCGGGGGGTCTTGTGCGCCGGCCGGGGCGGGGCGGAGGGCGAACCCGGCGGCGAGGAGGAGTGTCCAGGAGGCGGGTCGGGAGGCGGTCATCGGGTACCCCGGCGGGCGACGTGTGGTATGGGGTTCCAACGCGGTCCCCGGCCGGGCCGTTGGCGGGGCGACACGTTGAGGCTACCGGCCGTCGGGCGGGAGTTCAAGGGACGGCGTCCGGTCGGGGCGGGCGATCCGGCGTTGCCGGTGGGGCGGGGATCGGTTAGAAAGTGGGTGTCGGAAGTGCGGGCCGTAGCGCAGCTTGGCTAGCGCGCTTGCTTGGGGTGCAAGAGGTCGTGGGTTCAAATCCCGCCGGCCCGACCTGACGAAGCCCTGGTTTCCCCAGGGCTTCGTCTGTTTACCGCCCGAGCCGCCCCGACCCCGCTCGGTCGCACCGTCCCGCCACATCCGGAGGCCCGCCGGGCCAGATCACCGTTACCAACGTCACCAACCCCCTGCTCCGGGGAGTGGCCGGGTTGCCCGTCTCGGCAGAAACGATCCGCTCGGTGTGGGAGGGCGAGGCTCCCGCCGAGCCGGGGCCCCGGCTC
>PNKH01000075.1 GCA_013822345.1 Isosphaera sp.
TCACTTCTTCTTCGGCGGCGCGAACAGGCTGCCGAACGCCTCCTTCGGCATCTCGTCCGGCACCTTCAGCTCCTTCCGCAGCCGCTCCAGCTCCGCCCGCAGCTCCTTGACCGTGCCGGCGTACCCCGGGTCGGCGTAGAAGCTCTTCGTCTCGTGCGGGTCCTTCTCCCGGTCGTACAGCTCCCAGTAGTCCGGGTCGGCCTTGCCGTCCGCCTTCGGGACGTAGAACCGGGCCAGCTTGTACCGGTCGGTGACCACCGCGTAGTGCGGGATCACCCGGTGCGGGCTCGGGTACTCGTAGTACGCGTAGTAGAAGCTCTTCCGCCAGTCCGCCGGGGCCGCGCCCTTCAGCAGCGGCACCAGGCTCGCGCCCTGCATCCCGGGGTCCGCCGGGACGCCGGCCGCGTCCAGGAACGTCTGGGCGAGGTCGAGGACGCTGACGAGGTTCTTCTCGGCGTGCCCGGCCTTCGCCACCCCCGGCCAGCGGGCCAGCATCGGGGTGCGGACCGACTCCTCGAACACCCACCGCTTGTCGAACCACCCGTGCTCGCCCAGGTAGAACCCCTGGTCCGAGCAGTACACGACCAGCGTGTTCTTCGCCAGCCCCTCGTCGTCCAGCGTCTTCAGCAGCTTCCCGACCGCCTCGTCCACCGCCTTCACGCACCCGAGGTAGTCGTGCATGTACCGGTTGTACCGCCACCGCACCAGGTCCTTGCCGGCGGGCTTGGCCTCGCGGAACGCCTGGTTCCGCGGCCCGTAGTACGCGTCCCACTGCTTCAGCTCCTCGGGCGTGATGCCCGGCGGCGGGACGAGCTTGGCGTCGAGCTGGGTGAACGTCTTCTCGATCGTCATGTCCTGGTCGCGGACCCCCGGCCCGCGGCCGGCGTAGTCGTCGAACAGGGTTTCCGGCTCCGGGTACTTGCGGTCCTTGTCGTGGCCGAGGTGCCGCAGCGGCGGGGCCCACTCGCGGTGTGGCGCCTTGTGCTGCGTCATGAGCAGGAACGGCTTCGACTTGTCGCGGTTCTTGATCCAGTCGGTGCTGAGGTCGGAGATGACGTCGGTGACGTACCCCTGGTGCTGGACTTGCTTCCCGTCCTTGGTCATCGGCGGGTTGTAGTACCGCCCCTGGCCGGGGAGGATGTGCCAGTGGTCGAACCCGGTCGGCTCGGACACGAGGTGCCACTTGCCGACCACCGCGGTCTGGTATCCGGCCTTCTGGAGGAGCTTCGGGAAGGTGACCTGGCCGCCGTCGAACCGGCTGTTGGTGTTGTTGTAGAACCCGTTCCGGTGGCTGTACTGGCCGGTCAGGACGGTGGCCCGGCTCGGGCCGCAGATCGAGTTCGGGACCAGCGCCCGGTCGAACCGGACGCCCTCGGCGGCGAGCCGGTCGATGTTCGGGGTGTCGACCAGCTTCCGCCGGTCGCCGTAGGCGCCGATCGCCTGGTACGCGTGGTCGTCGGTGAAGACCAGGACGATGTTCGGCTTGTCGGCGGCGGCCGCCGGCCCGGCGAGGGCGGCGGCGAGGAGGGTGAGCAGCGTTCGCATGGGGTCTCCGGAGAGGTGCGGTTCAGTTGTAGGGTGGGCCGAGCCGGCGCTTCGCCGGCGAGTCCCACCGGGGCTGAGGGTGGTGGGACTCGCCGGCGAAGCGCCGGCTCGGCCCACCCTACTGGCCGTTCAACCCGCGAGCTTCGCGGCGGCGAAGGCGAGGCAGCGGTCGATGCTCGCGGCCTCGGCCTTCAGCTGGCCGGCGTGGTCGAGGGTCGAGATAGTCGGGAGCGGGCGCGGCGGCTTGTTCCGGCGGACGCGGGCCAGCGCGTCGGCCAGGTCCCGGGCCGGCAGCGCCGGCATCGTCGCCCAGTACTTCGCCGTCAGGCACGGCACCCGGAGCGGGTCGCGGGTGATCATCTCCAGGTTCAGCCGGACCCGCGGGTTCGCCTTCCGCAACACGCCGACGACCTTGGGCAGGTCGAGGAAGCCGTCGCCGAACGGCACCTCCGACAGCAGGAACCCGTCGTCCGACTCGCTCGCGGCCATGTCCTTCAGGTGCGTGGTGACGGTGAACGGGGCCAGCGCCTCGGCGGTCGCGGCCGGGTCTTCGAGAAGGGCGACGCTGTTACCGGTGTCGAGGCAGACCCGCACCCGGTCGCTCCCGAGCTTCTTCAGCCACCCGACCATCTCGTCCGTCCGCCAGTCCTTGTGGTTCTCGACCGCCAGCGTCACCTTGTGTTTCGCGGCCACCGGCTCCGCCCGCTTCAGCGCCTCCCACGATTCCCCGGCGAACGCCTTGAACTGGTCCGCCGACTCGAACACCTCGTACCGCCGCCCGCTCATGCAGACGGTGCGGAGGATGTCGGCCCCGGCCGCCGCACACGCCTTCACGTCCGCCTCGAACCGGGCGACGTCGGCGTCGGTCTTCGGCAGCCCGACACTCCCTTCCAAATACAACCCGTGCTTGTCCGCCGCGTCCCGCAACTTCTTCGTGTCGGCGTCGGCGGGGATGCGCGTCTGGACGCCGGCCGCGCCGACGCGGGCGGCCTCGGCCACCAGCGCGAGCGGGTCGGACACCGCCGGGAAGTCCGGCGGCAGCGGCTTCTTCGCCCGCACCCAGTACGAGTGGACGACCAGGCCCATCGGGTTGCGGGCCGCGGCGGTGCGGGCGAGTGCGAGCGGCCCGAGCGGGGCGGCGAGGAGGAAGGCGCGGCGGTTCATGGTCCCACCCCGAGGGCCTTGAGTTCGGCGTCCCACGGCTTGCGGTACGGCCGCACCAGCATCGCCGACGCCTCCTTGTCGTCGACCACGTCCTGCTTCGCCGCGTCCCACCGCAGCTGCCGGCCGAGCCGCAGCGACAGGTTCGCGAGGTGGCAGGCGACGGCCGTCCGGTGGGCGCCGGCGAGGTCCGAGACCGGGGCCCCGCGCGACTTCACGCAGTCGAGGAAGTTGCGGGCGTGGGCCAGGTACTGCTCGGCGGAACTCCCCGAGTTGTCCTCGACCGCGTCGGCCCGGAGCTTTCCCGGGTTCGCCACCGCGACCGCCTTCGGCCCGCCCACCGGGTGGCCCTCCTTCACCCCGGGGACCGCGTTCCCCGCCGGGGTGTCGGGGTCGGCGACCAGCTTGAAGCCGCCACGGTCGATCCCGAGCCGGCCGCCCGTCCCGTGGAACTCCAGCCCGAACCGCGGCCGCTCCCCGGCCGAGCACTCGCGGTGCGACAGGGTCGCGGTCCACCGGTCGAACGCGAACAGCGTGTCCTGGGTGTCCGGCGTCTCGGTGTTGTCGGCCACCACGAACCGCCCGCCGGCCGACGCCACCGACCGCAGGTCGCCGAGGCCGATCACCCAGTCGACGATGTCGAGGTGGTGGGCGCCGAGGTTGGTCGTCTGCCCGCCGGCGGTGTCCCAGAACCAGCGGAAGTGGTAGAGGCCGCGGTTCGGGTTGTACTTCCGCGGCGGGGCCGGGCCGAGCCAGGCGTCCCAGTCGAGGTCGGCCGGCGGCTCGCCGTCGGGCGGGTTGCCGAACCCGGGGTGGATGTTCCGGACCGCCGACATCCGGACCGAGTGGACGCGGCCGAGCTTCCCGCCGCGGATCAGGTCGTGGGCCCGGCGGTAGTGCGGCCCGGACCGCTGCTGCGTCCCGACCTGCACGACCCGCTTCGTCCGGGCGGCGACCGCCTGCATCCACTCGCCCTCGCGGACGAACAGCGTCAGCGGCTTCTCGACGTACACGTCCTTCCCGGCGGCGCACGCCAGCATCGTGACCAGTGCGTGCCAGTGGTCCGGGGTGGACACGACGACGGCCGACACCCGCTTGTCGTCGAGGAGCTTGCGGAAGTCGGGGTGGGCGGTGGCGTCGTTGCGGAGGCGGGGGAGGCACTCCTCGCGCCGGCCGCGGTGCACGTCGGCGACGGCGACCAGGTCCGCGTCGGCGAGCCTGGCGAACGTGCCGACGTGGCCCTTCCCCATCAGCCCGTACCCGACGAACCCGACCCCGACGCGGTCGTTCGCCCCGGGCACCCGGGCGTAGGCCGCCGCGGACAGCGCGGCGGTGCCGGCGGTGGCGTGGAGGAAGGCCCGGCGGTCGGGGGTCATCGGCGGCCTCCTGGACCGCGGCCGTCCCGGCCGCTCCACCGACACGGCTCCGATCGCCCCCGGGTTGGTCGTGTCGCATCCCGACCGGGGTAGCAGCGGCCGGGACGGCCGCGGCCCAGGAGAAGAGCGGCCGTCCCGGCCGCGCTCCGGGACGGTCACTCGTAGAACGGGAACAGCTTCTTCACCTGCTCCGGGGTCACCCGCCGGCCGTACTCGCAGACCTCGAACGCCTCGGCGTGCTTCACCGCCTTCCCCTTCTCCGGCCCGTACCACGTCACCAGCGCCTCGCGGTACTGGTCGGCCGCCGCGGCGTCCCGCTTCCCCCACGGGTGCTCCTTCCGGAACCACGCCTTCCGGGCCGCCTGGTCGGACGCCGGCGGCACCAGCCGGAACGCCTCCTCGCTCCCCAGCGCCCCGCCCTCGTACAGCTGCGACTCGAGCTGGTGGATCGCGTCGAGCTTCGCGTCGATCACGTCGTCGATGGACACCGCGATGTCCGGCTTGAACGGGTACGGCTTCTTGAACCCGTCGCTGGCGTACAGGAACAGCGGGTTCTCCTTCAGCGGTGGGGCGTCCGGGCAGAAGTGCGGGACGGCGACCATGAACGCCGCGTCCTGCACCAGCACCCCGACGTACCGGTGGTCCGGGTGGTAGTCCCACGGGCGGTGCGAGATGACCACGTCCGCCCGCCAGTTGCGGATCAGCCGGGTGATCGTCTTCCGGTTCTCCAGCGTCGGCTCGAGTTCCCCGTCGTGGATGTCGAGCACCTCGGTGGTGACCCCGAGGAACTTGGCCGCCGCCCGCACCTCGGACAGCCGCCGCCGGGCGAGCGGCCCGCCGGCCTCCTTCCAGTGGCCGATGTCGCCGTTGGTCACCGACACCAGCTTGACCTCGTGACCGAGTTTCGCCCACTTCGCGGCGGTGCCGCCGGCCTTCAGCTCGGCGTCGTCCGGGTGCGCCCCGAAAACGATGACCCGGAGCTTCGCCGGCGGGTCGGCGGCCGCGGCCGGGGCGGCCGCGAGCAGCAGCGCGGCGACGGGGAGGAGGTGGCGCATGGCGGTGACCCAGAGGTGAGAGTGGTTTCGGAAAGGTGGGGCAGGCATTCCTGCCTGCCAGATCTCACGCGGCAGGCAGGAATGCCTGCCCCACCAGCAGCTCACTTCTTCAACGCCCACTCGAAGAACCGGTACAGGGCCTCGTTCGACTCCGGGGTCGGGCCGTGCGTCTTCCGGTTCGTCATCGCGACGCGGTTCTCGTGCCCGAGGAGCTTGTTCACCGCGACGCTGTGGTTCAGTGCCTTCCACCGCTCCGGCGGGTCCTCGGCCCCGCCGGACACGAGGAACGGCCGCGGGGCCATCAGGGCGTGCAGCTCGTGCAGGTCGCGGCCGTCGGCCATCATCTTCCGGTACGGCCCGGTCCGCGGGCTCGCGTCGTTGGGGATGCCGCGCTTCCGCTGCTCCTTCAACCCCGGGTCGAACCCCAGGTACCACGGCTCCCAGTAGTTCACGTTCGACCGCTTCTCGTCGAACACGATGCCCGGGTCGGACGTCGCCATGCACGCGAACTTGTCGTAGAGGCAGCCGGCGAACATGGCCCACTTGCCGCCGTAGGAGTGGCCGACCACGCCGACCCGCTTCGGGTCCACCTGCGGCAGGTTCGCGAGGGCCTGGTAGCCGTTGGCCGCCTCGTAGGCGTGGAACGACAGCGGCTGGATCCGGCACTTGTCCTTGTCCGGGTAGTACGTGTTCGGGTCGCCGCCGAGAGACAGGGTGACGAACCCGCGCTTCGCCAACTGCAGGGCGAAGTCGCGCAACTCTGCCTTCCCGAGGCCGACCCCGGTCTTCGCCTCGTAGTACACGACCAGCACGGCCGGGAACGGCCCCTTCCCGTCCGGGACGAGCAGGTACGCGTCGTCGACGGTCCGGCCGGGGGCGGTCTCGACCTTCGCCGCGTACTGCGTGACGCCCTCGCGCCGCTCCTTCGCGCCGAGGTCGAGCTTCGGCTTCTCGATGACCGGCGGCCAGGCCCCCATCGCCCCGTGCCAGTACGCCAGGATCTCGCCCCGCCGCTGCTCCCAGCCCTTCGCGTCGCGGACGGGGGTGCCGTCGTCGAACCGGAGCGGGGAGCGGTACGGGCCGAGGTCGGCGGCGAGGTCGGCGGGCGGCTTGAAGAACGGGGCGAGGTCGGCGGGCGGGTCGGCGGCCGCGGCCGGGGCGCACAGGGCGGCCGACGCGAGGAGGGTGCGCATGGGAACTCCGGGGGCGTGCCCGGAGTGTACCGGCCGGCGGGGCGGGGGGCAATCACCCGGTGGCGGCGACGGCGGCGTGCGGGCGGGCGGCGGCGGTCGACCCGGGCGGCAGCTTCACCACCAGGACGGAGCACCCGGCCTCGCGCATCACCCGCTCGGCCACGCTCCCCAGCGCCGGCCGGTCCGCCCCGGTCCGCCCGTGGGTGCCGATCACCACCACGTCGATCCCGGCGTCGGCCGCGTACCGGGCGATCTCGGTCGCCGGGTCGCCCTCGAGCAGGACGTGGCGGACCGGGATCTTCGGGTCGGCCGGGCGGACCTGCTCGAGCTGGCCGAGCCAGTACGCCCGGTCCCCGGGGCCGCCCGGGGGCCGGACGTAGACGACGGTCAGCCCGGCCCGGTACGTCTCGGCCAGCCCGAGGGCGTGGAAGTACGCCTGGTTCGAGTAGCTCGAGAAGTCGGTCGGGTACAGGATCTTCTTGACGTGGATCACGGGTCGCCCTCCGCGCCGCCGGACCCGGACATGGTACCGCGCCGCGGGGCGAGTCCAAGTCGGGAAACCCGGTCGGGTGGGGCAGGCATTCCTGCCTGCCGGACCTTGGCAGGCAGGAATGCCTGCCCCACCCGGATCAGGCCGCCCGCGGCCCCTGGTAGTGCCGCGCGATCAGGTCGTTCTGCACCCACAGCAGCTTGCCGAACGCCCGCAGGGTCTTCGCCTCGGTCTCGCGGTCGAGGCCGAACCCGAGGATGGTCGCCGTCAGGGCGTCGGCCACGAACCCGAGCAGGGCGTTCATCTGCACCAGCGGGACGTCCAGGTCCTTGCTCCCGGCCTTCGGGGTGTGGATCTTCCCGACCATGTCCAGGTACTCGACCATCTTCCCGTCGTACGGCCGGGTGACGAGGGCCGCGAGGTACCGGCCGAGGTGCTGCTTGCGGAACGCGATCTGGGGGTGGTCCGTCGTCAGCCCGGCGAGCGTCGCCGGCACCTCGCCGGTGTACCCGTGCTGCCGCGGCAGGAAGTGCCGCCAGGTGGCGTCCTGCTGGTGGAGCTTGTCGTACACCGCGTCCACCAGGGCCGGGACGAGCGGGGCCAGCTTCGGGGCCGCGGCGTGGATCGCGGCCACGTCGTCCGGCCCGAACCCGATGAACCCGGCCACGTACCCGAACCGGTACTGGGTGTCCGCCTCCAGCCGCGGCTCGTCGACGTGCGTCATGACCGACCTCCGGGGGTTGAATCGGAATTCGGACTCCTGATTCCGATTCCGGAGTTTACTCTATCCGGCTATAATCGGCTGTCAACCCGGGTCGGGGGTTTCGGCAGGGCCGTTCGGGGTACGGGGTTGGGTCGGTTTCACCCGCTCCCTGACGGTCGCGGTTCGCCCCGGCGCACGGCGAACCGCGACCGTCAGGGAGCGGGTGCGGCACCGAACCGCCCGGGGGTTTCGGGACGGGAGGCCGGATGTTCTCGCAGACGGTCGAGTACGCCCTGCGGGCGGTCGTGTACCTGGCGGCGGAGGCGCCGGCGGCCCGCACCACCGGGCAGATCCACGCCGCCACCCGGGTGAACCAGGCGTACCTGTCGAAGATCCTGCAGGGGCTAGCGCGGGGGGGGATCGTGACGACCCGGCGGGGGGCCGGCGGCGGGGTGGCGCTGGCCCGCCCGCCGGCCGCGCTGACCATCCTGGACGTGGTGAACGCGGTCGAGCCGGTCCGGCGGATCACCACCTGCCCGCTCGGGCTGGCGGCCCACGGGGCGCGGCTCTGCCCGCTCCACAAGCGGATGGACGCGGCCCTGGCGGCGGTCGAGGCGGCGTTCCGCGACACCACCCTGGCCGAGGTGCTGGCCGAGCCGTCGGAGAGCGTGCCGCTGTGCGACGGCCCGGCCCCGCAGCCGCTGAAGGTGCGGCGGAAGTAGGGCCGGCCCTACGACCCGAACCCCATCAGCTTCACGGCGGTCCCGCCGAACACCTTCGCCCGGTCGGCGGCGCTCAGGTGGGCGAGCAGCCCCGCCACCCGCTCGCGCTCGGCCCGGTAGCTCTTGCCGGTCGCCGCGGCCCCGAACCCGCCGCCGAACATCAACCGGTCGGCCCCGAACGCCTCGGTCAGCTGCTTCACCACCGGCTGCGGGTCGCGGTGCGGGTAGGTGCTGTCGTTCGGGACGGCGGACAGCTTCATCACGACGTGGTCGAACTTCGCCCACCGGAGCACGACGGCGTGCTCCTTCGCGGTCCCCTGGAACGGCCGGCCGAGGTGGTCGACGAAGACGCGGGCGTCCTTGAACTCCTTGATGTACGGCTCGAACCCGTCGGCGTACCGCGGCTCGAAGTGGAGCTGGACGGCGAGGCCGGCGTCGGCGGCCGCCTGCCACAGGGCCTTGAGCTCGGGCTTGCCGAACGGCGGCAGGCGGTCGGGGTTGTAGGCGTGGACGCGGACGGCGACCAGCGGCAGCGCCTTGGCGAGTTCCTTCAGCCTGGCGGGGGCGTCGGCCCGGTCGGCGAAGAACAGGCACGTCCCCTTGAGCTTCTTCTTCCCGACCGCGAGGCAGTGCTCGAGGTACCGGTGGTCGTCCGCGTACGGCTCCGGGTGGACGACGACGGCGAAGTCGACGCCGGCGTCCTTCATGCAGGCGAGGAGGTGTTCGGGGGTGGCCGGGTCGGCGGGCCGGTACGGGGCGTCCGTGTGGTACGGGAACTTCGGGTCGTCCTTGCCGGCGAAGCAGTGGAGGTGGGTGTCGACGACGGGTGCGGGGTCCGCGGCGGCGAGCCGCGGGGCGAACGGGAGGGCGCCGGCGGCGGCCAAGAACTCACGGCGGGTGGGCATGATGAATACTCGAGAAGGTCGGGGCGGCGTCAACTTGGTGTCTGAACCATTGAAGCCTTCACGATCGCGTCGCGGACGGCGTTCAACAGCTCCAGGACGTTGTTTCTGGACGGGCCCACCTCGAAGTACATCCCCTCTCCATAGGAGATGAAGGACGTCCATGCCTTCTCGAACCGGCGTTCGGGGAACTCCGTGTACGGGATCCGGCCGGGATTTGGCTGGGACCGGTACTTGTGGTAGTGGAAACCGTCCCGGGTGAAGACCAGGCAGTCCGAGGCCGACCCGAACAACGTGATGTCGATCAACCCGAGAACCTTACCGTCGGGCTGCCAAGGGGGGGGTAGCAGAAAAGCACAGGACCGCTGAGCATTCGCGAGCTTGGCGGTTGGAATGTCCGGCGCGAGGTAAAGCCAAAGTTTCGCCCGGAACGGCTTCAGCACCTCCGCAACGACCGCTCCGAGATCGGGGCCGGTCCGGACGTGTCCCGAGGGCGGGTCGGGCGCCGGCGTCGGGTTCCGGGGCGCGCCGGTCTGCACCGGGCTGGTCGTAGGAGAGACGGGCGGGATCGGCGGTGGCGGTGACGGCGGACCGTTTGCCGAAGTCGGCATCGGAGCGGCCGCGGGCAGGCTTTCGAGCCGTCGTCTCAACTCCCCGGCGTCCGCCGGCCTCCTCTCCGGGTTCTGGGCGACGCACCGACCGAGTAGGCGGATCAAGTCCTCGGGGACTTCGGCGTCGCGGAGGTCGTCGGCCGCGTCCGTCCCCGGGGCCTGGTCGAGCCGGCCGGTGAGGAGCTGGTATCCGATCACCCCGAGGGCGTGGACGTCGTCCCGCGGGTCCGGGTCGGCCCCGGCCCGCTGCTGCGGACTCGAGTAGAGCGGGGTGTGAGACCCGCGGAGGTAGCTTGCCAGCCGCCCGGGGTGTGTCATCCCCCGGCGCGACTCCTCCAACAGTGCCGCCTTCGCCGCGGCGGCCCCGATCCCAAAGTCCGTGATCCGGAGGTGCTTGTTGGCCCGGTCCACCAGGATGTTGGCCGGCTTCAGGTCGCGGTGGACGACGGGCGGGGTGAGATGGTGGAAGTGGGCGACGGCGGCCGCCAGTTGCTTCAGCGCCGCCACCGCCTGGACGACCCGCCGCTCCTTCGCGTGCTTCTGCCACTGCCGGATGACGTCGGCGAGGTCCCCGCCGGGGACGTACTCGTACATCAGCCACGGGGCCTCGCCTTCCAGACACACGTTCGTCAGCGGCACGATGTTCGGGTGCCGGCCGGCGGCCATCACCCGGTCGATCAGCCCGCTCTCGTGCTTCAAGTCTCGGGCCTGCTGGCCATGGCAGAACTTCACCGCCCCGCACAGCGACGCCATCGTCCGGTGCCGGGACAGCCACACCTCTCCGAACCCGCCGGACCCGAGCGGCTCCACCAGCGACCACCCCGCCAGTCCCGGCACCGGGTCTCCCGGCTTGAACCGCGGGGGGCGACCGGCCAGCAGCTTCAGCACGTCGTCCGGGGTGTTCAGGGCGAACGCCGCCGGCAGTGATCTTCCGCTCGGGTCGTCCGGCCGCTTCTGCGACGCCCGCGCCGCCCCCGGCGCCTGCGACAGGAATAGTTCGAGGGTGATCCGGTCCTCGATCGGGGCGTCCGGAACCGCGGCCTTCGCCGCCTCGGCCCCCGCCCTGCGGGCCTCCTCGAAGTTCGCCTGCGCGAGCTGCTGGATTTCGGCGCGGATCTCGGCGTCCCTCCGCCGGTCGCGGTACTTCTTCAGCGCGGCGGCTGCGACCTCACAGGCGTACGGCCCGCCCGGCACCATTTCCGCCAGCCCCCGGACGCCCTTTTCGGCCACCGCCTCGGCGACGCACCGGAAGAACACGAGCATGGGTCACCCGCCCGGGTGGGCGTTCACGGGTGGAGGGTCGGGATGGATCGCGCGAAACGATCATACCAGACCCCGCCGGCCGCGGGCTACCCTCCGCCCGCCGCCGCCGTAGGACAACACCGATGACCCCACCGACCCGCCCCGGCCGCCCCCTCGAAGCGCTCCTGCTGGCGGCCGCGTTCGCCGCCGCCCACACCCAGGCCCCGCTCTACTACTCGAACCAGAACCAGTACCTCCTCCACGGCCTCGCGGCCGGCGGCCTCGGCCACCTCCGGCACGACTGGCTCGCCACCGCCGCCGACCCCACCCCCGTCTTCTCGGCGCTCGTCATGGCGGGCTACCAGTACCTCGGCGAGTGGTCGTACCAGGCCGCGTACTTCGCCCTCCTGATGGTCTACTTCCTCGGCGTGCGGGCGCTCGTGGCGGCGCTGCCGGGAATCCCGGACACGCGGGCGTTCCGCGTCCTGTGGGCGGCCGGGTTCACCGCCGCCCACGCGGCCGTCCTGCGGGTCGCGTCGGTCGGGCTGTGCGGTGTCGACTACCCGTGGTACTTCCAGGCCGGGGTTGCCGGGCAGTACCTGCTCGGGCCGGGGCTGCAGCCGTCGGCGTTCGGGGTGCTGCTCGTCGCCGGGCTGGCCGCGTTCGCCCACCGCCGGCCGGGCCTCGCCGGGTTCCTGACTGCCGCCGCGTGCGGGTTCCACGCCACCTACCTGCCGGCCGCCGCGTCGCTGCTGGTCGGGATGGGGGTGGTGATGTTCCGGTCGGACGCGAACCCCGGGCCGGCGGCGTTCCGCGGGCTGCTGGCGGCGTCGGCCGTGCTCGTCCCGGTCGGGGCGTACACCCTGTTCACGTTCGGCCCGGCCGACCCGGTCACGTTCGCCAAGGCCCAGCAGATCCTCGCCGAGGTCCGCATCCCGCACCACGCCGTGATCGACCGCTGGCTCGACCCCGTCGCCGCGGCGCAGCTCGGGTGGGCGGCCGTCGGCTTGGCGCTGCTGTGGGGGTCGCGGGTGTTCCCGGTGCTGCTGGTCGCGGCCGTCGTCGGGCTGGTGCTGTCGGTCGCCCAGTACGAGTCCGGGAACCCGACGTTCGCGCTCACCTTCCCGTGGCGGATCTCGGTCGTACTGGTGCCGGTGGCGACGGCGGTGATCGCGGCGAGGGTCGCCGCGGTGCTCGCGCGGTGGCCGCAGCTCGGGTGGGTCGGGCTCGGCGGCGTGGTCCTGCTGGCGGCCGGCGGGGTGGGGGTGACGGTCGCCCGGGTCGGCTACCGGACCGGCGAGGACGAGGCGCCGCTGTACGACTTCGTCCGCGCGACGGCCGGGCCGAAGGACGTGTACCTGCTGCCGGTGCGGATTCCCGCGGTCCAGACCGGGAAGGGGTCGGTGTCGACGAGCTTCACCCCGCCGCCGCGGCCGGACCCGGGGTCGAACCTGATCCCGGTCGACCTGCAGCGGTTCCGGCTCCACACCGGGGCGGCGATCTACGCCGACTTCAAGGCGGTGCCGTACCGGGACCGAGAGGTGCTGGAGTGGCACCGGCGGGTGCGGCAGGCGGAGAGGTGGTTCGACGACGGCGAGTGGAAGGAGTACGAGACGGTACTGCGGATCGCCGGGGTGACCCACGTCGTCGCCCCGGCCGGCAGCCCGCCGGAGGCCGACTACCTGGTGGAGGTGCACCGCGACCCGGCGTACCGCGTGTACCGGCTGCGGTGAGGGGCGGTGTCGCGGACGCTTCTTCGAAGCGTCGCTAACCGGGGGGTCGGCCGCCCCGGCCCAGCGCCACGGTCAGCCACCGGGCGACCGCCAACAGCACCACCGTCAGCACGCACGCCACCACGCACACCGTCAGGGCCGCGTTCAGGTACCCGGTCATCACCAACTTCCCGCCGGCCGACTCCTGCCCCTTCGCGATCAGGTCCCGCCCGTCGGCGATCAGCTTCGAGAACGACCCGGTGATCAGCATGCTCCCGGCCGTCAGGGTGGTGCTCACCACGAACAGCATCGGCAGCACCGTCACCCACGCGTACCGGCCGCGGCCGTTGTTCACCAGCCACGTCGTCACCAGGGCCAGGGCCAGCACCGCCAGGAGCTGGTTCGCGATCCCGAACATCGGCCAGATGGTGGCGATGCTCCCGGTCGAGATCAGCCACCCGTACCCGAACGTGACCAGGCCGCTGGCGACCAGGGCTCCGGGCAGCCAGTCCGGGCGGGCGAACGGCTTGTACACCCGCCCGGCCGACTCCTGCAGCAGGAACCGCGCGATCCGGGTGCCGGCGTCGATCGTGGTGAGGATGAACAGAGCCTCGAACATGATCGCGAAGTGGTACCAGTACTTCAGCAGGGTGCCGACCTCCAGCCCGGTGAACGCGAACGCCTGCTGGAAGATCACCGCCATCCCGACCGCCAGCGTCACCGCCCCGCCGGTCCGGCCCCGCAGCGACTCCCCGCCGACCAACTCCTCCATCTGCCCCAGGTCGAGGTGCTGCACCGAGGTCACCCCGGCGGCGTGCGCCCGGTCCTTCGCCTCGGGCGGCAGCGCCCGCCCGCTCACCCCGTACTTCTCCTTCACCTCGTCCACCGACTGCTGGTACGCCGGGGCCCGGTCGATCGGGACGTTGATGTCGTAGTACAGCTCGGCCGGGAGGCTCGCGGCGGCGATCAGGGCGATCGCCCCGACCAGGGCCTCGATCAGCATCGCCCCGTACCCGATCCGCCGCACCTGGCTCTCCTTCTCGACCATCTTCGGCGTCGTCCCGGACGACACCAGGGCGTGGAACCCGCTGACCGCCCCGCACATCACGCAGATGAACACGAACGGGAAGATCGGGGCCGACACCCCCGGGATGCCGAGGAACGTCGGCCCGCCGTTCACGAACACGTCGTTGATCGGCGGGGCCTCGAGCGTCGGGTTCGCGACGAACACGCTGACCACGAGCAGGATCACGGTGCCGATCTTCAGGAAGCTGGACAGGTAGTCGCGCGGCCCGAGCAAGAGCCACACCGGGAGCACCGCGGCGATGAACCCGTAGACGCACAGGGCCCAGATCGTCTGGTCCTTGGTGAGGGTGAAGAACTCCCCGAGCCGCGTCCCGGGGACCCAGTTCCCGGCGACGACGGCGAACAGGGTGAGGACCCCGCCGATGACCGACGCCTCGACCACCCGCCCCGGGCGGAGGCGGTACATCCACAGCCCGACGAGCAGGGCGATCGGGATGGTGCAGGCGATGGTGAAGGTGCCCCACGAGCTGCCCGGGATGACCTGCGACCACCCGGCCGGGAGGACCCAGGTGTGGCGGCCGTCCGCCTCCTTCCGCTGCCGGGTCGCCTCCTCCGGCGGCGGGTTCGGCACCTTGAGCAGCAGCGCCTCCGGCCGCAGGCTCCGGGCCGGGCCGCCGGGGTAACGGATTTCGGACCCCGGCTCGATCCGGATGACGCGGTAGCCCTCGCCCTCCTCCACCACCTGCGGGAGGATGACGACGTACTCGTTGTAGACCGGCGGCAGGGTCAGCTCGGTCCCGGTCGGCAGCTTCACCTCCTCGCCGCCGAGCGCCTTCACCACCACGAACCCGAGCCCGGCCAGGGCGATGATGACGATGAACAGGATCGCCACCGACGCCACGACCGCGGCCGGCCGGCCGAGTTCCGCCCGGGCGATCTCGGCCAGCGACTTCCCGTCCCGCCGCACGCTCGCGGCGAGCACCAGCATGTCCTGCACCGCCCCGGCCAGGCAGACGCCGATCACGAGCCAGATCAACCCGGGCATGAACCCGTACTGGATGGCGAGGACCGGGCCGATCAGCGGACCGGCCCCGGAGATCGCCGCGAAGTGGTGGCCGAACAGCACCCACCGGTTCGTCGGGTGGTAGTTCTGCCCGTCGTTCAGCCGGTGGGCCGGGGTGACCCGGCGGTCGTCGAGAGCGGCGACCTTGGCGGCCAGGAACGCGGAGTAGTAGCGGTACGCGATCGCCAAGCAGACGAGGACCAAGAGCAGCACCGGCATGGCGTGGACGAGCACGCGGCCGGTGACCGGGTCGGTGTGGTAGAGGGCGAGGGCGAACGGCGGCATGGGGTAGGGCTTCCGTCTTGGAGCGCGGCCGTCCCGGCCGCTCTTCTGCCTGGACCGGCCGCTCTTCTGCCTGGACCGCGGCCGTCCCGGCCGCTGCTTCGCGGGTCTGACCCGTAGGCGGCCGGGCGGACTGGTGACGTCCCCGCGCCGGGTCGGTGGAGCGGCCGGGACGGCCGCGGTCCAGGCAGAAGAGCGGCCGGGACGGCCGCGGTCCAGTTGTACCCCGGCCGTCAGGGGGCGTCCACCGGCTCGCCGCCGGCCCGCGTCGCCAGCCGGCCGAGCACCCGCAGGTCGGTCGAGTCCGGGAGGAACCGCACCGACCCGTCGGCCAGGCAGACCGGGGTGCCGTTCCGGTGGAACGCGTTCGTCTCGCCGAACACCTGCCGCAGCCCGGTCGGCGACAGCGGCGAGCACCACGCCACCGCCGGCCGGCCCGCCGCCTCCGCGAGCAGCAGCGTGCTCGACGTGCCGTCGGTGACATCGGCCAGCTTGATCCGCTTGTTCGCCGGCAGCGCGCTCTCGAAGTTCCCGACCGGGTCGATCAGCCCGAGGTCGGCGAGGAACGGGTTCACCTCGATCGTGACGTAGTCGGCCACCGCCCCGGCCCGCGGCGGCGTCTCGAATTCTTCGACGCGGGTCGGGTCGGCGTTCGGGCACATCAGGACCGCGAGCCGGGCGTTCGCCGCCGGCTGGTTGTCGGGGTGGTCGAACGGGAGGTCGAGGCGGTACAGGTCGGCGACGGGGGCCTGGTCGAGGTGCGGCAGGAGGAACACCCACATCCCGTGCCCGGCGCCGGCCGGGACGCCGAGTTCCGGGAACGGCCCCTGCACCGCCCCCGGCGGCAGCCGGCCGTGGACGGACTCGTAGTGGAGGACCGCCAGCCCCTGCTGGCGGAGCCGGTTCAGGCAGTCGGTCCGGCGGGCGGCCTCCCGCACCCGCTGGACGGCCGCCAGCGTCAGGGCGACGAGCACCCCGACGATGGCGAGTACGACGAGCAGTTCGATGAGGGAGAACCCGCGGCGCGCGAGGGGTGACATAATGTCCGTCCGAGCCGGACGCGTGAGCGACGGCCGGGTTCGCCCGTCGCTCACGCGTCCGGCTCGGACGGAGCGGCCGTGGGTCACACCCCGGCGGCCTTCTTCAGGGCGTCGGCCTTGTCCGTCTTCTCCCACGAGAACGTCGGCAGCTCCCGGCCGAAGTGCCCGTGCCGGGCCGTCTCCCGGTAGATCGGCCGCCGCAGGTCGAGCGTCTCGATGATCCCCTTCGGGGTCAGCTTGAAGTGCTCCCGGATCAGCGCGACCAACTTCGCCTCGGTCACCCCCGGGGCGGTCGTGTTGTTCGTGTTCACCCAGATGTTCAGCGGGTCGGGGTAGCCGATCGCGTAGGAGAGCTGCACCTCGCACTGCCGGGCCAGCTTCGCCTTCACGATGTTTTTCGCGATGTACCGGCAGATGTACGCGGCCGACCGGTCCACCTTGGTCGGGTCCTTGCCGCTGAACGCCCCGCCGCCGTGCCGGCCGCGGCCGCCGTAGGTGTCGACGATGATCTTCCGCCCGGTCAGCCCGCAGTCCCCGTGCGGGCCGCCGCACAGGAAGCAGCCGGTCGGGTTGATGTGGCAGGCAATGTCCCCGTCCGCCAGCTTCGGCAGCGGCTTGCCCGGCTGGATCAGCACCAGCTTCCCCTTGATCAGGTCCTTCCGGTCGGCCTCCAGCGTCGGCCGGATCAGCTTGTCGATGATGAGCTGGCGGGCGTCGTCGGTGAAGTAGTCCTGGCCGTTGGCGGTGGTCATCACCTCGCGGGTGTGCTGGGTGCTCAGCACCACCGTGTGGATCCGGGCCGGGGTGCCGTCGGCGTTGTACTCGACGGTGACCTGGCTCTTGGCGTCCGGCCGGAGCCACCTCAGGTCGCCGTTCTTCCGCATCTTGGCGTGGTTGTCGACGAGCCGGTGGGCGAGGTCGATCGGGAGCGGCATCAGGGTCGGGGTCTCGTCGCAGGCGAACCCGAACATCAGCCCCTGGTCGCCGGCCCCGCCGATGTCCACCCCCTGGCTGATGTGCGGGCTCTGGGCGTGGACCCGGCAGTCGACCTGGCAGGCGTCGGCGGTGAACCCGATCTCCTCCCGCTCGGCCTGGTCCTTGGCGACGTACCCGATCTCCCGGATCACGTCCCGGACGAGCTTGTCGACCGCCTCGCGGGTGAGGGCCGCCTTGGTGGTGATCTCGCCGGCGACGACCGCGAGGTCCGTGGTCACCAGCGTCTCGCACGCCACCCGGCTGGTCGGGTCGGCGGCGAGGCAGAAGTCGAGGACGGCGTCCGAGATCTGGTCGGCCACCTTGTCCGGGTGGCCCATCGACACGGACTCGCTGGTGAACAGGTAGCGGTCGGCGGACACGGCGGGTCCTCGGGAAGCGTCGTGGGGCGGCAACGGTGACGCCATTGTTATATGTCACCCGACCGGCCCGGGCAAACGGCCGGACCCCGCCGGCTTGACCGGGCCGGGCGGGGCGGGTAGACGAGCGGGCCGTCGCCCGTGCCCAGAGGTCCGCCATGTTCCTGACGTTCGACCTGACGTGCCCGCGGTGCGGCCGCCCGGCCCGGTGCGAAGCCCGGGCCGGGGACGCCGACCCGGCCGGCGAGTTCCGGTTCCAGTGCCCCCGGTGCCTCCAGGTGATCGCCGCCCCGGCGGCCGCCGGGACGCCGTCCGACGTGCCGACCCCGTGGGCCGTCCGGGCCGCCTGACCGGCGGGGGCCGTCGCCCGGGGGCGGTTCGTGTCGTGGACCGGACGGGCAGACGGCCGGACCGCCTGCCCGGAGCGGCCGGGACGGCCGCGCTCCCGCTCACTTCCCGGCCACGGCCGCCCGGCCCTCGGCCGCGGCGATCAGCTTCCCGAACGTCTCCGTCACCGTCGCCCCGGCCTCCACCACCACCCGCCGCTCCTCGACCACCGGCGCCCCACCCACCGTCAACTCGGCCCGCACGTCGTAGAAGTACCGGCCGGCGGCCAGCGGCGGGGTGCTGAACACCCGCTCCGCCCCGGTCAGGGCGGTCGGCCGGCCGTCCACGAACAGCCGGGCCGCCGCCGGCAGGTGGAACCGGATGTTCGCCCCCATCCCGTCCTTCTTCGGGTCCGGGTCCTTCTTCGGGTCCGGGTCCTTCATCGGGTCCGGGTCCTTCTTCGGCTCCGGCGGGACGACCATGACCGGCGGGTTCATGTTCGTCACCGACCCGTACACCCCGGCGCACCCGTACCCCGGGGTGATGGAGTACGGCGGCATCGCCACCGTCGGCCCCATGACCGCCCCGCACCCGAAGTACCCGTGGCACCCGCCGCACCCGAAGCTGTACGCGTGGTACCCGTGGCACGACCCGAAGCAGTTGTACCCGGAGCAGCTGTACCCGGAGCACCCCAGGCAGGAGTGCCGGGGCCGGGAGAACGGCATCCCGCCGCGGTACACGTGCCCGCCGCACCCGAAGCCCCCGCCGTAGCACCCGAAGCACCCGCCCCCGGCCGGGGCGGCGAAGTCCGCCCCCGGGGCGAGGGCGGTGACCAGGACGAGACTGTACATGGCGGGTTCGACCTCCGGGGTGCGGGGCGGCGGCGGGGCGATGCTCGGATGGTAGACTTGAGGGAAAAGGGCGTCAAAGGCAAACGGGGCCAACCGGGCACTTTGGGCGACCGGGGCGGCCGTTACGAACGGAACCGGGGCGGCGTTCATGTTATGAAGAATTAGCGACTGTCTGACCGAATCCGTCGCTCGCGCGTCCGGCTCGGGTCGGTCACTGCCACCCGCGGCGACGGAACAGCCACCCGGCGGCGGTCAGCCACGCGACCGCCAGGCCGGCCGCCCCGAGCAGGCTGTACCAGTGGTACGGGGTGACGCTCCCGTCCAGGGCGGCGTGCAGGATCCGCGGGCCGTGGTACTCGACCGCCAGCCACGGCAGCACCGGGATGTGGTTCATCGAGCAGATCATCAGCAGCATCGACACCGTCAGCAGGTAGCACATCCCGCCGAGGAACGCCGCCTTCTGCGTCCGGGCCAGGGTGGCGATGGTCATCCCGATCCCCAGGAACCCGCCCCCGACCGCCAGCAGGGCGAGCCAGAAGAACAGGCTCGACAGCACCGCCGTCTTGTACACCGCCGCGATCGTCAGGGCCAGGGCCAGCCCGGCCGCCGGGTAGAACAGGAACTTGGCCGCCACGATCTCGGCCGGGCTCGCCGGGGAGAGGGCTTGGGCCAACAGCACCCCGCGCTCCCGCTCCTCGCAGTTCAGCGTCGGGAGGAGATACACGCAGGTGAAGTACAGGGCGAACACCACCAGCCCGGTGGCCACCGCCGACCGCAGGTCGAGCACCTTCCCGCCCAGCCCGTGCCGGGTCACCTCCAGGTCCGGGACCGCGACCCCCCCGGCCGCCGCCCGGTCCTGGAGCCGCTTGTGCGCCTCGGCCAGGGCCCAGTCGTCGCGGTCGAAGTTCGGGTCGTCCCCGACCGCCGCCCCGGCCCTCCGGGCCCCGGCGGCGCACGCCCGCCGCAGCTCCTTCCACAGCCACGCCTCGTACCCGGCCAGGGCCGCCGGGTCCCCGTCCGGGTGGCGGACCGACACCGCCAGGGTCGCCCGCCCGGTCGGGCTCTCCGAGGCGAACGTCTGACGCAGCTGGATGGCCGCCGTCCCGGTCGGGTAGGCGACCAGGGCGTTCACGTCGTCCGGCCGGGCCAGCTGGCGGAAGATGATCTGCTCCTTCAGCCCGGGCGGGCGGTTGTCCTCCAGGTGCTTGACCAGCGGGGTGGGGCGGTCGAACTCGACGAAGCAGTGGCGGACCCCGCCGACCGCCCCGGTCCCGGCGGCCGCCGACTCGCCCGGGGCGAACACCGACAGGAGCACCGCGGCGGCGACCAACAGCAGCCCCAGCGCGATCCCGCCGCGGTTGGCGAGGTGCCGCTGCCACTCCTTGACGACCAGGGTGCGGATCACGTACCAGCGCATCGGGGCTCGGGGGTGCGGGGAACAGGCACGCCGGTTGCACGTGACGGCCAACCGGGTCGGATCGTTACTCGCCCATGGAGCACGCCATGTCCGCGAACAGCAAGCGCTCGTGGAAGATGGAGCGGGCCAGCGTCACGGTGGCCGGCAAGTCCCGGCCGCGGTCGAACAAGTATTCGGGCGGCGACGCGGGGAAGAAGCCGGCCCCGGGCACCCGGGAGCGGGTGTGGGTCGGCGGGTACACCCGGGCCGACGGCACCAAGGTCGAGGGCCACTACCGCGGCACCGCCGGGAACGGGTGAGTGGTTCGTCCGTCCGAGTAGTAGGGTGGGCCGAGCGGGCGCTTCGCCCGCGAGTCCCACCACCGCCCCGCCCGGTGGGCCGAGGCCGGCGAAGCGCCGGCCTCGGCCCACCCTACCGGACCGGCGTCAGTCGAACGCCAGGCCGGTGAGCTTCAGGAACGTCGCGTGGAAGTCGAACTCGCGGGTCCGCATCGTCGCCACCCCGCCGCCCGACACCACCGCCGCCAGCTCCCCGCGGCTCCGGTCGCTGTCCAGGTCGAACACCAGCCGCTCGCCGTCCGGGCGGGTCACGTCCACCTTCCGCTCGGTGTGCACCTGCTTGAGCGCCAGCGGCGAGTCGAGGGCGACCAGCTTCCCCCGGCAGACGATCCCGACCCGGTCGCAGATCTTCTCCACCTCGTCCATGTCGTGGGTGGTCATCACCACCGTCGCCCCGGCCTTCACCCGCTCCCGCAGGATCCGGTGGACGACCTCGGCCGAGTGGATGTCGAGGTTGGCGGTCGGCTCGTCGAGGTACAGGATGTGCGGCTCGTGCAGCAGGGCGCGGGCGAGGAGCAGCTTCTTCCGCATCCCGAGCGAGTACCCGCGGACCGGGAGGTCGGCCGCCTCGCTCAACTCGACCATCTTCAGCACCACGTCCGCCCGCATCTTCGGGACGCCGTAGAGCTGTCCGAAGAACTCGAGGTTCCGCCGCCCGGTGAACTCCTCGAAGTGGTTCTCCCGGTCCGGGACGTACCCGAACAGCGGCTTGATCGCGGCCCACTCCCGGACCACGTCGTACCCGCCGACCGTGACCGTTCCGGCGGTCGGGCGGCGCTGGCCGATGAGGACGCGGATGGTGGTACTCTTGCCGGCCCCGTTCGGCCCGAGGAGCCCGAACAACTCGCCGCGGCGGATGTCCAGGTCGAGGCCGTCGACGGCCGCGAACGAGCCGTAGTGGACCCGCAGGCCGGCGAGCCGGATCATCACGTCGGAGGTGTCCAAGGCCGGTCACCGCGGGTGCGGACGGGGGCGCACCCGGGAGCATAGAACACGAAGTGGGGGCGGGGAAACCCGTCCGGAGTCGGCCGCCCGGGGTTGGCACCCCGGGCTATTGGCTGCCCACCCCTTCGGGGTTCAAAGCCTGTAGCCCCGAAGGGGCGGTGAGGGAATAGCCCGGGGTGGAGCGCAGCGCAACCCCTGGCGAGCGCGGCAGGTCAGGCAGGTACACTTCGATCCTTGCCCGTTCGGACAGCGGCGACGAACTGGTCCTTTCTCTTGGCGAACACCTTCGCGCGCTTGACGGACTCCGCCGCGGACAGCTTCTTCCGCGGCGGCCGGGTCTTCCTCGGCTGGGATTGCCTTTCGGCCATTGCGCGACCTCGCCTCACGGCACGAGCTTCAGGGTCCGCGAGGTGACCACCCGCTCCAGCAGCGCCAGGAACTCGGCGACCGGCTTCGCCCCGAGGTCGACCTTGCCGCGGAGCCGCACGCTCACCGTCCCGGCCGCCAGGTCCTTGTCCCCGACCACCAGCATGTACGGCACCTTCTGGTCCTCCGCCTCCGCGATCTTCGCCTGCATCCGCCGGTCCCGCAGGTCCACGTCCACCCGGTAGTCCTTGGCGAGGAGGTCGTCGCCGAGCTTGCGGACGAACTCGAAGTGCCGGTCGGCGATCGGGACGACCGCCACCTGCACCGGGGCGAGCCACGGCGGGAACGCCCCGGCGTACAGCTCGATCAGGTACGACATCATCCGCTCCATCGTCGAGATGACGCCGCGGTGGATCATCACCGGCCGCTTCGGGGTGTCGTCCGCGTCCTTGTACTCCAGCTTGAACTGCTCCGGCAGGTGCTGGTCGCACTGGATGGTCGAGAGCGTCTCCTCCCGCCCCATCACGTCCTTCACCTGGACGTCGATCTTCGGGCCGTAGAACGCCGCCTCGCCGTCCGCCTCGAAGAACGGCAAGCCGGACTCCTGCAGCGCCTCCCGCAGCACCGCGATGCTGCTCGCCCACATCTGCGGGTTGTCGACGTACTTCACCCTGTCCGCCGGGTCGTGCTTCGACAGCCGGAACCGGTACTCGCCGATCCCGAGGTCGGCGTACGCCCTCTTCATCAGGGCGAGCACGCCGGCGATCTCCGCCTTCACCTGGTCCGGGCGGACGAACAGGTGGGCGTCGTTGAGCGTCATGCACCGGACGCGGCTCAGCCCGCCGACGACGCCGGACTTCTCGTACCGGTACATCTTGCCGAGCTCGGCGATTCGCACCGGCAGGTCGCGGTAGCTCCGCGGCTTCGCGTTGTATACCTGGATGTGGTGCGGGCAGCACATCGGCCGGAGGCACAACTCGTCCCACTCCTGCCCGCCCTCGGCCAGGTCCATCGGCGGGAACATCCCGTCCTTGTAGTGCTCCCAGTGGCCGGAGATCCGGTACAGCTCCTTCTTCGCCACGTCCGGGGTGTACACGTGCTGGTACCCGGCCCTCCGCTCGTAGTCGGTGATGAACTGCTCGAGCAGCCGGCGGACGGTCGCCCCCTTCGGCAGGAGCATCGGGAACCCGGACCCGAACACCGGCTCGTTGGCGAACAGCTCCAGCTCGCGGCCGAGCTTGCGGTGGTCGCGGCGGGCGGCCTCTTCCACCCGGGCGAGGTGGGCCTTCAGGTCGTCGGCGGACGCCCAGGCGGTGGCGTGGAACCGCTTCAGCCGGGCGCCCTTCTCGTCCCCGCGCCAGTACGACCCGGTCACCTGGGTGATCTGGAACGCCTTCGGGTCGAGGTCGGTGGTGACCTCGACGTGCGGCCCGCGGCACAGGTCGGTGAACGTGTCCTGGGTGTAGACGGTGATGGTCGGGGCCGACGCGGCGGCGTTGCCGTACTCGTCCTGCCCCTTGGTGAGGCCGTCGATGAGGTCGAGCTTGTACGGGTTGTCCTTGAAGAGGGCGCGGCCCTCGTCGGCCGACACCTCGCGGACCCGGAACGGGTGCTTCCCCTTGACGATCCCCCGCATCCGGTTGGCGATGAACTCGAGGTCGCCGTCGGTCGGGTTGGCGTCGAGGTCGAAGTCGTAGTAGAAGCCGAATTCGGTCGGCGGGCCGATGGTCGGCTTGGCCTGGGGGAACCGCTCGACGACGGCCTGGGCGAGGACGTGGGCGAAGGAGTGGCGGAGCTTGTACAGGGCGGGGTCGTAGTCCTTCGGGATGTACTTCTCGCCGGCGGCCTTGAGGTCGGCTTCGGATGCCATGAGGTGGTGGTCCTGGGGGCGACGCGCGTGGCACCCGGTCGCACAGCCGGAACCTCCCGCGCGTCACGGGCAGTGTACGCCACGACGGACCCGCCGGCCGGGCGGCGGGTTCGGGGGCTGGGTGCGTTCCCGTTGGTCCGCCTACGCCGCCAGGGGTTGCGCTCCGGCCCTGGCGGGCCGTCGCTCCACCCCTGGCTACACTCGGTCGTCCCTCCGGGACTACAAACCCGGTGCAGCCGCGGAGCGGCGACCGCCGGTAGCCAGGGGTGGAGGTCCCGCCCGGGACGGGCGGGCCGGAACCCCTGGCTACGGAGACAGCCGGCGGGCCGGTTCAGTCCCACAGGTACTCCTCGTCGAACTCGACCCCGTGCTTCACCAACATGGCGCGGAACTCGTCCTGGAAGGTCCGCTCCCGGTGGTGCTCCTCCTGGTTGGCGATGTAGTCCCGGACCGCGCCGATCCCGGAGTGGCTGACGGTGAACGCCCCGTACCCGGTCTGCCACCACAGGCCGCCGGCGTCGGGGAACGTGTCGTGCACCCACCCGGACGAGCCGGCCTTGAGCTCGCGCATGAAGTCGGCGAGGGCCGTCACCTGCCGGAGGGTGACGAGCAGGTGGACGTGGTCGTCCACCCCGCCGACCTGGATCGGAACCCCGCCCGCCCCGCGGACGATCCCGCCGAGGTACTCCCACAACCGGGGGCGGACGTCCGGGGTGATCGTCGGCAGGCGGCCCTTGGTGCTAAACACGAGATGGTAGTGCAGGCAGGTGTAGGACTGCGGCACTGGCGCACCGGGGGTTGGGGTCGGGGGTCTTCCGCGTCGCCCGCCGGGGGCTGCGCACCGGGACCTCCGCCGTCGCCCGCCAGGGGTTGCGCCCTCCGGGCCTCGCGGCCCGTCGCTCCACCCCTGGCTACCCTCGGTCGCCGCTCCGCGGCTGCAACGTGGGTTGTAGCCCCGGAGGGGCGGCCGACGGTAGCCAGGGGTGGAGGTCCCGCCCGGAGGGCGGGGCCGCAACCCCTGGCGGCGTACACGGGACCGCGACGGGCCTTGGAACGGAACCGGGTTCGCCCCTACTCGTCCACCTTGCGGTCCTTCTCGTCGGCCTTCACCACCACCTTCTGCGACACCGTCACCCCGCGGGCCTCCAGCGTCACCGTGTACGTCCCGGGTTTGAACTCCCCGAGCGGGTGGTAGTGCAGGCCCGGCCCCGGGACCGCGACCGCCGCCGTCCCGGACTCGCCCCCTTCGGACTTCCACCGGAACGTCACCCGCTCCGGGCCGGGGCCGTTCAGCAGGAACGCCGCGACCGGCCCGGCCGGCGGGTTCTTCGCCGCGAACGCCCCCTTCGGGATCGCCGCCGCCATCGGCGCCGGGGCCGGCCGCGGACGCTCCTTCACCACCGCCACCGGCTTGAACGGGAACAGGTGGGCGTCGGCGGTCAGCACCTGGTCGGTCAGCTGCTCCAGCGGGGCGATGTCCATCACCCACACGCCGCGGCCGTGCGTCCCGATCACCAGCTCCCGCTCCCGCGGGTGGATCACCACGTCGTCCACCCGCACCCCCTTCGGCATCCTGGTCTTGTCGAGCAGGTGCCAGCGGACGCCGCCGTCGAGGCTGGCGAACAGCCCGATGTCGGTCCCGGCGAACAGGAGGTTCTTCGCCTTCGACGACTGCCGCACCACCCCGACCACCGCCCCGTCCGGCAGGTCGCCGGCCACCGACTTCCACGTCTGCCCGTAGTCGGTCGTCAGGAAGATGTACGGCTTGAAGTCGTCGTTCCGGTGCCGGTCGATGGCGACGAACGCGGTCCCGGGGTCGGTCGCCGGGCACTCGATCTTCGGGAACGCCCGGGCCTTCGGCACGCCGGGGATCTTGTCCCCGACCTCGGCCCAGTCCTTCCCGTCGTTCTTCGTCACCCACAGCCGGCCGTCGTCCGTCCCGACCCACAGCACCCCCGCCTTCGCCGGCGACTCGGCGGCCGACAGGATGTTGTGGGCGAAGGTCAGGACGCCGCCGTCCTTCGGCGCGGCGGACAGGTCCGGCGAGATCTTCTCCCACTTGTCGCCGCGGTTCACCGACTTGAACAGGTACTGGGCCCCGTAGTACAGCGTCTTCGGGTCGTGCGGCGAGAGGACGATCGGGGCGTTCCAGTTGTACCGGTTGGTGGCCTCCCCCTTCGGGGCGGCGGGCGGGCGGATCCCCTTCGGGGCCGCCCCCTTCGCCCCGCCCAGGGTGATCCGGCTCAGGGCCCCGTACTGGGCCTCGGCGTACACAGTGTTCGGGTCGGTCGGGTCGACCACCGCCTGGAACCCGTCCCCGCCGAGCAGCCGCTGCCAGTCGGCCACCGTCACCCCGTCCGGGTACGGGGTGGCGACCGGGCCGCCCCAGCTGCCGTTGTCCTGCAGCCCGCCGTACACGCGGTAGTACGGGGCGCGGTCGTCCACCCCGACCCCGTAGAACTGGCTGATCACCATCCCGCGCTTCGCGGCGTACGTCTTCCCACGGTCCTTCGACACGTACAGCCCGCCGTCGTTGCCGACGATCAGGTGGTCCGGGTTCCGGGGGTTGACCCACAGGGCGTGGTGGTCGGAGTGCATCCCCTTGCCGATGCTGTCGAACGTCCGCCCGCCGTCCGACGACCCGTGGAACGCGACCCCCAGGACGTACAGGTTCTTCTCGTCGACCGGGTCGACCCGGACCTGGCCGTAGTAGAACGGCCGCGGCACGAGGTCGTTGATCTTCTTCCACGTCAGCCCCTTGTCCTCGGACCGGAAGACCCCCCCCTTCTCGACCGGCCCGACCTTCCCGGCCGCGCTCGCCGGCTGGCCGGTGTTCGATGTCTGGCCGGCCGTCTCGGACGTGTGGACGACGGCGAACACCACCTTCGGGTCCTTGCGGTAGACGCTCAGCCCGCACCGCCCGTAGTCGGCCTTCTCGGGGAGCCCGCCGGCCATCTTCGCCCACGTCTTCCCGGCGTCGGTCGACTGGAACAGCCCGCCGGCCGGGCCGACCTGGGTGCGCGGGCTGCCGCCGGAGTACCCGTCGCGGCGCAGCTGCCACGCGGCGGCGTACAGGGTGTTCGGGTCGGACGGGTCCATCTGCAGGTCGACGAACCCGGTGTCGGCGTCGAGGAACTGGACCAGGTCCCACGTCTTCCCGCCGTCGGTCGTCTTGTACAGCCCGCGGGACTTGTTCGGCCCCCAGAAGTGGCCGAGGGCGGCGACGTAGGCGGTGTCCGGGTCGGTCGGGTGAGCCACCACGCGGCCGATGTGGTGGGTGTCGGCCAGCCCGCAGTCCCGCCACGTCTTCCCGCCGTCGCCGGAGCGGAACACGCCGTACCCGCGGCTGACCGAGTTCCGCGGGTTCCCCTCGCCGGTCCCGACCCACACCACCTCCGGCTTCGCCTGGCAGACGGCGACGGACCCGACGCTCTGGGTCGGCTGGTCGTCGAACACGGGGGCGAGGGTGGTGCCGCCGTCGGTCGTCTTCCACACCCCGCCGCCGGCGGTGGCGAGGTAGAACGTGTCCGGGTTGCTCTCGACGACGGCGAGGTCGGTGACGCGGCCGCCCATGTTCGCCGGCCCGATGTTCCGGGCCTTCAGCCCGGCGAGGACGGCCGGGTACGGGTCGGCGGGGGCGACCTTCGGCCGCGGCTGCGGGACGGCCTCCGGGGCGGCGGTGGCGGACAGGTGGACGAGGGCGATGGCCGCGAGCGCGGCCGCCGGCAGGCGGGACATGGGGGACTCCGGATGGGCGAGCGAGCCAACGGGTTGATCCGGACAGGATACCCGGGCGGCGGGCGGGGTGCGAATGAGAAAGCGCGCCGCGGGGAATCCCGCCGCCACGAGCCCGCAGCGCGAGCAAGGGTCTGGCCTCGCCCCCTTGCTCGCGCTGCGGGCTCGTGTGCCGCGGCGCTCAGTTCTTCCCGTCGCTCGCGTCCAGCACCTTGACCGGCTTGAACTTCCCGTCCTCGACCTTGCTCACGGTCACCTGCTGGAGGGAGGTGTCGCCGTCGGCGTCGAAGCTCCACTTCCCGAGGATGCCCTTGTCGAAGTCCTTGGTGGCGAGGACGGCCTGGCGGATCGCCTCGCGGTCCTTCTTCCCGACCTTCCGGATCGCCTCCAGCACGACCGCGGCCGCCTCGTACCCGTACACCGCGTACGCCTCCGGGTCGGCCTTGTACTTCTCCTTGTACCGCTTCACGAAGTCCGCCCCGGCCCCCTTCAGTTGGCTCGGGTCGACGCCGCCGATGGTGGCGTACACCCGCCCGTTCACCGCGTCTTTGCCGGCGCCCTGGATGAACGCCTCCTCGTAGCACCCGTCCGGGACCACGAGCGGGAACGTCACCCCGGCCGCCTTCAGGTCCTTCGCCACCTGCGGGCCGCCGCTCTGGGACGTGCCGCCGAAGTACACCACGTCCGGCGAGATCGCCCGGATGCCGGCGACGAGCTTTCGGTAGTCCCGGGCCCGCGGGTCGACCGACTCGCGGCCCAGCACCTTCACGCCGAGGTCCTTGCACCTCACCTCGAACGCGTCGGCCACCCCGGACCCGTACAGTTCCTTGTCGTCGAGGACGTACACCGTCTTCGCCTTCAGCTCCTGAGCCACGAACGCGGCGGCCTGCGCCCCCTGGACGAAGTCGTGCGGCACGACGCGGCAGAAGGTGATCTTCCCGGACTTGCGGTAGACGCCCGGCTCCCCGCTCGCCTCGTTCCCCTTGATCTTCTTCGTCAGGCCGGGCCAGGTGCAGGCCGGCGAGACCTGGACGAGCCCGGCCTCGTTCAGGATCGGCATCGACACCTTCGCCGCCCCGGAGTTGTACGGCCCGATGTACGCCACCACGTCCTTGTCCGCGGCCGCCTCCCGGGCGTTGCCGGCCTCGAACTTGGCCTCCCACGTCCCCGAGATCACCGACGCGTTGTCATAGTCCCAGTACTCGACCGCGACCGGGAAGTCCTTCTCCCGGTCGGCGATGGCGAGCTTGATCGCGTTCGAGATGGCGTCGGTCTGGCCCTTCGCCGCTCCCGTCCGCGGCATGCTGGAGACGATCGTAATCGTCTCCTTCTTCTGGGCGACGGCGGGAACCGCGACCAGCCCGGCGGACGCGGCGAGGAACGTGCGGCGGTCCATACGCTTCACTCCTTCACGGGGGTGTCGATCACGAACGTCACGGGCCCGTCGTTCACCAACTCGACCTGCATGTCCGCCCCGAACCGGCCGGTCGCGACCGGCACCCCGAGCAGCCGCAGCTCCGCCACGAACCGCTCGTAGAGCGGCTCGGCGACGGGCGGCGGGGCGGCCCCGGTGAACCCCGGCCGGCGGCCCTTCAGGCAGTCCGCGTACAGGGTGAACTGGCTGACCGCCAGCACCGCCCCGCCGACGTCCTGCACCGACAGGTTCATCTTCCCGTCGCTGTCCGGGAACGCCCGCAGGTTGGCGACCTTGTCGGCGAGCCAGGCGGCGTCCGCGGCGGCGTCGGCCGGGGCGACCCCGAGCAGCACCAGCCACCCGGCCGCGACCTCCCCGGTCACGTCCGCCCCGACCGTCACCTTCGCCCGCCGCACCCGCTGCAGCACCGCCCGCATGCGCCCCTCCCGCCTTGACCGCGGCGGCCGTTTGCGGTGTTGTAGGGTGTCGCGAACCGCCGGAGGAGCCGACCGATGGGGATGGAGAACTACACCAAGTACCAGCAGGGGATCATCAAGCGGTACTACGAGAACTTCGACCAGATCACGTGGCAGAAGCTGTCGGAGCTGGTCGGCGACCTGTACCTGGCCGAGGGGAAGAAGCGCGAGAAGTTGTGGCAGACCGCCGCCACCCACATGGAGAAGCTCGGGGTGCCGAAGGACCGGGTCGCCGCCCTGCTGGCGAAGAAGGACCCGGCCCTGCTCGCGAACCTCGTGAAGGAGTTGATGCAGAAGGGGTGATCCCGTCCGGCGTTGCTTCCCCGCCACGTCCCCGCAACCGGTCGCTGCGGGGGGAAGCCTGTCCGCCGTCCGGTCGCCGTCCGGCCCCGCGGGGGTTAGTCGTCCGGCCCGGACGGACGAGGTCGGTCCTCCCGCTCCCGCCGCAGCCGCCGGTTCTCCTCCCGCAGCCGCCGGTTCTCCTCCTCGGCCGCCGACCGCCGGGGCGGCTCGCGGGTGCCGTCGACGACCAGCAGCACCACCCCGGCGACCAGGGCCAGGCCGGCGCCGAGGAACAGGAGGTTCACCACCCCGGCCCACGGGCTCAGCCGGCCGACCGTGTCGAACAGGTCGTCCGGCCCGCGGACCGTCCGGAACGACTCCACGGCCGACTGGACGAGCAGCGTCTGCCCGCCGACGGCCAGGACCAGCAGCACGACGCCGGCGGTCAGCCACCCCGCCCCGCGACTCATGGTCGGCCCTCCCGAAGGCGCGAACGGACACCCCGCCGGCGCCTCACGGCGCCCCGAACCGGAACGAGTCGACGGCCGCGGCCAGCGGCCCGTCGCCGTCGCCGCGGCTCACGGCCACGACCAGCAGCCCGGACGGCCGGTCGCCCGGGGCCGGGAGGATGAGGGCTCGGACGGTGTACACCTGGCCGGGGGTGGCCGGGCCGGTGTCGGCGTACACCGCCGGGATGATCAGCGGGGCCCGGCCGGGCCGGGGGATCACCTGCTGCGGCCGGACCAGCCGCCGCCCGCCGCCCCCGGCGGACTGCTGCCGGAGCCGCACCTCGTAAGCGCCCACCCCGCCCACGTCCCGCCGCCCCTCGGAGGTCACGGCGGTCCCGGGGCCACCGAACGCGTCCCGGAGGTCCGCCGCCAGCTCCGTCAGCTTCGACCGGACCGTCTCCCCCGGGGTGTCCACCCAGACGTGGCCGACGTTCAACTCCTCCACCGTCTCGCGCCCGTCCCCGGACCCGGTTTGCCGGCGGACGGTGACGTAGTTCCGCGGGTTGTCCGGGCCGTGGGGGACGACCTCGCACCCGGCCGGGTAGTCGAACCGGAACGGGTGGTAGTCCGACGCCATCCGCCCGGTCAGGCCGGCCGGGGAGCTGACGTACCGCGCGAACCCCGGGGGCGGCCCCTCCTTGGCCCCGAGGGCCGTGGGCCCGCCCCGGCCGCACCCGGCGGCCACGAGGACGAGCCCGGCCAGGAGCGGGCGCGGGCCGAGACGGGTGGGACGCATCACGCACCTCGGGAATGTGGAGTCGTTCGGGCGGGCCGGCCGCCCGGTCACTGCGGGCGGACGAGCCCCTCGGCTTCCTTCACCAGCACCTCCAGCGCCGCCCGCTCCTGCCACGGCAGCGCGTCCCACCGCGACGGCCTCCCGCCGCCCGCCGGCTTGCGCGCGTCGTCGACCCACGCCTTCGCCTTGTCGAGCCAGTCGGCGGCCGCCTTGTCGCCGGTCTGGTGGAGGGCCATCGCCAGGAACAGCCACACCGCCGGGGACGGGTCCGGGCGGAGGCGGCGGGCGGCGTCGAGCTGCTTGACCGCCTCGTCGAACTTCCCGGCCCGGTACAGGACGGCCCCGTAGCTCCGGGCGAACGGGTAGCTCCGCGGGTCGGCCCGGGCGCAGGCGAGGGCCGCCGCGGCCAGCCGGTCGTAGTCCGCCACCGCCTCCGGCCGCAGCGCGCACACCCACGCCGCGAGGGAGACCGTGTGCGGGTCGAACGCGGTCGGGGTGCCGAACGGGTGGACCGTCTGGCGGCCGAAGTCCCCGGTCACGATCCCCTGCTTCTCCCCGGGGACGGCCGGGACGAACACGTGCGCCAGGTTCCGGCACGCGGCGTCGCACTCGGCCCCGCGGCCGGCGGCCAGGTACGCCCGGGCGAGGTCGAGCCACGCCGCCGGGTTGAGCGGGCCGTTCACGTTGATCAGGTTCTGCGGGATGCGGGTCAGGTCGAGGTTCTCCCCGTGCGACTCCCCGAGCGCGGCCCGGCGCAGGTCCCCGATCGCATTCGCCCACTCCCCGCCGGCCGCCCGGGCGGCCCCGCGGCCGTGCCACAGGTGCGACGGCACCCCGTCCGCCTCCCGCCAGTACCCGAACAGGCCGGTCTTCGGGTACCCGGCGATGGCCCGGTCGAACGCCGCCGCCGACCCCTTCCAGTCCCCGACCCGGGCCGCGACCCGGCCGAGATGGGCGTGCGGCTCCCACCGGTCCGGGGCGAGCGCCGCCGCCCGCTCGAACTCCCGCCGGGCCGGGTCCGGGCGGTCGACCCGGAAGAGGGCCGCCCCGTGGCGGAGCCGCAGGTCGGGGTCGGCCGGGTGCCGGGCGGCGAGGCGCTCCAGGTGCCACCGGGCCGCCTCCCACGCCCCCTCCGCCTCCCCGAGCGCGGCCGACCGGCGGTGCCACCCGTCCGGGTCGGGCGACGCCGGCTCCCCCGCCGCGGACTTCCGGAACCCCGCCCGCGCCTCGGCCCACCCGGCGGCGTCGAGGAGCCGGGTCACCCCGTCCGCGTCGCGGCGCATCCCGGTGACCACCTCCAGCCACGCGGTCACGTCCCGGGGCGGTAGGGCGACCGGCCCGGGGACCGCCCACAGCGCCCCGGCCCCGTCGTCCCCGGCGGTGACCGCCGCGCGACCGTCCGGGCGGAACGCCGCCACCCGGACCTGGTCCCGGTGGGGCAGCGGCGGCCCGACCGGCAGCCCGGTCGCCGCGTCCCACAGCCGCCCGGCCCCGTCCTCCCCGCCGGACAGGATCAGCCGGCCGTCCGGCGAGTAGGCCGCCGCCAGCACCCGCCCCGGGTGCGGCATCGACCGGCCGACCGGCCCGCCGGTGTCGGTCCGCCACGTCCGGACCGACCCGTCCCAGCTCGCCGTCAGGAACGTCTTCCCGTCCGGGGCGAACGCCGCCGCCACCACCGCCGCCCGATGCCGGGCCGGCTCCCCGATGAGGTTGCCCGTCTCGGTCTCCCACACCCGGGCCGCCCCGTCCCCGCCGGCCGTCAGGACCGTCTTCCCGTCCGGGGCGAAGGCGACCGCGACCACCGGGCCGTCGTGCCGGGCGGGCCGGCCGACCGGCTTCCCGTGCCACCGGTCGCCCGGCCGGTCGTTCGGGTCCCGGGCCGGGGTCACGTCCCAGACCCGCACCGTGCCGTCCCTCCGGCCGACCGCCACCCGGGTCCCGTCCGGGCCGACGGCGACCGCGTACACGTCCCGCTCGTCGCCCGGGCCGAACCCGCCGAACGCCGGCTCCTCCCGCGGGTCGGCCAGCGTCATCTTCACCCACAACTCGTCGGCGTCGACCCGGTACGCCTTCCCGTCGCGACACCCGAACGCGAACCACGCCCCGCCCGGGGCGAACGCGAGGGCGTGGACCGGGGAGGTCTGGTTCCGGCGGCCCGGGACCCGCCCCGTCCCCTTCCCGCGGGCCGGGCCCCAGACCGGGTCCGGGTCGTCGAACCAGTTCCACGAGTCGCGGTCGCCGCCGAGCCCGAGGGCACCCGGGCGGGCGCTGGTCACCCGGACCGGGAGCTTGTCCGGGATCCCCGGGGTCGGCGCCTTCCCCGGCCACGTGTCGCGGACGACCGCCCGGCCGAGCCGGGCGTCCCAGAACAGGACCTCGCCGGTGTCGCCGGCGGACAGCAGGAGCTTGCCGTCCGGGGCGAACGCGAGGGCGTTCACCTCGTTCCCGTGGGGGAGCGGCCCGCCGACCGGCTCCCCGGTCCGGGCGTCCCACAGCCGGGCGGTCCCGTCCCGGCTCCCGGTGGCGAACCGGGTCCCGCCGCGGTCGACCGCCACGCACAGGACCGGGCCGGCGTGGGCCAGCGGCGGGCCGGCGACCTGGCCGACCCCGACCCGCCACCGGCGGGCGTCCCCGGCCCCGCGCCCCTGGGCGGTGAACACCGTCCGCCCGTCCGGCCCGAACGCCACCCCGAGCACCTCCTCGGAGTGCGCCAGCAGCTGCCCGACCGCGGCCCCGCCCGGCACTTGCCACACCCGGGCCGTCCGGTCGGTGCCGCCGCTGACCAGGGTCAGCCCGTCCGGGCTGAAGGCCACGGACGTGACCCGCCCGGTGTGGGCCAGCGGCGGGCCGGCCGCCTCCCCGGTGCCGGCGTCGAGCACCCGGGCCGCCCGGTCGTCCCCGCCGACCGCCAGCCACCGGCCGTCGGGGGAGAAGGCGACCGCGTTCACCGGCTCGTCCGACCCGCCGACCGAGTACCGCGGCTCGCGGGTCTTCGCGTCCCACGCCACCACCCCGCCGGTGCGGTACCCGCAGGCGATCACCGCCCCGTCCGGCGACCACGCGACCGCCCGCACCCACCCGCGCGCCGGGACCGCCGCCCCCGTCGGCCCCCGCTTCGCCACGTCCCAGAACCGCAGCTTGCCCGCGCTCCCGCCGGTCACCACCGCCGCCCCGTCCGGGCGGAACGCCGCCGCCGAGATCAGCCCGCCGTCCTTCTCGAACAGCTCCCCGACCGGCTTCCCGGACACCGGGTCGATCAGCACGACGCGGTCGTGGGCGACCGCCAGGAGCGTCTTGCCGTCCGGCGAGAAGGCGAGGCCGGTGACCCAGTTCTCGGCCGTCACCGGCCCGGCAACCGCCTCCCCGGTGGCCGCGTCCCGGACCCGGACGTTCTTCGCCCAGTCGGCCGTCGCCACCCGGGTCCCGTCCGGGCTGACCGCGACCGCCGCCACCCCGGTCGGGTGCGGCCAGACGTCGTCGAGGGCGTTCAGGTGGGCGTGCCACACCCCGAGGTTCCGGCGGATCAGGTCGGCGAGGTCCGGGGCCTCGGCCTGGTCGGCCAGGGCGAGGCCGTGCCCGAGCGCGACCAGCCCGCGGGCCACGTCCCCCTTCTCGCACAGGTCCTGCCCCTGCCGGTACGCCAGCAGCGTCGCCTCCCGCTCGGCCGCCCGCTTCTCCCGGCGGGCGTTCTCCGCCTCCGCCTTCTGCGCCGCCGCCAGGTTCCCGTTCACCCGCGCGAGTTGCTCCTGGTCGGCCGCGATCTGCTCGTTCCGCTCGGCCAGCGCAGCGTTCCGGCCGGCGAGGCCGAGGGCCCGGTCGCGGGACTGGTAGATCAGGACGAACGCCACCAGGGCGACGACCGACACCACGGCGGCCGCGGCCGTCGGGACCGGGTTCCGGCCGCACCACCGGCGGGCCCGGCCGAGCGGCCCGACCGGGCGGGACCGGGGCGGCCGGCCGGTCAGGAACCGGCCGAGGTCGTCGGCCAGGTCGGCGGCGGTGGCGAACCGCCGGGCCGGACTCTTCTCCAGGCACCGGAGGCAGATCGTCTGCAGGTCCCGCGGGACCGCCCGGTTCAGCCGGCGCGGGGCCGGCGGGGCGTCGTGGAGAACCATCCGCACCGTCTCGGACGGCGTCTCCCCGCGGAACGGCGGGCGGCCGGTCAACAGCTCGAACAGGACCGCCCCGAGGGAGTACACGTCCGACGGCCGGCCGACGAGGTGGCTCCGCCCGTCGGCCTGCTCCGGGGACATGTACGGGGGCGACCCGAGGACGGCGTTCGTCCCGGTCAGTGGCTCCGGCGCGTCGAGCAGCTTGGCCAGCCCGAAGTCTGCGACCTTCCACCGCCCGTCCGCGGTCCGCAGCACGTTCCCCGGCTTCAGGTCGCGGTGGACCACGTCGCCGTCGTGGGCCGCCTGCACCGCGGCCGCCAGCTCGGCGACGATCCGGGCCGCCTCGGCCGGGGTCACCGCCCCGGCCCGGAGGTGGGCGGCGAGCGACCCGCCGGGGCAGAACTCCATCGCCAGGTACGGCAGCCCGTCATGTTCCCCGACCTCGTACACCTGGACGATCCCGGGGTGGGACAGCCGGGCGGCGGCCTCGGCCTCGACCCGGAACCGCTCCCGGTCGGCCGGGCGGGCGTGCCGGCCGGCGAGGATCAGCTTCAGGGCGACGACCCGCTTGAGCACCCGGTGCCGGGCCCGGTACACCACCCCCATCCCCCCGTACCCGACGAACCCGAGCAGGTCGTACTCGCCGAACGCCGCCCCGGGCGGCGGGGCCCCGTCCGGGGGGAGGGTGCGGTCGGCCCCGCCGGACACCGTGTTCGCCCCGCCGGCGGCCGCCCCGGGCGGGCCGGCGACCTCGGCCAGCCGCCCCTCGGCGGCGAGGAACGCCCGCAGCTCGTCGGCGAGGTGCGGGTGGCGGGCGATCAGGTCGGCCGGGTCCGGCGGGCGGCCGGCGTCGACCGCCTCCAGGTAGGAGGCGACGACCCGGCTCAGCTCGGGCTCCGGGAGCGGGCAGGTGTCGTCCGGCATCGTCCGGCTCCGAAGGGGATCAGGGCGTGGGCGCCAGGTTCCGGATCAGTTGCTCGACCTCGCGCACCCGGGGGATGCCGAAGAACCCGATCTCCCGCACCGACCACCCGCCGGGGACGTGGTGCCCGCGGCCGGGCGGCCCGGAGGTGTGGCCCGGGACCCAGTACGGCTCCTTCGCCAGGATCAGGTCCCCGGACCCGTCCGGCCGCTGCCGCCGCTCGACCGCGGTCAGGTCGGCCGGGCCGAACGACCGGACGTGGGTGCTCCACCCGCCGTCGAACACGACCGCCCGCCGGTCGGTCACGACGTACACGGTGTTCGTCGCCTTGTAGGCCGCCCACACCGGGGCGAGCAGCATCCCCAGCCCGACCGTCAGGAACAGCAGCCCGAAGTACGGGAACAGGTCGTGGAACGAGAACCCGGAGTCCTCCTTCGGCGGCGGAACCGGGGCCGGGGCGGGGGGCGGGGCGGCGCCCCACGGGTCGCGGTCCATCCGGTCCCGGGTCTCGTTCCACCGCCGGTCGAAGTCGGCGTGCCGCTGCTTCATCTCCTTGTGCTTCTCGCCCATCTCGAACGCCCCGGCCATCCAGAACGCGGCGAACCCGGCGACGAAGAGGCCGAAGAACGCCGTCGGCAGCGACCGGGCGACGCGGCCGAACACCGCCGGCCGGCCGGCCCACCGGACCTGCTCCCCGGCGTTCAGCTCCTCCGCGACCATCCGCCGCAGCCCGTCCGGGAGCGATGCGAGGCTCATGACGGTCCCCCTTCACGAGTACTTCGCCACCAGCTTCGAGATGTCGCCCAGGATCGCGGCGGCGATCGCCTGGCCCATCTTCTCACGGAACAGCCCGGTGGAACAGAATCCGTTCATGGACTGGGTGACGGTGCCGGTCACCTGCCCCTCGCCGGCGAACGACGACCAGGGGGTCTCGGCGGCCAGGGTGTAGCTGGCGGTGAAGCTGCACGACCCGCTCTTGAAGAACGGCACCCAGTCGGACCCGTCGGGGGCGACGCGGGTGATGGTGATCTCCAGCCTCGACTGCCCCGGCCCGCCGCCGGTGCCGGCCTTCCGGATCGCGTCCGCCGCCGCCGTGGCCAGGTCGTGGCCGGTGCCGCGCGGCACCCCGACCGTCACCGCCGGGGTGAACTGGACGCCGCGGAGCGGGGCCGGCCGGCCGCGCCCGGCCGTCTCGTACCGGGCCTTGTTCTGCCCCTCGGCCGACCACTTCGACTCGGTCTTCTCGGCGGTGACCGCCCCGGTCTCGGCCAGGACGACGGCGACGGCGAGGAGGCCGAGGCCGCCGAGCAGCAGGCAGCCGAGGAGCTTCGGCCCGCCGCCCCGGGCCGGGGACGGTGCCGCGCCGGGGGTGCCCGGGGGCGCCCCGCACTTCGGGCACGGCGGGCTCCCCTCGCCGGTGAACACATCCTGCGCCCCGCAGCGGGCGCAGTGGGGATTGACGGACATGGCGGCGGGCTCCTGTTCCGCAGGTTGCTGGGTCGGCGTAGAGTGGGCCGGACCCGGGCGCTCCGCCCGGGGAGGCCCACGCGCGCCACCTCGACGGTTCCCGCGTGGGCCTCCCGCGGCGAAGCGCCGCGGTCCGGCCCACCCTACCCCTCTCGTCACCCCGGGTCGGGCGGGTCGGCGAGCAGCTCCTTGAGGCGGATCAGCCCGCGGCTGACCAGCCCGCCGACGGCCGGCACCGTCCGCCCCATCCGGGCGGCGACCGCCTTCACCGTGAGGCCGTGGAAGTACCGCAGCTCGACCGCCTCCCGCTGGTCGTCCGAGAGCCGGGCGAGGGCGGACGCGAGGCGGAGGGCCAACTCGTCCCGCTCGGCCCGGGCCGGGGGCGACAGGCCGCCGTCGGCCGCCCACGCCTCCAGCCGGACGGACGACGCCTCGACCTCGGCGTCGAGCGACCGGAGCCGCCGCACGTCCCGCTGCTGCCGCCGCCCGTCCCGGACGACGGTCCGGATCTGGTTGGCCAGGATGCCGCGGAGCCAGGCGGCGTACCGCCCGCCGGTCCCGCCCGCGAACTGGTCGGCGTCCCGGTGGGCGAGCAGCAGGGTCTGGTTGACGATGTCGGACGGGTCGACCCCGAACAGGGCGCGGAGGTCCGGCGGGAAGTGGCGGCGGGCGAGGAGGAGCAGGTAGTCCCGGTACCGGCCCAACTCCCGGACCGGGTCGGCGGCCTCCGTCATGGCTCCGTCCTCCGGCGTCCGGCTCATCGCACACCCCCGGCAGGAGTACGGACGGCGCCCCGCCGCCGTCACCGGTCCTCCCCAGTGGTACGGGTGCCGTCCGCGGCCGGGTGATGCGCGGAAAGTGAGAGAAAGTCCGGGTCGGGGCTCCTGACGGGCGTGAGAATCGCAGTCGGCATCCGACCGGCGGGGGGCATGTGATGCGTGCGCGGACGCGGACGCCGCGACGTGGTCGCCAGCCCGTGGGAGGTGCGGGATGTCGGCCGTCGCTCACGCGTCCGGCTCGGACGGCACCGTCTGCGGGCCGCGGGGGCGGGGTTCCGGTATAGAATCCTCCCCGCCCGCCGCCCCGCCTCCGCACGCCGCCCCGCCGCTCACGAGTCCCCGCCATGCGCCTCCACCTCGTCGCCGCCGCCGCACTGACCGCCCCTGCCGCCCACGCCGCGCCGCTGACCGTCGAGACCGGCCCGTTCACCCTCGCCGGCCGCGACGCCACCCGCCAGCTCGTCGTCACCGCCACCGGGCCCGACGGCAAGCCCCGCGACGCCACCCGCGAGGCGAAGTACGACGCGGCCCCGGCCGGCGTCGTGGCGGTCGACGCGACCGGGTTCGTCACCCCGCTCAAGGAAGGGGCCGCCACCGTCACCGCCCGCCTCGGCGGCGACGCCGCGACGGTCGCCGTCACCGTCACCGGGCTGGTGACCGACGCCGCGGTGTCGTTCGAGAACCAGGTGGTGCCGATCTTCACCAAGTTCGGGTGCAACGCCGGCGGGTGCCACGGCAAGGCCGACGGGCAGAACGGGTTCAAGCTGTCGCTCCTCGGGTTCGAGCCGCGCGAGGACTACGAGTACCTCGTCAAGGAGGGCCGCGGCCGCCGGCTGTTCGCGGCCGCCCCGGAGCACAGCCTGCTCCTCCGCAAGGCGGCCGGCAGCTCGCCGCACGGCGGCGGGAAGAAGCTCGACCCCGGGTCGCCGTTCTACCGCGTCCTGTCGCGGTGGGTCGAGCAGGGGGCGCCGTTCGGGTCGGCCGCCGGCCTGGCCGTGACCGGCATCCGCGTCGTCCCGGACGCCCGGGTGCTGGCCCGCGGCGCGAGCCAGCAGGTCGCCGTCCTCGCCGTCCACGCCGACGGCTCCGTCTCCGACGTGACCCGGATGACGCAGTTCGAGTCGAACGCCCCGGACCTCGCCACCGCCGACGGGAACGGCCTCGTCACCGCCAAGCAGATCCCCGGCACCGTCGCGGTGATGGCCCGGTACCAGTCGCACGTCGGCGTCTTCCAGGGGACCGTCCCGCTCGGGGCGAAGGTCGAGAAGCTGCCGGCGTCCGACCACCCGGTCGACACGCTCGTGTTCGCCCGGCTGAAGGAGCTCGGGCTGCCGCCGTCGGCGGTGTGCGACGACGCCACCTTCCTCCGCCGGGCGACCATCGACATCTGCGGCCGGCTGCCGACGAAGGATGAGGTGGAGGCGTTCGCGAAGGACGCCGCCGCCGACAAGCGCGAGAAGCTGGTCGACCGGCTGCTCGCCGACCCGGGGTACGCGGACTACTTCGCGAACAAGTGGGGGGCGGTGCTGCGGAACCGGCGGAAGAGCGACAAGGACGACCCGAAGCCGACGGCCGCGTTCCACGAGTGGATCCGCGACTCGCTCAAGGAGAACAAGCCGTTCGACACGTTCGTCCGCGAGGTGCTGACGGCGAGCGGGGCGGAGGTCGAGACGCCGCCGGTCGTGTGGTACCGCGAGCTGAAGGACCCGACGGCCGCCGCCGAGGACGCGGCGCAGCTGTTCCTCGGGCAGCGGGTGGCGTGCGCGAAGTGCCACCACCACCCGCTGGAGAAGTGGGCGCAGCAGGACTACTGGGGGTTCGCCGCGTTCTTCACCGGGGTGAAGGTGACGGACGCCAAGCCGAGCAAGAAGGTGAAGAACGAGACGGTCGCCGGGGAGCCGGCGCGGGTGGCGGCGAAGGCCGGGCCGGCGAGCGCGACCAACCCGCGGACCGGCAAGCCGGTCCCGGCCACCGGCCTGGCCGGCGAGCCGGCCGCGATCGGCAAGGAGGACGACCCGCGGGCCAAGCTCGCCGACTGGATGACCGACCCGAAGAACCCGTTCTTCGCCCGCACCCTCGCCAACCGGTACTGGAAGCACTTCCTCGGCCGCGGCCTCGTCGACCCGGAGGACGACCTCCGCCTGACCAACCCGCCGACCAACCCGGCCCTGCTCGACTTCCTGGCGAAGTCGTTCGCCGACGGCGGGTACGACCTGAAGAAGCTGGTCCGCCTCATCTGCACGTCGAAGACGTACCAGTTGAGCGGCACCCCGAACGCGGACAACGCGGACGACCGGCAGAACTACTCCCGGTTCGTGCCGAAGCGGCTGACCGCGGAGGTGCTGCTGGACGCGATCGACGACGTGACGCTGTCGCGGACGAAGTTCAAGACGGCCCCGGCCGGGACGCGGGCGGTGCAGCTGCCGGACAACCTCGCCGAGTCGTACTTCCTCGGGGTGTTCGGCCGGCCGGACGCGTCGAGCGCCTGCGAGTGCGAGCGGGGGGGCGGGTCGAGCCTGGCCCAGGCGCTGCACATGCTGAACTCGGCCGAGGTGCTGGCGAAGGCGGCCGGGCCGCGGGCGCAGGCGCTGGCCAAGGACACCCGCCCGCCGGCCGAGCGGGTCGCCGACCTGTACGTGGTGGCGCTCGGGCGGAAGCCGACGGCGGACGAGTCGGCGGCGCTGGTCGGGTACGCGGCGAAGCGGAACAACTCGCAGGCGGCGTGGGAGGACGTGGTCTGGGCGGTGATCAACACCCGCGAGTTCCTGTTCAACCACTGACCCGG
>PNKH01000076.1 GCA_013822345.1 Isosphaera sp.
CCCAGGACGGGGTTGACGCCGGCCCGGGGACATGGGAAGAACAGGCCCCACAGGTACGGTTCCACCCGCCGGCGGCGGGGCGCGAAAGGAGTCGCGGCGTGGACCTGCAGAGCAAGCGCATCCTGGTCACCGGCGGGTCCGGGTTCCTCGGCGGGCACGTCCTCGCCCGGCTCCGCCAAATCGGCTGCCGACACGTCGTCGCCCCGCGGTCGGCGGAGTGCGACCTGACCCGCGAGCCGGATGTCCTCCGCCTCCTCCAGCGGGAGCGGCCGCACGTCGTCCTGCACCTGGCCGCGAAGGTCGGCGGGATCGGGGCCAACCGCAAGTACCCCGGCACCTTCCTGTACCAGAACCTGGTCATGGGGACACACCTGATCGAGGCGTCCCGGCGGCTCGGGGTCGAGAAGTTCGTGATGGTCGGGACGATCTGCGCGTACCCGAAGTTCACCCCCGTCCCGTTCAAGGAGGAGGACCTCTGGAACGGGTACCCGGAGGAGACGAACGCCCCGTACGGGCTGGCCAAGAAGCTGCTCCTGGCCCAACTCCAGGCGTACCACCAGGAGTTCGGGTTCACCGGGGCGAACGTCCTGCTGGTCAACCTGTACGGCCCCGGGGACAACTTCGACCTCCAGTCGTCCCACGTCATCCCGGCCCTGATCCGCAAGTGCGTCGAGGCGAAGGAGCGCGGGGACACGGTGCTCCCGGTCTGGGGCACCGGCCGCCCGACCCGCGAGTTCCTGTACGCCGAGGACGCGGCCGAGGCCCTGGTCCGGGCGGCCGAGGTGCTCGACACCCCCGACCCGGTGAACGTCGGGTCCGGGGTGGAGATCGCGATCGGGGACCTCGCCCGGCTGGTCGCCGAGAAGACCGGGTTCAAGGGCGAGCTGCGGTTCCAGCCGGACATGCCGGACGGGCAGCCGCGGCGGTGCCTGGACGTGACCCGGGCGAAGGCCCTGCTCGGGTTCGCCGCGAAAACGACTCTCGCCGCCGGGCTGGAAAAGACGATCGATTGGTATCTCGCCGCCCGGCGGGCGGCGGCCGCGGCCTGACCCGGACCGGGCCGCGGGGTTCACGGAGGGCGGGAATGGGCGGTCAGGCAGGCGCGAACACCGACCCCGGGGCGACCGCGCCGCGGCCGGTCGGGGTCCGCCGGGTGGTGCGCGGGGTTTGGCGGCAGGCCCGGCACCAGCTCATCCGGCTCTGGCACCGGGTCCTCCACGCCCGCGACCAGGTCCGGCACCAGTTCCTGATCTTCCCCGACCGGGTGACCCGGCTCCGGAACCGGCTCGTCGCCCGGGCCTACGGGGCGCGGCTGCAGACGTTCCACCACCACCCGCCGCGCCCCCTCCGCGTCCCGCCCGGCTACCACCGCCCGCGGCCGCTCGCCGACCCGCCGCCGATCTCGATCGTCACCCCGTCGTACAACCAGGGCCGGTTCCTGGAGGCGACGATCCGGAGCGTCCTCGGCCAGGGCTACCCGCGGCTCGAGTACGTCGTCCAGGACGGCGGGTCGCGGGACGAGTCGGCCGCGGTGATCGAGCGGTACCGGGACCGGCTGGCCCACGCCGAGTCCCGCCGGGACAACGGGCAGGGGCACGCGATCAACCTCGGGTTCGCCCGCGCCCCGCGGGGCGAGATCATGGCGTACCTGAACTCCGACGACCTGCTCCTGCCGGGGGCGCTGAACTACGTCGCCGCGTACTTCGCCGCCCACCCGCGGGTGGACGTGGTGTACGGCCACCGGGTGATCGTCGACGAGGACGGGATGGAGGTCGGGCGGTGGGTGCTCCCCGGGCACTCCGACCGGATGCTGGCGTGGGCCGACTACGTCCCGCAGGAGACGATGTTCTGGCGGCGGCGGGTCTGGGACAAGGTCGGGGGGGCGATCGACGAGTCGTTCCGGTTCGCCCTCGACTGGGACCTGCTGCTGCGGTTCCGGGAGGCCGGGGCGCGGTTCGTCCGGCTGCCCCGGTTCCTCGGGGCGTTCCGGGTCCACGCGACCCAGAAGACCTCGGCCGACCTGGCGTCGGCCGGGACACCGGAGATGGCCCGGCTCCGCCGGCGGGTCCACGGCCGGGAGGTCGCCGATGCCGAGATCGGCCCGAACGTCCTCGGGTACCTGCTCCGGCACCGGTGGCACGACCTGCTGCACCGCCTCGGCCTGGCCTCCCGCTGACCCGCCGACCCGGGTGCGCCGAACCACGCCGTTCGCCTCGGCCTGATTTTCCCGTTGTCACCGGGCCGTCGGCTGGTACATTCACGCACCGCACAGGTCGGTCCGATCGTAGTCCCGTTTGTATCAGTCCCGGGCCGCCGTTCCGGGGGCCTCGTCGCGACACCACCCGATCGGTTCCACCCGCGAGATCGTGTCCGGTGAATCGGGTGACCGTGACGCGCGATCCAAACTCGGTGTCGCCCGGTTCCCGGCCCCGGAGGCCGCCGCGCGACCCGACCGGCCGCGGGAACCAGGTACACCCATGTCACCCACCCCCGCCAAAGACACGTTGCACCGCGTCCGCAAACTGGCGCGCCTGCCCGACGAGATCCGCCGGGAGCGGTGGGCGGTGTCGATCACCCGCCTCACCGTCCTCAAGACCCTGTGCCGCCAACCCGACCTGGCGAACCGCTTCGTCGCCCACCTCGCCCGCAAGACGTTCGAGCGGGTCGACCGGCACAAGAAGGCCCCGGGCGCGACGGAGCCGAGCCACGCGCGGATGATGGCGGAGGCGCTCGAGGGGATGGAGGAGTGGCGGCGGGCGCCGACCGAGAAGTTGCGGCGATCGCTGTCCGAGCTGCGGGGGCGGATGCGGGCCGAGCAGGACGAATACCGGAACGTCCCGTTCGGGGCGGTGCGGCTCATCACCGACGCCGACCTCCTCCTGTTCGAGTACGCCCTGTCGTGCCTCCTCGCGCCGGCACAGGAGGTCGGCACCTGGGCGTACCAGGCGGCCCGGCAGTACGCCGAGCGGTACAACCCGAGTCACGGGACGGGGCTGGTCCCGGCCTCGGTCCCGCTGCTTCAGGACGTCATCGAGTTCTGGACGCGGGAGTACGCACTGACGCCGGAAACCCTCTCGGCCCCGGCGCCCCCCGGCACGACGGGGAGGCGCAAGGAGAAGGTGACGTTCACGCCCCGCCAGGGGCAGTTCCTCGCGTTCATCCACCTGTACCGGAAACTGCACCGCCGGGGGCCGGCCGAGTCGGAACTCGTCGCCTTCTTCCGGGTCACCCCGCCGTCGGTCCACGGGATGGTGGTGAGGCTCGAGGAACTCGGGCTCGTCACCCGGGAACCGGGCGTGCCCCGCTCCCTGCGGGTGGTGGTCCCGGCGACCCGGCTGCCCGAACTCGACGGGGTCGCCGGCCCGCCCTGGTGAGCCGGCGGCGCGGGGTCCGCGGTCAGTCCCCCGGCACCGGCCAGACGTAGCCGAGCTTGCGGGCCGCCTTCCGCACGGCGGCCAGGTCGGCGTCGCGGACGACCACGAACCGGTCCCCGGCCCGCAGGCACTTCCCCTCCAACTGCCGGTCGGCCGCCAGCTCCGCCGCCACGTGCCCGTCGGCGCACGCGATCAGCCGGGCCGGCCCCGCGTCCGCCAGCCGCCCGGCCTTCGCCCGCAGGTCGGCCAGGAACCGGACCACCGTGGCGGGCAGGTCCGCGGTCGTCCGCGACCACAGGAACTGCTCCAGTTCGTCGACGCTCCCCCCCTGCTCGACCACCCCGAGGACCTTCGCGGCCGACAGCCGCCAGGCGCCCTCCGAGGCCGGGTCCGCGAACCGCCCCAGGACCAGCCGGTCGGCGGGCGGCAGGTCCGGGGTCGCGACCACGTCCAGGTTGGCGAGCACCCGGAGCACGTCGGCCCGGGCCGGGGCCGCCGGGCGGTACCCGTCCGCGAGCCCGAGCAGCCACGCCCCGAGCGGGTTGACCCGCACGAACAGCAGCCCGTCGTACCGGGACAGGCAGGTGAAGTCGTCCGCCCCCCACCGGTCGCGGAAGTCGTGCCGCACCCCCTGCGGCGGGAGGAACGCCACGTCCACCAGGCCGAGGGTCGCGGCGTACTCGAACAGGAACGCGAGGACGAACCGCCCCTGCAGCTGCTCCCACGCGCCGCGGTCCTCGTACCCCAGGCTCCCGTACTCGTGCTCGGCGATGTACAGCTCCCACACCTCGTGGGCGACCGCGAACGACCGCCCGGTCGCCCGGAGCAGGCGGAAGAAGTCGTCGACCGCGAACCACCGCCCGACGGGGCACGCCGACAGCCCGTCCACCACCACCGCCCGCCGGTTGGCGGCCGCGCTCATCCGGGCCCGCCCCTGCCCCTTGATCGCGTCCACCCGGGCGAACTCGTCGAACGCCCGCGTCCTCAGCCACGCCGCCCACAACTTGCGGAGCACGTCCGGCGGCGCGGCGGTGAGGGCCTTCTTCCCGGCCGCGGTGAGCCTCAGGGCGTCCCCGCTCTTCCCGGCCAGCCCGCCGGCCTGCAGCACCACCGGCCACGCGAACGACCGGACGCCGAGGTCGAACGCCGGGTCGTACTTCGAGTCGTCGGCGTCGTCCGGGGTGTAGAAGTCGCCGCCGGCCAGGACCCCGGCGAGCGCCCGGCGGGTGGCCTCGGTCGGGACGAGCTTCTTGTCGGTCACCCGCACCTTCCCGGCCTCGACCAGCCGCAGCACCGCCCGCAGGTCGGCCTCCGCCGCGGCCGCCGTCTCCCGCACCCGGACCGGCTCCTCCCACTCCCGCCGCGCCCGCTGCCGGTCCGACCAGACGTGCTCGAACAGGGTGTGGGTCGGCGGCGGGGCGTCGACGGTCGGGACCGAGAAGGCTTCGGGCGGCGGGACGAACCCGCGGAGGATCAGTCGGGTGTCGGTCGGCAGGTGGTCGAACCGCGGGAAGAAGAGGCGGAGCGGCGTCGGCCTGACCTGCCGCCGCTCCTCGTACCGGTACTCCCACGACTCCCGGTTCGGGTCGGCGGTGTCGAACCGCGGGTCCTCGCCGAACCACGCCCGGAACTTCTCCCGGTCGAGCCGTCCGGCCGGGTCGAACGCGGCGACGCGGACGGCCCGCTGGGCCGGCGCCCCGAGCCCGGCGTACAGGTCGCGGACCCGGGCCGGGTCGGTCATCACCTTGGCGAGGAGGGGGGCGAGTTCGCTCTTCCGCTTCGGCGGGTCGGCGGCGACCAGCCCGGCCAGCGGGCGGAGGTCGTCGAGGGTGAGCCTCCCGAACGCCTCCCGCGCGGTGAGCGCCTCCTCGGTCTGCGTCCGGCCCCAACCCATGACGTCACCGTCGCCCGTTGCGGCCGGCACCGCGGCGGGTCGTCGAGGGCCGTGCCGGCCGGTTGCCGATCAGGATACGCGGAGGGGAGCGCGGGAGGTGGGCGATTCACGGACGGGTTCGTGCCCGCGCGGGTTCGCCGGGCCGCCACGGAACCCGAACCCGCTCTACCGGAGTGACTGCAGGTACGCGACCAGGTCGGCGAGCTGCTCGGGGGTGAGGTTCGCGGCGAGGCCCTCCGGCATCGCCGACGCCTTCTGCATCTGGCGCGTCGCCACCTCCGCCGCCTTCAACTCCCGCTGCACCCCGGTCGACTCGCGGGCGACCGTCGCGTCGGCCCGCTCGCCGCCCACGAACCCCTGGAACACGACGCCGGCCGACCTGAAGACGTTGAACGCGACGACCTCGCGGGCCTTCGCCGGGTCGAGCGGCATGGGGTGGAGGTGGACGCCGGCCAGCCCGCCGAGCCGGCCGGCCCCGAACTTGTCGAACGCGATCGCGAGCGGCCGCTCGGCGCCGCGGGCGGGGACGAGGTAGGTCACGTCGGCGGCGTACCGGACGCCGACCTTCTTGAGCGCGGTCCCGTCCGCGGTGACATCGGCCTCGGCCCACGGGAACTCGGTGCCGAACAGGTTCCGCTCGCTCGGCCGCTTCCTCTCGTCCTTCTTCGGCGGCGGGCCGAACCCGGCGGCGGGCGGCGGCGGCATCGCCTCGAACTCCTTCGCCGGGATGTCGAGGTGAACGACCCACACCTTCGTGGTGCCGAACAGCTCCGTCGCCGGGTCGGCCGGCCGGGGCTTCGGCTCCTCGGCGGCCGCGCGGCGGGCCGGGGGCGTGCCGCCGGACAACGCGGCGAGCAGGACCAGGAGGGCCGCCCGCGGCAGGAGTCGTCCGCCCATCGAAGAACCTCCCGGTGCTCGGGTGACGCGGCCCCTGTCGCGGGGCACGGCTTCCGATAGAACTGCGCCGCGCGTCCGACGCCGACCGGAGCTTCCCATGCGACCGCTGACCGTTCTCGCCCTCGCCCTGGCCTGGCCCGCGGGAGCCGCCCGGTCGGCAGACCCGGAGACCTGCGACGTGCTGGTGTACGGGGCCACCCCGGGCGGCATCGCCGCCGCCCTGGCGGCCGCCGACGACGGCGAGGCGGTGCTGCTGGTCGAGCCGACCGCCCGCGTCGGCGGGCTGGTCACCAACGGCCTGTCGCACACCGACTTCCGCACCTTCGAGGGGCTGAGCGGCACGTTCCTCGACTTAACCCGCCGGGTCGAGGCCCATTACGTCACGACCTACGGGAAGGACTCGCCGCAGGCCCGGGCGTGCTTCCGCGGCACGTTCGGCGAGCCGCACGTCAACCTCGCCGTGCTCCGGGCGATGCTCGCCGAGCGGAAGGGGGTCCGCGTGAAGACCGGGTCCCGGCTCGACGCCGTCGAGGTGCGGAAGGACCGGGTGGAGGCGGCCACGTTCGTCGGCCCGGACGGCGGGCGGTGGGCGGCGAAGGCCGCGGTGTTCGTCGACGGCACCTACGAGGGCGACCTGATGGCGAAGGCCGGGGTGCCGTGGAAGGTCGGGCGGGAGGGGAAGGCGGAGTACGGCGAGGGCCTGGCCCCGGAGAAGGCGGACGACCAGCTCCAGGCGTACAACTTCCGGTTCACGATGACCCGCGACCCGAAGAACCGGGTCGCCCCGACCGCCCCGCCGGGCTACCGCCGGGACGACTTCCTGCCGGTGGTCAAGGTCCTCGAGTCCGGGATGATCGCGGCCGTGTTCGGGAACCCGTCCGGGTGCATTTTCAAAGCCCAGCGGCCGGCGCTGCCGAACGGCAAGTACGACATCAACGACGTGTCGAACGGGCTGGTCCGGCTGTCGCTGCCGGGGGCGAACCGGGGGTGGCCGGACGGCGACCCGGCCGCCCGGGCGAAGGTCTTCGCCGAGCACCTCCGGGACCAGGCCGGGCTGCTGTACTTCCTGCAGACCGACGAGGCGGTGCCGGAGAAGTTCCGGAAGGAGGCGGCGGAGTGGGGGTGGTGCAAGGACGAGTTCGCCGACACCGGGCACCTGCCGGGGCAGCTGTACGTCCGGGAGGCGCGGCGGATGGTCGGGGCGTACGTGTTCACCGAGAAGGACAGCGGGCACGCGGCCGGCGACGCCCGGGCCGTCCTCCGGGCCGACGCGGTCGCCGCCGGGGACTACGGGAACAACTGCCACGGCACCGCCCACGAGGGCGACCGGTTCGGCGGCCGGCACACCGGCGAGTTCTACAAGCCGGTCCCGCCGTACCAGGTGCCGTACGGGGTGATCGTCCCGAGGGCGGTCGACAACCTCCTCGTCCCGGTGGCCGTCAGCTCGTCCCACGTCGGGTTCTGCGCCTTGCGGCTGGAGCCGATCTGGGCGAGCCTCGGCCAGGCCGCCGGGCACGCGGCGCACCTCGCCCGCAAGGAGAAGGTCGCGGTGCAGAAGGTGCCGGTCGGGCGGCTCCAGGCCCGGCTCCACACGGCCGGGTCGGCGACGATCTACGTCTCCGACGTGCGGCCCGGCGACGCCGACTTCGCGGCCGTCCAGTGGTGGGGCACGGCCGGCGGGCTGCACGGGTTGGCCCCGACGCCGGAGAAGCCGGGCCAGCGCGGGAAGCAGATCGTCGGCCAGTACTTCGAGGCATTCCCCGGTCACGCGGCGGAGCTGGGGCGGGTGCTCGACCCCGGCCTCGCCGACCAGTGGCGGAAGTTGGCCGGGGCGCTCGGCCTGCCGGCCGACAAGCTCCCGGCGGCCGACGGCACCCGCACCCGCGGGGACTGGGTCCGAGCCGCGGCCGCGCTCCGGAAGTAGGGTGCCGTCGAGGGCCGCGCTTCGCGGCCCGACGACGCACCACCCGGTCCGTTCGCGTGGTGCCGGTGCGTCATCGCCGGGCGAAGCGCCCGGCTCGACGGCACCCTACGGCCCCCGGACACTCCAACTCGACCGACTCCTCCTTCCGTGTCGGGAATCCCCCCGCCGGCGCCTGGCGGCGCCCCCGGTTTCGGCCGCGCGGCACCCGAATTGCTAAAATATTCCTGATTCTCGTGGTTGCGGCCCGATCCCCCCTCACGGGTCAGCTCATGACGGCCTTCGCGGACGTTCGGAAACTCGCCCTCGTCGGCAACTACCTCCCCCGCAAGTGCGGGATCGCCACCTTCACCCACGACATGCACGCCTCGCTCGCCGCCGCCCTCCCGGCGGCCGAGTGCGCGGTCGTGGCCGTGACCGACGCCGCCGGAGGGTACGACTACCCGCCGGAGGTCCGGTTCGAGGTCCGCGAGCGGCACCCCGAGGACTACCGCCGGGCGGCCGAGTTCCTGAACCTCGCGAACACCGACGTGGTCTGCCTCCAGCACGAGTACGGCATCTTCGGCGGCACCGCCGGGAGCCACGTCCTCGGCCTGCTCCGGCACCTCCGGGCCCCGGTCGTCACCACCCTGCACACCGTCCTGAAGGACCCGGACGCCGACCAGCGGCGGGTGATGGGCCAGGTGTGCGAGCTGTCCGCCCGGGTGGCGGTGATGACCGACCGCGGCCGCCGCTTCCTCACCGAGGTCTACGGCGTCCCGGCGGGGAAGATCGACCTGATCGCCCACGGCATCCCGGACATGCCGTTCGTCGACCCGAACTTCTACAAAGACCAGTTCGGGGTCGAGGGGAAGCGGGTCCTCCTCACCTTCGGCCTCCTGTCGCCGAACAAGGGGGTGGAGAACGTCATCCGGGCGCTGCCGGCGGTCACCGCCGAGTTCCCGGACGCGGTGTACGTCGTCCTCGGGGCGACGCACCCGAACCTGGTCCGGGAGCACGGCGAGACCTACCGCCGCGGTTTGGAGAAGCTGGCCGCCGACCTCGGGGTCGGGGAGCATGTCCGGTTCTTCGACCGGTTCGTCACCCTGCCGGAACTGACCGAGTTCCTCGGGGCGGCGGACGTGTACGTCACCCCGTACCTGAACCCGGCGCAGGTCGTGTCCGGCACCCTGGCGTACGCGTTCGGGTGCGGCAAGGCGGTCGTCTCGACCCCGTACTGGCACGCGGAGGAGTTGCTGGCCGACGGCCGCGGGGTGCTGGTCCCGTTCGGCGACGCCGGGGCGGTCGCCCGGGAGGTGACCGCCCTGCTCCGCGACGACAACCGCCGGCACGCGATGCGGAAGAAGGCGTACCGGCTCGGCCGGGAGATGATCTGGGCCCGGTCGGCGGCGCGGTACCTGGAGTCGTTCGCCCGGGCGCGGAGCGGGGTCGAGCCGGCGCGGCGGGCGGGCGAGAAGGAGTGGGCCGGCGGGTTCCCGCCGCCGTTCCGCGTCTCCCCGACCCACCACCTCCCGGCCCTGCGGCTGGATCACCTGCGGCGGATGACCGACGGGACCGGGCTGCTGCAGCACGCCCGGCACGCCGTCCCGCACTACGCCGAGGGGTACTGCACCGACGACAACGCCCGCGGGCTGCTCCTGACCGTCCTGCTGGAGGAGCTCGACCGGGAGGAGCCGGCGGCCGGCCTGGCGACGACCTACGCCGCCTTCCTCCAGGCCGCGTTCGACCCGGCCCGCGGGCGGTTCCGGAACTTCATGGGGTACGACCGGCGGTGGCTGGAGGAGGTCGGGTCGGAGGACAGCCACGGGCGGGCGGTGTGGGCCCTCGGGGCGTGCGTCGGCCGGTCGCGCCGGCCGGACTTCTCGGCCTGGGCCGCGGTCCTGTTCGAGGACGCGCTAGGGCCGGTCCTGGCGACCACCTCGCCGCGGGCCTGGGCGTTCGCCCTCCTCGGCGTGGACGACTACCTCCGACGGTTCCCCGGCGACCGCCGGGCCGCCGGGGTGCGGCGGGAGCTGACCGCCCGGCTGCTCGACCGCCACGCGAAAACGGCCGGCCCGGGGTGGGAGTGGTTCGAGGACGTGCTGACCTACGACAACGCCCGGCTGCCGCAGGCCCTGATCGCCGCCGGCCACGGGGCCGGGAACCGGAAGGCGGTGGAGGTCGGGGCGTCCGCCCTGCGGTGGCTGGTCGGGGTGCAGACGGCCCCGGCCGGGCACCACCGCCCCGTCGGAACGGAGGGCTGGTACCGGCGCGGCGGGGCGGCGGCCCGGTTCGACCAGCAGCCGGTCGACGCCGGGGCGACGGTGTCCGCCTGCCTGGCCGCCCACCGGGCGACCGGGGACCCGTTCTGGCGGCCGGCGGCGCGGGCCGCGTTCGACTGGTTCCTCGGGCGGAACGACCTGGGGTTGGAGGTGTACGACCCGGCGACCGGCGGGTGCCGGGACGGGCTGTTGCCGGACCGGGTGAACCGGAACCAGGGGGCGGAGTCGACGCTGGCGTTCCTGCTCGCCCGGGCGGAGCTGGAGCTGGCGGACGGCCCGCGCCGCCCCGGGGCCGCGGCGGACGCCGCCCTCCCGGCGGCGCTGGCGGCGCGCTGAGTTACCCCGTGTAGCCGCGACGCGGAGTCCCCGGAGCGGAGCGCGGCGGAGGCGCCGCGCTCCGCTCCGGGGACTCCGCGTCGCGGCTAAACTGTTTCCCGATCCCCCGTATCCTATCTCCCACCCCCGACATCCTTTTCCTCATCCCCGACCCGCCGCATGGACGTCCGCCGGACCGACGTGGTCATCAAGCCGAACAACGCCCGGGTCCTGTTCCGCCCGTTCGACCCGACCTCCCAGGAGCGGTTCCTCAAGATCACCGCCCGGGTCATGACCCTGGGCGAGGACGAGGCCGAGCGGCTGCTGACCGAGGTGCTGCGGGAGTTCGGCGACCGGCACCACGAGCTGCAGCGGTTCTTCCTCCACCGGTTCGACCAGGTCCGCCACTTCCTCCTGACCGACGGCCCGCTGTCGCTCGCCCGCCGGCTGCTGATCGGGTCGTACTTCACCCAGGAGTACGCGCTGGAGTCGGCCGCCCTGTTCAACCCGTCGATGGTGTGGCACCCGGACCAGGGGAACCTGCCGCCGGGGGCCCGGCGGTTCGTCCTCAGCCTGCGGGCGACCGGGGAGGGGCACATCTCGTCGATCGTGTTCCGGTCCGGGGTGGTGACCGAGGCCGGGGCGATCCGGCTGGACGACCGGGGGAAGTACGTCACCCCGCCGGACATCGTCCCGAACGCCCAGTACGAGAAGGCGCTGTTCGCCCGGAAGCTGTTCGAGCTGGGGGTGCAGGGGCGGTTCTGCGACCAGGTGCTCGGGGCGGTCGGGGAGGTGTTCACCGTCGAGGAGCTGGACCGGGCGGCCCAGCGGGCGCTGCGGCAGGAGCGGTCGAACCAGCAGGACCAGGGCGGGACCGCGAAGGCGATCGTGACCCTGGCCCGGTCGAACTACGAGATCCGGTACGACCCGGACCAGCCGCTGTCCGAGCGGGTCATCTTCCCGACCGGGCCGAGCGAGACGAACGGGGTCGAGGACGCCCGGTTCGTCCGGTTCGAGTACGAGGACGGGAAGGTCCGGTACTACGCCACCTACACCGCCTACGACGGCCGGGTGGTGCTGCCGCAGATGCTCGAGACGGACGACTTCCTGCACTTCAAGGTGAGCACCCTGAACGGCCCGGAGGTGCGGAACAAGGGGTTCGCCCTGTTCCCCCGGCCGGTGAACGGGCACTACGCGATGCTGAGCCGGCAGGACAACGAGAACATCTACCTGATGTACTCGGACAACCTCCACTTCTGGTACACGAAGGAGCTGATCGCGAAGCCGGCCCGGCCGTGGGAGTTCGTCCAGCTCGGGAACTGCGGGTCGCCGGTGGAGACGGAGGCGGGGTGGCTGGTGCTGACGCACGGGGTCGGGCCGATGCGGAAGTACGCGATGGGGGCGATGCTCTTGGACCGGGACAACCCGGCGAAGGTGCTCGGCCGGCTGGCGGAGCCGCTCCTGACCCCGGACGAGAGCGAGCGGAGCGGGTACGTGCCGAACGTGGTGTACAGCTGCGGGGCGGTGGTGCACGGCGGGCGGCTGGTGATCCCGTACGCGATGTCGGACTACGCCAGCACGTTCGCGACGGTGCCGGTCGCGGACGTGCTCGGGGCGATGACCCCGGGATGACGGGTCGGATGCCCGCCGCCGAACGACACAGCTCAGCAGCGGCGGCCGCGCTGTGAGCCGTAATGTCACGAGAGACCAGAATCGCGGCCGCCGTCTGCTGCAGCAGATGGTTCGGCGTGGCCGATCGCGAGCTTTTAGCGATCAAAACCGTGCTTCTTCCGAAACTGCTCATGCTCCCGTTGATGCTCCTGCCGAATCTTGTCCATGTCTCGCTTGATCAAGAAGCCTATCAAGAAATATCCAAATATCAAAGCGATCACGAAGACGGTTACACACAGATAGGGAAGGATCTGCCAGGATTGGAGATTTTTCTTGCCTTGAGCATGACACGTTGGGCACAGGAGAGCTGTTGACCAGTTCCTACCAGACAAGACATTCACGCTCTGGACGTGTACTGCGCAACTCAGAGCGTTACACCACATGCACCGTGTCGTCGCTTCGGCCGCACACGCGTAGCATTTCGGCCCCGCCGCAGCAGGTGTCGTGGGACCGACCGGGTGGCCATCGCGAATCGCATCGTCGCCCAGCTCGCGCGTTGCCATCGAAACCTCCGAGACCTGAGTCGCCGAACCAGTGGTTAGCTTGATACGCGCTGCGCGTTAGGTGTGCACACCGGTCAAGGTAACGCGCCGGGCTGTTGCCGTTTAGCCGCGCCGTCCGCCGGCGGACGGCTAGGCTAACCGACGAACGCCCTCGTGTCAAACGTCGACCGGCCGTCCGCCCGGGGGCGAACTGGGGCCGGCGGCGCCGGCACCCGGACGACCGACGGGGGAGGAGGTCGGCCCGGCGGAACAAGGATGATGGCTTCCCCACTGGGATGGGCGGCATCAGCGAACTTCCGGCCGCCCACCCGGGGGCGGGGGAAGTTTGCTGTTACCCCCAACCCCAGGGGGGTATGCATCCATCATCCTTCCCCCGCCCCGTAACACCCGAACCGGTACACCGACCCGCCACCCCGGCCTTCCCGCTCCCCCTTCGCCCAGAGCGTCCCGCACCCGTCCTCCAGAAGCCCCCGGAACCGGTTCTCGCCCTTCCGCAGCTCGTCCGGCAGCCCGTCCAACAGCTGCTTCCGGGTCAGCCCCGGGCCGCCCCCGTCCCGGTCCGCCTGCAGCAGCGCCAGCACCTCCGCCCGCACCCGCACCCTGACGGCCGCGGTTCGCCTTGGCGGCCGGCGAACCGCGGCCGTCAGGGAACGGGTCAGCCCCACCCCCGCCGAGAACGAAACGACCCTGGGGCCGGCCCGCCAGCCGCTCACCAGTCCGCGCCGACGACCCCCCCTCTGCTCGGGGTCACGATCTCCTGAACACCAGCCGGATGCCCCTGCAAACCAGTTTTCGCTCCCGCACGACAACCCCGAGCACGGGGCTTTCCGGACAGGCTGCGGTACGCGTGTTGCCGGGTGGGAGGGCGGTCCGCCCCCTTCCGACGCGAGTCACCCGATGAAAACGATGGAGAGCCGGGCCAAGGTGCTCGGTCACGCCTCGCACCCGATGCTGATCGTCGTCCCGCTCGGGATGTTCGTCGGGGCACTGGTGTTCGACGGCCTGTTCTACCTCGGCGGTCGGGACCCGCAGTGGGCCGTCGTCTCGTACTGGATGGTCGTGACCGGCCTGATCGGCGGGCTGGTCGCCGCCGTCCCCGGGTGGGTCGACTGGTTCGCCATCCCGTCCGGCACCCGGGCCAAGACGGTCGGGCTGGTCCACGGGCTGGGGAACGGGGTCGGGGTGCTCGGGCTGTACGGCGCGAGTTGGTACCTCCGCCGGCCGGACCCGGCCAACCCGCCGGACCTCGCCCTGCTGTTGTCGGCCGTCGGGTTCGTCCTCGGCGGGGCGACGGCCTGGCTCGGGGCCGAGCTGATCGAACGGCTCGGGGTCTCGGTCCACCCCGGGGCCCACCCGGACGCCCCGAACTCGCTCACCCACCCGGCCCCCGGCCGCTCCGGCCAGGAGGCGATTTGACCCCCGACGCCGACCACCCGGTGGTGCTGGTGACCGGGGCGACGTCCGGGATCGGCCGGGCCACCGCCCGGCTCCTCGCGTCGAACGGGTATCGCGTCTTCGGGACGAGCCGCGACCCCACGTCCCGGCCGCCCGAACCGTTCCCGCTCCTGCCACTGGAGGTCGCGTCGGACGAGTCGGCGGCGGCGTGCGTCCGGCGGGTCGCGGACGCGACCGGCGGCCGGATCGACGTGCTGGTGAACAACGTCGGGACCGGCATCCTCGGGGCGGCGGAGGAGTCGACGGCGGCCGAGGTGCGGGCGCTGTTCGAGGTGAACGTCCTCGGGGCGGTGCGGATGACCAACGCCGTCCTGCCGCTGATGCGGGCCCGGCGGGCCGGTCGGATCCTGAACATGAGCTCGAGCGGCGGCACCGCCAGCATCCCGTTCGCCGCGTACTACTGCGCGACGAAGTTCGCCCTGGAGGCGTACAGCGAGGGGCTGCGGAACGAACTGCTGCCGCTCGGCATCCACGTCTCGGTCGTCGCCCCGGGGCCGGTCAGCACCCCGGCCGGCGACACCGCCGCACGGGCCGCCCACCCGGTCGCCGACTACGAGCCGGCCCGGTCGAAGGCCGCGGACGAGTTCGTGAAGGCGATCCGCGCCGGGATGGACCCCGCGACGGTGGCCGAAGCGATCCTCGACCTGGTGCGGTCGGACGCACCGGCCCCGCGGCGGCCGGTCGGGCTGCAGTCGCACGCCACCGGGTGGGCCCGGCGGCTTCTCCCGGTGCGGGCGTTCCAGGCGCTGGTCCGGTGGGCCGTCGGGCGATCGTAGTCGTAGGGTGGGCCGAGCCCGGCGCTTCGCCGGGCGAGTCCCACCGCGCCTACGTCTGGTGGGACTCGCCCGGCGAAGCGCCGGGCTCGGCCCACCCTACCCGCGCCGCCCGCCGAGCAGCGCCACCGCCGTCACCCCGGCCCCGACCGCCAGCAGCCCGGTCACCAGCGGGTGGAGCGACGCGGCCGTGTACAGGCTCGACCCACGGACCGGCCCACGGTAGTCGCCGCGCTCCTCCAGCTCCGGACCGGACGGGCCGTAGAACGTCCCCTCGGGCGTCCGGGCCGGCTCGTCCTTCCGCTGGAAGTACGGGATCACCGGCTCCATCATCCGGTCCGTCAGACGCGGGGCGAGCCGGCCGGCCAGCACGATCGCCTTCCCCCCGCCGCCGACCGTCACGTCCCGCTCCGGCGTCTCGGCGCAGTGCAGGATCGCCCGGGCGACCACGTCCGGGCGGTACAGCGGCGGCGGCAGCGACGGCTGCTCGGCCATGTAGTTCCGGGCGTGGCTCGTGAACGGGGTGTCGGTGCTGCTCGGCTTCACCAGGCTGACCGACACCGGCACCCCGGCGTGCTCCAGCTCCATCCTCAGGGCGTCGGTGAACCCCTTCATCGCGTGCTTGGTCGCGCAGTACATCCCCTGCATCGGGATCGCCCGGTCGGACAGGATCGACCCGACGTTGACCAGCGCCCCCGCGTACCGCCCGCGGCGGTCGCGGAAGTGCCGGGCCGCCTCCAGCGACCCGTAGACGGTCCCCCAGAAGTTCGTCTCGAACAGCCGGCGGTGGTCCGCGGTGCTGACGTTCAGCATCTCGCCGATGACCGACGTGCCGGCGTTGTTCACCCAGGTGTCGAACCCTCCGTACCGCCCGATCGCGGCCCGGGCGGCGGCCGCCACCTGCCCCTCGTCGCCGACATCGGTCGGAACGGCGAGGGCGTCCCCGCCGGCGGCGCGGATCTCGTCCGCGAGCCGGTCGAGGGCCGGGCCGTTCCGGGAGACGAGGACGACCCGGGCCCCGTCCCGGGCCGCCAGCCGGGCCGTCGCCAGTCCGATCCCGGACGACGCCCCGGTGACGACCACCACTTGGTCCCGAAGCCGCTTCAGACGTGCGCCCATGTCCCGCCCCCCCGGGTTAGTGTCCGGGGGTGGGGGTGCAACTCACGCGCCCGTCGGCCGTCACTCGGTGGTGATGTCGCCGGCCTTGGCGGTGCACAGGGCGGCGAACGCGGCCGGGGACACGCCCTCCCGCAGGAAACGGGTGCTTGCAGGGCCGGTCCCGGACTGTTACCATCCCGCGAAGTCACCTTACTCACCCGCGAGGACCTCCCGGTGCGGACCCCTCTCCTTATGGCGGCGTGGGCGCTCGGCCTCGCCGCCGGCTGCTCGTCCCCGTCGGCCGCCGACAACGTCCCGACGGCCACGCTCAAGGAGCGGGTGGTCCTGTCGAAGCACCAGTACGACGTCTCCTCGGTCTGCTTCAGCCCGGACGGGAAGACGGTCGCGACCGGGAGCAGCGAGGACCGGGCCGTGAAGCTGTGGGACGCGGAGACCGGCAAGGAGAAGGCCACCCTGAAGGAGGACGTCGGGCAGGTCTGGTCCGTGGCCTTCAGCCCCGACGGGACGCTGCTCGCGAGCGCCCGGCTGGACCGCACGGTGACCCTGTGGGACGTGGGAACGCTGAAGGTGAAGCGGGCCATCACGGGCCACGCCGAGCAACTTGGCCGCCTGGCCTTCAGCCCCGACGGGAAGACCCTGGCCACGACCAGCTGGGACAAGACGGTCAAGCTCTGGGAGGTCGCCACCGGGAAGGAGTTGAAGACCCTGACCGGCCACGACGAGTACGTCGGGTCGGTCGCGTTCTCGCCGGACGGGAAGACGTTGGTGTCGGGCGGCGGCGACCGGACGGTCAAGGTGTGGGACGCCGCGACCGGCAAGGAGCGGGTGACGCTGAAGGGTCACACCGACGACGTCTGCTCCGTCGCCGTCAGCCCGGACGGGAAGGTCGTCGCGTCCGGCGGCGGCCGCGGCGGGGAAATCAAGTTGTGGGACGCCGCGACCGGCAAGGAGGTCCGCTCCCTGAAGGGGCACACGGACAAGGTGTGGTCGCTGGCGTTCCACCCCGACGGGAGGACGCTCGCCTCGAGCGGGCTCGACCGGACGGTGAAGCTATGGGACGTGGGGAGCGGCAAGGAGCTGGCGTCGGACCGGCCGCACCAGGACCGGATCCTCGGGGTCGCGTTCAGCCCGGACGGTAAGACGCTCGCGACCGGGAGCGGGGACGGCACCGTCAAGCTGTGGGACTTCGGTCGCGGGAAGTGACCGGCCGGCCGGCGGCCTCACCAGTACAACTTGTCGAGGCCGACGTTCCCGCCGGACAGCACCACCCCGACGCTCCGCACCCCGGCCAGCGCCCGGAACTCGGCCCCGAGCACCACCGCCACCCCGACCGCGGCGCTCGGCTCGATCACCTGCTTCATCCGCTCCCACACCAGCCGCATCGCCGACCGGATCTGCTCCTCGGTCACGGTGAACACCGCCTCCACCCGGTCGCGGATGACCGGCCACGTCAGCTGCCCTAGGCTGGTCAGCAGCCCGTCGGCGATGGTGTCCGGGCCGGTCTGCGGGAGCCAGGTGCCGGCCGCCTTCGACCGGGCCGCGTCGTCCGCCCCGAGCGGCTCGGCCCCGAACACCCGCACCGTCGGGCTCACCCCGCGGGCCGCCACGCAGCACCCGGCGAGCAGCCCGCCGCCGCCGACCGGGGCGACGACCGCGTCCAGGTCCGGCACGTCCTCCAGCAGCTCCAGGGCGGCCGTCCCCTGCCCGGCGATCACGTCCGGGTGCTCGAACGGCGGGATCAGCACCGCCCCGGTCTCGGCGACCAGCTTCGCCGCCGCCGCCTCGCGGGCGGCCAGCACCGGCTCGCACTCGGTGACGCGGCCGCCGTACCCCTCGACCGCCGCCTTCTTCACCGCCGGCGCCGTCCGCGGCATGACGACGTAGGCGGGGATGCCGCGCTCGCGGGCGGCCAGCGCGAGGGCCTGGGCGTGGTTGCCGCTGGAGTGGGTGACGACGCCGCGGGCGGCCTCCGCGTCGGACAGCTTGCGGACCGCGTTCGTCGCCCCGCGGTACTTGAACGCCCCTGTCGTCTGCAGGTGCTCGCACTTGAAGTGGACGCGCCGGCCGGCGAGCCGGTCGAGGGTGTGGGAGGTCAGGACCGGGGTGCGGCGGACCGCCCCGGCGATCCGGGCGGCGGCCGCCCGGACGGCGGTCAGGTCACAGGAGTAGGCGGTATCCATGCCGGTGGTGTACCCGCCCGGCACGGTTCGACACCCCCGCGGCGGCGGGCCCGGGCTTTTTCGCGGACCCGCCGACACCGCCGGCTCTCACCCGGGTTTCATCTCTAGCCCTCCCGCCATTGCTCCTCAAGCCGACCCCCGCCTATGCACTTACAGTCTTGCGCCCTCGCGTGCCTGCTGGCCCTCGCGGCCGGCGGGCTGTTCGCCCCGAACCTCGCCCTCGGCCAGGACGGCAAGAAGGACAAGGGGCCGCCCGAGAAGGACCCGACCGCGCTCGAGGCGCGGACGATCCAGAAGACGGCCGAGAAGGTGGCCAAGGGCGAAGACGGGATCGACCCGCGGCTCGCGGACAAGCTGTTCCGCGAGTTCGACCGCGACCGGAACGGCCACCTGGAGCCGGCCGAGTGGCCGGGCGGCCTCGCGGCCCGCGCCCGCTGGGCCGACGCCGACCAGGACGGCCGCGTCTCGCCCGACGAGTACCGCCGGTACTTCGACGGCGAGGTGGCGTTCGCGGTCGCGGGCGCCCCGCCACCGAAGCCGGACAAGCGGGACAAGCCCGCCGCGCCGCCCGCGGCCCCGAAGGCGGAGGAGCCGGCCGAGGAGCCGAAGCCGGTCGCGGTCCGGCCCGGGAAGCTGCCGGCCGGGCTCCCCAAGTGGTTCGAGGAGTTGGACGCCGACCGGGACGCCCAGGTGGGGCTGTACGAGTGGCGGAAGGCCGGGAAGGACCTGGCCGAGTTCCTGGCGATGGACCTGAACGGGGACGGGCTGCTCCCGCCGGACGAGTACCTGCGGCACGTCCGCGAGCGGCGGCGGGACGGCGCGACCGACCCGGACGCCCCGGTGGCCGGCAAGAGGTGATGCCCTTCCCGGGTGGGGAGGGCGAGGCTCCGGCCGAGCCGTGCGTGCGCGTCCGGCTCGGCCGGAGCCTCGCCCTCACGGAATCTGCCGCGGCCCGGCCGGTGTCACCCGTGCCCGGCCCGCGGCAGCGTCACCCGGAACGTGGTCCCCTTCCCGACCGTGCTCGACGCCCGCACCTGCCCACGCATCGCCTGCACCAGGTGCTTGACGATCGCCAGCCCCAGCCCGGTCCCGCCGACCGCCCGGCTCCGGGCCTTGTCCGCCCGGTAGAACCGCTCGAACACCCGCGGCAGGTCGTCGGCCGGGATCCCGACCCCGGTGTCCTCCACCTCGAAGCTGACCGCGTCCCCGGCGGCCGTCCACCGGACCGTCACCCGCCCGCCGTTGGGGGTGTACTTGATGGCGTTGTCGACGAGGTTGTCCATCACCTGCCGCAGGGCGTCCGGGTCGGCCCAGGCGAGCACCTCCCCGGGGGCGTCCCCCGGCGGCCGCTCCACCACCGTCAGCGTCTTCGCCTCGGCCCGGGCCTGGTGCCGCTCGACGCAGTCGGTGATCGCCGCCCCGAGCGGGACCGGGTGGGGCTCCAGACCGAGGTGCCCGGACTCGATCCGGGCGAGGCTCAGGAGGTCCTGGATCAGGGCCTCCAGCCGGTCCGCCTCCCGGGCCACCTGGGCCAGGAACCCGGCCCGGGCCTCCGGGTCCTCGGCCGCCCCGTCGACCAGCGTCTCGACCGTCGACTTGATGACCGCCAGCGGGGTCTTCAGCTCGTGGGACACGTTCGCCACGAAGTCCTGGCGGAGCCGCTCCGCCTGCCGCAGCTCGGACGTGTCGTGGACGACCACCACCGCCTCGGGCGTGCCGGGCCCGGGGAACCGGGACACGTACACCGCCAGGGTGCGGGCCGGCGGCCCCTTCCACTCCAACTCCTCCCGGTACGGCTCGGCCCGGGCCAGCCCCTTGTCGATGAACTCCCGGAACGCCCGCCACCCGACCACGTCGCACAGCGACGCCTTGGCCGCGGCCGCGGCCGCCGGGTCGAACCCGAGGAGCTGCCCGGCCCGGTCGTTGGCGAACAGCACCCGCCGGTCCGCGTCGATCGCCACCACCCCCTCGACCATCCCGGACAGGATCGCCCGCAGCTGCTCCTTGTCGTGCTCCAGCAGGTCGATCGTGGACGCCAGCCGGGCGCTCATGGCGTTGAGCGACCCGGCCAGGACCGCGTGCTCCCGGCCCCCGACCACCGCGATCCGGTGCCCCAGGTCCCCGGCCGCCAGCCGCCGGGCCCCGTCGTTCAGCTCCGCCAGCGGCCGGGCCACCCGCCCGGCCAGGAGCATCGCCGCCGCCGCCGCCACCAGGATCACCAGCCCGACCGCCGCCGCCACCTCCCGGGACAGCTCCCAGAACACGTCCTCGCGCTCCGCGTAGATGACCGCCCCGACCAGCCCGACGGCGGCCACCACCAGCAGCAGGTACGTCAGGAACAGGCGGCGGAACATGGGGGATGGTCAGTGGTCAGTGGGACCCGACACCGCGTTAATCCGCCCGCGCCGCCGCCACCACCCGCTTCCCGGACACCAGGCGGATGCCGACGTTCAGCAACATCACCACCGATAGCAGCACCACCGCCGCGCCCCACCCCTGGTCCCGCAGGTCGTCGAAGTTGCTCGTCGAGTACTTGTAGATGTACAGCGGCAGGGTGCCGACCTCCCCGGACAGGTCGAACCGCCAGTCGTTGTACAGCCCTGCGGTGACCAAGAGCGGGGCCGTCTCCCCGGCCGCCCGGCCGACCGCCAGGAACACCCCGGTGACGATCGCCGGCAGGGCCGACGGGATCACCACCCGCAAGGTGGTCTGCATCCGCGTCGCCCCCAGCGCGTAGCTCGCCTGCCGGAGCGAGTCCGGGACCAGCCGCATCGCCTCCTCGGCGCTGCGGACCACCACCGGGACCATCAGGACCGCCAGGGCGAACGCCCCGGCCCACCCGCTGTACCCCCACGGCACCCCGCCGAGCCAGAACGGGTAGACGAGGCAGGCGTACGCGAACAGCCCGACCACGATCGACGGCACCCCGCCCATCACCTCGGTCACGAACCGGACGGCGGACGCGGTCCGGGAGTTCCGGGCCTCCGCCAGGTACACCGCGGCCAGGACCCCGAACGGCACCGCCATCGCCGCCGCGGCCAGCACCACCAAGACGCTCCCGACCATCGCGTGCCCGAGCCCGCCCCGTAGCGCCGGCTGCCCGCCGACCCGCGGGTAGTCCTCGTCCCGCCCGGTCTCCTGCCACCGCTTGTACTGCCCGTACTGGTCGGGCGTCAGCTCCGTCCGCTTCCGCTCGGTGAACAGCGTCCCCTCGACCTCCCGCACCCCGTTGACCAGGATGTACCCGAGGATCAGAAAGAGCGGGACCAGGCTGAGGAACACGCACCCGCGCAGCACCCACGTCATCGCCCGGTCCCGCCGCACCGCCGCCCCGCCGTCGGACGGCAGCGGCGCGACCTCGGCGGCCGGCGCAAAGTCTTCGGCGGCCGGACGCGCGTCCGCGGTCGCCGCGGGGGCGGGCTGTGGGCTGCGGGTGAGCCGGCGGAGCAGCACCCGGGCGAAGACGTTGAACCCGGCGGTGACGGCGAACAGGACCACCGCCATCGCCATCAGCGCCGACCGGTACGCGTTCGAGTCCGCCTCCGGGACCCCGAGCGCGATCCCGCTCGCCAGCGAGTCGCCGAGCCCGAACGGCGACCAACTGTCCCCCGGCCGGCTGCCGACCAGCATGGTCACCGCCATCGTCTCCCCGAGCGCCCGGCCGAGCGCCAGGAAGCACGCCGCGATGATCCCGGGGCGGGCGTACGGCAGGACGACCCGCCAGACCGTCTGCCACCGGGTCGCCCCGAGCGACAGCGACCCCTCCCGCTGCGACCGCGGCACCGCCTGGCAGACGTCGAAGCTCAGGGCGGTGACGTACGGCAGGACCATCACCGCCAGCACCAGCCCGGCCGGGAACAGCCCGAGCCCGGCGGTGTCCGGCAGGCCGACCGCCTCGTAGAAGTCGCGGACCCGCGGGGACAGGAACCGCAGCCCCCAGAAGCCGTACACGACGCTCGGGATGGCGGCGAGCAACTCGACCAGGAAGGTGGCGGCGCGGCGGACCCGCGGGCCGGCGATCTCGGACAGGTACGCGGCGGTGCCGACCCCGAGCGGGACGGCGATCAGCATCGCGATGGCGGCGGTGACCACGGTGCCGAACACGAACCCGAGGAGCCCGAACATCGGCGGCCGGCCGGTCGGGGCCGGGTCCCAGGTGCTGCCGAGCAGGTGGTACTCGCCCGGCCGGGACAGGACCGGCCAGGCGTCCCACAGCAGCACCCCGACGAGGAGGGCGGCGAGGGCGGGGATGAGCAGCCCGGCGCCGCGGGTCAGGGCGGCGAACAGCACCTCCGGCAGGCGGGCCGGCGGGCGGGGCTCGGCGGGCGGGGCGGTGGACATGGCGGGGCGGGGGGAATGCGGGCGGGCGGTCCGTCCGAACCGGACGCGTGAGCGACGGCCGACCTCGACCCGTCGCTCACGCGTCCGGCTCGGACGGGAGTCACTTCACCTCGACCGCCGCCAGCTTGTCGGCGACCTTCTTCTGCAGCTCCTCGGGGAGGGTGGCGTAGTTCCGGGCCTTCGCCAGCTCCTGCCCCTCGGCCGACGTCGCCCACTTCAGGAACGCGACCACCGCCCGCCCCTTCGCCCCGCCGGCCTGGTCGCCGTCGAGCGACCTGTACACGATGGCGAAGCTCATCCCGGCGATCGGGTAGGCGTCGGCCGCGGCCGCGTCGGTCAGGTTGTACGTCAGCTCGTGCAACTTGTACGGTTCGGCGTCCTGCGGCACCTTCATCGCCGCCGCGGCGGCCGCGGTGATCCCGGCCGCGTCCGCCCTCATCACCTTCCCGGCCCGGTTCTTGACCGCCCCGAACGTCATCTTCCCGTCCAGCGCGTCGGTCAGGTCGACGTACCCGATGGTGCCGGCGTTCTCGGCCACGAACCCGGCCACCCCCTTGCTCTTCGGCTGGGCCGTCACCGCCCCCCTCGGCCAGTTCGGCTTGGTGCTCGCCGTCACCTCGGAGCGGAACGCCTGGCTCGACTTCGACAGGTAGTCGGTGAAGATGAACGAGGTGCCGCTCCCGTCCGCCCGGACGACCGGCTTGACCGCCGCGTCGACGGCCGCCAGCCCCGGGTTCAGGGCCACCAGCCGGGGGTCGTTCCACCGCGACACCTTCCCCATGAAGATGTCGGCCAAGAGCTCCCCGGTGAACACCAGGTCGGCGCCGGCGCCCGGCACGTTGTAGATCGGCACCACCGCCCCGACGACGAGCGGGACGTGGACCACCTCCCCGCCGCCGGCCCGGGCCGCGGCCAACTGGTCCCTGGTCAGCGGCACGTCCGAGCAGCCGAACGCGGCCAGCTTCTTGGTCATCGCCTCGATCCCGGCCGACGACCCGATCCCGTCGTAGCTGATCCTCACCTTCTCCCCGGTCCGGGTGCGGAACGTCTCCGTCCAGTACGTCATGATCGGCTCGACGAACGTCGCCCCCTTGCCGCTGACCTCGGCCGCCTCGGCCTCGATCCGCGGCCTGTCCTTGGCGTCGTCGGCCGGCGGCTTCTTCCCGCACCCGGCGGCGGCGACCAGGGCGGCGAGGGCGAGGAGGACGGGAAGGGCCAGGCGGGGCATGCGGCGGCTCCGGGGCGGGAGGGGTGAGCCAGTCCGGTCAGCTTACGGACCGCCCCGCCGCGGCGGCGTGAAGGTTGGATGAAGGGCGACGGGAGGGCGGAGGCGGTTGACCGACCGGCAGGTGGTGCCCCTCACCCGCCGCTCGCGCGGCGACCTCTCCCCGGCGGGGAGAGGTGGGGCGGTGCGGCCGCTTGAAACGTCACCGGCCCGGGAAGCAAAAGAGGGGCCGGTGGTCCCCACCTCTCCCCGCCGGGGAGAGGTCGCCGGCGCTTCGCCGGCGGGTGAGGGGAAACCACCCGCCGTGTAACCCGGCGACGTTCTCGCCGCACCGGGCCCGTGCCTACTTCGCCGCCGGGATCAGTGCCTTCAGTAGCGGGTCGCGCCACTTCTTCGCGGACCGGTCGTACGCCCCGAACCCGGCCCCGAACTCCCAGTACGCCCAACTGAACCCGCGGGCCTCCGCCTCCCGCGCCACCGCCGCCGTCCACCGCGCCCGCGAGTCCAGGTCCGCCGTCTGGTACGCCCCGAACTCGCCGAGGAACACCGGCCGGTTGTGCTTCTTCGCCCAGTCCGCGACCTGGTCGAACGCCTTCCGCAGCGCCGCCACCTCCGCGTCCGTCCCCTCCCACTTCACCCCGCTCAACTTCTTCACGTCCTCCGGGGCCCACGACGCCCCCTGGTGGGTGAACTTGAACGGCTCGTAGTGGTGAACCGTCACGATCAGGTTCGGGTCGTCCGGGAGGGTCAGCTTCGGCAGCGCCCAGACCGCGTTCCAGAACGGCGGGCCGACCACCACCGCCCGCGTCGGGTTCGTCTTCCGCACCGCCTTGAGCAGCGGCGGGACCGCGTCGTTCCACTTCGCGTCGACGAGCTTCCCGTGCGGCTCGTTCAAGAGCTCGAACACGACCGACGGCGGCCGGTCCTTGTACCGGGCGGCGATCTGCTCCCACAGCCCGACGAGCCGCGGCAGGTGCTTGTCCGGGTCGGCGTCCGCCTCCGAGTAGTGGTGGACGTCCAGCACCACGTTCAGCTTGTTCGCGTCCGCCTGGTCGAGCACCCAGTCGACGCGCTTGAAGAACTCGGCGTCGATCGTGTAGGGGGCGTCGGCGGCGGCGTGGGCGGACCACTTCACCGGCACCCGGACGGTGGCGAACCCGGCCTTCTTGATGGGCGGGAAGAACTCGGCCTCGAGCTTCATCCCCCAGTCGCCCTCCTTCGGGGCCTCCAGGGCGTTGCCGAGGTTCACCCCGCGGCCGAGCGACTTGTTGACGGCGAACACGTCGGGCTTGGGGTCCGGCGGGGCGGCGAGCGCGAGGGCGACCAGGCAGGTCATCATCGGTAGCCGTCCCTCGCGGTCAGGTGGGAAGCGGTCGCACGCGGACGACGAGGATGAAAGACGGGATGCAGAGGATCAGAAGACTGGGTTCTTCTGATCCTCTGCATCCCGTCTTTCATCCTCGTCGTCCGCGTGCGACCGCTTCGCCCTCCGGCGTCAGTGGCGGAAGAGGAACTCGCGGGTGTTGATCAGCGCCCAGACCACGTCCTCCCACGCCTTCCGCTTGTCGGCGCCCTTCGCCACGTGACCGAGGGCGATCTTCTTCTCGTCCTCGAACGGGGCGCGGGCCAGCGCGGCGTGGAACAGCTCGTCCAGGATCGACTCGTCACTCGCCTTCGCGGCGAGCAGCTTGCCGAGCCGGTTGTTCGCGTTCCGCACCTTCTCGTTCACCGTCGGGCCGTTGATCAGCTGCAGCGCCTGGGCCAGGTTCCCGTCGCTCTCCCGCTCGCACTCGCACGCCAGCTCCCGGGCCGGCTGGCCGAACGCCTTCAGGAACGGGTGGTTCACCTCCCCGTCCGGCAGGGCCGTCGCCCGCGTCCCGAGCGGCAGCCCGGCGAACTTCTCCGGGACCGCCGTGAAGTCGCAGATCGCGTCCAGCAGCTGCTCCGCGGTCAAGAGCTTGGTCACGGCGTGCGAGAAGTACTTCGTGTCGTCCTTGTTCGACTCCGTCGGCTGGGCCGACAGCCCGTAGGTCCGCGACTTCATCACCGTCTTGACGAGGCGCTTCATGTCGAAGCCGCTCTTGGCGAAGTCGGCCGCGAGGGCGTCGAGCAGCTCGTCGTTGCACGCCGGGTTCGAGTCGCGGAAGTCGTCCACCGGGTCGACGATCCCCTTCCCCATCAGGTGGAACCAGACGCGGTTCGCCACCGACTTCGCGAAGAACGGGTTCTTCGCCGAGGTCAGCCAGTCGGCGAGCGCCGTCCGCCGGTCCTCGCCCGCCGCGACCTCCGCGTCCCCGGTCCCGAGCTGCCGCGGCTTCATCGTCTTGCCGGTCCGCGGCTGCGTCACCTCGCCGTCGCGCGATGCGTACACCACCTCGGCGAGCTGCGCCGCGGCCGGGCCGGCCGGCCGGGTCCCGAGGACCGTCTCGGGCCGCGTCTTCACCCGTGCGAACCACGCGGCCATGCCGTAGTAGTCGTCCTGGCTCCACCGCTCGAACGGGTGGTTGTGGCACTTCGCGCACTGCATCCGGACGCCGAGGAACAGCTGGGCCGTCGTCTCGGCCAGGCTCGTCGGGTCCTTGGCGATCCGGTAGTAGTTGGCCGGCGGGTTCGCGTGGGTGTTCCCGTTCGCGGTGACCAGCTCGCGGACCACCCGGTCCCACGGGGTGTTCTTCATCAGGTGCCCGCGGAGCCACGCCTGGAACCCGTAGCTCCCCTTCACCTGCAGCGTCTTCCGGCTGTTCCGCAGCACGTCCGCCCACTTCAGCGCCCAGAAGTCGGCGAACTCCGGCGTCTCGACCAGCGCGTCAACGAGCTTGTCCCGCTTCTTCGGGTCGGTGTCCGCGAGGAACGCCTTCGCCTCGTCGGTCGTCGGCATCCGGCCGGTGCAGTCGAGGTACGCCCGGCGGACGAACTCGTAGTCGGTGCAGAGGTCGGACGGGGCGATGGTCAGTTGCTTCAGCTTGGCGAAGGTGTGGGTGTCGACGTAGTTCGCCTCCGGCGGGTTCGGCCAGGCGAACCCCTCGCGCGGCTCCAGGTACATGAGCCGGACCGACACCAGCTCCTCCAGGTAGCGGACGAGGATCGCCACCTCGCCGGACCGCTTGAACTCGACCAGCCCGTTCGCGTTCACGTCGGCGACCGACGGGTCGGAGCTGCTGAAGTTCGACAGCCGGGTCACGTCGCGGGCCGCGTCGTCGGCGAAGGTGGCGGTGACCCCGAGCTGCTGCCACTTCGCCGGGGCCTTGAGGATCCGCGCCCCGGGCGACACCTCCACCTTCTTCACCGCCGGCAGGGTCGGGGCGTCGTTCTGCAGCCCCTCGGCGAGCCACGCGGTCATCATCTCGGCCGGCAGGCTGGTGCCGCCGAACCGCTGCCCGCCCTCGTGCGGCACCCGGCCGACGCCCTTCAGGAGGATCAGGCTCTGGTCGGCGGTGTGCTTGCCGGTCCGCCGGCCGAACTGGTCGCGGGTGAGCTGGAGGAAGTCGGCGGGCGGGTCGAACCCGCGGAGCGACAGCTTGAACCCGTTCTTGCCGCTCGGGGTGCCGTGGCAGGCGCCCATGTTGCACCCGCCGACGTTCAGGACGGCGACCACGTCGCGGCGGAAGCTGACCGGGGCGGGGGCGTCGAGCCCGGCGACCGTCACCGGCACGCGGATTTCCTTCCCGCCGGCCCTCACGACGACCGCGGCCGTGCCGTTCTTCTTGGGCCGGAGGAACAACCCCTCCTGCACCTCGACCGCGCCGGCCGGCTCGACCGCGGCGTCGACGACGGCGGTCAAATCCCGGACGGTGCCGTCCGAATACTTGCCGGTGACGACCAGCTGGCGGGCGTCGCGGGCCCCGGTGAGGGTGACCGCGGACGGCGACACCTCGAGCGCCGCGGGCTGCCCGACGACGGCCTTGCGCTCGTCGCCGACCGGCGGTGCGGCGGCGGCCGGGGCCGTGAAGACGGCAAGAAGAATCAATGCGGGGGCGCAAGACGGGCGCGGGGCCGGCGTTCGGGAGGGGCACGGCATGGGGTCGGTCCTCGCGGAGGGGTGGCGACCGGCGGGCGCGGCGGCCCGGGTGGGTGGTGTGGCAGGCGGGTCACTGACTGGGTATCAGGTTACCCGGTCCGCGGGAAGTCCGCGAGGGAAAACCGGCGGTGTTGGCGAGCCGGGGGCGTCAGCGATCGGAGCAACCTCCTCCGGTCGCTCACGCCCCCGGCTCGTCAGGACGCCCGGTGTCGAGGGCTGTTACCCCACGGTTACAGCGCTAGCGGCCGGTCGTCGTCTTCCTGGTAAGAGTCGTCCGCGGGCGCCGCGGCGGGGATTCGTCTCCTAGAGTTCGGAAGGGATCCGCGATGCCCCGCCCCGCCCCGGCCGGTCTCGGGCTGCTCCCGCCGGCCGATCCAAGCGCCCCCCGCCCCGGGTCCGCCCCCATGACCCCGCCCACGACCGCGGCCGACCGTGACGCGCTCCTGGCGGCGGTCCGCGCGGCCGGGCTGTTCGCCGGCCCGCACCTGGCCCGGGCCGAGGCCGCCGCCCGCGGCGCCGGCACCGCCGTCGAGGCCGCACGGGCGCTGATCGCCGCCGGCCACCTCACCAAGTTCCAGGCCGAGCGGCTCCTGGCCGGGCGGACCGACGGGTTCCACCTCGGCCCGTACGTCATCCTCCAGCAGATCGGCCGCGGGCCGTCGGCCCGGGTGTACAAGGCCCGGCACCGGACGATGAACCGGCCGGTCGCGGTCAAGGTGCTGAACGCCGAGCTGACCCGGACGGCGGCGGACCGCGACTGGTACCGCGGGCGGGTGCGGGCGGCGGCCCAGCTGAACCACCCGAACGTGGTCACCGCGTACGACGCGGACGAGCTGGCCGGGTGGTACTACCTGGTGCTGGAGTACGTCGACGGGCCGAACCTGGAGACGCTGGTCCGGGAGCGCGGCCCGCTGCCGGCGGCGGAGGCGTGCGAGCTGGCCCGGCAGGCGGCCGAGGGGCTGGAACACGCCCACGCCCTCGGCATGGCACACCGGGACCTGAAGCCGACCAACATCCTGGTCGCCCGGCCGTCCCGCACGACCCCCGAGCCGCTGGTCAAGGTCACCGACTTCGGGCTCGCCCGTCCCGCCTCGGGCGGTCCGCCGGGGGCGGCCGACTACGCCGCCCCGGAGCAGGCCCACCACCCGGCCGCCGACCACCGGGCGGACGTGTACGCCCTCGGGGCGGTGCTGTACTTCCTGCTCGCCGGCCGGCCGCCGTTCCCCGGCGGGACGGCGGAGGAGAAGTCGCGGCGGCACCGGCGGGAGGAGCCGGCCCGGCTCGACCTGGTCCGGTCGGACGTGGCCCCCGAGCTGGACGCCCTGGTCCGGCGGATGCTGGCGAAGGACCCGGCCCGCCGGCCGACCGCGGCCGAGGTCGGGGCGGCGCTGGAGGCGATCGCCGGGGCGGACGCGGTCTGCTTCGAGCTGCCGGCCGGGAACGCCGGGCCGTACTCGTTCATCGGCGGAATGCTGAGCGACGGGTACCCGGTGCCGATGGCCGAGCCGGTGCCGGACGCCGGGTACGGGCCGGCGCGCGAGACCGGCCGGCACCCGGCCGCGGCCGCCGACACGTCCCCGTGGGAGGAACTGGCCGGCGGGGTGGCGACGCTGGAGGAGGAGGTGCGGCCTGCGGTGCGTGGCCGGGTGGGGGTGTCGCCGTGGGTGTTCGCGGGCGTGGCCGCCGGCATGCTGGCGGCGTCCGCCGCGGCGGTGCTGATGCTGATGCGGGTGATGAAGTAGAAGTCGGGTGGGCCGAGCCCGGCTTTGCGGGCGAGTCCCACCACCGCCTCCGCCCGGTGGGACTGGCGGGCGAAGCGCCCGCTTCGGCCCACCCTACTACACCGCTACTACACCACCCCCTTCGCCCGCAGGCCGGCGACCTCGTCCGCCCCCAGCCCCAATTCCCGCAGCACCTCGTCGGTGTGCGCACCGAGGCGCGGCGGCATCGCCGGCGCGGCCGCCGGCGCCCCGGCCAGGCGGAGCGGGTTGCCGACCAGGTCGACCGGGTTCCCGTCCGGGTCGCGGACCGTCACCCTCATCCCCCGGGCCAGCACCTGCTCGTGGGCGAACACCCCGGCGTGGTCCTGCACCACCGCGTGCGGCACCCCGGCCGCCGTCAGCCGCCGCACCCACTCCCCGGTCGGCAGCGTCCTCACCAGCGCGGCGACCTTCGGCACCACCTCCGCCCGGTGCCTCACCCGCAGCGGGTTCGTCGCGTACCGCGGCTCCGCCCCCAGCTCGTCCGCCCCGCCGGCCCGGCAGAACGCCCGCCACTGCCCGTCGTTCCCGACGTTCAGCACGAGGTACCCGTCGGCGGTCGGGAACGACTCGTACGGGACGATCTGGAGGTGGGCGTTGCCGACCCGCGGCGGCACCGCCCCGCCGGTCAGGTACGCCTGGGCGACGTTCACCTGCGCGGCGACGGCGCAGTCGAGCAGGCCCACGTCGATCGCGTACCCGTGCCCGGTCCGGTCGCGGGCCCGCAGGCACGCCAGGACCGCGGTCGCGGCGTACAGCCCGGTGAGGACGTCGGCGAGGGCCACCCCGACCTTGTACGGCGGCCCGTCCTCCGGGCCGGTGATCCCCATCAGCCCGCTCATCGCCTGGACCGCGAAGTCGTACCCCGGGGCGTCCTTCAGCGGCCCGGTCCGGCCGAACCCGCTGATCGAGCAGGCGACCAGGCGGGGGTGCCGGGCCAGCAGCGCGTCCGGCGCCAGCCCGAGCTTCTCGGCGCTGTCGGTGCGGAAGTTCTCGATCAACACGTCGGACGACGCGAGGAGCCGGTGGAAGACGGCCGCCCCGTCGGGGTCGGCGATGTCGAGGGTGACGGAGCGCTTGCCGCGGTTGCACGACAGGAAGTACGCGGACAGGCCGTCGGGGGTGAACGGCGGGCCCCAGGCGCGGGTGTCGTCGCCGGAGCCGGGGCGTTCGAGCTTGACGACCTCGGCCCCGAGGTCGGCGAGGAGCTGGCCGCAGAATGGGCCTGCGAGGACGCGGGCGGCGTCGAGGACGCGGACCCCGGCCAGCGGCGGGACGGGGTCGACCGGGAACGGCAGCATCTCAGTAGTCCCCGACCGTCGCGCCGTCGGCCCGCGACCCGAGGTTCCGGTACGTCACCGGGTCGACCGCGTCGCGGACGAACCGCACCGACCCGTCGGCCAAGGCTGCGTTCACCCCACCCGTGTGCCGGCTGCGGGCGTGTAGCACGATGTCCGTCGTCCCAGCCACGCACGGCACCCCCGGCAGTGGCTGGCAGTACTGCAGCCGGTCCGGCGACGGGGTGTTCGGCGGCAGGGCGGTCGAGAACCACGTCCCGCCCTGCCGGGCCGGGTTCCAGATGCGGCCGCGGACATCGTGGTTCGGGGCGTCCGGCGACACCAGCAACTCGCTCACCATCAGCACCTGCGTCGTGCCGTCGGACAGGTCGGTAAGCCGCAGCCGGCTCTTGGTGAAGAACACCCCGTCGAGCTTGTCCCCGAACGACCCGCCGGGGTTGAACGGACCGCTCCCGGCGTTCCCAACGTAGTTGCTGTGGAACCCCTGGTTTGCCTCGGCGGCCCGGGTCCTGGTCTTCGGCCCGTGCGGGTCCGACGGGCACAGGTACGACCGGATCACCACCTCCCGGTCCGGCGCCCCGCTCCACATGTTCCCCACCCCGGCCGCCACCCACGCCTCCATCCGGTCGAAGATCGGCCCCTGCTCCATGTACGGCAGGACGATCAGGATCCAGTTCCGGCGGTCCCGGAAGACGACATCCGGGCCGACCTGGTCGACCGTCCCGGTCGGCAGCCGGCCGTGCGCGTCGTGGTGGCCGTGGCAGGCGAGGGCGAGCTGCTTGACGTGGTTCTGGCACTTGCTCCGGGCGGCCGACTCCCGCGTCTTCTGCACCGCAGGCAGGAGAAGCCCGACCAGCACCGCGACGATGGCGATGACAACGAGCAGCTCGACGAGGGTGAAGGCACGGCGGGCGGACATGGGTCGCCTCCGGGAGCGGGCCGGCGTCACTTCTTCTCGTCATCCTTGCCCCACTTCTCGACCAGCTTGTTCAACACCCGGAGCGCCCCGGCCGGGTCCGCGTCCATCCCCTGGAGCTTCAGGAACTCTTTGGTGTTCACCAGCGCCCAGGCGAAGTCGCGGGCCCGCCCTTCGCGGTCCCCGGGGCCGGCCAGGAACTTCACCCCGGTCGCCTTCTCCGCGTCGGTCGGGAGCCGGCCGAGGGCGGCCAGAACCAGCCCCTCGACCACGTCCGCGTCCGCCTTCTTGGCCCTCACCAGCTCGCCCGGGAGCTTGCCGAGCCGGGCCACCAGTGGGGCCAGGTCCCGCGGCGGCGGGGCGACATCCTGGCCAGCGGCGAGGCACACGGCGGCGAGGGCGGCGGGTGTCACGGGCGGGCCTCCGGCGGCGGGCGAACCCTTTCCCAACGACCTACACCGGCGGCGCCGGGTCGTCCACCCCCTGGCGGCCGCACCCCGCACCGGCGATACTCACCTCACCCGCCCTCCCCACGGAGTCCCCCATGTCACTCCCCCGCCTCTTGACTTCCCTCGCACTCACACTCGCACTCACACTCCCGACGGCCGCCGAGGACTGGCCGGCCTGGCGCGGCCCGACCGGCCAGGGCCACTCGGCCGAGAAGGACCCGCCGGTCAAGTGGTCCGCGACCGAGAACGTCCGGTGGAAGGTCGCCCTCCCCGACGCCGGCAACTCCACCCCGGTCGTCTGGGGCGACAAGATCTTCCTCACCCAGGCGACCGAGAAGGGGAAGAAGCGGTCGCTCTGGTGCCTGGCCCGCAAGGACGGGGCGAAGTTGTGGGAGAAGACCGTCACCTTCGACGGCAAGGAGACGATCCATCAGACCAACACCTACTGCGCCGCTTCCCCGGCGACCGACGGCGAGCGCGTCGTGGTCTCCCACGGCTCGGCCGGGCTGTACTGCTACGACTTCGCCGGGAAGGAGCTGTGGAAGAAGGAGTACGGGCCGTGCGACCACATCTGGGGCAGCGCTTCCTCCCCGGTCATCCACAAGGACCTCGTGATCCACCACCACGGGCCGCACGAGACGACGTTCCTGGTCGGGCTGCGGAAGACCGACGGCACGGAGGTGTGGCGGCACGACGAGGTCGGGAAGAAGCCGGAGGTCTACTACGGGGCGTGGGGCACCCCGGTGGTCGCCCCGGTCGGTGGGGCGGAGCGGGTGTTGATGACCTGGCCCGGGGCGGTGAAGGCCCACGACCCGGCGACCGGGAAGGTGGTGTGGAGCTGCCGCGGGCTGGAGAAGGACAAGGCGGCCGACCGGCTGTCCTACGCCTCCCCGCTGGTCAGCCCGGACGCGGTCGTCGCCTCCGCCGGGTTCGGCGGGCCGTCGGTCGGGGTCACCCCGGCCGGGGCCGGGGACGTGACCGACACCCACCGGCTGTGGCGGACGCCGAACAACCCGCAGCGGATCGGGACGGGGGTGATCGTCGGCGACCACGTCTACGTGGTGAACGAGCCGGGGGTCGCCTGCCTGGCCCTGAAGACCGGCAAGGAGGTGTGGTCGCAGGCGGTCCCGGGCGGGTGCTGGAGCAGCATCGTCCACGCCGCCGGCCGGCTGTACATCGTCGGGCAGAAGGGGGAGACGCTGGTGCTGGCGGCGAAGCCGGAGCTGGAGGTGGTCGCCCGGAACGCCCTCGACGGGGCGACCACCCGGGCGTCGCTGGTCCCGACCGGCGGCGGGTTCCTGATCCGTACCTACACCCACCTGTGGTACGTCGGCCCGAAGTGACGCGGGCCGGCCGGGAGGGCGAGGCTCCCGCCGAGCCGGAGCTCCGGCTCGGCGGGAGCCTCGCCCTCCCGGCCGACGGGGCCGGGGGTTCACCCCTGCGGCGGCCGCGGCGGCTGGGGGGTGATCCGGAGCCGGCGGTTCGGGTCGACCTCGATCACGCCGTAGGTCTGCTCGTGCCGGGCGACGACCATCCGCAGCACCTCGGCCAGCTTCTTGGCGGTGACGAAGTTCATCACCACCCGGTGCTTGATCCGGACCGGCTCCGGCCCGCCGGGGGTGAACACCTGGGAGTACATCCCGAGGTCGAGCAGCACCTCGTCCGGGTTCCCGCTCACCCGGTAGAAGTTGACGTACACGTTCTCCATCGCCGCGTCGTCGATCGGCACCTGGATCTGCTGCGGCTGCGGCGGGGCCGGCTGCTGGGCCGGGATCGGCGGTTGGTCGGACACCGGTGGCTCCTCGGGGGGTGGTAGGCGGGCAGTATATCGCCCGGCCCCGCGATCGGCCCACCGCCGCGTCGGGGAGTGACGGGGGTCCGAGCCCGAGCGCCAGCGAGGGGCGCACCAGCCCCTCGCTGGCGCTCGGGCTCGGACCCCCGTCACTCCCCGACCGCCTTCACGGTCAGCCCGTCGCCCCCGGTCTGCCCCTGCAGCGCCAGCGGCCAGGCCCACGCCTCCCGGTCCGCCTCGCGGCGGACGTGCAGCGTCACCTTGCGCGGCGCCGCGAGAGCGACCGCCTGCGGGGCGTCCAGCACCCGGAGCACGTTCAGGAACGTCGGCCCGTCGCGGTGCGTCGGCGGGAGGTGCCACAGGTCGAGGGCGGCGACCGCCGGCTCGAACACCCCGGCGTAAAGGGCGATCCCGGCCGCCTCGCGCTCGCCGTGCAGCGTCAGCCGCGCCGCCTTCAGGTCCGGCTGCGCCGCGACCGCCGCCACCGCCCGCCGCACGTCCCACACCCGCTGCCCGTCGACCGTCTGCCCGAGCAGCGCGAACCGCCGGCGGGTCATCCGGTCCTCGAAGCTGCCGGGCTCCGCCCACCGCGTCACCCCGATGCCCCGCGGGGCGACCGCCGCGAACGCCACCTTCCCGCCGCGCATCACCGCCAGGTTCTGGGCGAACTGGGCGTCGTCGCGCTTCGCCTTCCGTTGCAGGGCGTCGGCGAAATCCGGCCCGAGCCCGCTGCACCACCGGTCCCAGCCGGCGTCGTCGAGCACGCTCAGGATCACCTCCGCCGGCTTGTCGACCTTCTCCGCGGTCAGCACGAACAGCCGCAGCGGAACCGCCGCCTCGGAGGTGAAGTCGATCGCCCGGAGGCGGACGCCGTCGCGGGTCACGTCGGCCGCGACGGTCGGCCCGAGCGGCGGCGGGTCCGTCGGCCACCCGCCGAACACCTTCTCCTTCAGTCCGGCGAGTAGCCCGGCCTTCTGGGCCGGCCACCCCTTCGCGTCCGGTGGGCCGAGCTTCGCCGGCGGCACGAACGTCTCGTGGACCTTCTCGTTGATCCGCCCGGCCGGCAGCTCCGCGAGCACCTTCAGTTGTTCCGGCTTGAGCCGCGGCGGGAGGTCGTCCACGACCGCCGTCTTGGCGTCGTCCTTGAGCCACCGGTTCAGCCACCGGTTGATCCCGACGCGGAGTTCCGGCGTGTCCTTGTGCGGCCCCTTCGTCTCCAGGAGCTGGAACTTCTCCCCGGCCCCGTACAGGTCGTACACCGGGCGGACCTTGTCCGCCAGGCGGCGGTACCCGGCGACGGGGAAGATGTCGTCGGCGTCGGAGTTGCCGAGGAGCAGCGGCCGCGGGGCGATCAGGGCGGCGACGTCGGCGAAGTCCCAGCGGTAGGTGTTGACCGGGAACATGCAGTCGCAGTGGCCGGGCAGCACCCCGCGGGCGAACCGCGGGACCGCCCCCTCGCACAGCTGCGCCCGCAGGTCGGCGATCCCCGCGACCGGGACGACCGCCTTCACCCGGTCGTCGGCGGCCGCCACCCACCAACTCGTCGCCCCGCCGCCGCTGCGGCCGGTGAGCCCGATCCGGTCCGGGTCGACCTCGGGCCGGGACTGGAGGTAGTCGATCGCCCGGACGCCGTTCCACAGCTCGACCCCGCCGGGGGTGTACCCGCGGGCCTGCCACCACCACAGGTTCTCGCGGTACGTGCCGTGGTGCAGCCCCTGGATCTCGCCGAGCTGGAGGGTGTCGAGGATGAGGCAGACGTACCCGTGGGCGGCGAGCCACGCCGGGTGGTACTGGTAGCTCACCTTGCTCCCGAACGAGACGCCGTTCTCGACCACGTTCCCGTGCCCGCAGACGTACAGCACCGCCGGGTGCCGCTTCCCGGCGGCCCCCTTCGGCAGGTAGAGGTTCGCGGTGACGTACAGCCCGGGCCGCGACTGGAAGTGGAGCCGCTCGACGGTGTACCCCTCGCCCTCGACGGTGCCGGTGACCGTCGCCCTCAGGTCGGTCTTCTCCGGCAGAGGCCAGAGGCCCATCATCTCGAGGAACTGCCGGCGGCGCTCGGGCCGCCCCTTCTCCCAGTCGGCCCTGGTGGGCAGCTTCGTGAGGCACCCGGCTTCGATGCGCCCGACCTGGTCACGGAGGTAGGCGTCGAGGGCCTTCTCGCCGGCGGCGTGGGGGTTGGCCGGCCGCGGGGCGGGGGCGGGCGGCTGGGCGAAGGTGGTTGAGAGCGTCAGGAGCAGGGCGGCGAAGGTGAGGCGCACGGCGGGTTCCTCCGGCGGGTACGGGGGTCGATGTTACCTCACCGGAGTCGTGAGCGGAAGCCGGTGGCGGGCGAACCCAAGCGGTTCAACGGATTCCGAACGTCGGAGGAGGGGGACGAGTTCACGCACCCGGTAACCGGGCGGGTGCCGGACCCGAGCCGTGAGGGGCAACGGAGGACGACCTCCGGCGGGCCGTGTACGACTTCGAAGTGGGGGGCCCGGGCCCTCGACCGGGAGCACGTCCCCGGTCCGCCGACCGGCGGGGGTGGCGGTTGGACCGGGACCGGGCCGCGGCCGAGCGGCGGCTCGGGAACGCCGGTTCGTCTCCTCCACCGCCGCCAGCAGGGGGAACGTCCGCAACCGGTCGAACGGCCTGGGCGCGACGCCCGCGGCGCGGGCCCGGATGTGTCGGTCTGTTTTAGAACGCGTGCTGGAGGCCGAACCAGACCTGGAACGGGCTGGGGGCGTTCACCGTCTTGCCGACGTCGAGCCGGAGCGTCGCCCGCTCGATGAAGCTGAACACCGCCACGTCCACCCGCAGCCCCAGCCCGAGGGCGTGCGCCACCCCGTTCACGACCCGCCCGTTCGCGTACACCCCGCCGACGTCGTAGAACCCGGCGAGCCACACGTTCCGCGCCCCGATCACCTTGTCCAGCGCGTTCCAACTCACGTTCCGCGCCAGCGGCACCCGCAACTCAACGTTCCCCACCCACAGCGCCGACCCCTGCCGCTCGGCCAGGTCGAACCCGCGGAACAGCGTCCCCCCGCCGAGCGCGAAGAACTGCCCGAAGTCCGGGTACGCCGCCTGCCCGACCACCCGCCCGGCCACCTTCCAGTCCTTCAGGAAGCACCAGCACTCCGGGGCCGGCAGCGGCCGCACCGCCGCCAGCTCCGCACGCCCCTGTGCCATCCCGCGATACCCGGCGAAGTCGACGACGCCGCCGCCCGCCACCAGGTCGACCCACACCCCGTGGTCCGGGTCCCAGTACGGCGTGTACAGGTTCAGCCGGTAGTGGTACCCGGCCATCGCCAGCCGGTCGTACCGCGCCCCGTGGCGGTCGAACGGGCTGCGGCCGCGGACGAACGGCAGGAAGTTGTCCTGGTAGGTGACGTATCCGTCCTGGTACATCACCGGCGGGAGGTACAGGCTCGACCCCGGCTTCAGGGTGTGCCGGAGGTAGGCCGACGCCCGCTCCGGCCCGCTCGCCCCGTCCAGCCCGCCGAACGGTCCGGCCACCCGCCGCTCGTAGTTCAGCCCGAACTCCAGGTGGTCGCCGAGCCACGTCGCGTCCGCCCCGACGACGATGTCCCGGAAGTCGCTGCGGATCGCGGTGTAGATGCCGGCGCGGAAGTGCTGCGGCTTGTTCACCCCGGCCCGCAGCCCGGCCATCGTCGACCGCGTGTACCACGGGTCCTGGTACGACGCCCCCCACACCCACGGCCCGGCGGTCAGGTTCCACCGGTCGTAGTCGCTGGTCAGGTCGGTCTCTTCCAGGCTGGTGTACAGCGGGACGACCCGGACCCGGGCGGTCGGCTTCCAGACGTTGTCGATCGGGTTCGCGTCGAGCAGGACGCGGTCCGGGTCGACCTCGATCTGCTCCGGCTCCGCCGCCGTGGTGAAGCTGACCGTCACCGTCCCGTTCGGGCCTGGTTCGAGGGCGTAGTCAAGTTCACCCCCGGCCCGCGCGGCCGCGGCGGGGTCGACCGGTAGCCGGAGCGTGTACCCCTTCTCGCCGGCGAACCGGACGCCGAGCGTCGTCGGCTCGGTGTACTCGCCGGACTGCCGCAGGGTGACCGTGACCCGCCTTCCGCCGTCCGGCGGCGCGGCGCGGCCGGCGGCCCGGGTCACCGCCGCGACCGCCACGTCCTCCACCTTCCAGTCGGTGACGCCCTTGCCGAAGATCCACCGGTCGAAGAACTCGCCCCAGTCCCGGCCGGTGTACGCCTCCAGCTCGCGCCGGTAGTCGGCGATCTGCAGCACCCGCCAGCCGTACTTCGTCGCGACGGTCCGGGTGAAGTCGAGGAAGGCCGCCTCGCCGAGGCGGTTCTCGATCATCCCCAGCGCCTTCGACCCGCGGTCGTACGCCCCGGTGAACAGGTGGAACAGGTGCCCGTACCGCGGCAGGTCCTGGGCGGCCGGCATCATGTCGCCGTTGCGGACCGCGTACTGCATCCCGCCCCAGTGGTAATTCTCCCGGTGGATGTTCGGCAGCCAGTCCAACCCCTTCGGCCAGAGCATGAACGGGTTGTTCTTCCCGTGCTTGGTGTCGAGCAGCCGGTGGGTGAAGTACGCCGCCGACGCCTCGTCCATGAACGGCTCGGTGTACCCGTTGGTGCCGACCAGGTTGTACCACCACTGGTGGCAGGTCTCGTGCGAGACGAGGTACTCGACGTACCCGCGGGCCAGCTTCGGCGAGTCGAAGACGCGCTCGTCGATCATGACCAGGCCGGCGCACTCGTTGCCGTTCCACCCGAAGAAGGACTCGACGATGGTGAACGACGGGTACGGGAACGGGCCGAACCACGCGGAGTAGACCGGGAGCGCCTCGCCGACGATCCGCAGCATCTCCTTCGCGTACCACTCGTGCTCCGGGAACGCGACGCACCGCAGGGCGACCGTCTGGCCGCCCGGCAACTTCGTCTCGGCGGTGTACTCGCGGTACCGCGGCGAGCAGAGCACGGCGAAGTCCCGGCCGACGAACGGCTCGGTGTCGACCCGCTTCCGCCCGTCGGGCAGCCGGGTCTCGGACTTGAACGCCGCCGGGCAGACGAGCGTCTGGCCCTCGGGCAGGGTGATCGACGCCCGGTAGACGCCGGCCTCGTTGAAGAACGGCTGGTGCCACGGGACGAACGGCATCGGCCGCCACCCGGTGTCGTCGCGGAACGCCAGCACCGGGAACGAGTTCGTCAGGAACGTGACATCGTTCCAGTGGCCGAGCCGCCCCTGCTTGTTCGGCAGGTGGAAGTCGCAGACGAGTTCCACCGAGACGGACTCGCCGGGGGCGAGCGGCCGCGGCAGCGGGAACCGCAGGGCGGTCGGGTTGTGCTCGTCGTACTCGTAGCCGAGGAAGTCGTCGCACGGCTTCCCGGCGAGCGCCAGGAGCCGGGCCTCCTTGACGACGCCGGCCCGGCCGCCGCGGTCGATGCCGAGGTGCGGCCGCAGCCGGAGCATCTCGAGCGTCTTGGCGAGGTGGAGGTAGTCGCCGCGCGGGACGCGGTAGTTCGGGTAGAAGTTGAAGGCGAGGTGGTCGGCGGGGGTCGCGGTGTGGTTCGCCCAGGTGACCCGCTGGCGGAGCCGGGCGGTGTGGCCGGCGGTGTCGATCGTGAGGTCCAGGTCGTAGCGCGGCAGGTGGGCCGGAACGTCGGCCGCGGCCGCCGGGGCGGGCGGGCAGAACGCGACGGCGAAGGCCCACCCGAGCAGGGCACGGGAGGGGCGGAACGGGCCCGGCACGCGGAGCACCCCGGAGTATGGGATGCCCGCCCATAGCGTGTGTGTGACAGGGACGCCAGACTACTTCCGGTTCTTCTGGCGGTTCAGGGCCCGCTGACAGGGGAGCTGGCTGACCTCGCGGGTGCCTGGCGGGAGCTCGGCCTCGGTCGGGACGAGGACGGCGAGGCCCTGCTTGACCGGGAAGGTGACGCGGCAGCGGGAGCAGACGAGAAGTTGCTCGTCGCGGCTGAGGGTGGCCTCGCGCTGCGGGTCGACGGGACAGCGGAGCTGTGCGAGGAAGGCGTCGTCCACGGTGTTGTTTCCCGGGAGGTGCGAGGGAAACAAAAGACCCCCGACGGTTTGTGCCGCCGGGGGTCCTGTATCTCTGCAAGTTGGCAGCAGTTGGTAAGCCTTAGCGGGCATGGGGGACATGATGGACTCTCGTGTGATGAGCACGGAGTCTGGAGTCATCATCCTTAGAAAGGAGGTGATCCAACCGCAGGTTCCCCTACGGTTACCTTGTTACGACTTAGTCCCAATCAGGAAGTCCGGCGTCGGCATCGGTGAAGATGACTTCGGCCGTCCCT
>PNKH01000077.1 GCA_013822345.1 Isosphaera sp.
GGGTTAGTTTGCGCCCGGGGCCAACCAGCACCGTAACGCCGACCCGGCGCCGGCCGCGGTCGGATTGTCGCACGGCCGCCGGACCCCGTCAACCCTCCGCCCGCCGAACCCATGTCGGCGCGACCGCCGCCGGTCGCGACCGGTGGCCGCCCGGTCGCGATCAGCCGGCCGGGGTCGCAGGATGCGGCCGCCGGATGCGTCCGGCGGCCGACCGGGCCGGGGGCGGGCGGCCGGCATCGTCCCCGGGCGGCCGGCCCGCGTCAACCACCCCCCGGAGCGCCTCGGCCGGGCCGGTCAGAACGCCGCCGACTCCGCCGGCCAGGCGGGTCCTCCGCGGGCGGCCGGTTCGCCCGCGGCCGGGGGTGCGGGCCGTGCGCCCCGGCCGGTTCCGGGCCCGTTGGTATTACTCCGGGGTCGGCGGGGTCGGTCGGGGCGGGCCTGAGGGGGGTGCTGATGACCCCCCTACTTTCTATCTACCGAGTGACCGCGGTAATCCGGGTCCGGGTCCGAGTCCGAGCCGGAACGGCCGCGGGGCGCGGGACTCCCGGCTCGGGCTCGGGTCGGTCCGACCACCGGGGTCAGTCGGGGGCGGGCTCATGGCCGCCGCACCGGCCCCGCCGACTTCCGGCCCCGACCCCGGCGCCGGCGTCATGGGGCCGGGGTCGGGGGCCCGACCGAGCCCCGCCCCCGACTGACCCCGGTGGTAGTCGGACGCGGGAAGCGGTCGTGTGGGGTGAGTGCCGCTCGGCGGGGTGACGGTCAGGTGGGGTCCGCCGGGCGGACTTACCCTCCCCCCCGGGGCCGACGGCGCGGGTCCGCCGCGAACGTCTCCCCTCCCACACTCCCCGGTAACCTGCAGCTTTCGTTCTGATAGTAGCCTGTCAATCGGCCGGGGGGGCGGGCCTCCAGGCGGGAGTCGGTTTGACACCCGGCGGGTTTGACGGGAGAAGTTGCTGGGTTTCACGCAAGTTTCCGGCGGCGTCCCCTTCCGCGCGGGGGTGCGGGCCGTTTACTTGGCGACGCCAAACAATTCGACCCCGCCGCGGCCGGTGAGGGTTTAGGGCCTCCGAAGGCCCGCCCGGAAGCCCCTGGCGGCCTCTGGGCGGCGATCGGCCCCAGGGTGCTTCCCGTCGGGCGGGCGGCGGTGGGCACGGGGGGGCGGTAATCGCGAATGCCGGGGTCGCCGCTATGTCGAAAAGAAAACACCCCGAATGCACCATTTCGGCCCGGGTCGCGGTCGCACCGCCGGGGGCTCGGGAGTCGACCGTCCCGGGCGGCAACCGGCGACGAACCGGGCATCGACCGGCCCGGCCGCCTGGAGCCCGTCTCGGGTTAGCTCGAAGCCCCTCTCCGGGTGGGCATGCCGAATCAGGTCTACCGGTATCCCACCGGTGTATCCCATGCCCGGCGACGGTGGGCCTGGGCCTCCGGTTCATCACAGGTTCCCCGGTCGATCGCCCGGCTGTGGCGACGTTTCCCGGCACGGCGGCCAAGGTGTGGGCGGAGGACGAGGCGCGGCTCGGGCCGAAGCACTTGCCCCCGGGTCCGTGCGCTCCGGGCCGGCGGCTCGGCTCCGGTACGACGAGCTGTACGGGTGGGGGTTCGCCCAGCCGCCGGCCGAATCGGCCGCGCCGCCGCCGGGGTCTCTCGTCCCACCGGATGGGCCGGGCACGGCTCGGCACGCACACCGGGGGCTCAGGACGGACGGCCGCTCTCGGGCTTGGCCTCCCCCGCGGACAACCTCTCCAGGAGCCGGTGTTGCTCCTCGACCAGGCGCTCCAACCGCGCGAGTCTGGCCTCCAGGGGGGCCAACAACTCCTGGACCAGCGGGGTGATCGTCGGCCTCAGGTCGATCTGGTAAGTTTCCACGCTGACCTCCAGTTCCCGGGCGGGTGCGAGCGCGGCCCGCGGTCGGGCCGCCGGGACTCGATTGCCGCCGAGGCCCCACCCCCGGTCGAACAGGGGCTGATCCCCGTCGGCCCGGGCGAGCTGCCCGTGACCTCACCACCGGTCCCGGCGCCCGGAACCCGACGGACCACCACCCCCATGAATCGAAGGCGGCATGACCCGGGTTGAGGTAACCCCGGGTCGTGCGGATGCCGGGGCGGGAGTATCGTTCCGGTGTGCGCACCCGGAATGAGCATACCGAAACGACGCCGAGGTGCAACAACCTCCCCGGACGGACGAAGAACCGATCGGCCGGTCGGCCCCGGGCGCGGGCCGACCGCAGCCGAGCCCGGCGCGGCGCCCTCCGCCTCCGACCACCGTCCACGTTCGGGATGTCGGGGCGAGCCGACGGGTCCCCTCGGGTGGTCGACCGACGGGGAATCGGGTAGAGTGTAATTCAAACTCTACCCCGAAGGTCCGTCATGCCCCCTGCCGAACCCGAGCAGACGATCGACCTGTCCTCCGGGACGCCCTTCGGACCCGCCTGGGCCCGCTACGACGCGGCGTGGCACGAGGCCCTCCTGACCGACGGCGCGCCGCCCGACCGCGACCAGTTCCTGACGGGCGACGGGCCCGACCGCGACCGACTGGCGTCGGAGTTGAGCCACATCGACGGGGCGTACCTGCGGCTCCGGGACCTGATCCAGGCCGGCGTCGCGAGCCTGTCGCCCGGCGGCTCGGCGCCCGTCGAGCCACCCCCGACCCCGTCCCCCGCCCGGTTCGGGGGGACGGTCTTCTCCCTCCACCCCGGCCGCGGGCCGGACCCCGGGCCACCGGCGGACGGCTGCCCGCCCCCCGTGACCGCCCACTCCGCCGAGGTCACCGGGGTCGCGCCCCGGGCCGCGGTCGCCCCGCTGGCGGCCGGCACCGCCCTGGGCGGGTACGAGCTGCTCGGGGTGGTCGCGCACGGGGGGATGGGGGTGGTGTACAAGGCCCGGCACACCCGCCTCGACCGGCTCGCCGCCATCAAGATGATCCTGGCCGGGGCCCACGCCCCCGCCGACCACCTCGCCCGGTTCCGGGCCGAGGCCCAGGTCGTCGCCAGCCTCCAGCACCCGAACATCGTCCAGCTCTACGAGGTCGGGGAGCACGGCGACCTGCCGTTCATCGCCCTGGAGTTCGTGGACGGCGGGAGCCTGGCGCACAAGGCCGGGGGCCGGCCGGTCGACCCGCGGGAGGCGGCCGGGCTGGTCGAGGCGATGGCCCGGGCCGTCCACTACGCCCACGAGAAGGGGGTGATCCACCGGGACCTGAAGCCGGCGAACGTCCTGCTGACCGCCGGCGGGGCCCCGAAGGTGACCGACTTCGGGCTGGCCAAGCGGCTGGAGACGGACTCCGGCCGGACCCGCGCCGGCACCCTCGTCGGCACCCCGAGCTACATGGCCCCGGAGCAGGCGGCCGGGCGGCAGGACCTGATCGGCCCGCAGACCGACGTGTACGGGCTCGGGGCGATCCTCTACGAGTTGCTCACCGGCCGGGCCCCGTTCGACGGACCCACCCCCATGTACACGGTCATGGCCGTCCTCCGGACCGAGCCGGTCCCGCCCGGCCGCCTCCAGCCGAACACCCCCCTGGACCTGGAGACGATCTGCCTGAAGTGCGTGGAGAAGGACCCGGCCCGGCGGTACGCCTCGGCCGCCGACCTGGCCGCCGACCTCCGCCGGTACCTGGCCGGGGAGCCGGTCGTGGCCCGCCCGGTCGGGCGGGCGGAGCGGGCGTGGCGGTGGGCCCGGCGGAACCCGGGGGTGGCCGCCCTGTCCGCCGCCGTGCTCGTCCTGCTCACCACCGTGGCCGTCGGGTCGACCGCGGCCGCCCTCCTGGTGCGGGCGGAGAAGCGGGAGGTCGTGGCGGCCCTGGGGGAGGCCGAGCGGCAGAAGGGGATCGCGGAGCGGAACGAGGCCGCCGCCCGGGCGGCCGAGGCGGGGGCCGAGGCCGCGCTGAAGCAGACCGAGGCCGCCCGGGTCGAGGCCGTGACCGCGCACCGCCGGGCCGACGGCTGGGCGGCCGCCGCCGCGGCCGAGCGGGAGGCGGCCCTCGACGCCCTCGGCGGTCTGGTCACCCGGGTGCAAGACAAGCTCGACGCCCCCGGCACCCAGCAACTGCGGAAGGAGCTCCTGACCCTCGCCCTCGACGGGCTGAAGAAGGTCCCGGCGACGGCGGACGACGGGGCACTCGACGTCCGGATGGCCGAGGGGCACCGGCGGCTCGGGGACCTGGCCCAGCGGCTCGGGGACGTCGCGCTGGCCCGCCGGAGCTACGAGCAGTTCGCCCGGATCGTCCGCCGGCAGGCGGAGGCGAACCCCGGCGACCTCGCGGCCCGGCGGAACCTGTCGGTGGTCGAGGTCAAGCTCGGGGACCTGGCCAACTCGACCGGGGACCGGGCCACCGCCCGCCGGCACTACGAGGAGGCCCGGACGATCCGGGAGGCCGGCGCCGCGGGGGACGACCAGAAGGCCAAGGTCGACCTGGCCCAGGTCCTGGTCAAACTGGGCAACGTGAGTCCCCGGGCGGCGGCGGGCGCGCTCTACGAGCGGGCCCTGAGCCTGCGGAAGGACCTCCTGGCCGCGGCCCCCCGCGCGTCCGCGGCCCGGGACGTCTGGGTGTCCCACTACCGGCTGGCGGGCTGGCACCTGGAGGGGGGTGACGCGTCCGGCGCCCGGGCCCACGCCCTGGAGGCGGTCCGGTTGGCCGGGGCCATCACGAAGGCCGGCCCGGGGCTGCCCCAGTACCAGGCGGACCTCGCCACCTCCCACGCCCGGCTCGGGGACGTGTTCCGGGCGGAGAAGCGGCCGGCCGAGGCCCGGAAGGAGTACGAGGCGGCGGTGCGGGTGATCGAGCCGTTGGCCGCCGGGAACCCGCGGGACTTTGTCCTCCAGATCACCGCCGGGCTCCACCTCGCGCGGGCCGGCCGCCACGCCGACGCCGCCAAGGCGGCCGCCCGGGTGCGCGAACAGGCCCCGGACAGCGCCTTCCTCCTGTACCACGCCGCGTGCGTGCTCGCGGTCGCCGCGGAGTTCGCGGGGGACGGTGGCGGGGGGGCGACCCCGGAGGACCAGAGGCTCGCCGCCGGGTACGCCGAGTCGGCGCTCGCCGCACTCAAGGCCGCGCTGGCCGCCGGGTACGCGGACCACGACCTGGTCCGGACCGACCCGGAGCTGGCCGCGGTCCGGCAGCTCCCGGGGTTCGCCGAGGTCGCCAGGGGCCTCCGCCCGGCTACCCCAGATCGTTGAGGAACTCGGTGTCGTCCTTGTCGGTGATGGTGTCGTTGCCCGGGACCCGGGCGAAGAACCAGTCGGCCGACTGCCCGCCGGTCAGGGTGTCAGGGTTCCCGTCGTCGAACACCGTCTGCCCGGGGGCCCCGGCCCGGAGCCGGAACATCCCCAGCGGCCCGACCCCGGCCCGGATCGCCGCCACCCGGGCCGCGGTGGTGTCCGGCCCGACCCACACCTCCTGGATGGCGGTCCACGCGACCAGGTCCACGGGGCCGGCGTCGTAGGCGGTGAACCCGGCGATCAGGATGTCCTCCCCGGCGTCTCCCTTCAGCCGGTCCGCCCCGGGGCCGCCCACCAGGATGTCGCGCCCGGGGCCACCGTTCAGGTCGTCGTCCCCGGCCCCGCCGAACAGGAGGTCGTTCCCGGACTGGCCCATGAGCCGGTCGTCCCCGCCCAGGCCGATCAGGGTGTCGTCCCCGGCCCCGCCGGTCAGGACATCGTCCTGGTTGGTCCCGATGACCCGCTCGATCACCCCGTTGAGGGCCAGGCTGGCGCCGGGGGCGATGTTCTGGGCCGACCCGTTCGTCCGGGACAGGTCCACGTTCACCCCCGACGCCGTCGTCCGCGAGAAGTCGAGGGTGTCGACCCCGCCGGTATCGGTGATCACGTCGGTCCCGCCGGCCACCAGGACGTAGGTGTCGTTCCCGGCCCCGCCGTTCAGCACGTCGTTCCCGCCCCCGCCGAACAGGACGTTGTCGGCCGCGCTCCCGACGATGGTGTCGGCGAACACGGTCCCGTCCAGGTTCTCGACCTGCCCGCCGACGATCAACACCTGGTTGCCGTTCGTGTCCGTGATCACGCCGTTGGCCAGGTTCGCGTTCACCCCGAACCGGCCGCGGGTCAGGCGGATGGAGTCGTTCCCGTTGCCCTCGACGATCGTGATGCGGCTCCCCGGCTGCAGGTCGTAGGTGTCGTTGCCGTCGCCCCCGGCGAAGAGCAGGTCCACTTCCGCGGTGTCGGTGAACCTGTCATCGAAGCGGGTCCCGAGGAGCGCCTCGATGGTCCCCGAGAAGAAGACCCGCCCGTCCAGGTCCGTCACCATCGTGGCGGTCGTCCCCACGGTCGCGGTAATCCCCTGGTCGCTCGACCCGAAGTCGAGGGTGTCGTCCCCGCCGTCGTCGGTGATGGTGACATCGCTCCCCGGGGCGAGCCGGTACATGTCGTTGCCCAGGCCGCCGTTCAGCGTCAGCAGCTCGATCGGGGTGTTGTCGATGAAGGTGTCGTTCCCGCTCGTGCCGGTGACGCTCGACACCGTGCCCACGACGGACACCCCGCCCCCGCCGGCGAACGTCACGGTCGTCGTGTTCAGCCGGATGGTAGCGGTGATCGCCCGGGCGGAGGCGCTGAAGTCGAGGGCGACGGTCCCGCCGACCCGGGTAACCGTCCCGGCCGCCCCGGTCGCCCCGCCGGTGAACTGGACCGTCTGCGCGAAGGCCCCGGGCGAGTAGTCCACCACCAGCGAGTCGCCCTCGCCCGCCGCCCCCGTGATCCGGATCGAGTCGACGTTGTTCGCGTTCTGCCTCTTGACGACGGCCCCGTCGTTGAGGATCTCGAACCTGTTGCCGTTTAGCCGGACGGTGATGACGTCCGCCCCGTTGCCCACCGGGGCGTCGTACGCCAGGACCGCCGGGGCATCGCGGGGCTGGAGTTCCTCGAGAGCGAACCGGGTGCGGCGGGTGGTGGTCACGGGCGAGACTCCCGGGTGGGTGGTGGAAGGAAGGCGAGGGCGGGGAAGGGCCGGGTGCGTGACGCGCGGGACGTGTGCCGCAAACTCCGGACAGCCCCGGGTTCACGGACCTGATGCCCACACAGTGTTCAAGCGTCGTTCAGACAATGTATCGGGGGGGTAACCTCCTGTCAACCGCACGGCTCGGTGGGGGCGCAAGAGATGTTGTTCGCGGTCGGGCGTTCGCGTTCGCTGGGGGGTGGACCTGCCGGCGGGGCGACGGCAAGCCGCTGCGGACAGGCGCGGTCCTGGCCACTGCGGCGGACCCCCCGGGTGGCCGGGCGGCACGACCGGACGCCGGCGATCATCACACCGGACCGGTTCGCGGTTTGGTTGGGCCCGGACACCCCGGCGGACGAACGGCTCCGGATGCTGGCCCCGTTCCCGGCCGAGCGGGTGGCCGCCGCCGACGCCTCCGTGCTGGTCAACTCGCTGAACTTCGACGGCCCGGAATGTCTGGCGGGCCGAGCGGGCCCCGGGCGGCCGCGGGGCGGTCGCCCGGGCGACCACCGGCGTCAGTCGGGGGCGGGGCTTGTTTGGGCCGGATCCCGCTCCCCGCGGCCGCCGGTCCCCGGGGTCGCCCCGGAGGCCCCTGGCGGCCCCGTAGAGGCCGGTCCGGCCGGTCGCGGGCACCGGCCCTACCCCAGGCCGAGTCGACGGAATAGGAGCGCCAACGGGAGCGGCAGTAGGAATGACAGTAGGGGTGGTCAGGACGGGGTGAACCAACCGGGGCCCGCCCCCGACTGAGAAACCGTTCCAAAAGGTGGTTGGCAGTCAGGCGCGGGCCGCCACGGGGGGCGGCCCCTACCGACGCAGGCGTTCCGTAGGGGCCGCCCCCCGTGGCGGCCCGCGCCTCGGCGACAGATGCCGCTTCAGGAACAGTTTCTGACACCGGTGGTCGCGGTAATCGGGATGACAACGGGAGCGACCGTGGGGATGGTCAGGGGCAGGGGAGGGAACCAGGGTCCACCCCCGACTGACACCGGTGGTCGCCCGAGTGACCGCGACCCGCTCCCGCCCGGGTTGGTGTTCACCCTCCCCCTCCGACTCCCTAGTGTCCTGAGTTGCGAGTTCGTTTACAAACGTCCTCGACCCGGCGGAGGATCAGGTCGGCGGTTGCCGTCCACTTGAACGGCTTGGGGTTCGCGTTGTGTTCGGCCAGGTACGACTCGATCGCCTGCTCCAGAGCCTCGACCGTCTTGAACACCCCCCGGCGGATCCGCTTCTCGGTGATCTCGGCGAAGAACCGCTCGACCTGGTTGAGCCACGACCCGCTCGTCGGGGTGAAGTGGACCACGAACCGCGGGTGCCTCGCCAGCCACCGCCTCACCGCCGGGGTCTTGTGGGTGGCGTAGTTGTCCAGGACCAGGTGGACGCCCACCCCGTCCTCCCCGGGGACCGCCCCGTCGATGCCGGCCAGGAACGTGACGAACTCCTGGCGCCGGTGCCGGCGGTGGCACCGCCCGATCACCTTCCCGGTCGCCACGTCCAGGGCGGCGAAGAGCGACGTGCCGGACGTAGTCGTGGGTGCCCCGCTCGGCCTGGACGGGGGTCATCGGGAGGACCGGTTGGGTCCGGCCCAGCGCCTGGACCTGGGACTCCTCGTCCACGCTGAACACGACGGCCCGGTCGGGCGGGTGCAGGTACAGGCCGACCACGTCCCGGACCTTCCCCACGAAGTACGGGCCGGTGGGGTTGCAGGCCGAACGCCCGCCAGATCCGGGAGATGGCGGTCTGGGACAGGCCGGTGGCGTCGGCCATCCCGCGGGTGCTCCAGTGGGTGGCGTCCGCCGGCTCGGACTCGAGCGTCCGGGTGACCACGTCCTCGACCTGGGCGTCGGTGATGGCCCGGGGCGGGCCGGGTCGCGGCCCGTCGGTCAGCCCGTCCAGTCGCTTGTCGAGGAACCGCTGCCGCCACTTCCCGACCGTGGGCCGGGTGACCCGGAGGTCAGCCGCGATGGCGGTATTGGCTAGTGCAGTCTCAACCGACTGCCTGTTTGAGCGGGTCGGTGGGCTTGGTGCCGAAGTGGGCGAACACCCGCTCCTTGACCTCGGCGGCGGTGAGCTTCCGGTCCGGCTCGGCAATGGCCCGCTTGCCGCGCATCCATCTCGGCTCGATCGGGTTCAGCCACGGAGCCTTGATCGGCAGCCCGCACCACCGGATGCGGCACCCGCCCGCCTTCCGTGCCCGCCGGTTGTGCCGGCCGATCCAGGCCCGGGCCCGCCGGCTGACGTGCCAGGCGGCGTTGTCCCACACCAGCACGAACACCGTCTTCCCCTCGCCCGCCAGCGTCTCGCACACCCACCCGAGGAAGTCCTCCGTCACCTGGCCGACCGGCCGCCCGTCCACGAACCGGAGCATCATCCCGCCCGTATCCTGCCGGAGCACCCCGTAGCACGCCACGGCGGCCGGCCCGTCCCCCTTGCCCTTGGTCGGTGGGATCAGCCGGAGCGGGGCAGCGGTCCAGGCCGACCGGTTCGGCTGGGCGAGCCGACTCCACCAGCACTCGTCCTGAAACCCCAGCACCCAGTCGGAATGCTTCGCCGCCTGGGCGATCAGCCGGTCCCGTAACTTTTTTTCTCGGCGTACTCGGGGTCCGGGCTGGTGACCCAGTGCTTGGCACGCTTCCACCCGACCCCCAGGCGGAGGAGTGCCCGGCGGATGGCCTCGGCCGATAGCACCCGGGCCGTCCACCCCTTCTGATGGCACACCTCGGCGACCAGGGCCAGGGTCCACAGGCCGGTCGCCCTGCCGAGCGTGCGGGGGCTCTGGTGGCGCAAGGCCTTGAGGTCGTCGTCTCGGGTCCGAGGCCACGCCGGGTGGGTGGTCTTCGGGGCCGTCGGCTTGGCGGCCAAACACCCCGTCCCGCCGGCGTGGAACGCCCGGATGGCGTCCCGCACCGTCTGGGTCGCACACCCCAGAGCGGCCGCGATCTGGGACGCCTCCTGCCCGGCCGCACTCGCCAGCAGGATCTGGGACCGGCGGAGGGTGAACGCGACGGGCGACCGGAGACCTCTGCGGAGGGCGTCCCGCTCGGCGGCGGTCAACTCCCGAACGAACAGCGGTGGTTCCATCCCCTCAAAGTAGAGGGGCAACCGAGCTTTCACAGGCGGTCGGTTGAGACTGCACTAGCCGAACACCGGCGGGCGATGCTGGCCGAGGGGCGCTGCACCCCGGACACCCCCGTCTTCTGCGGGTCGCGGCGGGGCCAGTGGCTCCGGAAGTCGGATGTCTACCGCCACTCCTTCGCCCCGATCCTGAAGCGGGCCGGACTGAAGTTCCGGTTCCACGACCTCCGCCACGCCTCCGCGTCGCTGCTGCTCGCGAGCGGGGTGGACGTGAAGACGGTGCAGTCCCGGCTCGGGCACTCGGCCGCCGCGGTCACGCTCGACATCTACGCCCACGCGATCGACCGCGGCCAGCAGACCGCCGCCGACGCGATGCAAGGGATCCTCGCCCCGAAGCCGAAGGGGAAGGCCGGGGACGGGGCGGGTTAGTCTAGCGCGCACCAGTACGACCGCGATTGGCTACGGATAGGCTACAAATCGACTTTCCGATGACGTGTAGGCGATGGTGCGAGATGAAGCAGCCCCTGGCAAAACCAGGGGCTGCTTTAGTTACCCGGCTAGGATTCGAACCTAGACAAAGAGAACCAAAATCTCTTGTGCTACCGTTACACTACCGGGTAATCCGGCCGCCGGAGTCCAGCTATTCTGGCGACCACCGCCGACCCGGTCAAGCCCGCGCCGCGGGCCGGCCGGGCACAGCCCGTCGGCGTTGAACGCCCCCGTCGGACTTCGAGCAGAACCAGCGGAAGGTGGTCGCGTCCGGGTTGAACCGCACCCACCCGAACTGGTTTGCGACCCGTGCGGCGGGGCGCTCGGCCCGACCCCGGCGGGTGAACCGCCCGGACCGGGCCGGTCACCAGGAGTCGTCCTTCTCCGGGTCGGGCGCGGGGGCGACGGTCGGGCCGCGCGGCAGGTACACGAGTGCCCCGACCACCAGCAGCGTCCCGGTCAGGAGGTACACCGCCGACACCGCGCTGATGCTCGGCCCGAACCCGATCCGGTCGGCCGACAGGGCGATCAGCACCGGGGCCGGGGCCCCGCCCACGAACCACCCGATCCCGTTCACCAGGCCGAGGGCGGTCGACCGTCGGCGGGTGTGGACCACGTCGTACAGCGCCGCCCAGGTGTTCGAGTCGTACAGCCCCTTGAAGAACCCGAACCCGGCCAGGGCGAACACCAGCACCGTCGAGTCCCGGGTCCACCCGGCGAGGAAGATCAGCGGGGCCCCGCCGAACAAACCGACCGCCTGCACCAGCACCCGCCCGCGGGCCGTCCGCCGCACCCACCCGTCGGCCAGCCACCCGCCGACCACCACCCCCAGGACCGACGCCACCGAGATCCAGATCGTCGCGTTCAGCCCGGCCATCGTCAGGCTCATCCCGAACTGGTCGGACAGGTAGTACGGCATCCAGGTGAGGAAGATCGACCCGACGAACACCGTCCCGATGAACACCGCGAGCAGCACCAGCGCCATCGGGGTGGACAGCACCTCCCGCACCCCCCGGGCCAGGTCACCCGGCTCGGCCGGGGCCGGCGGGGTGTCGTCGGCCGCCCCGCGCTCCGGTTCGCGGAGGGTGAGCAGCAGGACCGCGGCGAGCAGGATCCCGGCTCCGCCGAACAGGTAGAACCCGCTCCGCCACCCGAACTGGTCGGCGCAGTACCCGGCCACCACCCCGCCGGCCACCGTCCCGACGTACACGCTCGACTGGTGCAGGGCCATCGCCCGGGACCGGGTCTCCCGCCGGTGGTAGTCGCTGACCAGCGACATCGACGCCGGAAAGTAGAACGCCTCGCCCAGCCCCTCCAGCGCCCGGCACAGGACCAACTGCCAGTAGTTCTGGGCGAACCCGGTCGCCAGGGTGACGACCGACCAGAACACCAGGCCGCCGAGGATCAGCCCCTTCCGGCTGAACCGGTCCCCGACCAGGCCGGCGAACGGGAGGACGACCGCGTACACCCACATGAAGGCGCCGCCGACCACCCCGAGCTCGGCCTTCGACAGGCCCATCTCGGACTCCAGCGCCTTGAACACCGAGTTGATGGCCTGCCGGTCGGCGTAGTTGAACAGGCACACGAACCAGAGCATGCCGACGACGGCCCAGCGGTACGCGGCGGGACTCACGGGGCGAACCTCCGGAACCGGGTCGGGGTTCCGGAGATGTTCCGCCCCGGCGGCCGGGCGTCAAGCCCCGAGGGGGAAGAACCGCGCTACGGCTCCTCACCCGTCCCGGACGACGGCTCGGCCCCAGGGACCGGGCCGTCCGTCTTCCCGCCGCGGGCGATCGTCTTGCCGGTGTCGAGCCGCTCGCCCCACTCCTCCGCCCCCGTCGTCTCCGGCTTCTCGACCCCGGACTGGTCCACCGGCCGCCCGCCGGCGTCCCGGCCGGTGCCGGTCGAGCCCTGCCGGTTCTTGTCATCCGCTCCCATCGGCGTATCCTCCCGCATGGTGTCGGTCCGGCGGACGGGCTGCACACCGCGCGCCGGCACGCCGGGTGCAGCCCCTCCCCCAAATGGAACGGAGGCCGCCCATGAGCGCGGAGCGGATCGGCCTGGCGGTGGTCGGGTGCGGCGGGTTCGGGCTGTTCGCCCTCCAGCACTTCACCCAGGTCCCCGGGGTCACCCTCGTCGGGATGGCCGGCACCCACCGCCCGGCCGCCCTCGCCGCCGCCGCCCGGTTCGGCGTCGAGAACGTCGAGGACGTCGACGCTGTCCTCCGCCGGGACGACGTCGACCTGGTGTACATCGCCACCCCGCCGTTCCTCCACCACCCGCAGGCGCTGGCCGCGCTCGACGCCGGCAAGCACGTCGTCTGCGAGAAGCCGCTCGCCCTGACCGTCGCCCAGGCAGACGAGATGGTCGCCCTCGCCCGCCGCCGCGACCGCCTCCTCGTCGCCAACCTGATGCAGCGGTACAACCCGGTGTCCGCGGCCGTCCGCCGCCTGGTCGAGACGCGGGTCCTCGGCGAGTTCCTCCACGGGTCGTTCCTGAACCTCGCGTCCGACGAGAACCTCCCCGCCGAGCACTGGTTCTGGGACCGCTCCAAGTCCGGCGGGATCTTCGTCGAGCACGGGGTCCACTTCTTCGACCTGTTCGCCGGGTGGCTCGGGCCGGGGCGGGTCGAGGCGGCGCAGGTCGGGGTGCGGCCGGGGACCGCGATCGAGGAGCAGGTCGGCTGCACCGTGCGGTACGGGGCCGGGTGGGTGAACTTCGTCCACGGGTTCCACCAGACGGGGCGGATGGACCGGCAGGAGCTGCGGCTCGTGTTCGAGCGCGGCGACGTGACGCTCCACGAGTGGGTGCCGACCCGGGCCCGGATCCACGCGCTGCTCGACGAGAAGCAGACGCGGGAGCTGTGCGACCTGTTCCCCGGGGCGCGGCTCGACGTGACCGCGGGCTACGGCGGCAAGGACCGGGCGTGCCGCGGCCGCGGCCAGGACATCGACGCCTACCAGGTCGTCGAGTTGTCGTACGGCGAGGGGCGGGCGAAGGGGCACGTCTACGGCGAGCTCCTGCGGGCGGCGATGGCCGACCAGGTGGCGTGGGTCCGCGACCGCGGCCACCGCCGAACGGTGACCGAGGAGAACGGCCGTGAGTCGCTGGCCGTGGCGTGCGAGGCGGACCGCCTCGCCCACCTCACGGGGGGCGACCGATGACCGTCCGCCGACTCTTCACGCAGCGGCTCATCGGCCCGGAGGACGTGCCGCCGACGCGCCCGGACTTCGAGGTCGTCGGGGCGTTCAACCCCGGGGCGGCGCGGGTCGGGGGCGAGGTCGTGCTGCTGGTGCGGGTGGCGGAGCGGCCGCGGGAGCGGAGGGCCGGTTTCACCGCCCTCCCCCGCTGGGAGGACGGCGCGATCGTCGTCGACTGGGTGCCGGTCAGCGAGCTGGAGCCGATCGACCCGCGGGTGGTGAAGGTGCGGGCGACCGGCCTGGTCCGGCTGACGTTCACCTCGCACCTGCGGGTGGTCCGCCTCGCCGCCGACGGGCGGGCCGTGCGGGAGGTCACCGGCGTGACCTTCCGGCCGGAGGGCGAGGTGGAGGAGTTCGGCGTCGAGGACCCGCGGGTGACGCCGCTCGACGGGCGGTTCGTGTTCACCTACGTCGCGGTGTCGCGGCACGGCCCGGCGACGGCCGTGGCGTCGACCGCCGACCTCCGGACGTTCACCCGCCACGGCGTCGCATTCTGCCCGGAGAACAAGGACGTGGTGCTGTTCCCGGAGCGGGTCGGCGGGGAGTACGCGTGCCTGCACCGGCCGGTGTGCGGGACGCCGTTCACCCGGCCGGAGATGTGGGCGGCGCGGTCGCCGGACCTCCTCCACTGGGGCCGGCACGCCCCGCTGGCGCTCGCCGGCGCCGCCTGGCAGTCGGGGCGGGTCGGGGCCGGGTGCCCGCCGGTCCGGGTCGACGGCGGGTGGCTGGAGCTGTACCACGGGAACCGCCACCCGACCCGGCCGGGAGAGGTCGGGGAGTACACGGCGGGGCTGCTGCTGCTCGACGCGGACGACCCGTCGCGCGTGCGGAAGTGGACCGCGGAACCGGTGATGGTCCCGGAGGCCGAGTTCGAGCGGACCGGGTTCGTCGGCGGGGTGGTGTTCCCGACCGGGATCGTGGAGGCCGGCGACGAGTACCTGGTCTACTCCGGGGCGGCCGACGCCGTCACCGGCGTCGTCGGCTTCGGCCGTGGGGAGTTGCTCGCCGCCCTCGGGTGATCGATGTCCCGTCTCGCCGCGACCGGTCAGACCGGATCGGGTCGGATCGTCATCGTTCCGGGCGCCGTGTCTGGTGGCGCCCGACGGCTGGCGGACCCGGCCTCGGGTTCTGGGCCGGGTCCGCCAGCCGGGATCGCCGGACGGCCCGGAGCCGGTCGACCGGGCGGATCGACCGAGCCGCCACGGCCTCCCGGACGAGCGGCCGGAACGCCTCGACCGGCTGGAGTTCCGGGGTGCACGGGGGCGGGGAGTGCGGCACCACCGCCCCCAGGTGTCGGGGGCCACCTTCGGGCCGGTCCACAGCCCGCCGTCCGGGGGCCGCTTCGTCAGGCCGAACGGGGCGGACCGCTGGCCGTCGGCCAGCCGGGGGGTGCCACCGGGCCTTCACGACCGGGCGCCGGCACGCCCGGCACTCGGCCCACGCCTGACGGGCGGTGCGGTGGCGGATCACCGGGAGTCGTCGCACCGGAGTTCCCCCCGCGGGTGGTTACCGCTCATGGTAAGGAATCGCAGGGATTCGGTATCACACCGCCCGCATGCACCGGGCAAGGTGAGCGACGGGGCGCAAGCCCGGCGTGGGTCGGGAGGGCACGCCGGGCTTGCGCCCCGACGCTCGCCCGGGCCGGTCACGGCCGGACGTCGTAGCACACCACCTTCTGCTCGTCGCGCAGGTACAGCCGGCCGTCGGCGAGCGCCGGCGTCGCCCAGTTGTTGTTCCCGCTCAGCACCCGCGGCACGGCCGCCACCGGCCGGAACTCTTTCGGGTTCGCCTCGACCAGGCACAGCTCGCCCCGCTCCGTCTGGATCACGAGGTGGCCGCCGGCCAGGATCACCGTCCCCGTCCCCTTCCCCACCCCGTCCGCCTCCCACTCCTCGTTCGCCGCCCCGGTGTCGAGGTTCAGGCACCGCAACCGGGCCCCCCCACGCTCCCCGTCGAACCCGAACAGGTGGCGGTCCGCGTACACCGCCGTGCTGTGGTGGCTCTGGAACGCTTTCGCCCCGCGCCGCTCCCGCACCTTCACCAGCCCGCCGTCCGGGTCGGCCCGGAGCAGCACCCACCCCATCTTGTAGGCGGACGAGACGAACACGTACCCGTCGACCACCAGCGGGGTGGCGGCGTTCACCTCCGGCACCGGCTTCCACGGGTACTCGCCGGTCACCCGCCCGTCCTCGGGGCGGATGGCCAGGACCGCCGTCTGGGTGACCGCGAACACCACCCGCCGCCCGCCGACCTCGGCCGCGACCGGCGAGCTGTAGCTCGGCGGGTGGTCGCCGGCGGCCCACCGCACCGCCCCGGTCGCCCGGTCGAATGCCACCACCGACCCCTTCTTCCCGCCCGGCTGGACCACCACCAGGTCGCCCTCGACCAGCGGCGACCCGGCCACGCCCCACTGCGGGATCTTCGCCCCGAACTCCGACAGCAGGTCGTGCTGCCAGACGACCCGCGGCGACCCGCCGGCCGCGGCCGGCGGCTCCAGGCAGAGCAGCTTGCCGGCCCCGCCGACGGTGTAGACGCGGCCGCCGGCGACCGCCGGGGTGGCCCGCGGGCCGACCGCGAAGTTGCCGTCGGTCCCGGCGTAGTCGGCCGGGTAGGCGTACTCCCAGACCGGCTTGCCGGTCTCGGCGTCCAGGCACACGACCCGCTCGTCCCCGCCGTTGCGGTCCTGGGTGTACACCCGCCCGCCGACGACCGCGCAGGACGAGTACCCGCCGCCGCACGGCTGCGACCAGACGAGGGTTGGCGGCCGCTTGTCCCAGTCGGCGCGGAACGGGCCGGCCGGCGCCCTTCCGTCGCGGGTCGGGCCGCGCCACTGGAACCACCCGGCGGCGGTGTCCGCCGGCGGGGCCACGTCGAGCTTCCTGCCGCCGAGCCGGGCGACCTCGCCGGCGTCCTCGCTGTCCCGGGCGAGCAGTGCCCGGAACCACGGCGACCGGGAGGCGGCGTACGCCCCGACCCCGACCGTGGCGAGGACGCCGACCAGCAGCAGGGCCTTGCGGAGAGTCATGGTCGGCTCCCTGGACCGCGGCCGTCCCGGCCGCTGATTTCGTCCGGCGAAGAGCGGCCGGGACGGCCGCGGTCCAGGGGGGTCACCCCCCGGCGATCTCCCGCAGCGCCTCCCGGGCGGCCGCCGCGGTCTCGGTGACGTGGGCCTCGGTCATCGGGGTCGACAGGAACGCCGCCTCGAACTGGCTGCACGGGAGGTACACCCCGCGGTCCATCATCCCCCAGAAGAACCGCCCGAACCGCTGCGCGTCGCTGGACTTCGCGGTGTCGAGGTCGGTCACCGGCGTCCCGGTGAAGAACAGCGTCCACATGCTCCCGACGCGGTTCACCCGGTGCGGCACCCCGGCGGCCGTCGCGGCCGCCCGCAGCCCCGCCTCCAGCATAGCACCGAGTTCGTCGAGCCGGCGGTACGGCGGGTTCGCCTTCAGCTCCTTCAGCGTCGCGACCCCGGCCGCCATCGCCACCGGGTTCCCCGACAGCGTCCCGGCCTGGAACACCGGCCCGGCCGGCATGACCTTCTTCATGATGTCCGCGCGCCCGCCGAACGCCCCGACCGGGTACCCGCCGCCGACGATCTTCCCGAACGCGGTCACGTCCGGCGTGTCGCCGAGCAGCTCCTGCGCCCCGCCGTAGGCCAGGCGGAACCCGGTCATCACCTCGTCGTAGATCAGGACCGCCCCGTGCTGGTGCGTCAGCCGGCGGAGCTCCGTGCGGAACTCCGCCGACGGCGGGACCAGCCCCATGTTCCCGACGACCGGCTCGAGCATCACCGCGGCGACCTTGTCGCCCTTCGCCTTGAACAGCTCGGCCAGCCCCTGCGGGTCGTTGTAACGCAGCACCAGGGTGTCGTCGGTGCAGCCCTTCGGCACGCCCGGGCTGTTCGGCACCCCGTGCGTCAGGGCGCTCGACCCGGCCGACACCAGGAGGGCGTCGACGTGCCCGTGGTAGCACCCGGCGAACTTCACCACCAGGTCGCGGCCGGTGAACCCGCGGGCGAGCCGGATGGCGCTCATCGCCGCCTCCGTCCCGCTCGACACGAACCGCACCATCTCGACCGACGGGACCGCCTCGACGACCAGCTCCGCCAGTTCCGTCTCGGCCTCGCACGGGGCGCCGTAGCTCGACCCGTTGCGGACCGCCCGGGTCGCCGCCTCGACCACCGCCGGGTGGCAGTGGCCGAGGATCATCGGCCCCCAGGAGCCGATGAAGTCGAGGTACCGGTGGCCGTCGAGGTCGTAGAGGTACGGGCCGTCGGCCCGGGCGACGAACAGCGGGGTGCCGCCGACCGCCCCGAACGCCCGGGCCGGGCTGTTCACCCCTCCGGGGATGACGTTCCGGGCGCGGGCGAACGCCGCCGCGCTGCGGGACCGATCGGGCATGTCACACGCCTCCCGGTTGAAGACGGCCGTGTGCCGGGCGAACCGCGACCGTCGGGGAGCGGGTGTCCGTGTGACACCCGCTCCCCGACGGTCGCGGTTCGCCCGGCAGTTAACTCTGGGTGTCACGACTTCGGGACGGTCGCCGCCAGCTTCCGGGCCTGGTCGACCAGATCCTTGAGCCGCGGGTCGGTCTCGTCGTCGTACAGCTCGGTCACGTCCCGGCAGTGGATCCGGACGAGGGCGGCCTGGGCCGGGTCGGCGGCCGCCTTCAGGTGGGCCTCGACCCGCCCGACCCGCTCCCGGACGGCCGCGTCCGACGCCTTCGGGCGGCCGGCCCGCTGCTGGGCGGCGAGCAGGAACCACTCCCGCTTGTCCGGCTCCTTCTCGGTCAGGGCGGCGAGCTGGTCCCACGTCGCCCCGGCCTTGTCCCGGTCCCCGAACTCCTCCAGCCGGAACGCCCGCAGGGCGAGCGGCTCCGGGGTCGTCCGGTCCGGGCTGAACGGGGCCTCGTTCAGCCGCCGCTCGGCCGCCTGCCGGCGGAGGGTGGCGCCCAGCTCGCCGGCCTTCCGGATGTCGGCCAGCCGCTTGTCCGCCACCCACCCCCACAGGGCCTTCGCCCGGACCTCGTCCTTCAGGGTGAACGGCAGCTTCGCCTCGTCCGGGAACCGGGCCTTCGCCTTGTTCCAGAAGTCCGCGGCCAAGCCCACCGCCCCTGCCCGCTCGGCCTCCATCGCCTGCCACGCGGCGGAGTACGCCGGCTCGTCGTCCTCCGCCTCCGGCCGCTGCATCCCCCGGCCGAGCCGGTTCGCCAGTTGCGCCTCCCGCTTCCGGACCCACGCCTCCCGGAACTGGCGGGCGACCTCGTCGGTCGTCTCCCCCGGGGTGTCCCCGTGCCGGTCCAGGTACTTCGTCGCGGCCGCCAGCTTGTCGTCGACCGAGGACGCCTCGGCCACCTCCCGGGCCAGCTTCGCCGCGGACGGCGGGCGGAGCGCGAGGAACGCCCCGGCCGCGATCCCGAGGAGCACCAGGCCGATCCCGGCGGCCTTCACCGCCGGCCGCTGGAGGAGCGGCACCTCCTCCTTCTTCTTCGCCTTCTTCTTCTTCCCGCGGAGGGCCCGGGCGGCGTCCCGGTCGGCGTCGTCCAGCGTCGACCCGTCCAGGTTCCGGGTCTTCCCGCGGCGGTCGGTGACGGCCCCGAGCCCGGCGCTCCGCCGGGCCTGGGCGTCCTCCTGGACCTCGGCCAGCATCCGCCCGACCCAGGCGGCGTCGGTCGGGCGGTCGTGCTTCTCCTTCTCGAGCAGCTGCAGGATCAGGGCCTCCAGCTTCCCGGGCAGGTCGTGGACCAGCTTCCCGATCCGCGGCGGCTTCTCGTGGACGTGCTTCAGGAACATGTCGACGGTGGTCTCGGCGAAGAACGGCTTCCGCCCGGTGAGGAGCTCGAAGAACACGACCCCGAGCGAGTACAGGTCGGACTTGTTGGTCAGGTTCTTGTCCCCCTTGCACTGTTCCGGGGACATGTACGCGGCGGTGCCGATGGTGCTGTTCTGCCCGGTCAGGGCGGTCACGTCGGTGTCCTTGGCGATCCCGAAGTCGGTCAGCTTCAGCACCCCGTCGGAGGCGATCATCAGGTTCGACGGCTTCAGGTCGCGGTGGATGATCCCGGTGTCGTGGGCGTACTGGAGGGCCTCGCACAGGTGCCGGCCGTAGGCGACGACCTCCTCCCACCCGAGCCGGCCGCGGCGGGCCAGGGCCTTGTCCAGGGACTCCCCGTCGACGAACTCCATGGCGATGAACGGGGCCTTCCGGTACGCCCCGGTGGCGTACAGCTTGACGATGTGCGGGTGCTTGAGCTGCTTGAGGATGTTCGCCTCCCGCTCGAACCGGGCCATCGCCCCCTCGTTCCCGAGGAGCCCCAGGGCGACGAACTTCAGGGCCACCGGCAGCACCTTCCCGTCCTTGTGGAAGGTCGCCCGGTACACCGTCCCCATCGCCCCACTACCCAGCTCGCCCTCGATCTCGAACCGGTACGCGCCGGAGCCGATCGTCTGGCCTGTGAGCATGGCGACACCCCGAGCCCGGAAAGCGGCCCCGACATTCTACCCGCCCGGTCAGGGGGTGGGGGACGGAGATCGGGGATTGCGGCGGCCGTTTGTAACCCCGACCACAACCGCCGCGGGGGGTGGATCGTCGGATAGGTGCCGGGGGCGGGTCGCTGGGTGCGGGAGGGCGAGGCTCCCGCCGAGCCGGGGCGGAGGCTCGGCCGGAGCCTCGCCCTCCCACACGGAAGCGCCACCGGGGGTGCGAAACCCCGGGCGTCCGCCCCCGCCGGCGGTTATAATTCGGCAGACGGAGCAGTCGCCACGCCGGGCCGCCACGCCCGCCCGGCCCCGGAGGTAGACATGGCCTCGGTCCTCGAACAGAAGCCCGACCCCGCCGCGAAGTTCGGGTCCCAGGTGGACGAGCAGATCGCCCAGGCGACCACCCGGATCCGCACCCACGACCTGGCCCTCGGCGGGCTCACCCTGGCGGCCCTCACCGCCGGGTACGCCGCCGCCATGATCTCCCTCGACAAGTATTTGAACCTCCCCGAGTGGGCCCGCCAGCTGGCCCTCGCCGGGTTCCTCCTCGTCCTCGCCGCCGCCGCGTACCTCCTGATCGCCCGCCCGCTCCGCCGGCGGATCAACCCGCTGTACGCCGCCGCCCGGGTCGAGGACACCATCGAGGACGCCAAGAACAGCGTCACCGGGTACGTCGCCGCCCAGGAGAACGGCGGGGTCAGCCCGGCCGTCAAGGCCGCCATGTCCGCCCGGGCCGCCCGGGCGGTCGGGGACGCGGACGTGAACCAGGCCGTCGACAACCGCCGGCTCGTGATCGCCGGCGGCGTCCTCGTCGCCTTCCTGGTCGCCCTGGCCGTCCTGTTCTTCGTCTTCCGCCCGACCCAGTTCGCCTCCCTCGTCGGCCGGGCCTTCGTCCCGTTCTCGTCCGACCCGATCGCCACCCGCACCCAACTCGAACTCGTCCGCCCGGACCCGGCCGACCCGACCATCTCGGCCGGCCAGACCGTGACCGTCGCCGTCCGGGTCGGCGGCAAGGTGCCGCCCGCGTCCGCCCCGGACCGGGTCCGCCTGCTGATCCGGCACAACCCGGCCGACCCGCAGTACGACGAGCTGCCGATGCAGGAGGGGGAGTCGAGCCGGGACTGGCAGCTGAAGGTGCCCGAGTACCTGGTCCAGAACGGGTTCTGGTACAAGGTCGCGGCCGGGGACGCGGTCACCGCCGAGCACCGGGTGACGGTCCGGTCGCTCCCGCTGTTCACCGACTACGAGGCGAAGTACGAGTACCCGGCGTACACCCGGCTGCGGCCGGCGAAGTCGACCGACCCGAACCTGCGGGCGTACCGCGGGACCAAGGTCACCCTGACCGCCGGGGCGAACCGGGAGGTGGCCGACGCCCGGATGCGGTTCGAGGCACCCGGCCTCGCCCCGGTCGTGGGGGTCACCCCGCCGGACCGGAACGACGCCGCCCGGTTCCGGTTCACCGCCACCGAGGCCACCCGCTACCGCCTCCACTTCACCGCCGTCAACGGCGAGAAGAACGAGCCGCCGGCGTTTCAGATCGCCATCGACTCCGACCAGCCGCCGCGGGTGGAGGTCGTGCAACCCGAGGAGCCGGAGACGACCGCCCCGGCGAACGGCCAGCTCGCGGTCGACGGCACCATCGGCGACGACTTCGGGATCGACAAGTACCGCCTCCGGCTGCGGGTCGGCGGCCGCGACCTCGCCCCGGTCTACCCGGGGGACGGCAAGCCGCAGTCCCTGCGCCGGGAGAAGGACGGCACCTGGCCGACCGACCTCTCCGCGTCCGGCGGGTTCAAGCTGTCCGCCGACCTCCCGAAGCTGACGTTCGCCGAGGGCGACCGGTACGAGCCGAAGGAGGGCGACCTCGTCGAGTTCTGGGTCGAGGCGATCGACAACTGCACCGAGACGAAGCCGGTGGGCGGGTGGGGCGAGGTGCCGCAGCCGGGGAACGTCGGCCGGTCCGACACCCGCCGCCTCCGCCTGGCCGCGCCCCAGTCCGAGCCCGATGCGAAGGAGCAGCTCGGCCAGCAGCGCGAGCGGCGGCAGACGGAGGAGAAGCAGCACCGGGCCGAGCAGCAGAAGAAGCTCGACGCCGAGAACCGCCCGCCGCCGCAACCGCAGGACGGCCAGCCGCCGCCCGAGCAGAAGGACGGTCAACAGGGCGACGCGCCGAAGGACTCGAAGGCCGAGGCCGGCAGGGACGACGGCACGAAGAAGCCGGCCGACGCCAAGCCCGGCGCGGCGAATGAAACCAACCCGGTGACGAAGGACAATCCGCCGCAGGACCCCGCGGGCAAGTCGCCGCCGGACGGGATGGACCCGAAGACGCCGCAGGCGCCGAAGGACGGGAAGAAGGAGTCCGACCCCGCGGCCAAGCCCGGCGACCCGAAGGCGGGGCCGGAGGCGAAGATGTCGGACATGACCGACTCGAAGACGAACCGCGACCCGAACGGCATGGGCGGCGGGACGAACAGCACCGACCCGCCGGCGACGGCCCCACCGCCGAAGTCGCCGGACGACAAGCGGGCCGAGCAGGACGCCGAGCGGGTGCAGGAGCAGTTGAACAAGAACAAGGACGAGGGCGGGAACGCGAAGCCGAACCCGACGACCAGGCCCGAGGACCGTGCCGACCCGGCGAAGGCGAAGCCGGAGCCGAAGGACGGGGCCGCCCCGGACTCCACCCCGAAGGACGCCGACCCGAAGACCGCCCCGCCGGCCCCCGGACAGGAGCCGGCCGCGGAGGCGAAGCCGCAGGGCGCCCCGGAGAAGCCGACCGACCCGGCCGAGGCGAAGCCGCAGCCGAAGTCGGACGGCACCGGCGGGAACCCGGCCGAGACCCGCGAGGCCCCGCTCGGCGGCACCGCCGGCCAGGACAAGCCGGACGCGCCGGAGCCGAAGAAGGCCGACACCCCGCCGTCGGGCACGCAGTCCCCGCGGCAGGACCCGAAGTCCGGGTCGGCCGGGAAGCCGGACACCGCCCCGAAGGACGGCGACCCGACCGGCCCGAAGGAGAAGACGGAACGCCCGGCCGACGCCGGGACGGCCAAGCCGCAGCAGGACCCGGCCCCGGGTCAGGACAAGGACCCGGCCCAGCGGACGGGGTCGCCGCCGCAGCCGAAGGAAGACCCGAAGGCCGCCGGGGCGAAGCCCGAGAAAGCACCCGACGCCGCCACCGCGAAGCCGGCCCCGCCGCCCGACGCGACCGAGGACAAGGTCCCGCCGAAGGACCCCGGCCAGGCCGGCGGCGCGTCCGAGACCCGGCCGGCCCCGCCGGAGCCGAAGAAGGGGACCGGCGGCACCGCCGGCAACGAGAACAAGACCGTCGAGCGCGGCGAGGACAAGCCGCCGCAGCCGAAGGACGGCGAGGGCCGGCCGCAGGGCGGCCTCCCCGACCCGAAGGAGAAGAAGGACCGCGGCACCGGCGGCGAGCCGCGCAAGCTCGACCCGAAGGAGCAGAAGGAGTTGGAGGACGCCGCCCGGAACCTGACCAGCCCCGACCCGCAGAAGCGGAAGGACGCCCAGCAGAAGCTCGACCGGGCGGTCGGCGAGGAGAAGCGCAAGGAGTTGGAGCAGATCGCCAACGACCTCGAGTCGAAGGACGACGGGAAGCGGGCGGCGGCCCAGAAGAAGCTCGACGAGCTGAAGAAGGAGGCCGAGGACCGGCAGGCCAAGAAGGACGAGAAGGGGCCGGGCGGGAAGAAGGGCGCCGACCCCGCCGCGAAGAAGGACATCGGCTCGAAGCTCGACAAGCTGACCCCCGAGCAGCAGCGGGAGGCGCTGGACGCGGCCGACGACCTGACCCACCCCGACCCAGCGAAGAAGCAGGCTGCCCGGGACAAGCTCGACCAACTGGTCGGGCCGGACGCCCGCAAGGCCCAGGAGGAGTTCGAGAAGCAGCAGAAGGCCGAGCGGGAGAAGCTCGACCAGGACCTCAAGTCGCCGGACGAGAAGACCCGCGAGGCGGCCGAGAAGAAGGTCGACGAGGCGCTGAACCGGGCCGAGCAGGAGGCCAAGAAGGGCGACGGCGGGAAGGGCGAGCCGGGGAAGCTCACCGAGCAGGAGATCCAAGACCTGTTGGCGAAGGCCCGCGACCTCTACTCCCCGGACGACGAGAAGCGGCGGGCGGCCGAGCAGGCGATCGACGACCGGCTCGGCAAGGACTTCCGCCGCCGCGTCCAGAAGGCGATCCAGGGGCCGGAGCCGCCGCCACTCCCGCCGCCGCCCGAGGCCGACCCGCGGCACAAGGCCCGGACCGCCCAGCTCCAGTTGGAGGAGTTCGAGAAGAACCGGTACAACAAGGAGCTGCACCGCGAGCTGGGGTGGACCCAGGAGCGGTACGACGAGTTCCTGAAGGACCAGGCCCGGCTCGCCGAGCTGCGGCAGAAGGAGGCGGCCGCGGCCGAGGAGTCGGCCCGCACCCCGCCGGCCCCGCCCGGCAAGCCGACCCTCGGGACCGCCGGCGCGGGCAAGGTCGACGCGTTCAAGCCGGGCGCCGGGACGGCGACCGGCTCCGGGGCCGGCGTCGCCCCCCCGGGGTTCGACAACTTCCGCCGGAAGTTCGAGGAGGAGCTGCGGAAGCTCCAGGCCAAGCCGTGACAGGAGTCGCCGCTTGCGGCGTTGCGTCGCACGCAACGCCGCAAGCGGCGGACCCGAAACCGCCCGGAAACTTCTATGCTGACCCCTGCCGCCCGCAGGGGTTCGCCATGTCCGCCAACCGCTACCTCGTCTCGTTCGACGCCCGGACCGCCTACCACCGGTTCGCCGATGTCCTCGTCGTCGGGGCCGGGATCGCCGGCCTCCGGGCCGCCCTCGAGATCCCCGACGACCTGGCCGTCCTGGTCGTCACCAAGGACCGGGTGACCGAGAGCAACAGCTCCTACGCCCAGGGCGGGATCGCCGGCGTCCGGTCCCCGGAGGACGCGTTCGAGAACCACATCGAGGACACCCTCGTCGCCGGGGACGGGCTGTGCGACCGGGCGGTGGTCGAGCACGTCGTCCGCGAGGCCCCGGCCCAGATCGAGACGCTCGTCCGGTGGGGCACGAAGTTCGACACCGAGAACGGCGAACTCGCCCTCACCCGGGAGGGCGGGCACAGCCACCGGCGGATCGTCCACGCGCTGGGCGACTCGACCGGGTTCGAGGTCATGCGGGCGATCATCGCCACCGCCCGGACCGCCCCGAACCTCACCCTCTGGGACGACACCTTCACCGTCGACCTGCTCACCCACGCCGGCCGGTGCGTCGGGGCGGTGGTCGCCCGGAACGGGGCCGGGAAGGTGCTCGTCTGGGCCCGGCAGGTGATCCTGGCGGCCGGCGGGTGCGGGATGGTGTACCGGGAGACGACCAACCCGCCGGTCGCGACCGGGGACGGGATGGCGGCCGCGTACCGGGCCGGGGCCGAGCTGCGGGACATGGAGTTCATGCAGTTCCACCCCACGGTGCTGTACGTCGCCGGGTCGGCCCGATACCTGGTGAGCGAGGCGGTCCGCGGCGAGGGGGCGTACCTGCGGGACGTCCACGGCGAGCGGTTCATGCCGGCGGCCGACGACCGGGCCGAACTGGCCCCGCGCGACGTGGTCGCCCGGGCCATCTTCCGGACGATGGAGCGGACCCAGCACCCGAACGTGTACCTCGACCTGTCGCACCTCGACCCGGAGATGGTGCTCCGCCGGTTCCCCGGGATCAACCGCGTCTGCCGCGGGTTCGGGCTGGACATCACCCGCGACCGCGTCCCGGTCCGCCCGGGGGCGCATTACATGATCGGCGGGGTGACGGTCGACGCCGAAGGCCGGACGACGCTGCCGGGGCTGTGGGCGGCCGGGGAGGTGTCGAGCAGCGGGCTGCACGGGGCGAACCGGCTGGCGTCGAACAGCCTGGTCGAGGGGCTGGTGTACGGGACGGCGTGCGCCCGCGGGGCGGCCGAGGCGGCCCGGCGGGAGCCCGGCGACCTCGCCGCCCTGCCGCTGAAGTACGTGATCCCGCCGGCCGACCCGACCGACCGCTTGGACGTGGCCGACCTGACCGCGTCGCTGCGGAGCCTGATGGTGCGGAAGATGGGGATCGTCCGGGACCGGGGCCGGCTGGCGGAGGCGGAGAAGGACGTCGGGTTCTGGTGCCGGTACGCCCTGGCCCGAGAGTTCGACGGGAAGCCCGGGTGGGAGCTGCAGAACCTCTTGACCGTGGCCCGGCTGATGATCGACGCGGCCCGGCGGCGGGAGGAGTCGCGCGGGACGCACTTCCGGAGCGACTTCCCGGCCCGGGACGACGCCCGGTGGGGGCTCCGCCACGTCGTCGCCCCGCCGGCCAATCCGCCGGCCGGGTGACCCCGTCGGGTGGGTGTCGCCCCCACCCACCCCGCCGAGGTGCCCCGATGCCGCTGCTCGCCGCCCTGCTCGCCGTGTCCGCGACCGCCCCGCCGGACGACAAGAAGGACGCCAGGCCGGCCCTGCCGGTGACCCTGACGGTGGTGTCGAAGGCGGACAAGTACGTGTTCGACGGCGGCGGGCTGACGCCGGCGGAGTACAAGAAGGCGCTGGAGGAGCGGGCGAAGAACATCGCGAAGGGGGCGGACGTCAAGGCGCCGAAGCCGCTCGCGGTGGACCTCGTGCTGGTGCTGAAGAACACGGGCAAGGACAAGCTGGTGCTGTTCGTCGGCGGGGACCCGAACGTGTTCACCCTGGAGCTGGCCGGCGGGGCCGGGGTGGTGACGATGCCGAACCCGGTCGCGTTCACCGAGGAGTTCCGCGCCCCGAGGGCGGTCGCGCTGGAGCCGGGCGGGACCTACGAGGTGCCGGTGAAGGTGCTGGCCGACGGCCACCGCGGGCTGTCCCGGCTGGTCTTCTGGACCGGCCCGGGGGAGTACAAACTGACGGCCAAATACGTGCTGGCGGCGGACGCCAACGGGGCGAAGGGGCCGGAGGTGACGAGCGGGCCGGCGAAGATCGTGGTGGCGGAGAAGTGACGAATGAGGGTCGGCCGTCGGCCAGGGGTTCCGGCCCCGCCCTGGCGGGCGTGGCCTCCACCCCTGGCTACACTCGGTCGTCCCTCCGGGACTACAAACCCCGCTGGAGCCGCGGAGCGGCGGCCGACGGTAGCCAGGGGTGGAGCGACGGCCCGTCCCGGGCCGGACCGCAACCCCTGGCGGCGCACCCGGACGGCCGGCGCGCAACCCCTGCGGCCTACGCGGACGGCCGGTGCGCCGCCCCGACGCCCGTCACCACATCCCCTCCTCGTCGAACGCCCGGCTGCCGCCGATCGGCTTCGGCTCCGGCCGCTTGGTGTCCCGGGCCGCGAGCACCGCCTCGGCCAGCTCCAGGTCGTCGCGGGTCGTGATCTTGAAGTTCGTCGGCGAGCCCGGCACCACCACCACCGGGTGCCCCAGCGCCTCCACCGCCTGGGCGTCGTCGGTCACCCCCTCGGCCCACTCCGCCCGCCGGGCGTAGGCGTCGACCAGCCAGTCGCGGCGGAACGCCTGCGGGGTCTGGGCCTGCCACAGCCCGGCCCGGGACACCGTCCCGGTCACCCGCCGGGTCTCCGCGTCGACCTGCTTCAGGGTGTCGGTGACCGGGACCGCGGCCATCGCCGCCCCGTGCTCCCGGGCGGCGGCGAACACCGCGTCGATCACCGCCGGCGGGGTGAGCGGGCGGACGGCGTCGTGCACCGCGACCAAGCCGATGTCCGGCGTCACCCGGGCCAGGGCGTTCGCCACCGAGTCGAACCGCTCCGCCCCGCCGTCGACGAGTTCCGCGTTGGTGAAGGCCAGGAGGTGCCCGAACCGGGTGCGGAAGTCCTCCCGGTCGTCCGGGGCGACGACGACGTACACCCGGGCGACCCCGGGCCGCGACCAGAACAGCTCCGCCGCCCGGAGCCACACCGGCCGGCCGCCCAGCGCGGTGAACGGCTTCTTCTCCCGCCCGCCGAACCGGGACGACTTCCCCGCCGCCGGGATCACCACCGCGACCTGACCGGACATGGCTCAGCCCCCGGGTGCCTGCCGCTGTTCTATGAGGTCGCGCCACCGGGCGAACCGCTCGTGCCAACGTTCGACGGCGGCCTCCCGGTCGGCCAGGTCGCGCTCCGCCCCGGCGGCGAGGGCGGCGGCCGCGGCCAGCCCGGCGTCCCACCGGTCGAGGCGGTCTTCGAGCGCGGCGAGGAGGGGGCCGGTGACGGGCGGGGCGCCGGCGGCCGCGGCCGCGGCCGGGTCGGCGGCGCGGCGGTCGAGGTCGGCGAGGGCGTGGTCGGCGGCGGCGGTCATCCGGTCGAGGGCGGCGGCCCAGTCGGCGGTCGGCAGGGTCATCGGCGGCCCCGGGGTTGAGAAGGTGGGCGGGGTGTACCCGTCCGGGGGGCGGCGGGGAAGCCGGTTTTTCCGCGGACATTCTCCTTGCGTCCGGGCCGGCGAGTGGGTATGCGAGCGAACCCTCGGTTGGGGGAGCGTCGCGCCGGCGGGGGCCGGGGCGGGGCGGCCGGGGGTGGGGGGCCGCGCTGTGTACGTCGCCTGTTCCACGCTCTGCTTCGGCACTCAGCCGCTGGACGACGCCCTGCGGACCGTCCGGGAGATGCGGTTCGCCAAGGCCGACCTGGCGGTCCACGCCGACGGCCCGCACCTGACCCCGGCCGAGGTCGCCGCCGACCCGGCCCGGGTCGCCCAGCGGCTGCGGGCCGCAAACCTGCCGCTGGCCGCCGTCCACCTGGACACCGGCCCGGCCGCCGCCCGCCCGGCCCGTGAGCAACTGCGGGCGGTCGCCCGCCTGGCCCGGGTCCTCGCCACCCCGCTGCTGACCGTCCCGGCGGCCCCGGCCGGGGCCGACCTGGACGCCGAGGCGGACCGCCTCCGGGAGTGGGTGGCGGTGGCCGCGGCCGAGGGGGTGATCCTGACCGCCGAGACGCGCGGCGGGACGGTGACCGCCGACCCGCTCGGGGCGGCGGAGCTGTGCCGCCGGGTGGGCGGGCTGTACCTGACGCTCGACCCGAGCCACTACCACGCCGGGCCGCACGGGCCGGCGAACTACGACGCCCTGTTCCCGCTGGTCCGGCACGTCCGGCTGCGGGACACCGGGGACGCCCCGGACCAGTTCCAGGTGCGGGTCGGGCGCGGCGGGGTGGAGTACGGGCGGATCATCGCGCAGCTGGAGCGGTGCCGGTACGACCGGGCCCTGACGGTGGACGTGCGGGATTTACCGGGCGACCCGTTCCCCGCCGAGCCGGAGGTGCGGAAGCTGAAATTCTTGCTCGAGTCGCTGGTGTAGAGCGGGGTGCTCCGCCGCTTGCGGCGTTGCGGACACCGTACCGCACGCAACGCCGCGAGCGGCGGCGCCCCGCGTAACCCGTCCGTCACGTTCCGGTTTTTCCCTCTCGACGCCCCACATCTGGGGCACGAACAATGCCATCAAGTCCTTGCGTCCCGGGGTGACCTCTGGGAAACTGATGAGAACACGGGCGGTCTGTAGAATCGTTCGGCCCGGTGAGGTATTCTTAACACAACGTCGCTACCGCGCAGAGCCGGAGTTGCTCCCATGACGACGCGTCGGTCGGGCCGCCGGATGGCCGGCCTCGGTGCCCTGTTCGTTCTCCTCCTCGCCGCGGCCCCGAACCGGGCCGACGATCCCAAGTGGGACACCCGGCGGACCACCCACCCGGAGGACCTGGCCGAACTGAAGGCCCTCCAGTCCCGGGTCAAGGCGGTCGTCGACAAGTGCACCCCGACGACGGTCGCGATCACGATCTCCAGCGGGTTCGCGGTCGGGGCCGGGAGCGGGGTGATCGTCTCCGAGGACGGCCTCGTCCTGACCGCCGCCCACGTCATCGCCGGCGACGGGAAGCTCGGCGGCGGGGGCGGGTACGAGGCCGGGAAGGAGTGCACCATCGTCCTCCCGGACGGGAAGCGGGTGAAGGCGAAGACGCTCGGGATCAACGACGCCAAGGACAGCGGGATGGTGAGGATCACCGACAAGGGGCCGAACGACGGGAAGTGGCCGTTCTCCCCCGTCGCCAAGTCGGCCGAGCTGAAGAAGGACCAGTGGGTGGTGTCGCTCGGCCACCCGGGCGGGCCGAAGCCCGGCCGGGCCCCGGTCGCCCGCCTCGGGCAGATCCGGAGCAACGGCAAGGACCTGGTCACCAGCGACTGCACCCTGGTCGGCGGGGACAGCGGCGGCCCGCTGTTCGACCTGGACGGGAACGTCGTCGGGATCCACAGCCGGATCGGGTTCACCCTGTCCTCGAACATCCACGTCTCGTCCGACCGGTTCAAGCTCGAGTGGGACAAGCTGGTCGCCGGGGAGGTGGTCGGCCGGCAGCCGAAGTCGAGCGGGGCGGTGGTCGGGGTGATCTTCTCGGACGACGAGGAGGACGACGCCTGGGTGAGCGTGGTGGAGGAGGACGGCCCGGCCGCCAAGGCCGGGGTGAAGCCCGGGGACACCATCACCAAGGTGAACGCCGACGTGGTCAAGAGCGTCAAGCGGTTCCGCGAGATCCTCCGCGACAAGAAGCCCGGGGAGGTGGTCAAGCTGACCGTCCGCCGCGGGGTCGAGATCCTGACCCTGTCCGTCACCCTCGGCAAGCGCGCCGCCTAGATCGCCCGTTGCCAGTGGCCCGTTGCCAGTTGAGGGCCGAGTGCGTCGGGTGCCTCAACGGCACCGGGTTGAGCGATCCTGGACCGGCCAGCCCAACAACTGGCCACTGTCAAAGCAAACCCTCTTCCTCACCCCCGCGGGTGACCGCCAGACCCACCCCCGACCGCCACCTTCCGGAGTGCCGACCGATGACCGCTCGTGCGTTCGCCGCCGCCCTCGTCCTGGCCGGGTCCGCCGCCCCGGCGGCCGCCCAGATCTCGTCGAACCCGAAGCTCCTGGCCCCGTTCAGGACGGTGGTGGCGGCGGCCAACGACTCGACCGTCCGGGTCCGCGGGGACGACAAGGACATCGCCCTCGGGACGGTGGTGTTCGCCGACGGGTTCATCCTGACCAAGGCGAGCGAGCTGAAGGGCTCGCTGTCGGTCCGGCTGTCCGACGGGACCGAGTTCGGGGCCAAGATCCTCGCCACCCACGTCCCGACCGACCTGGCGATGCTCAAGATCGACGTGAAGGGGCTCAAGCCGGTGTCGTTCGCCGACACCAAGGGGGTGCCGATCGGGAACTGGCTGGCGGCGGCCAACGCCCCGCCGGCCGGGGGCGGGTCGGCGACCGCCCTGGCGGTCGGGATCGTCAGCCACGGGACCCGAGCCCTGACCGGGCCGGACGCGACGGTGGTGAACGCCAACCGCGGGTTCCTCGGGATCATCCCGGTGGACGAGAAGGACAAGGACGGGAAGGTGATCGGGGCGAAGATCGAGAGCCTGGACGCCAAGGGCGGGGCGGCGAAGGCCGGGCTGAAGGCGAAGGACGTGATCACGGAGGTGAACGGGACCGCCACCCCCGGCCAGGAGACGCTCCGGGCGCTGCTGGAGAACCTCCGGCCGGACGACGTGGTGAAGCTGAAGGTGCTGCGGGACGGGGAGGAGAAGGAGTTCAAGGCGACGCTGACCCGGTCGCTGCAGCCGAGCCGGGGGGACATCCAGAACGCGATGGGCGGGACGCTGTCCGGCCGGCGGACCGGGTTCCCGGCGGTGCTGCAGACGGACATGGTGCTGGAGCCGAAGGACTGCGGCGGCCCGGTGGTGGACCTGGACGGGAAGGTGCTGGGGCTGAACATCGCCCGGGCCGGGCGGGTGGAGACGTGGATCCTGCCGAGCGAGCAGATCCGCCCGCTGCTGGACGAGCTGAAGGCCGGGAAGTCGACCGCCGGGAAGAAGTGACCGCGGCCAGGTCGACGAGTCCGCGAGACGACCGACCGCCAGTGTCCTTTCGCCGCCCCCGCGGCTGACCCCGGTCACGGGGCATTGCCGGCTAACACGGGAGGTTGTTGCACCTCAGCCGTCGCCCGGGTACGCTCACCGCCGGTGAGCGTACCCGGGCGACTCTGTCGGTGGGCCTACCCTGTTACGCGGGATCGGCTGATCCCTGGCTCGGCCGCGGAGGCTTAGCAGGTGGCAGACGCGGCGGCACAGCGAGACTCGCTCCCCTACCGGCCGGTCCCACTGGCCGAGTTGGAGCGGGCCGCGTCCGAGTCCCCGGCGGCACTGCCGTACCTGCTCGCGGTGAAGTTCAACTACGATGTCAAGCAGGGCGGGTTCGCCCAACTCATGTACAACCTGCGGGGCGAGTTCCTGGCCGGCATCGAAGACATGCTGCTCGCGGCGGGCGCGGCCGTCGCCCACGACCACTACGTCCGTGCGGTCACGGCCTGCCTGGAGGACAAGCCGGGGTACTTCCGCTTCCTCGCGTCGGACTACGCGGAGGCCAACGCCGTCAAGCACGCGCTCCAACTGCTGTCGGTCGAGTACCTCCAGCGGCGGGCCGACTTCGCGGACGAGGCGGCAGCGTTCCTGGCATCGTGCCCACGGGCGTAGCCCAGAACGCCGAACCATGCGATCCGCAAACCGCCGGGTCATGCGTGCCGTGCGCCACCCGGGCGGCTGCTGGGCGTGGTCGTCCGGCAAAGGAGGGTCCAGATCCCGCAACGACCCGAGGTCCCGATCTCACGTGCGGCTGAAACTCAGTTCACAACCACTATCGGGTGCTGTCATGGCCGTCTCCCGCATTACGTCGATGTTGGTGTCGGTAGCTCTCGCCGTCGCCGTCGGCTGCGGATCCAAGACGAACCCCTCCGGGCCGTCGACCCATGACGACAAGGGAGGAAAGGGGGCCGGCGTTCAGAAGCCGGCCCCGGGTAGTGTCGAAGCCGTGTTCGACGGCTTCCCACCCGAGTTGGCCGCGAACCTCCGCACGGACGGGGCCGGCGCCCAGCGGGCGAAGGCGAACGCGTGGCTCGCGGCCAACGTGAACGGCAAGTCGAAGCCCGTCAAGATCACCGTGCCCGCCGACGCCACGACGCCGCAACCGGGCGCCAAGAACGGACCGTTCGTCGCCAAGCTCGAACTCTACGGGAAGCGAGACTCCTTGCTCGGCGACTCGTGGGTGGTTGTCGTTCACGACGGACGGTTTCGAAAGCGCGAGGGGGTGTTCGGGACGGAGGCGTTCGAGTTTGTTGACCTGAGTGAGGCCGACGCGAAATGGCTATCCGAGCTGACGTCGGTCACCATCGAAGGTCAGGTCGATGAGGCGGCAATCATCCCGGACGAGAAGGACGGGTCGATCATTTCCCTCAAAATCAAGGCCGCCAAGGTGAACGGGAAATCGTTCCGGGCTGAGGTGCCGAAGAAGTAGTCCCGCCAGGTCACGGACGTACGTCGCGCTGGGACGCCGTGTTGGCCGGGGCAAGAGCCGGCCCGGGCGCCGCACCTGACCGCCGGCCCCCACGCACTTTCCAGCTTGCCTGTTGTGGTCGTCGGCGGCTGGTTCCCCCCGGCGGCAGGTGAGCGAATGGTGTCCGACACCGCACGCCTCCGGTGGCGGGCGACCCCGCCAACTTACCCACGGCTGGCAGGGATTCTTCCGGCGGGAAAAACTGTCCGCGTCGACGGCACGTCGTTTCAGGGGTGCTCCTGATTTGCGCACCGCCCTCTGTGGAGGTTTCCGATGTGCCCCGACCGCCGGCCGGTTTTCGCCGCCCTCGCCGCCGCGACCGCCGCGCTCGCCGTGGCGTCGAGTTCTCGTTCCGAGCCGGTCGTACCTGCGAAGGCGAACGAGGAGCTGAAACAGCTCCAGGGCACTTGGACGCTGCTCGCCTACGCCGTCGACGGCCGGGCGCTGCGCGGCGAGGACGCCCACAGCACCCTGACCGTCGAAGACGACCGCTGGACGATCACCTGGCGAACGGACGGCGGCGGGCGGCAGGTCGAGCAAGGCGTCGTCCGGGTCGTCGACACCACGGGCCGGCCGAAGGTGGTGGACCTCGTCCACGACTTCGGGCCGTACAAGGGGACGACGACCCGGGCCTTCTACCAAGTCGAAGGCGACTCGATGCGGTACTCAACCCTCGTCGTTCCGGCCGCGATCGGGGATGCCAAGGTCATCACGGCCACGACGACATGGAAGCGAAAACCCCAGTGAGCCGCCGGACCAGGCACCCGCACCGGACCGCCGATTCTTGCCCTGTTCCTGACCCGTGGCTCACCGGGGGCGGCGGCCGGCGAGCTTTGACGTTCGGCGTCGGAGGGCGGGGTGACCGAACGCACGCCCCGCCCTCCCCCGTTGGGGTTGATTCCCCCGTTCCGGGCCGAGTAGCATCCCCGGCCCACCGGGGCCGCCCGCACGTCCGGCCCCGGCCACCCACGGACGGGGACCGATGCCGACCATCAACAAGCGCTTCCTCCTCAAGCTCGTCCTCATCGCCCTCGTCCTCACCGGCGCCCTGTTCGGCGTCCACGCCGTCCAGGCCCACCGCATCCCCCAGGCCCTCCTCCGCCAGGCCGACCGGGCCGCCGACGCCGGCAAGCCGGACGCCGCCGCACACTACCTCCGCCAGTACCTCGAGTTCGCCCCGGACGACGTCGACGCCCAGGTCCGCCTCCTCGACCAGCTCAAGAAGCGGAACCCCTCCGCCCGCGGCCAGGCCGAACTCATCTTCCTCTACGACCGCGTCCTCCGCCTCGACCCGGACCGCCACCCGCTCCGCCGCGACGCCCTCGCCGCCTGCCTGAAGCTCGGCCGCTACCCCGACGCCGCCACCCACGCCGGCGTTCTCCTGAAGGCGTTCCCGGCCGAGGCCGCGCTGTGGCAGCAGCTCGGGGCCGCCCAGGCCGGGCTGAACCAGCTCGCCGACGCCCGGCGGTCGTACGAGACCGCCCTCTCCCACGACCCGGGCGAACTCCTCGGATACCAGCGGCTCGCCCAGCTCGTCTGGCAGAACCAGAAGGACACCCCCGGGGCCCGCGAGGTCCTCGACCGGATGGTCAAGGCCCTGCCGCAGCACCCGGACGCGTACCTCACCCGCGCCCGGTTCGAGTCGTTCCCGCCGGACGACGCCGCCGGGCCGGCCGGCCGCGGCGACCCGGCCAAGGCCGTCGCCGACATCCAGCGCGTCTTCGAACTCGACCCCGAGAACGCCGAGGCGTCGGTCCTGCTGGCCGAGCTCCTCCAGCGCGATCGGAAGATCCCGGCCGCCCACGCCGTCCTCCGCGACGCCGTCGCCCTCTACCCGAAGAACCTGAAGCTCGTCCGCAGCCTGTCGTGGCTGGAGTTGGTCCGCGGCAACGCCCCGGCCGCGGTCGCCGTCCTCGAAGACGGGCTGAAGGCGTCCCCCGACGGGTTCGACCTCCTCGTCCCGCTCGCCGACCTCCTCGTCCAGCAGGGGGACGCGGTCCGGTCGGCCGACATCCTCCGCCGGCTGGAGGCCCGCAAGGCCCCGGCGGCGCAGGTGAAGTACCTGCGGGCCCGGCTGGCGATGCGCGACGGGAAGTGGGCCGACGCGGCCGCCCAGCTCGAAGCGCTGCGGGCCGAGTCGGCGAACCTGCCGGGGCTGGAGACGCAACTGAACCTGCTCCTGGCGGCGACCGCCGCGAAGCTCGCCGACCCGGCCGCGGAGGAGCAGGCGTTCCGCCGGGTGATCGCCGCCGACCCGAAGAACGTCCCGGCCCGGGTCGGCCTCGGCACCCTGTACCAGAACCTCGGCCGGTTCGACGACGCCGTCCGCGAGTTGGAAGCCGCGGCACAGTCGCCGTACGCCGCGGCCGGGGTGGTGGCCCAGTGGGTGCGGACGAAGGCCGCCCGGCTGAAGTCCGCGGCCGCCGCGCCGGACGAGTGGCGGCGGCTTGAGGCGACCGTGGCCGGTTTTACCCCACCGCAGGGGATGGTCTACACCCCCACCCCATCACGTTTCGGCCCGGCGTCGTCCGAACCGGCACTCCTGATGGCCGAGGTGTGGGCCGCGCAGGGGAAGCGCGCCGACGCGGTCCGGCTGCTGCGGAAGGAGTCGGCCCGCCGGCCCGGCGACGCCCGGCTGTGGGCGGCGCTCGCCGAGGCGACCGCCGACGCGGCCGGCACCCCGGCCGGCCTCGCCGTGCTCGACGAGGCCCAGGCGGCGGCCGGCGACAACCCGGATGTCCGCCTCGCCCGGGCCCGGCTGTACGCCGCGGAGCCGGGCCGGGTCCGCCCGCTCGGCCCGCTCGCCGAGCGGATCGAGTCGTGGCCGGAGGCCGAGCAGGCGCGGCTCCTGTTCGGCTTGGTCGAGGTGTTCGACGCGCTCGACGACCACGCCGGGGTGGTCCGCACCTTCCGGGCGGTCGCCGGCCGCCGCCCGTCGGACGTCCACGTCTGGGTGAAGCTGCACGAGCGGGCGGCGCGGACCGGCGACGCCAAGACCGCGGCCGAGTGCCGGGCGACGCTGCTAAAGATCGAGGGCGAGGACGGCCCGTCGGTGCTCCTGTGCGACGCCGCGGCCGCGGCCCCGGCCGACGCCCCGCGCCTCGTCGCGAAGTTCGCCGGCGCGTTCGGCCCGAACCCGACGCGGTCCGACGCCTGCCTCGCGTCGGCCCGGCTGTCCGGCCTGGTCGGCAACGACGCCGAGGCCGCCCGGCTGACCGAGCGCGCGTTCGCCCTCGACCCGACCCGGTACGACGCCGCCCGGGCGTGGCTGGTCCGCCTCGCCAGCGCCGGCGACGACGCCCGCACCCGGGAGCTGGTGACCCGGCTCGGGACCGACCCGCGGTGGGGCGGCGACTCGTTCCGCCGGCTCGTCGGGTCGGTCGTGCCGAAGGTGCAGGTGCCGGTCGCGGCGAAGCTCCTGGCGTGGTCCCGGCCGCACGTCGAGCGCGACCCGAACGGCCTCGGCTGGGTCGGCGAGACGGCCGCCGCCCACCGGGTGTTCGACCCCGTCCCCGTGCTGGAGGAGGCGACCCGCCGGCCCGGGGCGACCGCCGACGACTGGCTCCGCCTCGCCCTGGCCCGCAGCCCCGCCGACCTGAACGGCTGCCGCGGGGCAGTCACCCCGACCCCGTACCTCGCGGCCGCCGCGGTGCTGAACGAGACTCCCGCCGGGAAGGACTTCGTCCCCGACCTGCGCGACGCGGCGTGGCGGCGGGCGTTCGCCCAGGCCCGGCTCGCGGTCAAGCTGTCGCGCGGGGCGAGCGCCGAGGCGGTGACGGTGCTCGAGGACTACCTCACCGGGAAAGACGTGGCGAAGGCCGACGCCGCGTGGGCGAGCCGGAACCTGGCGATGCTGTACGCCGCCGGCGGCACCCCGGCCGACCGGAAGCGGGCGACCGAGCTGATCGCCGCCGCCGAGGCCGCCGGCACCACCGCGGACGAGCTGCGGACCACCGCCGGCGTCCTCACCACCCTGTCGCGATACCTCGACGGGGCCGACCGGGCGGCGGCGCTGGCTCGCGCCGCAGTCGCGTTGGACGCCGCTTACCAGAAGTCGAAGTCGCCGGCCGACCTGTTCAACCTGTCGCAGCTGCACCGGTCGGCCGGGAACCGGGCCGAGTCCCGGCAGTGCCTCCAGGCCCTGATCAAGGACGACCCGAAGAACATCTACTACCTGACGACGGCGGTCGAGGAGTTGGTCGAGGACGGGAACTTCGCGGCGGCCGGGGCGTTCGCCCAGAAGCTGCTGGCCGAGCACAGGAACGAGTTCCGGGCGGTGGCGGCGGCGGCCCGGTACGAGGCGAAGGCCGGCCGGCCCGAGGCGGCCCTGGCCCTGGCCGAGGGGTACGCCCGGTCGGCCGACCCGGCGGCCGGGAACCACCTGGCCCGGGCCGGGCGGGTGGCCGAACTCCTGGACGAGCTGGCCCGGCTGCCGGGCGTCCGCGGCACCCCGGCCGGGCGGGCCATGACCGACGGCGCGGTCGAGCGGTACGCCTCGCTGGTCCCGACCCGGGCGGAGGCGGTCGTCGGGGTGGCCGGGGCGCTGGCGGCCGACGGCCGGGCGGCCGACGCGTTCGCCCGGATCGACGGGCTCGACCGGCACCTGCCGCTGCGGGTGAAGGCGGCGGCCGGGCTGGCGGTGGTGCGGAACGGGGAGGTGACGGAGCGGCAGGCGGCGGCGGTGCGGGACTGGCTCGACGCCTGCGTGGCGGAGGAAGGGGGGTCGGCGGCGGTGCGGATGCACCGGGCCGAGTTCCTGGCCCTGCGGCGGGACGTGGCCGGGGCGGCGGCCGAGTTCGAGGCGGTGGTCGCGTCGGACCCGCGGAACGTGGTCGCCCTGAACAACCTCGCGTGGCTGCTGGCGGCGGACCCGGCGACGGCGGCGCGGGCCTTGGAGCTGGTGGCCCGGGCGACGCGGGAGGTCGGGCTGACCGGCGACCTGCTCGACACCCGGGCCCGGGTGCGGGTGACGCTGAAGCAGTTCGCGGAGGCCGAGCGGGACCTGACGGACGCGATCCGGCTGGAGCCGACCGGGCTGCGGTGGTTCCACCTGGCGTTGTGCCACCAGGGCCGGACCCCGCCGCGGGCCGACGACGCCGCCGCCGCGTTCCGGGAGGCGCGGCGGCGCGGGCTGGAGCCGCGCGGCGCCCACCCGGCCGACCGGGCGGCGTTCGACGCCCTGCTGACCGCGACGAAGGCCGGCGGGTGACACCGGGGTGTCACGGCCGCAGGGGACGGGTCGCGGCGGCCCAGGCGACGGACCCGACCGCCGCGACACCCATCCCGCCGGCCCAGAACCAGTACGCCGGCCCGAGCCCGGCGTCGGCCATCGCCCACCAGCCCAGCCCGAGGCCGGCCGCGACGACGGCCGTGGCGGCGGCTGCACGCGGGGACTTCTGCTGCGCCACCAGAGCGTACCAGAACAGCAGGTTGGCCCACCAGAACGGCAGCCCCGCGCCCGGCAGCCAGCAGTAGATCAGGCCCAGCACGAAGACCTCGTAGCCGAGCGTCCCGCCCCCGTACGGGAGGACGAAGGCGGCCAGGTACAGCCCACCCCCGAGCTGCCAGCAGGCGACGGCGACCGTCGACATCACGTCCCCCCCCGCCCCGGCCTGGCCGACCCCACCCGGACAGGGTAACCGGCGACCCGGCCGTGTAACAACCTCCCGGCCGCGCGCCGGCCGTTATGATCGCCGCGGGCGGTCGTCGGTAGGATGCGTTCGGCGGCGACCTTTCCCGGCCCCGTCTCGGGGCGCGTCCTGTGGGGGATCAACGATGGCGAGCAACTGGCTGTGGGCGGCCCCGGTGGCCGGGGCGGTGGGCGTTGGCGTGCTGGCCGGCGTCGGGGCGGACCGGCTCGCCGGCGCCGACCCGGTGGCGGCCA
>PNKH01000078.1 GCA_013822345.1 Isosphaera sp.
CGCGGCGGGTCCGACGCCGAGTCGTTCACCGTCACCGTCGCCACCGCCGCCCCGCAGGCGCCCGCCGGGTACGCGGCGCCGGACGGCGGGGGAAAGCCGTCGTCCGGGCGGTTCCCGGACGACCCGTCCGGGGCCGGCAACCGGCCGTCCGTCGGCGCCGCGACGGAGGAGATCGGGGGGGAGGATGTCACCCTCGTCCTGGACGGGACGGACGGCGGCGACTCGGCCGTAGCCGACGACGGGGCGGCCGACGAGGTGCTGTGGGGCGGGCCCGGCCTCGACCTCTACCCCGGCTGCATGTGCTCGGTGTGCTGCCGCCAGTGACCGCCTGACCCCCGGGCCGCACCGCGCCGCCGCTCGCGGCGGCGCGGTGCGGCCATGAGCCGCGCGCTAGTACGTCGCCCGCCCGCCGGAGATGTCGAAGCAGAACCCGGTGGTGAAGCTGCACTCGGCGCTCGCCAGGAAGTGGACCAGGGCCGCCACCTCGGCCGGCCGGCCGGTCCGGCCGAGCGGGATCTTGGACAGCATCATCGCGATCTGGGCCTGGTCGAGCTGGTCCAGGATCGGGGTCTGGATGACCGCCGGGCTGACGCTGTTCACGCAGATGTCCCCCTTCCCGACCAGCTCCTTCGACAGCGACTTGGTCAGCGCGATCACCGCCGCCTTGCTGGCCGAGTACGGGGCCATCTTCGGGTTCCCCTCCTTCCCGGCGATGCTGGCCACGTTCACGATCCGGCCGTACTTCCTGTCGATCATCCCCGGGAGGACCGCCTTGCAGCACAGCACCAGGCCGGTGACGTTGATGTTCATCACGTACTCCCAGTCCTCCCGCACGCTCTCCCAGACCGGCACGTCCCGCCCCTTCCGGCTCGCCACCCCGGCGTTGTTCACCAGGACGTCGACCGGCCCGGCCTTCCCGACCACCTCGGCGAACACCCGGTCCAGGTCCGCCTCCTTCGTCAGGTCGCCGACCATCGGCACCCCGCCGACCGCCGCCGCCACCCGGTTCGCCGCCTCCGGGTTCATGTCGAACACCCCGACCTTGGCCCCGGCGGCCGCCAGCCGGCGGGAGATCGCCTCCCCGATCCCCTGGCCGCCGCCGGTCACCACCGCCACCTTCCCGTCCAGCCGGAAGAAGTTCTCGGGCATCGTCCGCACCTCGATGAGTTGTCTGTGGGGGACGTTGTAGGGCGGGGGCGGCGGCAAGTCGCCCCGATCCGTATTGTCAAACCGGGTCGGGGGTACGCACAATACCGGCAGCCCGCCGGAGCCTCCGGCGGGCGGCGTGACGCACTCGCGGGGGCGGGATGAAATCTCACCGGGGCGGGGACGGCGACCGGTCGCTGGCCGTGTTCATCGACTTCGAGAACATGGGCCTCGGGTTCAACAACCGCCGGGACCGGTTCGAGATCGGCAAGGTGCTCGAGCGCCTCGTCGAGAAGGGGAAGATCGTCGCCAAGAAGGCGTACGCCGACTGGTCCCGGTTCGGCGGGTACACCGGGGCCCTGCACGAGGCCGCGATCGAGCTGGTCGAGATCCCCCGCCGCGGGATCACCGGCAAGAACTCGGCCGACATCCGGCTGGTCGTCGACGCCATCGACCTGGCGTACTCGAAGGACCACATCGACACGTTCGTGATCGTGTCCGGGGACAGCGACTTCTCCCCGCTCGTGTCCAAGCTGAAGGAGCTCGGCAAGCACGTCATCGGGCTCGGCCTGGTCGACGCCACCTCGGACCTGCTCCGGGACAACTGCGACGAGTTCATCTACTACGAGGACCTGGACCGGGCCCCGATCATCCCGGTCGCCACCAACGACGCCCTCCCGGAGCGGAAGCGGAAGGTGTTCGCCCTGCTCCTCGACTCCCTGCTCGCCCTGCGGCGGGAGAATAAGGAGGTGATCTACTCGTCCATGCTGAAGGACACGATCAAGCGGAAGAAGCCGTCGTTCAACGAGGACTACTACGGGTACCGGACGTTCAGCGAGTTGCTCGAGGACGCCCAGCGGGAGGGGCTGCTCGAGATCGAGAAGCACAAGTCGAGCGGGATGTACGTGGTCACCCGGTTCGGTCTGGAACTGAAGGGCGGGTTCGGGGTCGGGCGGAACGGGAACGGCGACCGCCGCCCGGCGGAGCCGGTCCGGGCGATCCCGGCGGCCCCGCCGGCCCTCCCCCCGGCTCGGTCCGCGGCCCCCGCCCCGGAGCGGCGCGAGCCGCCCCGCCCGCGGCCGGCGGAGCCGCCGCCCCCGGCCCGCCACGCCGTCGCCCCGCCGGCCCCGCCTGCGGCCCGCACCCCGGCCGTCGTCCCGAAGCCCGCCGCCCGCCCGGCCCCGCCCGCCGACGAGCCGGACCGCGACCGCGAGCGGCCCCTCGGCCGGGCCCTGGTCGAGGACATCGACGAGCTGGACGACGCGGACGAGGTGCCGACCTACGCCCCGGCGAAGCGGGCCGCGGAGCCGGCCCCGAAGCCCGCCGCCAAGCCCGCCGCCAGGCCCGCGGCGGAAAAGCCGGCGAAGCCGGCCGCGAGGCCCGCGAAGTCGGCCGCCGCGAAGCCGGCGAAGCCGGCCGCCCCCGCCCGCGGGAAGTCGGCCAGGCCGGCCGCGGACCCGAAGCCGGCCCCCAAGCCGGCCCCCAAGCCGCTCGACGAGGACGACTTCGGGGCGGGACTGGGGGATTGATTCTGTAGGGTGGGCCGAGCCGGAACTATCCGCCCGCGGCGGGTTTAATACACTTCACCTACCCGCCCGCGCCGCCCCGGAGCCGACCCGTGCCGCTGCTGTTCGCCGCGACGCTGTTCGTCAGCGCGTCGCTGTTGTTCATGGTCCAGCCGATGGTCGGGAAGATGGTGCTCCCGCTGCTCGGCGGCAGCCCGGCGGTGTGGAACGCCTGCATGGTGTTCTTCCAGGCCCTGCTGCTGCTCGGGTATCTGTACGCCCACAAGCTCAGCGGCATCAGTAGCCCGCGGAAGCAGTGGACCATCCACACCCTGGTCCTCGCCCTACCGCTCACCGTGTTCGCCCTGGCGGTCGTGTTCTCCGAGCGCGGGGCCCCGATCGCCGTCGCCGAGGCCCTCGCCCCGACCGACGAGCGGAGCCCGATCCTCAGCGTCCTGGCCATCCTGACCGTCGCCATCGGCATCCCGTTCTTCGTCGTCTCCACCACCGCCACCCTGCTCCAGAAGTGGTTCGTGTTCACCGGCCACCCGGCCGCCCGCGACCCGTACTTCCTGTACGCCGCCAGCAACGTCGGCAGCCTGATCTCGCTCCTCGGGTACCCGCTGGTGATCGAGCCGCGGCTCCCGATCGCCGGCCAGGCGTGGGTGTTCGCCGTCGGGTTCGCCCTCCTCGCCGTCCTCATCCTCTTCTGCGGCCGGGCGGCCGCCAACCCGATCGGGGTGCCGCCGGGCAAGGGCGGGGCGAAGTTCGACCGGGGGAAGGGCGGGCCGGCCCCGGCCGGGGAGTACGACCCGCCGCCGGCCCCCGGGCGAAAGCTGCGGTGGGTCGCCCTGGCGTTCGTCCCGTCCACCCTGATGCTCGGCGTCACCTTCCACATGACGACCGACATCGCCAGCATCCCGCTCCTGTGGGTCGGCCCGCTCGCCCTGTACCTGCTCACCTTCATCATCGCCTTCGGCCGGGTGCCGGACTGGTTCCGGATCGTGATCGGGAACCTGGCCCCGGTGATGATCCTGCTGCTGGTGTTCGTGATGATCTCCGGGGTGAAGCCGGGGACCGGGGTCGAGCTGCTGCTGTACAACCTGACGTTCTTCGCCGCCGCCCTGATGTGCCACTACGAGCTGGCCCGGGACCGCCCGAGCCCGGCCCACCTGACCGAGTTCTTCCTGCTGATGTCCGTCGGCGGGGTGCTCGGCGGGGTGTTCAACTCGCTCGTCGCCCCGCTCGTGTTCGGCCACGCCTACGAGTTCAACATCGCGCTGGTCGCCGCCTGCCTGCTGGTCCCGACCCTGGCCCAGGAAGAGGAGGCCGAGGAAAAGTCCGGGAACGTCGGGAACGCCCGGGCGGCCGACCTGGCGGTCGGGGCGTCGGTCAACCCGGTGGCGTACGGGTTCCGGCTCCTGTTCCGCGGGGTGGACGGCAACCGCCCGCTCGCCCTGGCCCTCGACATCGTCGTCCCGGTGCTGGTCGGGGTCGGGTTCTACCTCCTGACCCAGAAGCTGCCGGAGGTGGAGTGGTTCGCCGGAGCGTGCGTGTGGGTCGGGACGAAGATCAGCATGTCGGTCGAGACGGTCCGGATCATCCTCCTGTACGCCGTCCCGGTGATGGTCTGCTTCTTCTTCGTCGACCGCCCGGTCCGGTTCGCCCTGTGCGTCGCCGCCATCCTCGGCCCGACCACCTACCGGGAGGCGTCGGCCGGGCTGGTCCACTCGGAGCGGAGCTTCTTCGGGATCCTGAAGATCACCGAGGACCCCAACCCGCAGCCGATCCGGGGGTACCGGTTCAAGATCACCGGGGAGTCGGCCGCCGACATGCAGCGGGCGGGCGTCCCGGACTCGGTGCTGGCGAAGCTCGCCCCCCTCCGGGACCGGGGGATCATCTCCGAGCCGGTGTTCCTGAGGGAACTGAAAGCCGCCCTCGGGACGGAGGACGAGAAGTACCTGGAGGTGGTCGCCGGCCACACCGTGCGGCAGGAGGTCTACCTCAGGCACCCGGAAGGGGCGGTCAACCAGAAGGGCGAGTCGGTCGCGGACCGGGCGATGGTGGCCGGCCGGTACCTCTACCGGAAGCTGGTCCACGGGACGACGCTACACGGCACCCAGGTGGCCGAGCACGACCGGCACTTCCTGGACGACTTCCAGATGCTGGCGGGGGGGCTGAGCGGGTGGGACGCGCTCGCCGTCGCCGGGGCGACCCACGCGTACGACGCCCGGCAGGAGCCGCTGACGTACTACCACCGGACCGGGCCGGTCGGGGCGGTCATGTCCGAGATGCGGCAGCGGAAGGGCGGGGCGGACGCGAACGCCCACTTCGCCATGGTCGGGCTCGGGACCGGCAGCGCGTCCTGCTACGTCCGCCCCGGGCAGAAGCTCACCTTCTACGAGATCGACCCGGCGGTCAAGCACCTGGTGGCCGACACCGACCGGTACTTCACCTACGTGACCGACGGCCGGGAGCGGGCCCGGCGGGAGCCGGGCGGGGACCTCGACCTGCGGATGGGGGACGCCCGGCTGAAGCTCCGGGACGACGCCGACCGGCGGTACACGGTGCTCCTGGTGGACGCGTTCAGCTCGGACTCGATCCCGGTCCACCTGCTGACCGTCGAGGCGGTCCGGCTGTACTTCGACCGGCTGACCGACGACGGCATCCTGGCCCTGCACATCTCGAACAAGTTCGTCCGGCTGGAGCCGGTGGTGGCCGGGATCGTCGGGCACCTGCGGAAGACGGACCCGGACCGGTTCGGCGGGCTGACCGCCCGGGTGTGGAACGACGACAACGAGCGCAACCGGCCGGGGAAGACGGCGTCGAGCTGGGTGGTGCTGGCCCGGAAGCCGGAGGACCTGGGCGGGTTGTTCTCCCCGACCGGGGACCTGATCTTCGGCCCGCCGGCCGCCCCCGGGGCCGAGGACCGGATGCGGGTGGGGATCGAGGACCAGCTGTTCGAGGGTGTGGTGGCGGAGTTCCCGGAGCTGAGGGCGGTCACAGACCGGAAGCCGAAGTGGCAGGAGATGAACGAGGCGGCCCCGGACAAGGCGAAGGCGGTGTGGCTGGGGTGGGTGGCCGAGCGGCTGGCGCGGGAGAAGGACCCGGTGGGGCGGGGGCGGCTGGAGCTGTACCAGGACTTGATGACCCGGCACAGCCCTTTCGCCCGGTTCTCGGAGGTGATGGTGCGGGACCACGGGCACGCGTTCCGCCGGCTGGAGACGCGGGAGCAGGTGCCGGCGTGGACGGACGACTACTCGGACGTGATGCGGGTGATGATGATCCCGGAGCTGCAGTGGGTGCGGGAGAAGTTCGGGCTGCCGACCCCGTACAAGCGGTGACCCGGGTCGGGGTGGTCGGGGCGAGCGCCCGGGCGGCGGTCCACTCGCTCGCCCGGGCCGGGTATCCGGCCTGGGCCGTCGACCTGTTCGCCGACCGCGACCTGGCCCGGGTGGCGCCGTGCGCCGCCTGCCCGTGGGACGAGTATCCCACCGCCCTCCCCCGCCTCGCATCGCAGTTCCCCCCGGGTCCGGTGCTGTACACCGGCGGGCTGGAGAACCACCCGGACATCGTCGCCGGACTCGCCGCGGCGCGCGAGCTGTGGGGCAATCCGCCGGCCGTACTGGAGCTGGTCCGCGACCCGCACCGGCTGTTCCCGCTGCTCGCCCGGTGCGGGTTCGAGGTGCCGGCGGTGGTGCCGGCCGGCGAGCCGTGCCCGTCGGCCGGTCGGTGGTTGCGGAAGCCGCTCCGCGCGGCCGGCGGCCTCGGCATCCGCCCCGCGAGTCCCGGCGAGCCGCCGTCCCCGCACCACTACTTCCAGGAGTTCGTCGCCGGCCGCGCGATGTCGGCGGTGTACGGCGGCACGACCCTGATCGGGGTGACGGAGCAACTCGTCGGCGAAGCCTGGCTGCACGCGAAGCCGTTCGGGTATTGCGGGTCGGTCGGCCCGGTCGAACCGCCGGCCGACGTGTTCCTCCGCCGGATCGACGTGTTCGCGGCGTTCGACCTGCGCGAGTACTGGAACCTCGACTTCGTGCTGCGGGCCGGGCGGGCGGTGCCGGTGGAGTTGAACCCGCGATACACCGCGTCGATGGAGGTTCACGAGCACGCGAACCGGTGTGCCGCGTACTCCGCATGGCTGCCAGCCCGCGGGGGTGCGAGCCCGGCCGTCGGCAAGGCCGTCTACTACGCCCCGTGCGACCTCACCTTCCTCGCAGCCGGCCCGTGGGAGGCGGACCTCGCCGGCCCGTTCGACCCGTGGCGACTCCCGGCGTTCGCCGACATCCCGGAGCCGGGTGCCCCTGTCCCGGCGGGCTACCCGGTCGTCACCCTCCTCGTCGCCGGTTCTTCCCCCGCGGACTGCCGGGACCGGTTACAATCCCGTGCGGCGGAACTCGACCGACTCCTCGGGGTACCCACGCCATGACACTCAACGAGCGGGCGGACCGGGTCGCGGACGACCTGGAGCGGGACGCGGACCGGCTGCGGGTGGCGGTGTCGAGGGTCGGCGGGGCGCGGGTGATCGACTGCGGCGGGGCGGTGCCGGGGAGCCTCGGGGCCGGGCTGGCGATGGCCCGGGCTTGCCTCGCCGACCTCGGCGAGGTGGCGTACGTCCCGTGCCCGCTGGCGGGGGTCGGCGGGCCGGCGGTGCAGGTGACGACCGACGACCCGGTGCGGGCGTGCCTGGCGTCGCAGTACGCCGGGTGGCAGGTGGCGGTCGGGAAGTTCTTCGCGATGGGGTCCGGGCCGATGCGGGCGCTGGCCGCCCGCGAGGAGTTGTTCCAGCACATCCCCGGGAAGGAGGAGGCGCCGGTCGCGGTCGGGGTGCTGGAGACCGGCAAGCACCCGACCGAGGACGTGGTGGCGTCGATCGTGGCGAAGCTGCCGCCGGTGGCCGAGCGGCTGACGCTCCTCGTCGCCCCGACATCGAGCCTGGCCGGGACGACGCAGGTGGTCGCCCGGTCGGTCGAGACGGCCATGCACAAGCTGCACGAGCTGAAGTTCGACGTGACGCAGGTGGTGTCCGGGTACGGGGTGGCGCCGCTCCCGCCGGTGGCCGCCGACTTCGTCGGGGCGGTCGGGCGGACGAACGACGCGGTGCTGTACGGCGGGAAGGTGACGCTCTGGGTGCGGGCGGACGACGAGGTGCTGGCGGCGGTCGGGCCGAAGGTGCCGTCGAGTGCCTCAAAGGACCACGGGGCGCCGTTCGCCGAGGTGTTCGCGAGGTACGGCGACGACTTCTACAAGATCGACCCGATGCTGTTCTCGCCGGCCGAGGTGGAGTTCCGGAACCTGAAGACCGGGCGGTGCCACCGGTTCGGGCGGGTCGAGCCGGGGCTGGTGCGGAAGTCGTTCGGGCTCGAGTAGGGTGCCGTCGAGGCCGCGCCTCGCGGCCGACGACGCACCGCCGGGATGTCCGCGTGGCGCGGTGCGTCGTCGCCGGGCGAGGCGCCCAGCTCGACGGCACCCTACAAGCATTCCAACCCATGCGGATCGCGATCCTGAGCGGCGGGACCGGGTGGCACGTCCAGGACCTCCTGCGCGCCGCGGGCGACCTCGGCCACCGGGCCGAGGTCATCGACTTCCGCACGCTCGCCGCCGGTGTCGAGGCGGAACCTGCCCCGCTCGCCGGGTTCGACGCCGCGATCGTCCGCACGGTCCCGGCCGGGTCGCTGGAGCAAGTCGTGTTCCGGATGGACATCCTCCACGCGGCGGCCGGGCGGGGCTTGCGGGTGGTGAACCCGCCGCGGGCGGTCGAGACGTGCGTTGACAAGTACCTGACGAACGTCCGGCTGGCGGCGGCCGGGCTGCCGACCCCGCCGACGCACGTCGCCCAGCGGGCGGACGACGCCCTGGAGGCGTTCGCCCGGCTCGGCGGGGACGTGGTGCTGAAGCCGGTGTTCGGGGCGGAGGGCCGGGGGATGCAGCGGGTGGGCGACCCGGAGCTGGCGTGGCGGACCTTCCGGGTGCTGGAGCAGACGGGCCAGTTGATCTACCAGCAGCGGTTCGTGCGGCACCCGGGGCACGACCTGCGGGCGTTCGTGATCGGCGGGAAGGTGGTGGCGGCGATGCGGCGGGTGTCGGCCGGGGACTGGCGCACGAACGTCGCCCAGGGCGGCACGACCGTCCGCGAGGAACTGAGTGACGCCACGACGTCACTCGCGCTGCGGGCGGCGGACGCGGTCGGGTGTCCGGTCGCCGGGGTGGACCTCTTGCCGGGGCCGGGCGGGGAGTTGTTCGTGATCGAGGTGAACGCCGTGCCGGGCTGGCGGGCGCTGTCCGCGACGTGCGGGCTCGACGTGGCCGCGGAGTTGGTACGGTTCGCGGCGGGGTGAGGTGAAATGGGACGCATCCCTGAGACGACCACAAGTCCTCGCGCTGTCTTCCGTGCCTGCGTTTGGGAAGCGACTACACGCAAGGTCGGGAACGTTCACCCGAACGCGGACTTCCCAGACCTTGCATTCCTCGACTTCCTCATCGCAGCCGGGGAAATCCAGGATGTAATCGGCCACGCGTATCAGTGTCGTATGCCCGGACGGTATCAAATCCCTGTGCTGGGCAACCGCATCCGGATGGCCGTAGAGGGCACTCGGTACGCCGTCGGAACGAACCCGAACCTGGGCATTATCCTCCTTCTGGCTCCGCTCGCCGCTGTGCGGTTCGACTTTCCGAATCCGCCAGGGACGCCTGCGCGGCAAGACCTCGCAACTGTCCTCGACGGGCTGACGGTAGACGACGCGCGGTACGTTTTCGAAGCCATCCGCATCGCGAACCCCGGCGGGCTGGGGCACTCCCCCGAGCAAGACGTTCGGAACGTACCCACGGTCACGCTGCTCGAAGCGATGAAGCTCGCGGCGGACCGCGACCTGGTCGCCCGGCAGTACGCGACCGGGTTCGCCGACGTGTTCGACTTCGGGGTGCCGGCGTTCCTCGCCGCGTTCGAGCGGTTCGGGTCGGTCGAGGCCGCCATCATCGACTCGCAGCTCCGCTGGCTCGCCGCGTACCCCGACTCGCTCATCGCCCGGAAGAACGGCCCGGCCGTCGCCGCCGACGTCCAGGCCCGCGCCGCGGAGGTACTCTCCCTCGGCGGAATCGCCACGCCGGACGGCCGGCAGGCCGGCGTCGCCCTCGACCGGCACCTGCGGTCCGACGGCAACAAGCTCAATCCCGGGACGACCGCCGACCTGATCACCGCTTGCCTGTTCGTCGCCCTGCGGGAAAATAAGGTGACCCCTTCCGCCCCGTTCCGGTGGCACACCGACGAGTGGCTGTGACATGCCCGGCGAGCGCTTCAAGGTCCGCGTCACCAAGGACCACCTGGTCTTCTGCTGCGGCCACTTCATCAGCTACCGCGGCCACCGGTGCGAGCGGCTGCACGGCCACAACTACCGGGCCGCGGTCGAGGTCGAGGGGCCGCTCACCGCGGACCATTACGTCTTCGACTTCATCGCCCTGAAGGCCCGGACCCGCGAGATCACCGACGAGCTCGACCACCACATGCTGCTCGCCACCAAGAACCCGGTGATCCGGGTGGAAGAGCAGGGGCCGCGGGTGCGGGTGACGCACGAGGACCGCGAGTGGGTGTTCCCGCGCGGCGACTGCGTCCTCCTGCCGATCGAGAACACGACGGCCGAGCTGATCGCCCGGTACGTCGCCGGCCGGCTGCTGGAGGCGCTGCGGACCCACGAGGGGTTCACGCCGGAGGTGCTGCGGGTGGAGGTCGAGGAAGGGCCGGGCCAGAGTGCGACGGTGGAGTGGCGACCGTAGGGCACGCACCGCGTGCCGGCGGCGCGGAAGAGGCACGCGGTGCGTGCCCTACTCGACCCCGTTCAGGTCGGCGAGGAGCTTCTTCCCGAGCTTCGGGTCGGTCATGTAGACGAACGCCGCGTACCCGTGCAGCCGGGCCACCGTCTCGCCCTCCTTCAGCGGCTTCCCGGTCTTCAGCTTGTGGATCGCCGACCGCAACTGCCGCCGCAGGGTGCGGCTCGCCCGCGGCTCGCCGTCCCCGTTCACCACCAGGCCGGTCACCGCCTGCCGCCCGCCGGTCCGGTGCACCCGCGTCTTGTCGTCCTTCACCTCGAACCCCTCGGCCGCCACGATCCGCCGGACGCACCCCATCACCGCCCCGAGCTTCGGCGGCCCGGCGTGCTCTGCCGGCAGGCTGAACGTCATGTCGTCGGCGTACCGGGTGTACCGCCACCCGTACCGCTTCGCCAGGCCGGCGAGCCGGCGGTCGAGCCGCAGGCACAGGGCGTTCGTCAGGGCCGGGCTGGTCGGCGCCCCCTGCGGCAGGCACCGCGGGCCGAGCGACACGTAGTACGTCTTCCCGTCCAGCTCCACCACCTCGCGCGGCGCCTCGGTGCAGATCTGCGACAGCAGCGTGGCGATCCCGTCGCGGTACCCCGCCCGGCGGAACACCCCCTTCACCCGCCGGACCGTGACCGTCGGGAAGAACTCCTTGATGTCCATCTTGAGGATGATCTTCGCGTTCACGTGGACCGCGGCGTTCGTGAGGATCGACCGCCCGGCGAGGAACCCCTGGGCCGCCCCGTGGACCGGCAGCCGCTCGACGATGTTCTGCAGGATCCACCGCTGGGCCGCCTTCAGCCGCTTCTTCGGCGCCCAGATCGGCCGCTCGGTCCCGTCGCGCTTCGGGATCGTGAACCGGACGTAGTGCAGGCTCGTCGCCGCGTCCCGGTGGTAGGCCATGCCGCGCAACTGCGGGACCGTGACGCCGAGCGCCTCGGCCAACTGCTCGGGCTTGTCGAGGGCGGGTAGCTCGTTCTCGGCCGCGCGTTCCTCGCTGTTCGGGGTGTCCCACTTGTCCTCGCGGACCTCGTCCGTCCAGAACACGCCCTCGCCGAGGTGGACGACGTGGTTCGCCTTGTACGCCGCCCACGCCTCGCGCCGCAGCTTCCGCCGCTCCTCCGCCTCCTGCTTCAGCTCCTTCTTGTAGGCGTCCTTCTCCCGGTCGGACATCGCGTCCGCGTCCCGGCGGACGACCAGGAACCCGCGCTCCTCGAGCCGGGCGTCGACGTACGCCTTCATCCCCCCGGCCTGGACGATGAGCCGCCACAGGGTCGCGAGGTCGGGGGCGGTCGGCGGGGGTGCGGGCGCGGCGGTAGTCATGGTGGGTGGGAAGAGGATGAACCACAGAGGACACAGAGGACACAGAGGAAAAGACCGAGAACAGAGTTTTCTGCGGCCGTTTTTTCCCCTCCGTCTTCTGCCTTCCTCTGTGCCCTCTGTGTCCTCTGTGGTTAAATCTTGAACCCCGCCCTACTCCGCGACGGCGTCCAGGTAGCCCTTGGCGTCGAGCTCGGCGAGTTTGGTGAAGTACGCGGCCCGGGCGTCGGCCTCGGCGTTGAACCGGAGCGTCTGGAGCCGCATCGGCTGCCCGGACAGCCCCCACCGGTACTTCACCTTGTCGCGCTCCAGCGACACCTGGACGACGTGCTCGACCTCGCCGTCCCGCCGGGCGAACGCCCGCGTCTCGAACTTCACCGCGTCGTCCGTCCTCGCCTTCCGGGCTTCCTTCTCCGCGAAGGCGAGCCGCAGGGCGATCAGGTGGACGCACGGCCCGGCCTTGATCCCCTGCTTCCGGAACGCGGCGCAGGTGCACGTCACCTTCCGCACCTGGCCCTCGTCGGCGAGCACCATCTGCGGCCGGTAGTCGCGCTTGTCCTCGGCCACGGAGACCTGGCCGGTGAGTTCCAGCCCGACGCCGGCGATCCGGTTCTCGCCCTGGATGCGGACCGCCCCGCGGCGGGTCAGCAGGTCGTGGGCGACCTTCTCCCGCGGGTTGCGGAACTGCAGCCGGGCGAGGTCGAGCGGCCTGCCGGTGATCGGGCGGTAGCGGTAGACGTTCTCCGCGAGGTCGAACATCAGCTCGCCGTTCTGGCACCCGACCTGGATCGCCTCGACCAGCGCCGCCCCGCGCACCCCCGTCTCCTTCGCCAGCTCCTTCCCGTCGGCGAGCCAGCGGTCGGCCTTCAGGTACTCGACGATCTTCCGCGTCGGCTCGCCGTCCTGCGTCTTCCGCGGCAGGAGGAGGTCGAAGCCGAGGGCGCTCGACCAGTTCGCCCCGGTGAACCCGGTGAGGCCGAGGGTCAGCGTGACGTCACCGGCGCGGAACACCCAGAAGCTCGGCAGCCCGCTCCCGAGCAGGTACACGTCCACCGCCTCGACGTACGGGAGCAGCCGCTTCACGGTCATGAGGCGGCGGCGGCCCCACACCCGCACCAGCCGGGCGGCCCGGCCGCGGAACACGTCGGCGGTCGCCGTGAACACCGTCTCCCACGGCTCCGCGACGAGCCGCGGTTGCTGGGCCGGCACCAGCTCGAACCGCAGCCCGCGCTTCTTCCCCTTCCGGTCCCCGTTCATCCGCAGGTGCCGGAGCACGTTGTACAGGTCCATCGGGGCGAGCCGGACGTGGTCGAACGGCAGGGTCGCGGCCGACTGCACCTGGAGGAACCCGCGGAGCCACGAGTCGGGGACCTGCAGCTTCTTCTCCAGTTTCCCGCCGGCGCCGCCGTCCTCGGCCGCGGCCCCCGACCCGAGTGACAACGTGGTGTCGCGGTACCCGCGGACCTGCTGGACGCTGGAGAACAGGGCGTCGCTGAAGTCGACGTTGGTGGTGCCGGGGGCGGCCGGGCCGGTCTCGGCGAACGCGGCCCGACGGACCGCCAGGCAGGCGTACGTGCTCTCGTCCTTCCCGAACGTCTCGACCAGCAGCCGGTCCGGGTGGACGGTGACGACCGGGTCGAGGATGGCGGTCGCGGTCGGGTCGTTCCGGAGGATCCAGTCGAAGTACGCCTGCTGAGCCTGCCACACCCCGAGCGGGGCCGCGTCCCGCTTGAGGCGCAGGTACGCGATGTACTGGGTGCGGTCCTTCGGGGCGTACCGGAAGTCGCTCCCGACGACCGCGTACAGGGCCGACACCGCCTCCCGGAACCGGAGCGGGTCCTTGACCGCCCCGTCGAACCGGACCGGCGGCCGCTCCAGGTTGCCGAACAGCTCGACCCGGGCGGCGCTCCCGGCGGTGACGACCCGGCTCGCCCCGCCGTACGCGAGGTGGACGCCGGTGCTCGGCGGCGGGGGGAGTTCGCCGAGGTCGTCGGCCGGTTCGGTGGTGGTCGCGGTCGCCATCGTGTGCCTCGGTTCGTCGGCCCGGGGTCGGCCGCCCGGGGTTGGCACCCCGGGCTATTGGCTGCCCACCCCTTCGGGGTTCAAGATTTCAGCCCCGAAGGGGCGGCGAGGGAATAGCCCGGGGTGTGAACCCCGGGCGCCTCTAACCGCCGGGCTTCGTCACCTTCGCCTTCGGGGCGCGCGGGGTGGTCGCCAGGGTGTTCGCCGCCCCGCGCTTCCGCGCCCGCCGGCTCCGCCGCAGCGCCCGCCACGCCGCCTTCCGGACCTCCTTATCGTCGTCCTTCGCCGTCCCGACCTCGACCAGCACCGCCTCGGCCGCCTCCGCCGCCATCACCCCCAACCCCTCCACCGCCCCGAGCCGGGCGACCTCGGCCGCCTTCCGGTCGCGGGCCACCGCCGCCAGCGCCGCCACGTCCTTCTCGGCGACCACCACCGGCAGGACGACCGGCTGGTAGTGCACCTGGCCCGCAGCCTTCGCCACGTCGGGAGAATGCACCACCTTCGCGGTGATGAGGCGGTTGAAGCTCGGGCGGTCGGACAGCAACTTGTCGGCCAGGCGCGCCCCGCGGGCCGGGTCGTACCGGGCGACCAACTCGGCCGCCAGCACCCGCACGTCCGCGTCCGGACCGACGGTCAACCCTTCGAGGATGTCGAGGATCGCCGGCGTCACCTTCCCGGTCGTCAGGCAGCGGGCGGCTTCGAGGCGGATGCCCTTCGCGAGGTAGTCGTCCGGCCGCGACCGGGCGATGTCGGCGAGTACCTGGCCCGGCACCCCGACCCGGCCGGCGGTGTGCAGCAGGCTCTCGACGCACTCCCCGATGCGCTGAAGGCTCGCCCCGCGGCGGTGCGCCATCCCGCCGTCCCCCCCGTACTCCTCCTCGTCTTCCTCGAAGTCCTCGTCGTCGAAGTCGTCGTCATCCTCGTCCTCGTCGCGGGCCACGGCCCCCATGCCGCCGGCCTTCACCCGCTCCTCCTGCCAGATCTTCCACCACTTCTGCAGGGCGTCGCCGACCGCCTTCTTCACCCCGGCGTCCGCGTCCGGGACGCGGCCGAGCAACCGGGTGGCGAGCCGGACGGTGCCGTCGTCGGCGTGCCCGAGCGCCGCAACCGCCTCCTTCACCGGCAGGTCCGGCCGGGTCAGCAGGGCCGACTCCAACTGCTCCTGCACCTTCTCCGGGCAGAGCGGGAACACCTCCATGACCCGCAGCGGGTCGCCGCGCTTCACGACCGCGTCGAGGGCGTCCTCCTCGTCGCCGGCGTCCTTGATCCGGGTGTCGGCCCGGCCGTTCTGGAGGAGGTGGTAGTGCGGCTCCAGCGACTCCCGGCCCCAGAGCCGGCGGGCGCTGCGGAACGCCGCCGCGACCAGGTTGTTGTCGCCCTCGGTGCGGACCAGCTTCAGCAGCGCCTCCCGCGTCGCCGGGTCGTCGTTGTACCCGAGCTGCTCGGCCGCCGTCTGCCGGACGCCGCGGACCTGCCAGTACGACCCCTTCGCGTTCAGCCGCGCCCGGACGAGGTCCCACCCGCTCGGGGTGTCGAAGTGGCGCAGCCCGACGAGCGCCCGCTGGGCGGTGTTCGTCACCCCCTTCGCCAGCCGCTCCAGGGTCTGGAACACCTTGTCCGCCTGCGGCGACCGCTTCAGGTGACCGACCGCCTCGGCGGCCGCGTCCTGCAGCGGGTTCCCGTCCTCCGCGGCGAGTGACAGCAGCTTGTCAACGGATCGCGGGTCGCCGAGTTCCCCGAGCGCCTGCACCGCCCGCGTCCGGTGCCCCTGGTCCTCCAGGTACTCGATCCCGGACAGCAGAACCTGCATCCCCTCCGGCCGCTTCCCGCGGGCCAGGCCCTCGGCGGCGAGGAACTGCGTCACCGGGTTCTTGTGCCGCAGCGCCTTCAGCAGCGGCTCGACCGGCGCCGCCCGCCGCCGGAAGCGCCACCCGGCCGCCTCGACGGCGGCGTCGCGGAGGGCCGCGTTCGGGCTGGTGCAGAGCGTCTCCAGCACCGGGTCGACGTCGTTCCCGAGCGACCACCGGGCGGCGGGGAGCAGCGTCGCGGTGAGGTAGTCGGTCGCCCCGACGGCGAACGCGCGGTCGAGCAACTTCGCCAGGACCGCGTCGTGCCGCGGGTGCTGGCCCTTCATCCACGACTGGCGGAACTGCGGCTGCTCGTCCTGCGGGTCGGCGACCCGCTGGTCGCTGCCGCTGACCGTGAGCAGCGCGGCGAACACCTCGTTCTGGAGGTCCTTCCGCCGGTCGAGGAGCAGGAGGAGCCGGTCGGCGGTGGCGGGGGTGCGGAACCCCGCGGCCTGGCGGATCAGGTTCGCCGCCTGCGCCGTGCCGGACGGGTCGTTCTCGATCCGGTCGAGGAAGGCGTCGGCCGCCCGCTTGTCGCCGAGGCCCGCGAGGGAGTTGACGATCGCGCCCTGCCGGCCGCCGTCGTGCGCCTCGTGGAGGAACTTGACGAGGGCGTCGTAGGCGGCCACGTCCTTCTTCCCGGCCAGCTCGAACGCCGCCTTCTCCCGTACCTTCCGGTACCGCGACTCGACCGCCCCGCGCAGCAGGGTCTTCGCGTCGTCCGCCACCTCGTACTCGGCCGACAGCCACTCGACCGCCTGCAGCCGCATCGGCTCGTGGACCGCGTCGAGCGCCTTCCTCGCGGTCGGGATCTTCCCCTGCCGGTCGCGGAGCAGCTTCGCCGCTTCGAGCGCCAGGTCGTCGCTCCGCGTCAGCATCACCCGCTCGAGGACCGCCTCGCCTTTCTTCGCGGACGTGCCGTCGGTCAGCAGTTCGAGCCCCTTCACCCCGAGGTCGGTGTACCCGGCCTCCAGCGCTTCCGCCCCGAGCGCGGCCTTGTCCATCCCGAGCGCCTGGAGGTGGCCGAAGGCCAGGGTGCGGACGCCGCCGTTCGGGTCCCCCATCGCCTGGGCCAGGACCGGCTGGGCGGCCCGGGCGTAGGCCGGGTCCTTCGAGGCGATCGCGAAGATGCGGGCCAGGGCCGTCTGCCGGACCTTCCCGACCGCCTGGCCGCCGCCGCTCGCCCCCTGCTCCCGCACCAGCCCGACGTACCCGCCGAACGCCAGCTCGCGAAGCTGCCCCGCGGTCAGCTTCGACGGCACCGGCACCCCGGCGGTCTTGGCCGCCTCGCGGGCCGCCTTCACCTCGGCGGCGAACCGGCCGGAGTGGACCGCCCACGCCGCGTTCCACTCGGCCTGCTCCCTCCGGTCGAACAACTCCAGCAGCAGGGCGGTGCGGGCCTTCAGCTGCGGCGGCGCGAACGCGAGCAGATTAGCGAGGTCGTCGACGACCTCCGGCGACACCTTCCACGCGGTCGCGTCGTCGCCGCGGTCGTTCACCTCCTTGATGACGAACTCGCGGAACGCGGCCGGGTCGGCGAACGCCTCCAGCGCCTGCGCCCCGGTCAGGCGGAACCGCGGCCCCTTGGCCGCCACGCACTCAATGCACTTCTCCGGCTGCCCGTCGGTGTCGCGCAGCTCCAGCAGCAGCGTGGCGAGGAGCGCCCGGTCGCGGAGCTTCTCGTCGGGGCTGTCGAGGTAGACGGTGGCGGCGACCCCGGCGGCGGCCCCGAGCGCGACCGTCGCGGCGAACTGCTCGACCTGCGTCAGCACCGACCCGCCGGCGTCCGACCGCAGCAGCGGGGCGACGGTCGCGTCACCCAGGTACGCCAGCCCGAGCGCGCCGCGGAACTTCACCTCGGGGTCCGAACTCTGCAGCGCCGTGCGGAGCACCGCGGCGGTGTCCGGCCGGGCGACCCACACGAGCGCCGCCGCGGCCGCCTTGCGGAGCCGGGCGTGCGAGCTCTCCAGCAGCGCCGCGACGTGAGGCAGCGCCCGCGGGTCGCCGAGCTGCCCGAGGCCGCGCGAGGCCAGGTCCGCGACCTCCGCCCAGTCGGCGACGCGCTCCCGCTGCGGCGGCTCGGGGGTGGTCGCGAGTTCCACCAGCACGTCGAACGTCGCCGGGTCGCCGTGCCGGGCGAGAGCGGCCGCGGCCCGGACGCGGATGTCCGGCCGGTCGCTCGCCATCGCCTCGCGGAGCGGCGCCTTCGCGTCGTCGTCCACGAGGGCGTTGACCGCCAGCAGCCGGACCTCGCGATCCGGGTCGGCGATCGCCCGCAACAGCACCTGCTGGGCGGCCTTCGAGTGCTTCTTGATCAGCCCCTCGACGGCCAGCTTCCGGGCGTCCGGGAACCGCGACGCGAGCGCCGTCTCGAGGACCGCGATCTCCTTGTTCTTCTTCGTCGCGAACCCGAACGCCTCGGCCCGCAGCCCGGGGTCGGGGTCGTTGAAGAACTCGTACAGGAGCGGCGGCGCCCACTCCTCCTTCTCGCCGGCGACGACCTCCGTCAGGGCCTCGCGGCGGACGTCCGGGTGGATCGACTGCAGCGCGAAGCGCAGCGTGTCGGACCCCCCGCCGGCGATCTTCAGGTTGAGCGCCGACTTGAACGCCTCCGACCGCACCCCGGGGGCGCCGTCGTTGAGCGCCCGCACCAACAGGTCCCACCCCGGTTCGCCGGCCGCGGCCGGCTTCTTCTTCTTGACGGTGTCGAGCAGCGTCGACAGCCCGCGCCGCCGGACGTCCTCGTCGGCGGCCGTCAACCCGGACTCGGCGACCGACAGCGGCGTCTTGTCGAAGATCTTGACCAGCGCGGTGTATGCGGCGTCGCGGACCGACGCCTCGCGGTCGAACAGCATCGACCGGAGGCGGTTCACCGCCCGCTCGTCGTCGAGGGCCGCGAGGGCCCGGCACACCTCGACCCGGGCGTTCACGTCCTCCTCGCGGCTCAACTGCAGGAGCAGCCCGAACGCCCGCGGGTCGCCGAGCACCGCCAGCCCCCGCGCCCCGCGGAGGCAGGTGTCGAGCGCCCGGCTCGCGGTCGCCTGGAGGAGCGTGTCGTAGTCGGCGGCCGTGAGTTCGCCCTTCTCGCCGGCCGCGACCGGCGCGGCGGCCTTGTCCGCCTTGTCCGCCTTCTCCAGCTCGTTGACCTGGCGGTTCAGCTCCGGGTCGCCGGCGCGGAGGACGCCGGCCAGCGCCGGCTTCGACACCACCGACAGGAGGAACGCGACCTTCCGCACCCCGCCGTCGTCGTCCTCCAGCCGGCGGCGGATGGCCGACTGGATCGCCGGGTCGTCGAGCTGCTTCCGCTCGAACGCCCGCACCAGGGCCGCCGCCCGCACGTCGCCGTGCTTCGATGTCAGGCCGGTGAGCGACGCCCGCGGCGAGTCGGCCGGGAAGACGCTCTCGAGCGCCGCGAGCGCGGCCTTCCGCACGTCCCACGCCGGGGCGTTCAGCGCCTCGACCAGCCGGGTCATGGCCTGGTCGTCCTTCTTCGCCAGCGGCTCCAGCGCCTGCACCGCCAAGACGCCGACGTCCGCCTGACCCGTCTTCAGGGCGAGGTCGATCGGCCCGAGGTCCGGCTTCAGCGGACGGAACAGCCCCTGGAACGCCTGCACCCGGACCTTCCCGTCCCCGTGTCCGACCGCCTTCTCGAGGATCTTCACGACCCGCGGGTTGCCGATCTCGGACAGGAGCTTGGTCGCCAGCAGCCGGAGGGCGGGGTCCGGGTCCTTGGTGATCTGCTCGCCGATCGTGTCGACGCAGGCGTTGTCGTTCCACTCGGCCAGCGTCTTCAGCGCCTTCTCGCGCCGCTTCGGGTCGTACTGCTGCCCCAGCTCGTTCTTCACCCAGTCGGCCGCCCCGCACACCCGGACGTACTCCGGGTCGTCCGCGAACTTCCCGTCGGCCTCGAGCTTGAACAGGCGGATGGTGTCGTCGTCGCACGCCGCCGCGACGTGCGGCTGATTGTAGACGGTGACCACCGCCAGCCCGACGACCTTCCCGCACGCGTCCTTCAGGGTGCTCGGCTTGACCGCTCCCGCCCGCGGCCAGTTCTTCAGGGCGGCGTCGCGGCCGCCGGACACGAACCGGTCGCCCGGCACCAGCACCATCGCGGTCAGCACGTCCTCGTGCGTGTTCGCCCGGCCCTTGTCCTCGGGTTCGAGGCTGCCGCGGGCGAACGTGGTGAGGAGCTTGTTGTCGGCCCCGGCGGAGAAGAACCGCAGCTCCTCCGGCTCGAACATCAGGGCCGTGACCGCCCCGTCGTGCAGCTTCGCCGGCTCGCCCGGCTCGAACTCGCCGCCCCCGCCGTCGAAGGCGACCACCGTCCCCTTCGTGGTGCCGGTGACGAGCCACGTCCGCGTCGGGTCCGCGGCGAGGCACGTCCCCTCCTCGGGCAACTCCAGCGTCTGGATCGCCGACCCGTCCTTCGCGGAGACGACGTCGATCTGCTTGCCGTTAAGGACCGCGAGCCGCTTCTTCGCGACCGGGACGACGGCGGCGATCGTTCCGGCGAACGGCCCGGCCAGCGGCTTCGCCCCGCCGCGCCCGCCGACCGCGTACACCCGCCGGTCCGTCCCGCCGACGTACACGGTGTTGCCGTCCGCGGCGAGCGCCAGCCCGCCGCACGGCAGCTCGTCCTGCTGCAGCGTGACCTTGTCGGCGTCGATCCAGTACAGCGGCGTCGGCACGCCCTCCGGGTGGACGGTGACGAACGCCAGGCTCCCCTCGACGCCGACGATCGCCTTGATGTCCCCGCGGTACGTCAGGTACTTCGCCGGCCCCGATCCGGACCCGACCGCCGCCTCGCCGCCGGGCCTCTTCGCGGCCTGCGGCTCATCCGCCCCATCGTCGTCCTCGTCCTCCCCCGCCGCCTCGACCAACTCACTCAGGCGTTTGGCGTCGGCCTTCAGCCGGGCGGCCAGGTCCGGGGGGAGCGGCGGGGGCTCGGGCGTGTCGTCGTCCCCGACGAGGCCGTCGCTGAGGGCCTGCAGGCCCGCGGCCAGGTCGTCGTGCCCGTCCGGGAGGACGCCGATCGCGCCGGTGATCGCGTCGTCGAACTCGACGCACAGGTCGTAGTCCGACTCGAACCGGCCCCGGAGTTCCTGGCCGAGCGTCAGCAGTTCGCGGGCCAGGGCGGCGACCTGGTGCTGGAGCTCGAGGTTCATCCCGCCGCCCCCTTCTTCAGCTCCGGGTACTTGTGCCGGATGCGGGTCACCGCCACCAGGCACGCCGCCCGCTCGCTCACCCCGCGCGACTGCATGAACTCGTCCAGGAGCGGCAGGATGCCGGCCCCGAACTCCCGCTGCTCCAGCCCGAGGTCGCGCAGCACCTCGACCAGGTCCAGCTTCGCCCGCCGCGCCGGCAGCGGCTTCACGCTCACCACCTTGTCCGGCTTCTTCGCGCTCGGGTCCGCCGGCGGTTCGTCCTCGACCGCGTCCCGCGACTTCTCCGGCCGGCCGGGCGGGATCTCGAACAGGATCCGCCGCAGGAACGCACTCAGCGTCGGTTTCTCGGCCGGCCACTGTTCCGGACGGTGCGGCACGCCGTCCCCGCGGGCCACCGCCGCCTTCTCCGCGTCCTTCTTCGCCTTCGCCCCGACCGTCGGCTTCGGCGGGGGCGGCGGCTTCCAGTCGGCCGTCACCCCGCGCTCCCGGTACACGTTCCACAGCGCCCGGATCACGAACGCCCGCACCTTCCGGTCCGGGCTCTCCGACAGCCGGAACAGCTCCTCCGGGACGCGCAGCCGCGGCTGGCGGTTGATCAGCTCCATCCCGAGCGCCCGCGTCTCCTCGTCGTTCGACTCGCAGAACCGGTAGACGGCGCTCGCCTCCAGCTTCGCCGGGTCGAGGCGGAACGGGCGGTTCGTCGGGGTGTCCTCGGCGAGCAGCGACTTCGCCACGAACCGCCGCACGTCCATGAACGGGAGCTCGCTCATCGCCACCAGGTGGTCGACCGACGGGTTCCACCGGGCGAACTCGTACCCGGCGAGTTCGAGGGCGAAGTCGCGGAGCGGCTTGCGGGTCTCGCTGAACAGCGGGAAGACGCGGTCGAGGGTGAGGAAGTCGGCGGGGATCTCGGCCCCGGCGTCGACGGGTTTACCGCCGAGCTTCGCCCCGAGTTCCGGGTGGTGCTGCCGGACGTACTCCCGGGCGAACTTCCCGACCGGGGCGTCGGCCGGGCCGGGGGCGACCACCAACTGCCACAGCCGCTCGCAGCCGGCCGTCACCGCGTCGGCGGGGGACGCCGCGCCCGCGCCGGCGATCATCCGGAGGAACTCCGCCTCGGAGATGATGCGGATGTTCGCCCCGGCCTCGTTCAGCTCCTCCGCCTTGACGTGCTTCGCCCCCTTCTCGCCCTCGCCGAGGAACGGCGACCCGGAGTCGCCGACGACGAGGTAGTGGAGCTTCGGGGAGACGTTCGCCGTCGGCTTCCCGCCCGCGGCCTTCACCCGCGCCTCGGCGTCCGCGGCACTCAGGCCCGCCAGCTTGCCGGTGAACGACACCGTCGCCCCGGCCAGGTCGAACGCCGCGGCCCCCGACTCCTGACCCCCGACTCCCGAACCCCGGGCAAAGTCGGCCGGGACGAAGGTGCGGATCAGCCGGTCGCTGGCGAAGTCGTGGTACATCGGCTCGGAGCGGGCGACGAGCCGCATCAGCCAGTCGAACCCGAGGTCGGCAGGGGTGAACCGCCGCACGTCCCGGAACCACTGCAGGACCTGGTTCGCCCGGTTCTCGTCGAACTCCAACTCCTTCGCCCACCGGCCGTTCGCGGCCTTGAACGCGACCAGCCACGGGCTGGCGTCCCAGTCCGGCTGGAACGCGACCGTCTTCCAGAAGTCCATCCCGAGCGTCTGGGCCTTCAGCTTGTTCCCGCCGACCCAGCCGAACACGCTGTCGCTCGACGGCGGGAACAGCGCGAGCCAGCGGAGCTGTTCGGGGTCGAGGGCGTTCAGGTCGAACTTCGCGAGTTCCTTCGTGGCGTACCCGGCGACCTCCCGGTTCGACCCGCCGTCCGGGTCGTACCGCCGCAAGAGGCCGACGAAGAACGCCGGGCCGAGCGCCTTCAACTCGTGGACCTTCGGCAGCAGCTTGGAGGCGAACGAGAACGCCTCGTCGCTCCGCGACAGGAGCCGGCCCTGGAACCACGCCGGCGTCAGCTCGTTCGCCCCGAAGTGCTTCGTGATCGCCTCGGCGGCGAACGTGCTCCCGTGGGCGGTTTCGAGCAGCCGACCCCAGGCGTCGAGGCCGACTCCGGTCCGCGGGTCCTTCTCGCCGAGGAGGTCGAACGCCAGTTTCCGAACCGCGTCGTTGTCGTTGTTGGCGAGGCGGATCAGGTCGTCGACCGACAGGTCCCGGGCGTGGGTGCGGGCGTAGTTCGCGGCGTACACCCGGGCCGGCTGCGACGGGGAGTCGAACAGCTTCAGGACGGCGTCGTGCAGCCCGAGGGTGCGGAACGCCCCCTGCTCGAACCGCGGGACGTTCTGCAGGATCCAGACGACGAAGTCGTGGATCGCCCGGCTCGGGACGCCGACGAGCCGCACCACCCAGCCCGGCTCGGTCTCGCGGAGCGTCTCGCGGAAGTCGGTCTTCAGGGCGGCGATGGCGAAGTCGCGGACGTTGTCCGACCGGGCACGGTCGAGGAGCGAGAACAGCGGGCGGTGGCTCCGCTTCCACAGGTCGCCGTACGCCCGGTGCTTCAGGCTGGTCGGCTCCGGGGCGTCGCGGTAGCCGAACCGGAACCGGTTCCGGCCGTACTTCTTCGTGTCGTGGAACAGGACGTGGTTGTACACCCAGGTGCCGCGCCACTGCGTGTCGTCGGCGTAGTTGACGAGGAAGTCGCAGGCGGCGTCGGGGTAGGTGGCGGGCAGTTGCACGGCGACGCGGCGGAGGTACCGCCACGCCCGCCGGGCGCAGTACCCGAGCGTCGCCCCGCTCACCTTGCCGGACCCGCCGCCGCGGGCCATCGTGGCGTCGATCCGGGCGGCCACCGCCCCGTACACCTCGGTGTCGTTCCGGGCCTCCGCCTCCTTGAAGATCCGCTTCAGCGCCTTCCACGGGCCGTACACGAGCGGGACGGCGGCGACCACCCGGAGGAGGTAGTCCCGGGCGAGCGGGTCGTCCGACTGCCACAGGGTGAGGATGACCTCGTGGACCTTCAGCTTGTCGGGGAGCGGGACCTCGGCGTCCGGGGCCTCGACCGCCTTCAGGTACTCGAGCCGGTAGTGGGCCTGCTCCTCGCGGCTCTTCCGCCGGTACTGCCAGTCGCGGAGGCTGCCGATGAACTTGTCGAACGTCTTCGCCTCGCGGCGGACCGGCTGGTCCGGCTTTGGTGGTGGCTGGGTGACGAGTTGCTCGATCAGCTTGATGAGCCGCGGGTCGCGGGCGTCCCACGCCTTGCGGATGTCGTCGAGGGAGAGGGTGGCCGGCATGACGGCGACTCGGCGAAGGGTGATCGACTCTCGGCGCGACCGGGGAGGCGTCCACGACCTGACCTGGCACGCGGAAGGCTCACGGCACCGCCGCCCGGGGAGGGAATTCCCCTTCACCGGAACGACGATCCGCGGGGTTGTTCCAGGCCGGTGAAGGGGAATTCCCTCCCCGGGCGATAGCGGTGCTGGAACAGCCTTCCTCGGGTGGTGTGGGACGGTGTTCGCTCGGGTGACGCAACATCACCCTGCTGCAGAGCAGCGAGCTGGACGGACCTCCCCGACCGCGCCGAAAGTTTGAATGTTGTAATCCGGTGAACAGACGACCGCAAGCAGCGTAGTTCACATTTTTTCACGGTGACGGGCGTGAGGGTACCCTCTGGGCGAACCGCGACCGTCAGGGAGCGGGTGTCAGCGCCCCGCACCCGCTCCCTGACGGTCGCGGTTCGCCCGGACCCGCCGCCGCGAGCAGCTCACGGGACACCCCGACGAGCCGCTCCCGCACGGGCCGGCCCGCGACGAACACCTCGCGCTGCAGCTCGGCGTACTCGGCCCGGCCCTCCGGCGTCTCGATCTTCACCGGCGCGAAGCCGTACCCGGCCAGGTCGTACGGGCTGGCCCGCATGTCGATCTCGCGCGCCCGGATGGCCACCTCGAACGCGTCGGCGACCACGTCCGACGGGCAGAACGGGGCCACCTTGTACGCGAACCGGTACAGGTCCATGTTCGCGTGGAGGCAGCCGGGCTGGTCGTGGTCGGTGGTGGAAGCGCGGGTCAACTCCCACCGGTTCCGCGGGACCGCCGCCGACGTGAAGAACCGGAACGCGTCGTAGTGCGAGCACCGCAGTTGTTGCGCCTCGACCACCGCGTCCGTCTCCTCCCGCGACAGCCGGAGCGGGACGTACGGGTGCCGCACCGCCGGGTCGCGGTACACCATCGCCCACTCGTGCAGCCCGGCGCACCCGAACGCCGGCGGCCGCTCCGCCACCGCCTCCAGGTACCCGACCGCCCACTCCAGGTACGGCCGGCGGTGCGGCGGGAACGCCGCCGCGGACAGTGACAACCCGGTGTCATCGGCGTCGAACTCGGGCCACGTCACGTCCGCCCGGGTCGCGCCTTGCAGCACGACGCCGCACCCCGGCGTCCACCGCAGCAGGTGGGCCGGGCGGAACGAGTAGTACTCGAACAGGAAGTCGTAGACCGGGTGCTTCTCCGCGCGGCCCGCCCGCCGGGCGCGGTCGTCGGCCCAGTGCCGCACCCTCGCCAGGTACGCCGCCCGGTCGCGCTCCCAGACCTCCCGCGGCACCGCCCGCATCGTCTTCACACCCCCTTCACCCGGCCGCCGCTAGACTATCCCCGACTCGCGCGTCCTCATCTTAACCCCCCGACCCCGCCCGCGGGCCACCGATGTCCGAGCCGCCCCCCGTCCGCGTCCTGCTCGTCGACGACCAGCCGATCGTCGGGGAGACGGTCCGGCAGATGCTCGCCGGCGAACCCGGGATGGAGTACCGGTACTGCCAGGACCCGGCCTGCGCCCTGGACGCGGCGAACGAGTTCCACCCGACCGTCATCCTGCAAGACCTCGTGATGCCGGAGATCGACGGGCTCCAGCTCGTCCGCTTCTTCCGGGCGAACGCCGGGACCCGCGACACCCCGCTGGTGGTGCTGTCGAGCAAGGAGGAGCCGACGGTCAAGGCCCGGGCGTTCGCCCTCGGGGCGAACGACTACCTGGTGAAGCTCCCGGACAAGCTGGAGGTGGTCGCCCGCATCCGGTACCACTCCCGCGGGTACGTCGCCCTGCTGGAGCGGAACGAGGCGTACCGGGCCCTGGCCGAGAAGCAGCGGGAGCTGGCCGCGGAGGTGAACCGGGCGGCCCGGTACGTCCGGTCGCTGCTGCCCCCGCCGCTCCGGGCCGGGCCGGTCGCCATCGACTGGCAGTTCGTCCCGTCCGCCCACCTCGCCGGGGACATGTTCGGGTACCACTGGCTCGACCCCGACCACCTGGCGGTGTACCTCCTCGACGTGAGCGGGCACGGGGTCGGGTCGGCGCTGCTGGCGGTGTCGGCGGCGAACGTGCTGGCGGCCGGCGGGCTGCCGGGGGTGGACCCGCGCGACCCCGGGCGGGTGGTGACCAAGCTGAACGAGATGTTCCCGATGGACCGGCAGGACGGGAAGTACTTCACCATCTGGTACGGCGTCTACCGCCCGAAGGACCGGTCGCTGGCGTACTGCAACGCCGGCCACCCGCCGGCCCTCCTCCACACCGCCGGCGACCTGCACCAACTCGACGCCGACGGCCCGGCGGTCGGGATGGCCCCGGACCTGCCGTTCGACACCCGGACGGTGAAGGTCGGCGCCGGTGACCGGCTGCTGGTGTACAGCGACGGGGTGTTCGAGGTGGAGCGGGCGGACGGGAAGATGTGGCAGTACCCGGAGTTCGTCGCCCACATCCGGCCGGAGCTGGCCCGCGGCGGCGACCTGATCGAGCGGCACCTGAAGTTCTGCCGCGACCTGGCGAACGCCGAGGTGCTCGGGGACGACTTCTCGATGGTCCTGGTGCAGACCTGAGTCCGCGGCGACGGTCCGGTAACGACCGACCCTTTTTCCCTCTCTTCTCGGTCTCCGCGTCGGGTAAAACCGAGGTGGCCCGCGGCCGCCGTTCGGCCCGGGCCGTCCCCCTCACCCGCGGAGACCGCCGCCCATGAAGACGCTGACGAGCGCGTTCGCGGCCCTGCTGCTGGCCGCCCCGGGCCAGGCCGCCCTGATCCACCAGTACCGGCTCGACGGGAGCTTCGCCGACGACCTCGGCGGTCCGTCCCTGGTCCCGGCCGGCGGCGTCCTCGGCCCGACCAGCTACGCCTTCGGCCCGAACCAGGGGCTGTCCCTGAGCAACGCCCTGCCGGGGACCGCGAACGCCACCTACTCGATCGAGCTGGTGTTCCGGTTCAACACCCTGACCGGGTTCCGGAAGATCATCGACTTCCAGAACCGGGCCTCGGACAACGGGTTCTACACCCTCGACACGGCCCTGAACTTCTTCCCCCAGGCCACCGGCCCGGACGGGGCGTTCGCGCTGAACACCGACGCCCGAGTGGTCCTCACCCGGAACGACCTGACCGACCAGGTCGTCGGGTACGTCAACGGGGTCCCGCAGTTCACCTTCGTCGATGTCGGGAACATCGCCGTGTTCGGCACCCCGAACCGGATCATCAACTTCTTCATCGACGACACGGTCGTCACCGGGGAGGCGTCCGGCGGGGTGGTCGACCTGATCCGCATCTACGACACCGCCCTGACCGGGGCCGAGGTCGCGGCCCTGGTCAACCCCGGGGCGGCGGTCCCGGAGCCGGCGTCGGTGGTGCTGCTCGCGGCCGGGGCGGCCGGGGTGGTCGGGTATCGTCGGCGCCGGGGGCGGCCGGTAACCTGACGGTACGCACCCGTACCCACGGACGAGCTGATGAACCCGTCGGACACCCACAGCCACGTCCCGCCCGGGAACCCGGGGGCGCCCCGGGTCGTGGACGTGACCCACGTCGCCGACCCGGACCGGCCGCCGGACCTCCCGCCCCCGACAGGGGAGGCCGGCGGGACACTTTCCGACGGGCGGGGCGCGGCGCCGGCCCCGCCGCTGGTCCCCGGGTACGAGCTGCTCGGGGTGCTCGGCCGCGGCGCGATGGGCGAGGTGTTCAAGGCCCGCCAAGTCGGGCTGAACCGGGTGGTCGCCCTGAAGGTGGTCCTCTCCGGGCCGTACGCCGACCCGACCGCGAAGACCCGGTTCCTGATCGAGGCCGAGGCGGCGGCCGCCGTCGACCACCCGAACGTGGTCCGCGTGTACGAGTCCGGGGAGCACGACGGCATCCCGTACCTGGCGATGGAGTACCTCCCCGGGGGCACCCTCGGGGAGCGTCTGAAGACCAGCGGTCGCCTCCCCCCCGCGGACGCGGCCGCCCTCCTCGCCGGGGTGGCCCGGGGGGTGGCGGCGGCCCACGCCCTCGGCATCGTCCACCGCGACCTGAAGCCGGCCAACATCCTATTCGCCGGCGGCGACACGGCGGACGGCGAGGCCACCACCCCGGAGTTCGGGCCGGTGCCGAAGGTCGCCGACTTCGGGATCGCCAAGCGGGGCGGGGTCGACCTGACCGGGACGGTCGCGGTCCTCGGCACCCCGGCGTACATGGCCCCGGAGCAGGCCCGCGGGGACGCCAAGTTCGTCTCCGCCGCCGCCGACGTGTGGGCCCTCGGCGTCATCCTGTACGAGTGCCTCCACGGGGAGCGGCCGTTCCGCGCCCCGGACATCGATGTCCTCCTCGCCCAGATCCGGACCGCCGACCCGGCCGTCCCGTCGACCGCGACCGGGGTGCCCCGCGAGCTCGACCTGATCTGCCGGAAGTGCCTGGAGAAGGAGCCGAAGGACCGCTACCCGACGGCCGCCGACCTGGTCGCCGACCTGGAGCGGTTCCTGCGCGGCGACCCGGTCAGCGTCCGCCCGCTCGGGGCCGGGGCCCGGGCCGTCCGGTGGGCGCGGCGGAACCCGGCGCTGGCCGGGCTGTTCGCGGTCGTGGCCCTGTTCGCCGCCGGGCTCGGGGCGTCGCTCGTCGCCCAGTACCGGCAGGCGGTGGACCGGGCGGCGTTCGAGCGGCGGGCGAAGGAGGACGCGGAGAAGCTGGCCGCGGACCTCGCCGCCCTGGCCACCGCCGAGGCCGCCGCCAAGGAACAGGCCCAGGAGCTGGCCGCCGCGAACGCCGCCCTGGCGACCGACAAGGCGGCCGAGGCCGAGCGGGCGAACCAGGTGTCCGGGTTCCTGACCGGGCTGTTCCGCGGCAACGACCCGCTCGACATCTTCGGCGATACGTTCCGGATGCCGGACTGGCAGGCCCAGCGGGCGAAGACCGCGGGGGTGCTGCTGCGCGAGGCGGCGGACAAGTTCAAGGACGAGCTGCGGGGCCAGCCGCTGGCCCGGGCGAAGCTGCTGGCGGCGGTCGGGGACAGCCTCGCCAACCTCGGCGAGTTCAAGGCCGCCGACCCGCTCCTGCGCGAGGCCCTCGACCTCCGCCGGGCCGCCCTGCCGCCGGCCCACCCGGACGTGATCCGTGCGGAGCTCGCCCTCGGGCGGATGCGGTGGCAGGTCGGGGACATGCCGGCCGCCCTCGACCTGTTCCGCGGGGCCCTGACCCGGCAGCGGGCGGCCGGCGCCCCCGAGGCCGAGACCCTGACCACCCGGCTGTACGAGGCGGTGGTGCTGTCGTTCACCGACCCCGGGGCGGCCGACCCGATCTTCAAGGAGGTGATCGCCGGGTGGGAGCGGCTGCACGGCCCCGGGTATCGGGACACCCTGGTCGCCCGGACGGCGTACGTCGCGGTCCTGCTCGACGACGGGCGGGTGGCGGAGGCGTCGGAGGTGCTGGGGAAGGTGCTGGGGCCGCTCCAGGCCCACCCGGACGAGCGGTTCCGCACCCTCGGGGACGCGGTGACCGCGTTCCAGGTCGGGATCGGATACCGGCGGGCCGGGCTCCGCGGCCCGGCCGAGGACATGTTCCGCAAGGCGGTGGCCAAGGGGGAGAAGGTCCTGCCGGCCGACCACTGGGTGCTGAGCCTCGTCCGGTTCGAGCTGGCCGGGTCCCTGGCCGGGTCCGGGAAGGACGCGGACGCCGACGCCCTGTACGCCCGGATCCTGGCCGACACCCGGAGGACGACCGGGCTGGCCCACCCGAAGCTGCTGATCCTGGCCGGGACGGTGGGCGACCGGTGGGCGGCCCGCGGCCGGGTCGCCGACGCCCGGGCGCTGTGGGCCGAGGTGGACGCCGCCAACCTCGCCCAGTTCGGCCCGGACAGCCACTGGCGCGGGCTCCTCCTGCTCCAGCGGGCCGAGTTCGAGGCCGCGTTCGGCGACCTGCCGGCCGCCGCCGGGCACGCCGCCAAGGCGGCCGACCTCGTCCGCCGGGGGAAGCTGTACCCGAACAAGGAGTCGTGCCAGCGGCTGATCCGGGCGGGCGAGGAGCTGGCCCGGCCCGGGCTGTCGGCGGCGGGGAAGGCGACCGTCCGCGAGCTGTTCGCCGCCGCCCGCGACTTCGTCGGCCGGGCGTTCGGCCCGCGGACGCGGGAGATGGCCGTCGCCTTGAGCACCGAGGGGTGGGGGCTGTACCGGACCGGGGACCGGGCGGGCGGGGCGGCCCGGCTGGCCGAGGCGGAGCCGCTGGCCGGGCTCATGACCGGGCGGGACGACGGCGAGCGGCGCGACCTGTGGTACACCCTCGGGGTCGTCGCCGAGGCCCAGGGGCGGTTCGCCGACGCGATCGAGTACTACCGGAAGGCGTTCGCCGTCTCCCGGTCGAAGGGGTGGGCGCAGGCCCGGCTCGACGACGCCTGGGGCCTGGTCGAGGCGCACGCCGGGGCCGGGTCGTTCGCCGACGCCCTCCCGCCGCTCGCGGACATCCGGCGGTGGCAAGTCGCGGCCAGGGCGGCCGAGTCGGAGGTGGCGTGGGCCGACCTGGCGCTCGCCGCGGTCCGCCTCGGGACCGGCGACCGGGACGCGTACCGGAGCGACATCCGGGTGATGCTGAAGCGGTTCGAGAAGTCGGCCGACGTGAACCCCCTGGCCCGGACGGCGTGGGCGGTCGGGCTGGCCGCGGACGCCGACCCGGACGCCGCCCGGGCGGCGGCGGACCGGCTGGCGGCGGCGCTGAAGCAGTCTCCGCGGTTCGCCTGGGGCCACCGGGGCCTGGCGCTGGCCCGGCTCCGGGCCGGGGACATGGCCGCCGCGGAGGCGGCCCTGACGGCCGCCGGCTCGGCCGGTCAGGTGCCGTTCGACGCGGCCCTGCGCGGGCTGTGCGCGGCGAGCCGGGGCGACCCGGCGGCGGCCGGGGTGTTCCTGAAGCGGGCGGACGAGGCGGTCGCGGCGGGGAGGCCGTCCGAGGGCAACCCGTTCGCGTTCGCGGACACGAACTGGCTCGACCGGCTGCTCGCCGACCTGCTCCTGGACGAACTCCGGGCGGCCCTCGACCCGCACCTCGCCCCGCGCCCGCGGCCGACCGGGCGGTGACTCGACCCGCCGGCCCTCGACGGCCGCCGTCAGAACTGGAAGATCACCTCGGTGAACAGCGACAGCAGCGGGTCGACCCGCTCGTCCCGCTTGTTGTAGATCTGCCGGAACCCCGGCCCCGGGATCAGGGCCGACGCCCCGACCAGCACGATCGCCTGGTTGTTCAGCCGCGGCCGCCACTCGATCCCGCTCGACAGGTCCGTCCCCAGGAACCGGTCGATGTCCCCCTGGAAGGTGAACGTCTCCAGCACCGCCGTCTTGTCGAACAGCAGGGCGTTCGCGTTGTTCACGATCCGGAACCGCGGGGTGATGTCGAAGTCGAGCCCGGCCCCGGCCAGCCACAGCCCCGGGTTGACGAAGTTGCTCTGCCCCTGGATCCGGCTCGACCGCAGGTTCACGTAGTTGCTCTGGTCGTTCACCAGCCCGACCCCGAACAGCGGGATCCGGTTCCGCCGGAAGAAGCTGAACTCCCCGCCGAAGTTCGTCTGGTCGATGATCCCGTCGAACCCGGTCGCCACCCCGTTGTTCGGGTTCCCGTCGCCCGACTGGTACATGCCGCTCACCCGGAACCGGGCCCAGTCCCGGTCGTAGCTCAGCTCCAGGGTGGCGAGCTGGGCGGAGATCGCCTGCGGGGTCCCGGCGATCGGGTTGCGGGTGTCCCGGCCCAGGGCCCAGTAGAACACGCTCGACACGTTGTACCGGCCGATGTGCCCCTCCCCCGCCAGGCCGAGGTACACGGCGTTCACCTTGTGCGGCTGGAACACCCCGGCCGGGTCCGGGCGGACCAGGAACCCGTTCCGGTCGAACAGGAACTCCGGGTTGTCGTTGTTGAAGTGGACGCTCGCCTCGGCGGTGAACCCGGGGAACAGGAAGTCCTGCTGGAACACGTTCGCGATGACGATGTTCTGGTCCCGGTCCCGGAACGAGTTGAGCTGGCTGTTGGTGTCCTTCTCCCACTGCCGGAAGTACGCCAGGTTGAACTGGGTGCGGTTCCCGTTGTAGTTCCCGAACAGCCGGACGCCGCGGTTGATGTCGCTGAAGATGAACCCGCGGAAGTCGCTGACGAACGGCTGGTTACCGGCCCGGATCGAGACGAAGTCGTACTGGGAGCTGAGGTCGGCCAGCTTGTACTCGACGAACCCCTCCTGGATCGGGTTGAAGAACGTCCGGTTCCGGAGCGTCCCCTTCCGCACGTCCGGGTTGATGACCGCCAGCTCCTGGACGCTCAGGGTGTTGATGTTCAACGTCGGGGTGATCTTGACCCGCCAGTCGTTCGGCTTGAACGCCGCGTCCCCGTGGAACAGGTCGAACGACGCGCTCACCAGCTGGCTGTACACGAACTGCCCGGGCCGGCCGAAGAAGTCGATGGTGTTCGGCCGGGCGGTGCTCTCGAACGGGGTGGTGGCGGTCGGGATCGACCGCCCCTCGAACAGGGTGCTGCTCAGCCCGGTGAAGTTGAAGAACGTGTGCTGCCCGTAGATCGGGTAGTCGCCCTTGATCACGTTCAGGTTGTACGGGTCGTACCCCCGCCCGAGCTTGTACGGGGCGTCGAACACCCGGACCTGCCCGACCCCGTACCGGTCCCAGTCCGGGAACCCGACCCGCCACCGGTCCTCCACCGTGTCGTACTCGGCGTTCGACCCGGACCGCGGGGTCACCCCGCTCGGCCCGGCGAACCCACTGGCCGGGTAGTAGACGTACGGCGTCAGCCCCGCGTCCGGGTTCCCGTCCGGGCCCGGCCCGGTCGCCGGCCGGGGGGTCATCGGCTCCAGCAGCCGGTCCAGCGGGTCGCGGGTGGTGTCCCGGGGCGGGGCCGGCGGCTGGTCCGGGAGCCGCTCCGGGGGTTGGGCGGTCGTCCCGGCCGCGGCCGGCATCACCGGCATCCGGGGCGCCGGCATCACCGGCGGCCCCGCCGCCGGCGGCGCCGGGGCGGGCGGGGCCGGCATCGCCGGGACCGGCACCCGCGGCGGGGCGGCCAGGCCGGCGGGGAGGATCGGGTCGGGCCGGGGGTCCGGGGGGGCGACGACCGACCGCGGGGCCGGGGCGACCGCGCCCGCCCGGGGGAACATTTCCGCCGGAGGGCGGGCGACCGCCCGGGGCGGCGGACAAGCTTCCGCCACGGGTCCCGCCGCCCCGCGGGGCGGCGGGAGGGGCTCGGCCGGCGCTTCGTCCGGCCCCGGGCCGACCTCCCGGGGGGCCGGCGCGAGCGGGAGCTCGGCCGCGACGGCGACCGCGGTACACAGTACCCCGGCCGTGATCCACCGCCAGATTCGTGAGACGCGGCCCATCCCGTTCCCCCCAAGCCGGACACGTCGCATCACCCCTACCATCGGCCGACGAAGGTCGGGGGGATGAGGATTCTCCGGGTCGGGCCGCCGATTCCGTGAAGTCGTCCGGGCGGCGCGTCCGATCCATCCGGCATAGGCCGACACTCGGACCCCGGGGGAGTTATGCCGAAGGATCCGCGACCGGGCCGGTTGCGCTGCGAGCGGCTGGAGGACCGGGAGGTCCCGGCCGCCGCCGTCCTCGCCGCCGGGACCCTGACCGTCACCGGGACGGACGCGGTCGACCGCATCCGCGTCGTCCGGGACGGGGACGCCCTCCTCGTCCTGGACGGCTCCCTCCAGATCGGGGCGTTCTCGAACGCGGCGGTCACCGCCATCGCGGTCGACGTGCTCGGCGGGAACGACAGCGTGGTGATCGGGAACACGGTGACCCAGCCGGCGGCGGTGGAGGGGGGGGCCGGGAACGACGTGCTGTCGGCCGGGGGCGGGTTCGCGGCCCTGTCCGGCGGGCCCGGGGACGACACCCTGATCGGCGGGCGGGGCGGGGCCTCGTTCGCCGGCGGGCCCGGGGCCGACCGGTTCCTCCGGGTCCGGCCGGGGGAGACGGTCCTGTCGGACGCGGCCGACCGGTCCCTGGTCGAGACCCCGCCGGCGGTCACCCCGCCGCAGACGATCACCGCGGCCGAGGTGGACACCCTGCTGCGGCGGGCGGCGGCGGCGTCCCGCAGCTCGGACGCGATCATCGCCATCACCGACCGGAACGGGCGGATCCTGGGGGTGCGGGTGGAGAGCGGGGTGGCCCCGGACATCACCCAGAACCCGGCCAACCTGGTGTTCGCGATCGACGGGGCGGTGGCCAAGGCCCGGACCGGGGCGTTCTTCGCCAACAACCAGGCCCCGCTCACCTCCCGGACCGTCCAGTCCCTCAGCCAGAGCCCGTTCACCGAGCGGCAGATCAACTCGAACCCGAGCGTCACCGACCCGAACTCGCCGCTCCGCGGGCCGGGGTTCGTGGCCGACGTCGGGGTGAACGGGAAGAGCCACTTCCCGCCGGGGGTGCCGATGACCCCGCAGGTCGACCTGCTGTTCATCGAGCACACCAACCGGGACTCGACGTTCCACCCGGGGAACGACCGGATCAAGGGGACGGCCGACGACGTGGAGCTGGCCGAGCGGTTCAACATCGACCCGGCGTTCGTCCCGGCCGGGCAGAGCCTGTTCCCGCCGGACTCGTACGGGTTCGAGTCCGGGGTGCTCCCGGGGGCGCAGAACCGCGGGATCGCGACCAGCCCGGGCGGGGTGCCGATCTTCAAGAACGGGCAGCTGGTCGGCGGGATCGGGGTGTTCTTCCCCGGGAGGAGCGGGTTCGCGACCGAGGAGAACAGCCGGACCAGCAGCACCTTCAACCCGGCCCTCCCGGACCGGACGGCCGAGGCCGAGTTCATCGCGTTCGCCGCGGTCGGCGGGTTCACCTCGGCCCTCCCCGGGTTCCCGACCATCCCGATCGGGACGTTGGGCGGGGTGGCCCCGCTGGCCGGGTTCGGGCTGCCGAACGGGCGGGTCGACCTCGTCGGGATCACCCTGGACATCATCGGGCCGGGCGGGAACGAGGGGCCGAAGGCGATCCTGGAGGTCGGGCAGCGGGTCGGGTCCGGGCAGGGGAACCCGGACGACGGGACCAACCAGGTGATCGACGTCGACGCCAACGACGACGGGACGGCCGGGGACGCGGTCACCCTCCGGGACGGGCTGCTCGCCCCCGAGGGGTGGTTGGTGATGCCGCACGACGGGGACGGGCTGACGGCCGCCGACGTGACCCGGATCATCACCCAGGGGATCGCCCAGTCGGTCCGCACCCGGGCGGCCATCCGGCTGCCGCTGAGCGTCCCGACGAAGATGGTGTTCGCGGTCGCCGACCGGCAGGGGGAGATCCTCGGGCTGTTCCGGGAGCCGGACGCGACGATCTTCTCGATCGACGTGGCGGTGGCCAAGGCCCGGAACGCGAACTACTACGCCGACCCGTCGAAGCTCCAGGTCATCGACCGGGTGGAGGGGACCCCGCCGGGGACCGCGTTCACCGCCCGGACGTTCCGGTTCCTGGCCCAGCCGCGGTTCCCGCAGGGGCTCGACGGGGAGATCCCCGGCCCGTTCTCGCAACTGTTGGACGGCGGGTCGAACCGGTTCACCGGGCGGACCGTCGGGGCGCCGAAGCCGGCCTCCACGTTCGTCACGGTGGTCGGGAACGACGCGTTCAACCCGCAGACCAACTTCCGGGACCCGACGAACATCCTGAACCAGAACGGGATCGTGTTCTTCCCGGGCAGCGCCCCGCTGTACAAGCCGGCGACCCCGGGGGCCCCGGCGACCCTGGTCGGCGGGTTCGGGGTGTCCGGGGACGGGGTCGACCAGGACGACGTGGTCACCTCCACCGGCCAGGAGGGGTTCCTGGTGCCGGAGGAAGCGATCCGGGCCGACGAGGTGCTGGTCCGCGGCGTCCGCCTGCCGTACCAGAAGTACAACCGCAACCCGACCGGCGGCATCCCGCCGCGCGGGTGACGGTCGGGGCGGTGGTGACGGATCGGCGGCGGGCCCGCCCGGCCGCGGCCCGCGGCCGGGCGGGCCGCGCTGTTCCCGCCGCCGCCGCGGTTCCGATCCGGACACGGTACGCACCCGCACCTGGTGCGTCGTCCCGGAAACGGAGTTCGCCATGCGGACGTGGGTGTCGGCGGCGGCGGTGGCGGTGGCGGTCGGGTGGTCGCCCGGGGAGGCCCGGGCCCAGGTCGGGGAGCGGTTCGTCGACCGCACCCCGCGGCCGCTCTTCCGGATCGGCCGGGACGAGTCGTCCCGGACCGTCGGCCGGTACACGGACCCGTCGGTGACGGTGAACGATACGGGCGGGTACAACGGCGGGCGGTTGCCGACCGGCGGGCTGTTCTCCCGGGGGGCGGTGGTGTACCCGCCGCCGAACCCGGCCGACACGGTCGGGGTGTTCGGGACGGACTACGTCGGGATGGCGCTGAGCCCGCGGCGGGTGTTCCTGCCGGCGACGGACCCGACCCGGTACGCCCCGCTGATCCGGTCGTACCGGACGGACGTGGTGTTTCCGGAAGACATCTTCGCCCTGCGGCCGTTCCGGAAGGCGGTGATCGAGAAGCGGGAGGACGCCGAGAAGCGGCGCCACGGCGAGGAGGGCCACGGCGACGAGGGGCACGGGGTGGAGGTACACGCCCCCGAGGCGCACGGCGGGAAGTGAGCGACGGCCTCCCCCTCGCCCCCGGCAGGGGGAGAGGGCGGTGAGCGGCCGAAGGCCGCGAGCCGGGTGAGGGGGCGGGCGTACACGGGTGACCGGGTGCGTGGCCGCCCCTCACCCGGCTCGGCCCGGACGGGCCTCACCGCCCTCTCCCCGTGCCGGGGGCGAGGGGGGAGGAGCCGTCGCCCGGCCGAGCCGCCGCAGCCGCAGCCCGATCACCACCAGCACCACCGCCCACGCCGCCCCGAACTCGAGCGGGGCCCACCGCAGGTCGAGGGCCATCACGAACGACAGCCCGAAGAACCCCGCCCCGACCACCGCGCAGTACCCCCAGAAGGTCGGGGCGAGGGTGAAGAACGCCAGCGCGGTGATGTTCGCCAGGCCCGGGTAATACTCGGTGTACCGGGAGATGTCGCCGTCCCAGCGGGCCAGCCACGCACTCGTCCCGGCCCCGTAGCAGGCCACCAGGTACCCGCCCCAGACCGCCCACAGCTGCCGCTCGGCCGCCCCGTGCGGGACGAACCGCCACCCGGTCCAGTACCCGACCGCGGCGACGAACGCGGCGGCCCGCAGCCCGTTCGCGGCGAAGATGCACCCGAGCGGCCAGTCGTTCCGGACCACCAGGGTGATCCAGGCGTCGGTCAGGAGCATGACCGGGGCGAGGGCCAGCAGGAAGTTCGCGTAGGCCGCCAGCCGGTCGTCCAACCGGACCCGGACGAGCGAGTCGGCGAACCGGCCGACCAGCCCGACCCGGACCGCCGACACCGGCTCCCCGGCCAGGTACCGGGTCAGCTCCTCGGCGAGTTCGCCGGCGGTCGCGTACCGCCGGGCCGGGTCCTTCTCCAGGCACTTCAGGCAGACCGCCTCCAGGTCGCGCGGGACGCCCGGGTTCAGCCGCCGCGGCGGGGTCGGGTCGTCGAGCAGCACCCGGCCGAGGACCGAGTCGGCGGCGTCCCCGTCGAACGGCCGGCGGCCGGTCAGGCACTCGTACAGGATGACGCCGAGGGCCCAGACGTCGGCCGGGGGGCCGACGAACTTGGCCTTCCCGCCGGCCTGCTCGGGGGGCATGTACACCGGGGTGCCCATGACCGCCTCGGTCGCGGTCAGGTCGCGGGCGGCCCGCTTGGCGATCCCGAAGTCGGCGACCCGCGGCTCGCCGGCGGCGTCGAACAGGACGTTGGCGGGCTTCAGGTCGCGGTGGACGATCCCCTGCTCGTGGGCGGCGGCGACGCCGGCAGCGACCTTGCGGACGAGGTCGGCGGCGGCGCGGGGGTCGGGCCGGGCGCCGCGGAAGCGGTCGGCGCGGAGGCGGTCGGCGAGGGTGCCGCCGGGGCAGAACTCGAGGGCCATGTACGGTCGGCCGTCGGCCTCGCCGTACTCGTACACCTGGACGACGTGGGGGTGGCGGACGGCGGCTGCCGCCTCGGCCTCGGCGAGGAACCGGGTGCGGTCGCGGCCGGCCAGGCCGGCAAGCATGACCTTGACGGCGACGGTCCGGCCGAGGGTGGTGTGGCGGGCCTCGTAGACGACGCCCATGCCGCCGCGGCCGAGTTCGCCGACGAGGTCGTATCCCGGGACGGCGAGCCCGGCGGGGCGGGCGATGTCGGCGGTGGACTGGGGGAAGGTGGACGGGTCGGGCGGCGCGGGCCGGAGGTCGTGGGTCTCGTCGCCGCGATTCATGGGCGGGGCTCCGGACGCGACCCGTGACGGGCAGGTGGTCGGGTGGATTCGTCGGGTGGTGCCCCTCACCCGCCGCCGCGGGGCGCGGCGGCGACCTCTCCCCGGCGGGGAGAGGTGGGGCTCTGCGACCACTCGAACCGCACTCGATCCGGAAAGCTGCCGGGGCGGCCGTTGTCTTCACCTCTCCCCGCCGGGGAGAGGTCGGCCCGGCGCCTCGCCGGGCCGGGTGAGGGGCGCCACCTGCCGAGACCACTCAACCCGACTGCCCCCTACTTCAGGTCCCACA
>PNKH01000079.1 GCA_013822345.1 Isosphaera sp.
GTCCCGTGGTGGGACTCGCGGGCGAAGCGCCCGCTTCGGCCCACCCTACAGGCCCAACGCCCCCCGCAGCCACCCCGGCCGGTCGGTGGTGATCGCCCCCACCCCGACGCCCACCATCTCCCGCGCCAGGTCGGCGTCGTTCACCGTCCACACGCACAACTTCAACCCCGCGGCCCTCACCGCCGCCGCGAATGCCGCGTCGAGCACCGCAGGGTTCGCGGACAGGTCGAGGCCGTCCGCCCGGATCGCCGTCGCCGTCGCGATCAGCTCCGCGGCCGTCGTCCGGTCGGTGAGTTCGGCGACCAGGTACGCGGGCCGGTCCGGGCGGGCCGCCTTCGCCGCCGCGACCACGTCCGCCGAGAAGCTGATGGCCACCATCTGGAGCGGGCCGAGCCCGCTCGCGGCCAGGACGCGGTCGAGTTCCGGCACCGCCTCCGGCCCGGCCTTCACCTCGACGTACACCCGCTTCCCGGCCGGCACTGTCGCCAGCACCTCGCCGAGGATTGGGACGCGCTCCCCGCGACCCACGTCGAGGCGACGGAGTTCGGCGAGTGTCTGGTCGGCGACAGGTCGGTCGACCCCGGCGACGCGGGCCGAGTCCGGGTCGTGGATGACGACGAGGCGTCCGTCGCGGGTCAGCCGCACGTCGCACTCGACGGCGTCGGCGTGCTGGTGCCAGGCGAGGCGGAAGGCGGCGAGGGTGTTCTCGGGGGCGTCGAACGACGCCCCGCGGTGGGCGACGATCTCGATCATGGGCGGGCCCGGGTTGAGGCGAGCCGGGAGCGTGAGCGACCGGAGGGCGTTCCTCCGGTCGCTCACGCTCCCGGCTCGCCTGGTCACCGGTTGAACTGGAACTCGCGGCTGTTCGCCAGCACCCACAGCAGGTCCTGTAGCCCCTCCCGCACGCCCGGGGCCGACTTCACCCACCCCTCGGCCTTCTTCGCCTCGTCGGCGGTCGGGGGCCGCGACCACGTCGCCAGGTACAACTCCTCGACCGCCGCCGGCAGAGCCGCCTTCGCGGCGACCAGCTTCTCCACCCGCCCGGCCTTGTCCGCGACCTTCCGGTTCAGCGTGTCGCCGTTCAGCAGGTGCATCGCCTGCGCGATGTTCGGGGCCGTCGTCCGCTCGCACTCGCACAGCACCTGCCGGGCCGGCCGGCCGAACGTGTCCATCAGGTACGACTTCACCTCGCTGTCCGGCAGCTGGATCGCCCGCGTCCCGAGCGGCAGCCCGAGGTACTTCTCCCGCGTCCCGGTGGCGGCGTCCACCGCGTCGGCCAACTGCTCGGCGGTCAGCCGGCGGACGGTCCGGCGCGTGAAGTGGGTGTTCGCCGCGTCCGCCCGGTTCCCGTCCGTCGCGTCCGCCGACAACTGGTACGCCCGGCTGGTGAAGATCGTCCGGAGCAGGTGCTTGAGGTCGAACTTCGCCTTGACGAAGTCGTCCGCGAGGGCGTCGAGCAGTTCCGGGTTGGTGGCCGGGTTGGTCGCCCGCATGTCGTCCAGCGGCTCGACCAGCCCGCGGCCCATCGTGTACCCCCAGAACCGGTTCGCCAGGTTCCGGGCGAACATCCGGTTCGTCGGCGCGGTCAGCCAGTCGGCCAGCTTCTTCCGCCGGTCGAACTCGTCGTCCCACGACACCCGCGGGTCGGCGTCCAGCGGCAGCGGCTTCACCACCGCCCGCTTCCGCGGGTGCGTCGCCTCCCCGGTCGCCCGCACGTACACCACCGTCTCCCGGCCGAACAGCCCGAACTCCTGGCTGTTCTTCGTCCCCATCCGGGCGAAGAACGCGCTCAGCCCGTAGTAGTCGTCCTGGCTCCACTTCTCGAACGGGTGGTGGTGGCACTTCGCGCACCCGACGCGGATGCCGAGGAACAGTTGGGCCGTCGTCTCCGCCCAGTCGTCGGCCGTCCGGCCGATCTGGAAGAAGTTCGCCGGCCCGTCCAGGAACGTGCTCCCCTCGGCGGTCACCACGTCGCGGACGAACTGGTCGACCGGCACCCCGTCGCGGACCTGGCCGCGGACCCAGTTGTGGAAGCTCCACATCCCCTTCTCTTGCAGGGCGGTCCGGTTGATCCGCAGCAGGTCACCCCACTTCAGCGCCCACCAGTCGGTGAACTCGCCGCGGTCGAGGACGGCGTCGACCGCCTTCGCCCGCTTCTTCGGGTCGGCGTCCTTCAGGAACGCCCGCACCTCGTCGGGGGTCGGGAGGGTGCCGATCGCGTCGAGGTACAGCCGGCGGAGGAACTCGTCGTCGTCGCACAGCGGGGACGGCGTCAGCCCGAGGTCGACCCACTTCGCCCGCAGTTTCTCGTCGACGAAGTTGTTCGCGGGGAAGTCGGGGAACTTTTCGACCCGGGCGAACGGCAGGGTCACCTGCGACACCACCGCCTGGCCGCCGAACCGGACCATGACGTGCGTCTCGCCGGCCGCCTTCGCGGTCACCACCCCGGCCGGGGTCACCGCCGCGACGGCCTCGTTCAGTGCGTCGAACTGGGCGGTCGCGGACACGTCCTCGCGTCGCCCGTCGGACCACTCGGCGGTCACCGCCAGGTGCTGCCGCTCGCCGGGCCGCATCACCCGGGCTGCCGGGAACACCTCCAGCTTCGTGACGAACGGGTCCTTCGCGGTCGGGGCCGGGGCGCCGTCCTCGAGCCACTGCCGCATCCGCGTGTAGTCGCGGCCGCCGAGCTTCAGCTTCTCGCCGCCGCCGTGCTCCATGACGAGCGCCGGCTTCGCCAGCAGGATGCTCCGCTCCGGGTCGCTGACGACCACCCGCCGGCCCTCGTTGCTGCCGACGATCTGGGCGTGGTCGAACGCCGGGTCGAACCCGAACAGGGACAGCCGGAACCCGCCGCGGCCGAGGGACGCCCCGTGGCACCCGCCGCCGTTGCACCCGGCCTTCGTCAGGATCGGCACCACCTCCCGGGTGAAGCTCACCGGCACGTCGGCGGTCGCCTTCTCGACGGTCACCGGCACCACCGTCCGCCCGCCGGCCGCGTCGACCGTGACCGTCGTGTTCCCGTCCCCGACCGGGCGGACCGTCCCCTTGTCCGCGGACGCCACGTCCCGGTCGCCGGTGGTGAACCTGGCGGTCGGGGTGAGGTCGAAGGTGCGGCCGTCGGCCCAGACGCCGAGGACGACGAGCCGCTGCTCGTCTCGCGGGCCGGTGAACGTCAGCGACCGAGGGTAGACGACGACATCCTTCGGGGTGCCGGGCGGGGCGTCGGCGGCCGGGGCACCGGTGGCGGACAGGACGGCGGCGAGTGCCAGGAGGCGGGAGGGCATGGCGGGAACCCGAGCGGTGGGGTCGGCGAGCCGGGAGCGTGAGCGACCGGAGGGCGGCCGGAGCGGGTCGCAGGCGGGATAATGAAAATGATCCGGGGCCGGCGGGCCGGCGTCAAGCGGAACACCCGTAAAGAAATGCCGGCGGGCGGCGAACGTCTCCGTAACGCCCGGTTGCGGTTCTCATTTTCTCCCGACAGGTGCGACCCATGAAGTTGACTGTCCTCACGCCGCTGCTCGTGCTGGTCCTGGTGGGGGCGAACCCCGCGTCGTCGGACGACAAGCCCGCCCCGAAGCCGGCCGGCAAGCCGACCCGCATCACCGGGCCGCTCGACAAGAAGGGGCGGATCGACTACGAGGCGGCGCTGAACGAGCAGCTCGGCAAGGGGGTCACCGCCGAGACGAACGCGAACGTCCTCCTGTACCAGGTGTTCGGCCCGGCCCCGGAGGGCGGGGACGGGATGCCGGACGAGTACTTCAAACTGCTCGGGATGCCGCGGCCGCCGCAGGACGGAAATTACTTCGGCGGGATCGGCACGTACGGGCGGAAGCAGCTCAGCCTCGGTGACGACCAGTTGAGCGCCCTGTTCGACCAGATGGACCAGGCCCGGGCGCGGCCGTGGAAGGCCGCGGACTACCCGTCGGTCGCGGCGTGGCTGAAACTGGACGAGAAGCACCTGGCGGCGGTGGTCGGGGCGACGAAGCGGCCGCACTACTTCAACCCGCTGGTGTCCACCCGGAACAAGGACGGGGAGTCCGGCGGGCTGATCGGGGCCCTCTTGCCGAGCGTCCAGAAGTGCCGGGAGCTGGCCGCCGCCCTGACCGCCCGGGCGATGCTCCGGGTCGGGGAGGGGAAGTTCGACGAGGCGTGGGCCGACCTGCTGGCCTGCCACCGGCTGGCCCGGCTGGTGTCCCGCGGCGGCACCCTGATCGAGGCGCTGGTCGGGATCGCCATCAACCAAATCGCGTGCAACGCCGAGTTGGCGTGGCTGGAGGCGGCGAAGCCGACCGCCGACCAGGCCCGGGCCCGGCTGAAGGACCTGCAGAACCTCCCGCCGTTCCGCCCGGTGGCCGAGCTGGTCGACGTCGGGGAGCGGTGCATGGGGATGGACAGCCTCCAGCTCATCCGCCGGGGTTACGGCGGCGGGCTGATCGACGGGGTGGGCGGGAAGCCGACCCCGGAGGAGCTGAAGGCACTGGAGTCGCTCGACTGGGCGGAGATGGAGAACGTCTGCAACGGGTACTACGACCGGATGGTGGCGGCCCTGCGCGTCCGCGACCGGGCGGCCCGGGAGAAGGCGTTCGACAAACTGGACGCGGACTTCGAGGCGGCGCGGAAGCTGGTGAAGGACGAGCCGTTCAACTTCGGGGCGCTGGCGAAGCTGTTCGGCGGGCCGAAGGTCGACCCGAAGGTGGTGAGCCGGAAGGTCGCGGAGACGCTGATGGGCCTGCTCGCCCCGGCGGTGCGGAAGGTGAACGGGGCGTTCGACCGGGCGGAGCAGATCGCGCGGAACCAGGAGTTGGCGTTCGCCCTGGCGGCGTACCGGGCGGACGAGGGCAAGTACCCGGCGAGGCTCGCCGACCTGGCCCCGAGGTACCTGCCGGCGGTCCCGGACGACGTGTTCGCCGGGAAGCCGCTGACCTACCGGGTCGAGGACAACGGGTACCTGTTCTACAGCATCGGGCAGGACGGGAAGGACGACGGCGGGCGGTCGTTCGACGACGACCCGCGGGGCGACGACCTGCGGGTGCGGATGCCGCTCCCGGCCCCGAAGAAGCCGTGACCCCGAGCCGGAGCGACCCGATGCACGCGTTCGCCGTTCCGCCGCTGTTGGTGCTGTTCCTCGCCGGGGCGGAGCCGGCCCCGGCCCCGCGGCCGGCCGCCGCGCCGACCCGTGTCGCCGGCCCGCTCGACGCGAAGGGCCGGGTCGACTACGAGGGGGCGGTGAACCGGTGGCTGGCCGACGGGGTCACGCCGGAGAACAACGCGAACGTGCTGCTGGTCGCGGCGCTCGGCCCGGCCCCGGCGGGCGACGCCCTGTCCGACGAGTATTTTCGCCGGCTCGGGGTATCGCGGCCGCCGGCGGGCGGGAACTACTTCGTCCGCCTCGACCGGTTCGGCAAGGAGACGCTCAAGCTCGGCGAGAAGGAACTCGCCGCCCTGCACGAGCAGCAGGGGCGGGCGTCGAGGCGGCCGTGGAAGGCCGCGGACCACCCGTCGGTCGCGGCCTGGCTGACGGCGAACGAGAAGCCGCTGGCCCTGGTGGTCGAGGCGACGCGGCGGCCGGGGTACTACAACCCGCTCGTCACCCGGCCGGAGAAGGACGGGGAGCCGGGGTGGTTGATCGGGGCGCTGCTGCCGACGGTGGCGCGGGGCTGGGACCTGCGGGACGCCCTGACCGCCCGGGCGATGCTCCGGGCCGGCGAAGGGAAGTACGACGACGCCTGGGCCGACGTGCTCGCCTGCCACCGCCTCGGCCGGCTGCTGTCCCGCGGCGGGACGCTGCTGGAAGCGCTGATCGGCCGGGCCGTCGACCGGGGCGCGGCGGACGCCGCCCTCGCCTGGTTGGCGGCGGCGCGGCCGACCGGCCAGCAGGTCCGGGCCCGGCTGAACGACCTGCGGGAGCTGCCGACGTTCCGCCCGGCCGCCGATATCGTCGACCACGGGGAGCGGTGCACCGGGCTCGACTCGCTCGCCCACATCCTCCGGGGCGGCCCGGACGGGACGGCGACGCCGGCCGAGCGGGCGGCGCTGGAGAAGCTCGACCGGGGGGAGATGGAGGCGGTCTTCGACGGGTGGTACGACCGGGCGGCCGGGGCGCTGCGGCTGACCGACCGGGCGGCCCGGGAGGTGGCGTTCGACCGGCTCGACGCGGAGGGGAGGGCGGGGAAGAGGCCGCCGACCGTCGGGGAGGTCGTCGGCCTCGTGACGGCGGGCGACGCGAAGCCGTTCAGTCGGAAGTTGGCGCGGGTGCTCGCGGCGATGCTCGCCAAGGACGTACGTCGGGTCCAGGAGAAGGTCGATCTGGCGGAACAGGTCGGGCGGAACCTGGAGGTGGCGTTCGCCCTGGCGGCGTACCGGGTGGACGAGGGCCGGTACCCGGGCACGCTCGCCGACCTGGCCCCGAGGTACCTGCCGGCGGTCCCGGACGACGTGTTCGCCGGGAAGCCGCCCGCGTACCGGCCCGACGGGACGGGCTACCTGCTGTACAGCGTCGGGCCGGACGGGCGGGACGGCGGCGGGCGCGGGGCCGACGACGACCCGCCGGGCGACGACCTGCGGGTCCGGATGCCGCTCCCGGCCCCGAAGAAGAACTGACCCCGCTACCGGGGCACGTCCGGGTCCCGGCCGGCCAGCACCCGCATCCGCCGCAGCACCTCGCCCCCGAACCGCGCGACCGCCTCCGCCTTGGCCCGCGACACCGCGTCCTTGTCCTCCACCAGGAACGTCGGGCGGACGACCTTCCCGACGCCCTCCGTCTGCACCCCGGCGTACACGTACTCGTTGTCCACGTCGAGGAGCAGCCCCTCCATCAGGAACAGCGCGTCCCGGTGGCTGGCGGGGACGACGTACCCGCCGACGACCGTCAGATTCAGCACCGCCGCCCAGTTCAGGTAGCCGTCCACCTGGGCCGCCCCGCGGACCACGAACAGCACGTCCGCCCCGCACTTCGCGGCCGCCAGCCGGAGGTCCTTCACCTTCCCCTCGCCGACGAGCATCTCCGGCAGCGGGAACACGTCCGACGCAAGCCCCTCCTTCTTGAGCGCGGCCGCCCACCCCTCCATCGCCGCCCGGTCCTCCGGCGTCCACCGCCAGTCGCCGCCGCCCGGGGGCCGGAGGTGGACGGCGACCCGGCACGGGAACTTGAGCTGCGGCCTCGCCGCCCGGGCCTCGGCGACGGCCGCGTCCGGGGACTGGAGGGTGCCGTCGTTCAGCCGCTCGCGGAGGGCGTCGCGGTCGAACCCGGTGGCGTGGCAGCCGCAGAGAACCAAGACGATCAGCAGCGGGCGCGGGGGCACGGTGACCTCCTCGGGTCGGGGTGGTGCGGGCCGGTGTCGTCGGGTGCGGGCGGCGGGATACGGGGGCACGCCGCGGCGGTCAAGGCCGGGGCCGCAGCCCCGGATTTTCGTTTTTCGGAACGGCCGTCCCGTGATAGACTCACCCCACACATTCGTGCCCCGGGAGGCCGGCCGTGGCCGACAAGCCGGATACGGAGAAGGGGTGGCTCCTCCGCGCCCTGCTCGGGTTCCTCGGCACCACCACCGGGCTGGTCGTGGTGTGCGTGGTCCTGGACCTCGCCGGGGTGGTGAAGTGGAAGGACCTGGTCGACCTCCGCCACGGGCGCGAGCAGACGGCCGGGGCCGACAAGGTCCGGCCCGCGCCCCCGGGCCCGGCCCCGCAGGTCGGCCCGCGGCCCGGCGGCGACCCGCCGACCCCCGCCGTCCCGCCGAACGCCCCGCCGCGGGTCACGCCCCGGCCCGACGCGGTCACCTTCGGCCCCGGCGAGCGGACCCGGCAGGTCGAACTCGTGGTCGCGGACGAGGACCCGGCCGGGGTGAAGGTCACCGCCGGCGTCCCGGCACCGGGCCTGGTCCCGGCCGGCGGGGCGTCCGTCACAGGGACCGGGCCGACCCGGTTCCTGACCGTGACGGTCGACCCCGACCGGTGGGGGGCCGCGTCCGTCCGGGTGGCCGCGACCGACCGGGCGGGGCTGTCCGCCGAGGCGACGGTCCGGGTGGCGGTCCCGCCGCCGGCCCTGGAGATCGGGCCGATCCCGGACATCTCGGTCGGGTTCGGGGAGCCGATCGGGGCGGTCCGGGTGGCGGTCGAGGACGCGGCCCGGAAGCCGGCCCGGGTGACCGTCACCCCGGTCGTCGCCGGCCCGCTCCTCCCGGCCGGGACGTGGGCGTTCGACCCGGACGGGCGGACGCTCACCCTGACCCCGGAGCCCGGGGCGAGCGGGACCGCGACGGTCACCCTCGTCGCCCAGGCCGACGACGGGCGGGAGGCCCGGCGGTCGTTCGCCGTGACGGTCGCCCCCAAGCCCCCGCCCCAGCTCCGGGTCGGCGGCCGGGCGACGCTGGTCGTCGCCCTCCCGGAGGGGGCCCTGGACGCGGACCCGAAGGGGCTGAACAAGGTGCTCGGGTCGCCCGCCCTGGACCGGGGCGCGGCGGTGACCGTCCGGGAGCTGCAGGGGAAGCGGTGCCGGGTCGAGTGGGCCGCCGGCGGCGCCACCCACATCGGGTGGGTGGACGCGGCCGTCCTCGCCGCCGGAGAGTCGTAACAACCGTTCCGGAGAGAGTGTCATGCGAACGTACCTGACCGCGGCGGCCGCCCTGTGGCTCGCCGCCCCGGCCGCCGCCCAGGCCCCCAAGCTCGGGGTCCAGACCCAGGTCGAGTTCGCCGACAAGACCCCCAAGGGCGGGACGCTCGGCTGGCGCATGTTCGTGTTCGAGTACCCGATCGGGCAGGGCGACCGCTTCCGGGTCGAGGCCGAGCCGGTGGGCGGGGCCGAGATGATGCTGTACGCGGCGGTCGAGAAGGAGACCGGCGACGGGTTCGAGCAGGTCGGGAACGCGGACTTGGCCGGCAAGGTCGACTACACCAACCCCAAGGGGCTGCCCGGGAAGCGGGCCCGGGTCGTCCTGTACTCCGCGGACGTGGGCAAGGTCAACGTCCGCGTCACCAAAGTCGGGGTCGAGCCGGCCGACGACCCGAGGGACGCGACGATCAAGAAGTTGGAGGGCGAGAACGCGGCCCTCCGGAAGGAACTGGCGGACGTGAAGGCCCAACTGGCCGACATCAAGAGGCTGCTCGAGAAGAAGAAGTAGCCCCGAGCGCGGCGCTGCCCGGCGGGGTGGAGGGACGCCTCCGGGAGGCGTCGCTCCACGGGGCGGGTCACTTCTTCTTCGGCTCCGTCTTCGGCTCGTCCTTCTTCGGCTCCGCGTCCGGCGGCAGCGCGGCCTTCACCAGAGCCCCGCTCGTCCCGTTGTACACCCGCAGCACCCCGTCCTCGCACCCGCTCGCCACCACCGCCCCGTCCGGGCTCGCCGACACCGCGTACACGAAGTCCGGCGCCCCGGGGAACTGCCGCACGTTCCCGCCGTTGTCCGCGTTCCACATCCGCACCGTCGCGTCCCCGCTCGCGGTCAGGAACTGCGGCGTCTTCCCCACGAAGAACAGGTTCGTCACCTGCTTCTGGTGGCCCTGCATGTCCCGCAGCTTCTCCCCCTTCTCGTAGTCCCACACCTTCACGAAGTTGTCCGCCCCGCACGACGCGATCTTCTTCCCGTCCGGCGTCCAACCGACTCCCATCACGTGGTGCGTGTGCCCCTCGAAGCTCTTCACGAACTTCGCCGCCTTCCCCGCCTCCGCCGACAGCTCCCACACCTTCACGAACTTGTCCGCCCCGCACGTCGCCAGCAGCTTCCCGTCCGGGCTGAACGCCAGGCCGAACACCGTGTCCGAGTGCCCGCTCTTCACCTCCGAGAACGGCTTCCCGTCGGCGGTGAAGACCCGCACCTCCCCGTCCTCCGTCGGCGCCCCGCCGCCGGTCCCGAGGTACTTCCCGTCGGCCGAGTACGCGACCGCCGTCACCTTGTCCGCGAACCCGCCGACCCGGGCCCTCGGCTCGCCCTTCTCGAAGTCCCACAGGGTCAGCTCCTGGAAGCTCCCGGAGGCGAGCGTCTTGCCGTCCGGGCTGAACGCCAGCGACTCGACCAGCGACACGTGGGCCGCCTTCGCCGCCTTCCCGTCCGGCGTCTTCAGCTGCGGGTCGAGCAGGGTCCGGGCGAACACCCAGTCCTTCTTCTCCGGGCCGCCCTTCTTGTCCGCCGGCTCCGTCTTCGCCTCGAACACGTGGATCTGGTTGCCGCGGCTCGCCGCCACCGTCTTCCCGTCCGGGGCGACGGCCACCGCCCGCACCGGCTTGACCAGCGCCGGCGGGAGGTTGACGACGACCTTCTCCTTCACCCGCACGGTGGTCGGGGCCTTCGCCCCCTCGTCGATCCACAGCTTGACCAGGCTCAGCTCCCGCGACGTGAGCGGCTCCTCGGTCTTCGGCGGCATCATCGGCTTCACCTGCCGGGCGCACGACAGGAACAGGAAGCTGTCGCCCGACTTCCCCGGGACGACCACCTTCGCCCCGCGCTTCGCCCCGCCCTTCATCACCTTCTCGTAGGTCGACATGTCGTACTTGCCGTTGTCCGCGGCCACGTTCCCGGTGTGGCAGACGAAGCACTTCTTCTCGAAGATCGGGGCGATGTCGGCCCCGTACTCGACCGGGGCCGACCGCTTCAGGTCGACCGTCGGGATCGGCGGGAACTCGTCCTTCTTCGGCTCCTGGGCGGTCAGGGCGTGGGCCGCGAGGGCGGCCGCGGCGAGTGCGATGAACCGGGGCATGGGGATGTCTCGGGTGTATTGGTGGTCGGCGAACCGCGACCGTCAGGGAGCGGGTGACGTCACCCGCTCCCTGACGGTCGCGGTTCGCCCGGGTCGGTCACTTCGCCACGGTGAAGGTCACCTTGGCCTCGTGGGTCACGGGGTGCTTGTCGGCGTACTTCGCGGTCAGGGTCACGGTCGCGTTCGTCACCGCCCCGGGCTTGGCGTCGTCGGCCACCTTCACCAGCAGCTTCGCCTCGTCCTTGCCCGCCGGGATCGTCACCTCCTCGGCGGTCACCCCGGTGACGCCCATCGGCGGGGCGAACTTCACCTTGAACTCCCCGGCGAAGTCGTACTGCCGCTCGACCTTCACCACCACCTCGGCGGTCGCCCCGAGCTTCGCCGTGTTGTTCGGCATCGGGCTCACGGTGACCTTGGCGACGGCGGACGGGACGACGAAGAACGCGACCGGGTCGGCGAACGCCTCGGCCGGGACGTTCCCGCCCTTGGCCATCGCCCCGCCGCCGGCCGGCCGGGCGTACGGCACCTGGGCGACGCCCTTGACCGTGACCGCGTACGGCCCCGGGGCGGCGGTCGCCTTCACGTCGAAGTTCACCACCGCCTCCGGCTTGTCCTTGGTCGGCTGGGCCGGGATCTGGACCGTGACCGGGCTGTTCTGCTGGTTCTGGGCGAGCGGCTCGGCCGTGAGGACGACGGCCTGCTTGTCCCCGACCGCCCACGCCACCTTCACCGGGACGCTGAACTTGTCGCCCTGCTTGACGACCAGCGGGGCCGGCAGCTTCTCGTCCTTCATGTTCACCTTCACCACCGCGCTCGCGGTGTCCGCGGCGAGGGTGTAGATCGCCTTCTCGCCGCGGACCGCGAGGACGAACCCGTGGTCCAACCGGGCGACCACCGGGGCGGCGTTCTGCTGGGTGAGGAGGCCCCAGGTGACCGACGCCGACCTGACTTCTCGGGCCAGCGGCTTCCCGTCCGACCCGGTCCCGACCGCCTTCAGGGTGAACGGCCCGACCGCCGGCGCCGCCCCGCCGGCGGCGGTCAGCACCAGCACGCCCCACCGCGCCCCCGACCCGATCGTCAGCGGCTTCGCGGTCACCCCGGCCGGCAGCCCCTCGGCGGTGACCGCCACCGGGCCGGCGAACCCGTCGACCCGGTGGACGTACACGTCGTAGGCGAGGGTGCCGCCCTGCCACGCCGTCGCCCCGGTCTGGAAGTGCCGGCAGTACGGCATGGCGACCGCCCGGAAGTCCGGCCGGGGCGGGGCGACCCGGAGCCGGTACGCGGTCCGCGGCCCGCTCACCACGTTCGCCTCCCGGCACCCGACCAGTACCAGGTACTGGCCGTCCTCCGGGGCGGTGAACCGGTACGGGGCGGGGTCGGCGGACCGGCTGTAGAACCCGAACGGGTGCAGACTGTCGTTGTCGTCGTCCTGTTCGCCGGACAGGTCGCGCTTCGGGTCCTTGCCGTCGCGGACCGAGACGAAGAAGTCGGCCGGGGTGCCGCCGCGCTCGGCGGTCAGCTCGACGACGAACACCTCGCCCTTCTTGGCGGTGAACCGGTACCAGTCGGTGTCGCCGCGGCGGGCGAGGAACCCGGCCACCTCGCACGGGGCGGGGATGTCTTCGGGGGCGGCCGCGGTCGTCCCGCCGGCGTTCTTCTTCACCACCGGCTTGGCCCGGGCGAAGTAGATCGGCACCGGGTTCGACACCCCGCCGGGGCCCTTCAGCGTGAACTCGAACCCGTCCTGCAGCCCGGTGACCGGGTCGGCCCGGTGCCGGAGGGCCAGGCGGGTGGCGGCGGCCGCGTCTGCCGGCGGGGTGACGGTGACGGCCAGCTTCTCCAGCGGGAAGCCGTCGACCGTGAACCCGTCGGCGGGTTGGCCGCCGGGGAGGTTCCGGCCGTACAGCGTGACCGGGGTCGGCTTCCCCGGCTCGACCGCCGGCGGGAACACGGCGTCGATCCACGGGGCGGCGGAGACGGTGAGCCGGTAGACGTAGTCCGGGCCGCCGCCGAGGTACGCGAACTGGAACAGCCGGACGAGGTAGTCGCCGTCGGCCGGGAGGGTCACGTCGGCGACCGCGTCGGCGTCGCGGTAGTTGCGGTTGACCGCCAGCTTCCGCCCGGCGGCGTCGAACACCTCGACCATCGGGGTGGCCCGGCTGTCGACCGAGGTGGCTTGGCACGACACCACGACGCGCTGCCCCTTCTTTCCGGCGAACACCGTGTAATCCACGTCGGTCGAGGTGGCGAGGACGCCGTTGACGGTGGTGCCGACCGCGACCCGCTGGGCTTCGGGCACGTCGTTGTTCGGCTCCCGCTCGGACACCTCGTCCCGGTTCCCGACGACGAACGCCCGCGGGTTGCTGACCCCGAACTTGCCGACGAACCGGACGTCGTAGGTGCCGGGCGGCACGTCGGCGGCGACGGCGACCTTGAAGGTGTGCGGGCCGGTCGGGTTCGCCTTCGGCGGGGGGGCGTCCTTCTTCTTCGGGTCGGGCTCCGGCAGCTTCGGGGCGGCGAACGTGGCGGTGATGCCGGGGTGCGAGAAGACGAGCTTCTCCGGCTCGTCGAGGTCGGTCCCGGTGACCGACACCTGGGTGTCGCCGCCGAAGGTGAACCCGAGGGCGCGGACGGTCTCGGCCGGGCCGGCCTTGGCCCCGGGCGGGAAGACGAACGTGACGCGCGGGTTCGGCAGCCCGGGCGGGGGCTGTGCGGCGGCGGTGCCGCAGGCCGCGAGCACGAGAAGACCGAGCACGGGCCGGCACATGGGGAGGTCTCCAGGCGAGCGAGGGGCGTCAGCCCCCTGAGCGGTTCGGCGGGAGTGAGGACGCACGGAGTGCGGGCAGGCGGGTAGGTGAAATGGTAATGCGGCGGTGGGGGGCGGTCAAGCGGGTCGTTGACGCGGACAACCGGCGGATCCGCCGGGGGGTTGCGCACCGGCCCGGCCGTGTCCGCCGCCAGGGGTTCCGGCCCGCCGTCGCGGGCGGCTCCTCCACCCCTGGCTACCGTCGGTCGCCCCTCCGGGACTATAACAACCGGGTGTAGCCGCGGAGCGGCGGCCGACGGTAGCCAGGGGTGGAGCGCAGCGCAACCCCTGGCGGCCTACCGAGACCGCCTCGACCCGAAGGAGTCTCGTCATGCTCTCCCGCCGCGAACTCCTCGCCGCGTCCGCCGCTTCGGTGGTGCCGCTCGGCCTCCCGGCCCTCGCCGCCGACGACCCCGACCCGACCCGCGTCTTCACCGGCGACCGGAAGCCGACCGACATCCGGCTCGGCCCGCCGAAGACGCTGAACGATTACTTCCCGTTCTTCGTGCCGAAGACGAAGGAGGCGTGGGAGGCCAGGCGGACGCAACTCCGCGAGCAGCTCCTCGTCGCCACCGGGCTGTGGCCGACGCCCGAGAAGACGCCGCTGAACGCCGTCGTCCACGGGAAGATCGGGCGCGACGGGTACACGATCGAGAAGGTGTTCTTCGCCAGCACGCCGGGCCACTACGTGACCGGGAATCTGTACCGGCCGGCGAACCCCGACCGTAAGGGAGGGGGTGACGCCAAGCGCCCCGGGGTGCTGTTCGCCCACGGGCACTGGGCAAACGGCCGGTTCCACGACGCCGGGGAGAAGGCGGCGGAGGCGAGCGTGAAGGCCGGAGGCGAGCCCGACCTCGACCGCGGCCGGTACTTCATGCAGGCGATCCCGGTCACGCTCGCCCGGCTCGGGTTCGTCGTCTTCCAGTACGACATGATCGGGTACGCGGACAGCACCACGATCCCGCACCGGGAGGGCTTCCGGGACGCGGCGGCGGAACTGCGGCTGCAGAGCCAGATGGGGCTGCAGACGTGGAACAGCGTCCGCGCCCTGGACTTCCTCGCCGGCCTGCCGGACGTGGACCCGAAGCGGCTCGGGATGACCGGGGCGAGCGGCGGCGGCACCCAGACGTTCATGCTCGCGGCGATTGACGACCGGTTGGCGGCGGCGTTCCCGGCGGTGATGGTGAGCACCGGGATGCAGGGCGGGTGCGTGTGCGAGAACTGTTCGCTCTTGCGGGTGAACACCGGGAACGTCGAGATCGCCGGGCTGTTCGCCCCGAAGCCGCTGGCGTTCTCCGCGGCGGACGACTGGACGAGGGAGTTCCTGACGAAGGGTTACCCGGAACTGCAGGCCCTCTACGAGCTGTACGGGGCCGGGGACCAGGTGGCGGCGAAGGCGTGGCTGGAGTACAAGCACCAGTACAACGTCCACGCCCGCCAGTTCATGTACGCCTGGTTCCAGAAGCACCTCGCCGGCAAGGCCGTGGAGGTGAAGGAAGCCGCGTTCAAGCCGACCCCGCCGAAGGAGCTGAGCGTCTTCGACGCCGAGCACCCGCGGCCGAAGGACGAGCTGGGCGCGGAGCAGCTCCGCGAGGCGATGTCGAAAGCGAGCGACGGGCAGATCGAGAAGCTGACCCCGAAGGACGCCGCCGGCCTGAAGGAGTTCCGGCGGGTGGTCGGTACGGCGCTGCGGGCGATGCTGAACGACCGGCTGCCGGGCGAGCCCGGCGTCCGGATCCTGCCGCGGAACAACCGGGTGGAGGACTACACCGGGCTGCTGTCCCGGCACGGCCGGGACGGGACGGATGTCCCGTCGCTGTCGCTGTGGGCGAAGGGGTCGAACAACATCCCGGTGATCTGGGTCCACCCGCGCGGGAAGGCGAGCCTCGTCGCGGACGGCAAGGTGACCCCGGCCGCCAAGGCGCTCCTGGACGCCGGCTACCTGGTCTGCGCCCCGGACGTGTTGGGGGTGGGCGAACTCGCCTTCCCGAAGGCCCACCCGGTCGACAAGGGGTTCGCCGGGTTCACCTACGGGTACAACCGCTCGCTGCTCGCCAACCGGGTCCACGACGTGCTGACCGTGCTGGCCGACCGCCGGAGCATCGGCGTTCAGGGGAAAACTTGCCGCCTCGTCGGGTGGGGTGAGATGGGGGTGGTCGCCGTCCTCGCGGCGGCGCTGGCCGGCGACGCCGTGTCGAAGACGGCCGCCGACCTGAACCAGTTCCGGTTCGAGAACCTGAAGGACGCGGCCGACCCGATGATGCTGCCGGGGGCGGTGAAGTACGGCGGGCTGCCGGCGTTCCTGGCCCTGTGCGCCCCCGGCGAGGTGCTCGCCCACAACCACAAGGGGACCGGCAGCGGGAGACTCGCCAAGGCCGCCTACGACGCCGCCGGCGCCGCCGACAAGCTCACCCGGTCCGAGGCCAGGCTCGACGACCTGAAGGTGGTCGAGTGGCTGGTGAAGTGAGTGTGTCGCACCCCCTCGGGGTGCCCGGGTCGGTCCGGCAGCCTACCCGGGGCGTCGCCCCGGGCTATGTTGTCCGAGCCCTTCGGGCTCAAGACACCGCGCCGTGCCGGCCGCCGGGAGCCCGGCCGACGCCCCCTGCCGCCCGACGGGTCCGGTCTTCACCCCGGAGGGGTGGGACACCATAGCCCGGGGCAACGCCCCGGGTCCGGACGCCGACCCGACCGCACCCTGAAGGGGTGCGACACCGCGCGGTCACACCCATGTCCCGCTACGCCCTGATCGCCGTCGCGGTCGTGCTCCTCGTCTGGGGTCGCACCGCGTTCTACGCCGTCGACCACGCCGAGTTCGCGTACGTCACCCGGTTCGGCGAGCTGGTCGCCCTGCGCGACGGGGCCACCGACGCCGGCCTCCACCTCAAGCTCCCGTGGCCGATCGACGCCGTCCAGACGATCGACCGGCGGGTGCAGTCGGTCGATCTGCCGGCGGTCGAGGTGCTGACCCGCGACCGGGCCCGCGACTCGACCCTGCAGCAGTCCGTCGGCAGTACCCTGACGGTCGACGCGACCGTCACCTGGCGCGTCCCGGACGCGGACGCCGCCGACCGGTTCTTCCGCACCGTCCGCACCCCGGACCAGGCGAACCGCATCCTCACCCCGCAGGTCAACGGCCGGCTGTCGGCGGTGGTCAGCGCCGTCCCGATCGAGTCGCTGATCGACGTGGCGGACGTGCAGTCGGCGGCGGCCGGCGTGGTCGGGGCGGCCGCCGTGATGTCCGCCGATTCCGTCTTCCGGGCCGCCGACTACCGCCAGATCGACGACCGGGTGGAGCGGGTGCGGCGGCGGCTGACCGGCGAAGACGGGTTGCACGGCGGGCTGCCGTCGGAGGCCGAGAACCTGCGGACCCGGGCGCTGGCCGATTACGGGATCGAGGTGATCGACATCCGGGTCCGGCGGTTCAGCTACCCCGTGGCGGTGCGGGAGAAGATCGCCGAGTTGATCCGGAGCGAGCGGGAGAAGAAGGCCGCCGACTACGAGAGCGAGGGCCGGAGGCGGGCCGCCGAGATCACCGCCGACGCCGACCGCCTGGCCCGGGTGACCGAGGCCGACGCCCGCGCCCGGAAGACCGAGGTCGAGGGCCAGGCGAACGCCGACGCCGCCCGCACCCGCGCCGCCGCGTACGCCCAGGACCGCGAGTTCTACCTGTTCCTGGAGGGCCTGCGGGCGTTCCAGGGGATCCTGTCCGGCACCCGCGACGTGCTGCTCCTGAGCACCAAGCACCCGCTGCTGAAGCCGCTCGCCGGCCCGCCGGCGCCGAAGCCGTAGGGTGGGCCGAAGCCGGCGCTTCGCCGGCGAGTCCCACCCCGACGCGAAGCAGGTGGGACTCGCCGGCGAAGCGCCGGCTTCGGCCCACCCTACAAGAACCCCCATGCTCCGCCTCCGCTACCTCCTCGCCGCCGCAGTCGCCGCCTACCTCCTCACCGGGGTCGCGCAGGTGCGGCCGGAGGAGCGGGCCGTCGTCCGCCGGTTCGGGAAGGTGGTCGCCCGGCCGGGGCCGGGGCTGTGGGTCGGGCTGCCGTGGGGGTTCGACCGGGTCGACCGCGTCCCGGTCCGCACCGCCCGGCAGCTCACCGTCGGGTACGTCCCGGAGAACTTCTCCGACGAGGCCGGCACCCCGCCCGGCCAGTTCCTCACCGGCGACCAGAACCTCGTCGACGTGCAACTCGTCCTCGACTACGCGGTCGGCGAGGCGGACGACGAGCTGGACGACTACGTGAACCACCGGGACCGGGTCGACGCCGTGCTGGCCCGGGTGGCCGAGGCGGCGGCCGCGGAGTGGTGCGCCGGCCGCGGCATCGACCGCGTCCTGCGGACCGGCACGGCCGCGCTGCCGGCGTGGGTGATGGACCGGGTCGGGGAGCGGCTGCCGGCGTTCCGGCTCGGGGTGCGGGTGCAGCGGGCGAGCGTCGCCTACCTCGCCCCGCCGGAGGGGGTGCGGGCGGCGTTCGAGGCCGTGACCCAGGCCCAGACCGGGGTCCGGACGCGCGAGCAGCAGGCGCTCCAGGAGAAGCAGCAGCGGGAGCGGCAGGCGGCCGCCCTGCGGTACAAGCTGGGGCAGGAGGCGGACGAGTACCGGGAGTCGCAGGCCCGCCAGGCCCGGGCCGACGCGGCCGCGTTCCTGGCCGAGTTGGCCGCGTTCCGGGAGGTGGCGGGGGCGAACCCGGACGCGCTCGCGTTCGTGTGGTGGGCCGAGATGGGGAAGGCGCTGGCGGCGCTCGAGGCCCGCGGCGGCCGGGTCAAGCCGCTCGACCACCACCTCCAGAACGGCGAGCTGAACCTCTCCGAGTTCTTCCCCGTCCCGAAGCGGTGACACCGGGTTGTCACTGGGGGAGGCCGGGCGGCCGCCCCGCGGGGACCAGGGCGGCCCGGGCGGCGGCCCGCTCGGCGGCGGCCGCCCGGCGGTTGCCGGCCCGGTCGTGGGCGTCGGCCAGCAGCGCCGGCGGCCGCGGGTCGCCCGGCCGCAGCCCCTTCGCCTCGCCCAGCGCCTCGACCGCCTTGCACAGCATCTCCTCGCAGAACCCGTCGTCCCGGTCCGCCTTGCCGTCCTCCCCCTCGACCAGCAGCAGTAACCCGGCCCCGCGGTGGAACGCCTCCGCGAACCGGTCGTCGGCCCGCCGGGCGATCCCCATCAGCTGCGTGTGGGCGTGGACCAGGCGGCCCCGGGTCGGGCCGGCGGCGCGGGCGGCGTCGGCGGCGAACCGCTCGAAGTGGACCCTGGCCGCGTCGTCCCGGCCGGCCTTCACGAGGAGGTCGGCGAGCTGCGCCCGGAACAGGAGGTGGTCGGGGAACGCCCGGACGTGGGCTTCGAGGTGGGTCGCGGCGGCGGGGTCGTCGCCGCGCTCGAGGGCGTCGGCGGCGAGGGCGAGGTGGTCGGGGTCTGGCGAGCCGGGAGCGTGAGCGACCGGAGGGGTCGCCGCCTCCGGTCGCTCACGCTCCCGGCTCGCCGCTTCCGGCGCCGGCGGGTTCCGCAGCGACTCGCAGCCGGCGAGCGCGACCAGGCCGAGCGTGAGCCAGCGGAACCGCATGCCCGACCCCCCGGCGTCGAGGACGCAAGGGGGATCGACCGGGGGAACGGGGCGGGTTGACCCGGCCGGGGAAAGACGGGCGGCCGGGGCGCGAAACTGGGGGGTTGGTGCCGGTCGGTCAGTCGCAGCTCAGGTCCTCGCCGAGCTTGGCCAGGGCCTCGCTCTCGATCTGCCGGACCCGCTCCCGGGTCAGCCCGAGGCACTCGCCGATCTCCTTCAGCGTCCGCGGCTCCTCGTCGTCCAGCCCGAACCGCATCCGCAGTACCGTCGCCTCCCGCTTGTCCATCCGGTCCAGCAGGTGCATCACCTGCTTCAGGTCGTCCGTCTCGACCATCTCCGTGTCCGGGGTCTTGGCCCGCCCGTCCATCAGCATCTCGTCGATACTCCACCCCTGCTCGCCCTGGTCCGACTGCGGGGCGGCGTTGTACACCCGGATCGCCTTCTTGATGATGTTCAGCTTCTTCCGCGGCAGCCCCAGGACCTTCGCCACCTCCTCGTGGGTCGGGGTCCGGCCGAGCTCGTCGGTCAGCCGGTTCGTCGCCCGCCGCCACTTGGCCAGCAGCTCGACCATGTACGCCGGGATGCGGATCGTCTTGGCGGTGTTCACCAGGGCCCGCTTGATGCTCTGCTTGATCCAGTAGCTGGCGTAGGTGCTGAACCGGGTGTTCATCGTCGGGTCGAACCCCTCGACCGCCCGCAGCAGGCCGAGGTTCCCCTCCTCGATCAGGTCCTGCAGGGCCAGGCCCTTGCCGGTGTACCCGCGGGCGATGTTGACCACGAGGCGCAGGTTCGCCCGGACCATCTGGTCCCGGGCCGACGTGTCGCCCTCCCCGATCGCCCGGGCCAGGGTCTTCTCCTGGTCGGCGGTCAGCAGGGCCGTCTCGTTGATCTCCCGCAGGTACGTCTCGAGCGGGGACTGCACCACGTCCGGGCGGTAGCGGCGGAGTCGGGACATGAATGGACCGTCCTGTCGGCTGGGGTTCCGGCACGGGCCGCGGTCGGGGGTGCCCGGGGCGGCGCGGGACGCCGGCGCCGGACGAACCCGCAGGCACCTATCGACCGCTGGAACGAGAACCTGGATGAATGCGGCGGTGGAGCGCGCGGCCGAGGGGGGTGGGGGCCGGCGCGGGTCATACACGAGGCACGACCCGAACGCCGCGGCCCGCGGGGGCGGGTGCCGGCCGGGGCCGGCGCGCGGCGGGCGCGGTCGGGCGAACACGGGACGGGACGGGGGGAGCCTCCGTGTTCACACCCAACATATATTCAGTCTCGGGCGGAGTACAACTTTTTTTCCGCCCGTCACCCGCCCCGCCCCCGCACCCCCCTCCTAACCCGTTGCCGCCTTTTCCGTTTTCGACCCAACCGGCGGCCGAAAGTTTCCCGGGATTCCGCCCGCGGCGGGCCGCCCCCACCACCGGCGCGGCTATAGTATACGCAATAACAGTAGTATACAATACGGGAACCGAAAGATTCCGCCGGACGGCCGGGAAACGGAAACGCCCACGGGTCCGACCCGTGGGCGTCGCGGGGGGTGACGAGCCCGCGGCGCGAGCAAGGGCTTCGCTTCCGCCCTTGCTCGCGCCGCGGGCTCGTCGCTCCGGGTCACTCCTTCTTGTCGCCGGGCAGGGAGAACAGCGGGCCGGCGGTCCCGGTCCCGCCGCGGAGGCTCTTCTTCTCCTCCTTCGCCCCGTCCCGGTCCTTCGCGGCCGCCGGCGGCTTGCCGGTGGCCTTCTCCTCGGCCGGGGCCGCCGCCCGCTCGGCCGCCTCCATCGCCTCGACCGGCATGTCGGGGATGTCGTCCGGGACCAGGCCGTCGTCGACGTTCCGCATGGAGAGCCCGATCTTCCGGTCCTTGGCGTCGACCCGGAGAACCTTCACGTCGACCTCGTCGCCGACCTTGACCACCTCTTCCGGGCTCTCGATCTTGTTGTCCGACAGCTCGGAGATGTGGAGCAGGCCCTCCAGCCCCGGCTCCAGCTCGACGAACACCCCGAAGTTGGTGAGCTTGGTCACCTTCCCGCGGGTCTTCTGGCCGGGGGCGAACCGGGCCGGGATGTCCGTCTCCCACGGGTCGTTGCCCATCTGCTTCAGGCCGAGGGCGACCCGCTTCCGCTCCTGGTCCACGGACAGGACGACGCAGGTCAGCTTCTGCCCCTTCTGCACCACCTCGGACGGGTTCGACACCTTCCGGACGTAGCTCATGTCGCTGACGTGCAAGAGGCCGTCGATCCCCTCCTCGATCTCGATGAACGCCCCGTAGTTGGTCAGGTTCCGGACGACGCCGGAGATGACGGTGCCGGTCGGGTACTTCTTGGCCACCTCGCCCCACGGGTTCGCCTGGCACTGCTTCATGCCGAGCGAGATCTCCTTCTTGTCGTGGTTGATGTTCAGCACCTGGACCTCGACCTTGTCGCCGGTCTGGACCAGCTCCTTCGGGTCGGCGATCCGCTTCACCCACGACATCTCGGAGATGTGGACCAGCCCCTCGATCCCCGGCTCCAGCTTGACGAACGCCCCGTAGGGCATGATGTTCACGACCTCGCCGGTGTGGCGGGTGCCGACCGGGTACTTCTCCTGGATGTTCTGCCACGGGCTCGGGGTCTTGTGCTTCAGCGAGAGGGCGATCTTCTCCTTCTCCCGGTCGATGTGGAGGATGTACACCTCCAGCTCCTGGTCGATCTGCACCACGTCCCGCGGGTTGGTCACCCGGTGCCAGCCCATGTCGGTGATGTGCAGGAGGCCGTCGATCCCGCCGAGGTCGACGAACGCCCCGAACTCGGCGATGTTCTTGACCACCCCGCGGCGGATCTGGCCGACCTCCAGCTCGGCCATCAGCTTGTCCTTCTGGAGCCGGCGGCGGTCCTCGATCAGCTTGCGGCGGGAGACGACGATGTTCCGCCGCTGCTCGTCGATCTTGAGGATGACGCACTCGATGGTGCGGTCGATGTACTCGTCGATCGACTGGGGGCGGCGGATGTCGACCTGGCTGGCCGGGAGGAAGACGTTGACCCCGATGTTGACGAGCAGCCCGCCCTTGATCTTCTTGAGCACCTTCCCGGCGACCACGTCGCCTTCCTTGTGCTTCTCCAGGACCGCGTTCCACTCCTTCTGCCGCTTCGCCTTCCGGTAGGACAGGGCGATGGTGCCGTCCTCGCCCTCGACCGTCTCGAGCAGCACCTCGACCGTGTCCCCGGGCTTCGGCGGCGGGGCGTCGGAGCCCTCCTCCTTCCACTCGTCGATCCGGATCACGCCCTCGGACTTGTACCCGATGTCGATGACCACGTCGTCGCCGCGGATCTCGAGGACCTTGCCGGTGACGATCTTGTTCGCCTCGTAGTCCTGGTCCTCGCGGTTGACCCAGTCGGCGATTTCCTGGTTGAAGATGTCGTCGGCGGTCTGGAGGTCGTCGTCGGAGATGTCGAACTGGCGGAGGAGGTTGCGGTTGACCATAAGTGGGGGTTGGGGTTGCCCGGATTGCCGGGTGCAGAGAGGGTTCGGGGCCTGTCCCGTTCCCGGCCGGCGGACGCGCGCGGCTCCCTCGGGAGCGAGATGGGGCATTGTAGCGGGGCCGGAAAGTCGGCAACAGGGGAAAGCGGGACCGGCCGGCGGGGTGGTAAGATGCGGGGAGGCGAGGAGGGCACGACGATGGCGGTGATCCGCGGCACGATTCAGGACGGCAAGGTGGTGTTCGCCACCCCGCCCGGCTGGCCGGACGGGACGGAGGTGACGGTGACCGCCCCGGCTTTCGGGGCGGACGAGTTGCCGGACGATAACGACTCGAGCCCCGCGGCGATCACGCAGCGGCTCGCCTTGATGGACCGGGTTCAGGGGTGGATGACGCCCGAGGATTACGCCGCGTGGGAGCGTGCGCGGGCCGAACAGAAGGCGTGGGAGCTGGCGAACTGGGACGCCCGCTGCAAGAAGATCGAGGACCTCTTCAAGTGACCCGCTACCTCCTCGACACCGGGATCGCCGGCCTGTACGTGTCCCGCCGCGGCCTGGTCTACGCCCGCGCCCGGGACGAGAGCCGGCGCGGGAACGTGGTCGGCATCTGCGTCCCTGTCCTGGGGGAGCTGTTCTTCGGGGCGGAGAACAGCGCGTCCCGCGACCGATCGCTCCAGGAACTGCGGGTCGCGCTCCCGTCGCTGCGGGTCTGGCCGTTCACTAACGACGCGGCGGAAGAGTACGGTCGGGTGGCGGCGGAGCTCCGCAGGATCGGGCGGGCGATGCAACAGATCGACATCCAGACCGCGGCCATCGCCCTCACCCTCGGGAACTGCACCGTCGTCACCACCGACTCGGACCTGGCCGCCGTCCCCGGCCTCCGCACCGAGGACTGGGCCGTCTCCTCGTAACCCCCGCTCCGGACCTTGCCCGCCCCGCGTCCGCACGGCACAATCCCGGCGTCAACCCCCACCCGACCGAGGGCCGCCCGTGCCGAAGCCCGCCGACCGCGCCGCCGCGCTCCGCGCCGGACTCGACCGCCACAACCACCTGTACTACGTCGAGGCCCGGCCGGAGATCTCCGACCTCGAGTTCGACAAGCTCCTCCGGGAGTTGGAGGCGATCGAGAAGGAGCACCCGGAACTCGTCACCCCGGACAGCCCGACGCAGCGGGTCGGCGGGGCGCCCATCCCGGGGTTCAAGCAGGTCACCCACAGCGTCCCGATGCTGTCGATCGGGAACGCGTTCGGCGAGGCCGACCTCCGGAAGTTCGACGCCGATATCCGCAAAGCCCTGCCGGCCGGGAGCAAGGTCGAGTACGTCGTCGAGCTGAAGATCGACGGCGTCTCGATGTCGGTGCGGTACGAGAACGGCCGGCTGGCGGTCGCCGCCACCCGCGGGAGCGGGGACGTGGGCGACGACGTGACCCACAACGTCCGGACGATCGCGGCCGTCCCGCTGAAGCTCGCCGCCAAGACCCCGCCGGCGGTGTTCGAGGCCCGCGGCGAGGTGTACATGACCCGGCCGGAGTTCGCCCGGGTGAACGCGGCCCAGGCGGCGGCCGGCGAGGAGCCGTACAAGAACGCCCGGAACCTGACCGCCGGCACCCTCAAGCTGCTCGACCCGAAGGAGGCGGCCCGGCGGAAGATGAGCTTCTTCGGCTACGGGGCCGGGGCGATCGACGGGCTGAAGGTCACCAGTCAGTGGGAGCTGCTCGAAACCCTCAAGACGTTCGGGCTGCCGGTGAACCCGCACACGAAGCTGTTCGACACGATCGACGGGGTGATCGCCCACTGCGGCGGGTGGGCCGACAAGCGGAAGGAGCTGCCGTACGACACCGACGGCCTGGTCATCAAGCTGAACGACTTCGCCCAGCGGGAGCGGGTCGGGTTCACGGCGAAGGTGCCGAAGTGGGCGAAGGCGTACAAGTTCGAGGCCGAGCAGGGGGTGAGTAAGCTCGGCGGGGTCGAGTTCTCGCTCGGCAAGTTCGGCGAGCTCACCCCGGTCGCCCTGTTCGACCCGCCGGTGTCCCTGGCCGGCACCACCGTCTCCCGGGCGAGCATGCACAACGCCTCGTGGGTGGCCGAGAAGGACGTCCGGATCGGGGACACGGTGGTGGTCGAGAAGAAGGGCGACATCATCCCGCAGGTGGTGGACGTGATCGCCGCCGACCGGACCGGGGCGGAGAGGGTGATCGCCTGGCCGGAGACGTGCCCGAAGTGCGGCGGGCCGGTCGAGAAGGAGGAGACCGGGACGAGCTACAACTTCATCTGCGCGAACACCGGCCTCTGCCCCGGTCAGCTCGCCAAGCGGATCGAGGGGTACGCCCGCCGGACCCGGATGGAGATCGACGGGCTCGGCCGGGAGGTCGCCATCCAGCTCGTCGACTCCGGGCTGGTGAAGTCGGTGACCGACCTGTACCGGCTGACGAAGAAGCAGCTCCTAGCGCTGGAGCGGTTCGGCGAGCTGAAGGCCCAGAACCTGCTCGACGGGATCGCCCGGAGCAAGGACCGCGGCCTCGCCCGGCTGCTCCCGGCGCTGACCATCTACATGCTCGGGGAGGCGATGGCCGAGGTGCTGGCGGAGGAGTTCCCGAGCCTCGACGCGATCGTCGCGGCGAAGCCGGAAGAGCTGGCGCGGGTGAAGGGGTTCGGGCCGAAGCGGGCGCAGTTCGTCCGCGAGTTCTTCGACAGCGACGCGGGGAGGAAGCTGGTCGCCGAGTTCAAGGAGCTCGGGATCAAGACGACGCACGAGAAGAAGGCGGCCCCGGCCGGCGGGCTGCCGCTCGCCGGGAAGACGGTGGTGGTGACCGGGACGCTGGTGAACTACGACCGGGTCGGGATCGAGAACGCGATCAAGGAGGCCGGCGGGAAGGCGTCCGGGAGCGTCAGCAAGAAGACCGACTTCGTCCTGGTTGGGGAGAAGCCGGGGAGCAAGGCCGATAAGGCGAAGGAGCTCGGGGTGAAGATCCTCGACGAGGCGGAGTTCCGGCGGCTGATCGGGGCGGGGTGAGACATTCCCGGGAGGGCGAGGCTCCCGCCGAGCCGCGTGGGTGGTCGGCGGCCCGGCGGGAGCCTCGCCCTCCCGCCGGCCGGTACTCCAGTCACTTCGCGTCCGCCGGGTCGATCCGCAGCAGCGTGAACGGGTAGATGACGGTGCCGTACAGGGTGCCATCCTTCGCCTGCGTCAGCGCCATGTGGGCGTGCAGCGGGGTGACGGTGCCGTCCGGCAGCTTGTGGAACCCGTGCGACCACGGCTTCGGCTTGCCGTCCTTGCCGGGTCCGAAGTCGAACCAGTCCGGGTTCTTCACCGCCAGCACCCCGTGGTCGCGGGCCTTCTTCGCCTCCGGGTCGTAGCTCAACAGGTGGTGAAGGAAGCCCGTCCCGAACTTCGTGTCGTTGTTCACCCGCCCCAGGGCGTACACCTTCCCGTCGTGCCCAACGATCAGCGACCCGCGGGAGTCGAACCCCTTCCCGTCGATCAGCCTCCCGAGGTCGGCGACCGGCAGCTTCGCCCCGCCGGCGGTGAGGTCGATGCGGAACAGCGTCGGGTCGGACATGCGGATCAGGTACGCCGACTTCGCGTCGGCGGTCAGCGCCCAGCAGGCGGGACCGAGCTTGTCGTCGGCCGCCCCGACCGACTTCCCGTCGGACGCGAGGGTCAGGTACTCGAGCTTGCCGGTGGCCGGGTCGAACCGGGCGACGCGGAAGTCCCGGGTGACGACCACTGCCCGGCCTTTGCTGTCGATGAGCGTCTGGGCGTAGGGGGTGAGCCGCAACTCCGGGTCCGGCTCGCGGAAAGCCTTCGACTTCAGGTCGAGGACCACCCAGTGGTGATCCTCGCACGTCACGACGTACGCCAGCCCGGCCTTCTCGTCCGCCGTCACATCGTTCACGCCCTCGCCGCGGAACGGCATCCCGAGGTTCTCGGCCTTGCCGGTGGCCGGGTCGTAGACGACGACGTACCCGCCGGGGTAGGCGGCGGTGTCGTCCTTGCCGCGGCGGTAACCCTGCTTGCTGCCGACGTAGATCTTGCCGCTCGGGGCGACGAAGTTCCGGGTGTGGATCTTCGACTGCGCCGCGTAGGTCGGCTTCTCGGGCGTCTTGAGCCCGCAGACCTGGTTCACGTCCACGACGATCCGCTGCTTGCCGGTCTTCGGGTCGAACTCGACGAGGTAGGCGTTGAGGCCGTAGGCGGCGGTGCCGACGTAGACCTTGCCGTCGTGCCCCTCGCAGAGCGAGAAGTACCCGGACTCGTCGGTGTGGGTGCCGGGCAGGACGTGGTGGGCGGTCGCCTTGACGTACGGGAACGGGGCCTTCGGCGGGTCCGCCGCGGGGGCCAGGGCGAGGAGGACGGAGAGGAGCATGGTGGTGGGTGGGGTTAGGGTCTGGCGAACCCCGACCGTGAGGGAGGGGGTGACGTCACCCCCTCCCTCACGGTCGGGGTTCGCCCGGGGTGTCACCGGTCGATCAGGATCATGTCCGCGACATCGAGCTGCATCGTCAGGCGGATGCCCCCCTTCCCCTGCTCGAACTTCAACTCGCCGCGCTCGACGCTCCGCACCTTCGACGGGTTCTCCACCCCGCGGATCGTCACCGTCAGCGAGGTGACCGGGGCGCCGCTCCAGTTCACCAGCGGCACCGCCAGCTTCGCCGGCTTCCCGTCCTTCGCCGGCGTGTCGATGCACGTCGCCTCGACCAGCCCGTCGGTGCTGACCACCGGCCGGGCGTCGGACGCGGCGCGGCCGAGGAAGTCGTCGACGAGGCGGGCGCGGAGGTGCGGGCTCATCCCGGTCGGGAGGAAGTGGGCGAAGCTCTCCGGGCTCGCCCCGCGGTCCACCGGCCGGACCGGCAGCGCCCCCTTCAGGTACGCCTGGCCCGGCAGGAACCCGAACAGCACCGCCCGGCCCTTCCCGTGCTCCTTCCGCACCACCGCCGGCGACCCGTCCTTGAACTTCCCGATCACCGTCCCGTCGCCCGCCGTCAGCGGCTGCTTCCAGGCGATGACCGGGATGTTGAACACGTGGTTCGGCGACGGGTTCGGGGCCGGGTCCACCTTCGGCAGCCCGGCGAAGTTCCACTGCGCCGCGTCCATCGGCTCGTACCGCGGCAGGTCGTGCTTCGTCAGGAACGGCACGTTCTCCTTCAGCAGGTGCTTCGGCACCAGGTTCGGGTCGACGGTGATGGCGAGGCCGGTCGCGCCGTAGAGCTTCGCGGCCGCCGGGTTCTCCTTCTGGAACTCGTTGAGGAACCCGCCGCCGGCGAGGGCCACCACCGTCCCGCCCGCCTCACACCACTTCGTCAGGGCATCAATACACTTCGAGTGCACATACTGCTGGGTGACGTAGATGAGGGAGTAGTCCTTGGCCCGGCCCTCGATCACGTCGTCCTCCGAGAGGAAGTCGACCGGCACCTGGGCGTGCTTCAGGGCGTAGTAGATCGCCTTCCGCTCGTTGTTGTGCAGCGCAAGATTGAAATTGTTGACGCCGGTGACGAGTTCATCCACACTCGACAGCAGCAACCCGACCTTCGCCGGCCGCACCTTCCCGTCGAGCACGTAGTCCTCGAAGATCCCCACCTCGTGGGTGCAGCGGTGGATCATCCGCCACATCGGCAGGTCGTCGCTCTCGACGTAGTTCTCGGTGTACCCCACGGCCGACGGCGAGGCGCAGAAGTAGTTGAGGATCTTGGCCCCGTGCGCGACGGAGGCGTAGAAGCTCTGCCGGAACTCGCTCGGGATCTGGCCCGGGGAGTGCGGCATCACATACATGTGGATCGGCAGGTCGTCATACTTCGCCCCGGCCCGCAAGCCGCTGAGGAGGTAGCCGACCACCTGCGGGCTGAACTCGGCGATCTGCCACGCGTAATCCTCCGTCCACGGCATCGACATGGCCTTGATCTTGAACGGCCGGATGTAGTCGATCTCGGTGACGAGGAAGTTGGCGTGCGGGGAGTAGTTCGCCCCGGTGAGGACGCCCTTCGTCTTGTAGTACGCGGTGCCGGCGGCGTACTTCGCCCCGCCCTTCTCCTTCGCCGCGATCTGCGAGTAGTAGTACAGCGGGTGCTTCTTGTCCGTCGTGTACTTCACCTCGCCGTCGTACTTTGCCCCCCGCGCCTTGAGCCAGGCCGCGAACTCGTCGTCCTTCAGCGGTACGGCGGGCAAGTGAATCTCATCCCCGTAACTCACGATGGCGAGGTCGTCGAACCCGCCCTTCCGCCCGGCCTCCTGCTTCTTGATCCACTCCGGGTCCGGGTTCCCCCAGTGGGCGACCAACTCACGCTTCTTCCCGGCCGCGTTCACCATCGTGTTGTCGCCGAGCGCCAGCGCCAACTGCTTCGCCTCGGGGAACACGCCCAGCGCCCCGCCGAACCCGAGGAGGTTGTACACCGGCATCCGCTTCGGCACGCTCCCGACCTTCGGGAACTTCGCCACCTCGGCGTTCAGGAAGTCGAGGATCTCCTTCTGGGTGCGGATCGTCGGCAGCCAGTACCGCTTCTTCATCAGAGCCGCGAGTTCGGGGCCGGGGTTCGCACACCCGGGGATGTCGAAGCACGCCGGCGACAGGTTCGACGCCGGCCCCTTGACCGTGATGTCCTTCACCGCCTTGACGCCGCCTTTGCCGTCCGGCACGCCGAACTCCAGCCGCAGGTGCAGCGCGTCGGCCTTCGCCCTCGACAGCACCTTCGGGAACCACTGCGAGTGGTACAGCGAATCGACCGCGTTCCCGAGCGGCACCCACCCCGACGCTTCGCCCGGCTTGAGATACTGGTCGTCGGGGATCACCTTCGGCAGTGCGACGACCGGGGCGAGCGCCGCCGGCTTCACCTGAGTCGAGCGCGGCCCGGCGACCTGGTACTTCGTCGCGGTGGTGGACCGGCCGGACTTCAGCACGGTGGTCGTCGGCCAGTCGCGGACGTGGACGTAGTACGGCGAGTGCTGGCCCTGGTCGAACGGGGCGACGACCGGGACGACCGGGCCGGCCGCGTCCGCCGGGTTGGTGAACCGGACGAACAGGTCGCCGTCCTGAACCAGCCACCCGTCGTACTCCAGGTAATTGGTCTTCTTCTGGGCCTCTGCCCCGGCCGTGTCGTTGGTCAGGCAGATGACATCGACGTGCCGGCGGGCGGCGTTCTCGCGCTCCTTCCCGCCGTCCGTCTGCCCGCCGGCGATGAGCCGCAGTGTGGCGGGGCCGGCGGCCAACTTCACCGTCCCGGGGTTCTGCCACACGATGTTGTCGGTCCCGCTCCAACTGTACCGCTCCATCGGCACCCGCTTGTGCCCGTTCAGCCCCCAGATCTTCGGGTCGGTGAGCCGGCCGCACGGGAACGCCGCCACCACCTTGCCGCCCTGCTCGACCTCGACCGTGAACTCGACCGAGAACTGGAACGGCTGCTCGAACCGGGCGAGCAGGTCGTAGGTGTCGGCGGTGGGGATGTCGACCGCCAACTCGGCGACGGCCGGCTTGCCGTCGGCGGGCTGCTCGGGGGCGCCGAGGCAGCCCATCCGCGACAGGAAGGTGACGGCGAACGAGCCGGCGAAGTAGTTGTCGCGGTACGGCATCACCTTCCAGCCGGACTTCACGGTGAAGTCCTCGGCCTCGGCGAACAGGCGGACCGGGGTCTTGTCCTGGGCGGCCGCTGGCGGGGCAAGGGCGAGGACGGCGGCGAGGGCGAGAGAGGTGCGAGGCATTGCGGGTTCCGTGCGGGGCAGGCGGGCGGAACGGAAATGGTAACCCAACGGCGGGGCGGGGGGTACAGCGTTTCGCCGGGCCTCGCGGCAGTCGGCATTTTAATGAGAACCCGAAGATGCGAAAAATCCATGAGACGCGTCATGCCGCGGGGGGCGGCGGGTTTATGCTGTACCCACCGTCACCGGCCGTCCGCACAGGAGGGTGTCACGTCATGACTCGGCTCGCGCTCGGAGCCCTGGCCTTCGCCGGGGCCGCACTCGTCGGGCACGCCGGGGCGCAAGCCCCCGACCCGGCCGCCCCGTTCAAGCTCGGCGACACGAACAAGGACGGGAAGCTCTCGTTCGACGAGTTCGCCGCCCTGACCGCCAAGAACCCCAAGTTCCAGGAGACCCCCGACCTCGCCCGGGTGGTGTTCGACCGGCTCGACGCGAACGCGGACAGGTTCCTCTCCCCCGACGAGTTCAAGAAGATCGTCGAACTCGGGGCGAAGGGCGCGGAGAAGGCCGAGCCGCCGGCGACGCCCGCCCCGCCGCCCGCCGGCGGGGCGAAGGGGTTCGCCGACAAGCCGACCGACGAGCAGCTCGCGTTCTTCGAGAAGAAGATCCGCCCGGTCCTCGTCGACAAGTGCTACACCTGCCACTCGGCCGAGGCCGAGAAGGTCCGCGGCGAGTTCCTCCTCGACACCCGCGACAACCTTCGCAAGGGCGGGGCGACCGGCCCGAGCGTCGTCCCCGGCAACCCGGACCGGTCGCTCCTGATCCTCGGGCTGCGGCACAAGAACCCGGACACCGCGATGCCGCCGAAGGGGAAGCTCCCCGACCAGGTGGTCGCGGACTTCGAGGCGTGGGTGAGGATGGGCGCCCCCGACCCGCGCGACGGGAAGGCGGCGGCCGCCAACAAGTACGTCGTCGACGTCGAGAAGGGGCGGTCGTTCTGGGCGTTCGTCGCCCCGAAGAAGGCGCCCGCCCCGGCGGTGAAGGACGCCGCGTGGGCGGCCTCCGACATCGACCGGTTCCTCCTCGCCGCGCTGGAGAAGAAGGGGATCAAGCCGGTCGGGGACGCGGACAAGCGGACCCTGATCCGCCGCGTCTTCCTCGACCTGACCGGGCTCCCCCCGTCGGGCGACGAGGTCGAGGCGTTCGTCGCCGACACCGCCCCGGACGCGTTCGAGAAGGTGGTCGACAAGCTCCTCGCGTCGCCGCGGTTCGGCGAGAAGTGGGGCCGCCACTGGCTGGACGTGGCCCGGTACGCCGAGTCCTCCGGCAAGGCCGTCAACGTCAACTACCCGCACGCCTGGCGGTACCGCGACTACGTCATCGCCGCGTTCAACGCCGACAAGCCCTACGACCAGTTCGTCCGCGAACAGCTGGCCGGCGACCTGATGCCGACCGACGACCCGAAGCTGAAGGCCGAGCGGACCGTCGCCACCGGGCTCCTCGCCATCGGGCCGAAGACGCTGAACGAGCGGAACGGCACCCAGTTCGAGCTGGACGTGGCCGACGAGCAGATCGACGTGGTCAGCCAGGCGTTCCTCGGCATCACCGCCGCCTGCGCCCGGTGCCACGACCACAAGTTCGACCCGATCCCGCAGAAGGACTACTACGCCCTGGCCGGCATCTTCCGCAGCACCGAGACACGGTACGGCACCATCCGCCAGGTGCAGAGCCAGCGGCCGGCCCCGACGATCGAGTTGCCGAAGGACAGCGGGATGCCGGCCCACACCACCGAGAAGCTCACGGCCGAGGAGCGGGCCCGCCTCGAGAAGCAGATCGACGACATCAACAAGGCGGCGGCCGAGAACACGGACGTGATCCGCCGGATCTTCACCCAGGCCCAGGTGGCCGGCATCCGCAGCCGGCTCGCCGCGTTCGACGCCGACGGCAATGCGAAGCTGCTGGCCGTCGGGGTGAAGGACAAGCCGGCCGGGAAGGGCGGGCAGTTCGGCCCCGGCGGGTTCGGCCCGAAGGGCGGGGGCGGCGGGTTCGGCGGGTTCGGCGGCAGCTTCGCCATCGCCGACAGCCCGGTGTACGGCCGCGGCGAGCCGGACAAGCCGAGCGCCGACCGGGTCCCGCGCGGCACCCTCCAGGTGATGAGCGCGGCCCCGCTGAAGATCCCGAGCGGGACCAGCGGGCGGCTGGAGCTGGCGAACTGGATCGCGTCGAAGGACAACCCGCAGACCGCCCGGGTGATGGCGAACCGCGTCTGGCTGCACCTGTTCGGCCGCGGCCTGGTGCCGACCGCCGACAACTTCGGGGCCGCCGGCCAGCCGCCGACCAACCCGGAGTTGCTCGACCACCTCGCCCTGTCCTTCATGGACGACGGGTGGAGCGTGAAGAAGCTCATCAAGCGCGTCGTGACGAGCCACGCCTACCGGCTCGACTCGAAGTTCGACAAGGCGGCGTTCGAGGCCGACCCGGACAACGCCCTGGTGTGGCGGATGTCGCCACGGCGGCTCGACGCCGAGAGCCTGCGGGACTCGATCCTGGCGGTCAGCGGGCAGCTCGACACCGCCCCGCCGGTCGGGTCGGCGGTGGCCCGGGCCGGGGAGGGGAACGCCGGCGGGTTCGGCCGCGGGGCCGGGCTGATCCAGGCGATCAACGACCCGCGGAACGTCCAGCGGTCGGTGTACCTGCCGATCGTCCGGGACAACCTGCCGGAGGCGCTGGCCCTGTTCGACGCCCCGGACCCGAGCCTGATCGCGGCCGACCGGCCGACCACCACGGTGCCGTCGCAGGGGCTGTTCATCCTGAACAACCCGTTCGTGATCCGGTCGGCCGAGGCCGCCGCCGACAAGCTGCTGAAGGGGACGACGACCGACACCGAACGGGTGCGGGCCGCGTACCTGGCGTTCTACGGCCGGCCGCCGGTCGAGAAGGAACTGGCCGCGTCGGAGAAGTTCCTCGGGGCGTACAAGGTTCAGTTGGAGAAGGACCGGGTGGCCGAGCCCCGCCGGGAGCGCGAGGCGTGGGCGGCGTTCACCCAGGCCCTGATCGCCAGCGCCGAGTTCCAGTACCGGAAGTGACCCCGACCCCGGCGTTTAGCCGCGACGCGGAGTCCGCGGAGCGGAGCGCGGGGGAGCCGCCGCGCTCCGCTCCGCGGACTCCGCGTCGCGGCTAAACGGGAAGCACACCCAAACACCAAACACGGAACCATACCCATGCTCACCCGCCGCCACCTGCTGAAGTCCACGTCGTCCGGGTTCGGCTACCTGGCGTTCGCCGCGCTGGCCCACGAGCAGGCCGCCCGGTCAGCCGAGTCCGCCCCGAACCCGCTCGCCCCGAAGAAGTCGCACTTCCCGGCGAAGGCGAAGCGGGTCATCTTCCTGTGCATGGAAGGGGCCCCGAGCCACGTCGACACGTTCGACCACAAGCCGAAGCTGACCGCCGACGACGGCAAGGCCCCGCCGCGCGGCCGCGGCGGGTTCGGCGGCGGCAAGCTGATGGCCTCGCCGTTCAAGTTCGAGAAGCGCGGCGAGAGCGGGCTGTGGATCAGCGAGCTGTTCCCGGAGCTGTCCAAGCACGCCGACAGCCTGTGCCTGCTGAACGGCATGCACACCGACCTGCCGAACCACCCGCAGGCGTTCATCCAGATGCACTGCGGCATCTTCCAGTTCCCGCGGCCGAGCCTCGGGGCGTGGGTGCTGTACGGCCTCGGGACCGAGAACGCGAACCTGCCCGGGTTCGTCACCCTGTCCCCGCCCGGGAACAACGGCGGGCCGGTGAACTACGGGGCGTCGTTCCTGCCGGCGATGTACCAGGGGACGAAGATCGGCCGGGGCGGGTTCGGCGGCGGGTTCGGGGGCGGCCCCGGCGCCCAGCAGGTGGCGAACCTGAAGAACCCGAAGCAGACGCCGGACGCCCAGCGGGTGCAGCTCGACTTCGTCCAGGAGTTGAACCAGAACGCCCTGGCGGCCGGCGGCGACAACCCGGAGATCGAGGGGCTGATCGGGTCCTACGAGCTGGCCTTCCGGATGCAGGGCGAGCTGCCGAAGCTCCTCGACACCAGCAACGAGACGGCCGCGACGCTGAGGCTGTACGGGATCGACGGCGGCCGGGGCGGGGCGCCCGCCGGCCCCGGCGGGATGGGCGGCCCCGGGGGCGGGGGCGGGTTCGGCCGGCAGTGCCTCCTGGCCCGCCGCCTGGTCGAGGCCGGGGTGCGGTTCGTCGAGCTGACCGTCGGCGGGTGGGACCACCACCAGAACCTGAAGGACGCCCTGACTAACAGCTGCGGCAACATCGACAAGCCGATCGCCGGGCTGCTCGCGGACCTCAAGCAGCGCGACATGCTGAAGGACACGCTGGTGGTCTGGGGCGGGGAGTTCGGCCGGACGCCGAGCGGCCAGGGGACCGGGCGGGACCACAACTCCCGCGGGTACACGATGTGGATGGCCGGCGGCGGGGTGAAGGGCGGGTACGCCCACGGCCGGACCGACGACTACGGGTTCGAGGCGGTCGAGGGCAAGACCCACGTCCACGACTGGCACGCGACGGTCCTGCACCTGCTCGGGTTCGACCACGAGAAGCTGACGTACAAGCACGCCGGCCGGGACATGCGGCTGACCGACGTGAAGGGGAACGTGGCCAAGGAAGTGATCGCGTAGACCGACCGCCGGGTCGCCGCTTGCGGCGCTGCGGGCGCCGCGGCGCCCGCAGCGCCGCAAGCGGCGACCCCGGATCGCTGAAACCCCCGTCCCGGTCCGCGGGTATCATCTCGGCACTCCCATCGCGTCCCCTACGGAACTCGCACATGCGTCCCGCCGTACTCGCGCTGCTCCTCAGCGCCCCGCTGGCCGCCGGCCAGGCCGCCGACGCCCCGGCCGACCCGGTCAAGACCGCCCCCAAGGTGCTCAAGCCGGCCGAGGCCGGGGTCGGCCGCCTCGTCCCGGACGTGGCGTTCACCGACCTCGCCGGCAAGCCCGGCAAGCTGTCCGACTTCAAGGCGAACAAGTTCACCGTCGTCGCGTTCACCAACGCCACCTGCCCGCTCTGCAAGAAGTACGCCCCGGCCCTGGCCCGGCTGGAGAAGGAGTACGCGGCCAAGGGGGTCGCCTTCCTGTTCGTCAACCCGACCGAGAAGACGGCCGCCGGCCACGGGTTCACCGGGCGGTACGTCGCGGATGTCGACGGCAAGCTGACCGCCGCCCTCGGGGCGACGTCCACCACCGAGGTGATCGTCCTCGACGCCGCCCGGACGGTCGTGTACCGCGGGGCGGTCGACGACCAGTACGGCCTCGGGTACTCGCTCGACGCCCCGAAGGCCCGGTACCTGGTCCCGGCCCTGAACGAGTTCCTGGCGGGCAACGTGCCGGCGGTCGTCGCCACCACCGCCCCGGGGTGCGCCCTGGAGGCGGACGCGGCCAAGGCCCCGCCGGTCCCGCTGACGTACCACGCCCGGGTCGAGCGGATCGTGCAGGCGAACTGCGTCGAGTGCCACCGCCCCGGCGGGGTCGGGCCGTTCGGCCTGGAGACGTACGACCAGGTGGTCGCCCAGAAGGGGGCGATCAAGCAGGTGGTGACCGGGGGGACGATGCCGCCGTGGTTCGCCGCCCCGGGGAAGGGGAAGCACGCGACGTTCTCGAACGACCGGAGCCTGACCCCGGACGACAAGAAGGACCTGCTCGCGTGGCTCGGCGGGGACCTGAAGAAGGGCGACCCGGCCGACGCCCCGCTGCCGCGCACCTACGAGGGCGGGTGGCTGATCGGCAAGCCGGACGCGGTGTTCGAGCTGCCCAAGCCGATCGCGGTCAAGGCCGAGGGGACGATGCCGTACCAGCACGTCCGGGTCGACACCGACTACGCCGAGGACCGGTGGGTGCGAGCCCTGGAGGTCCGGCCGACGGCCCGGGAGGTGGTGCACCACGTGCTGGTGTTCGCGGCCCCGCGGGGGGCCCGGGGGATCGGGTCGGAGGCGATGGGGTTCTTCGCCGCCTACGTCCCGGGGAGTAACGGCCTGGTCTACCCGGAGGGGTACGCGAAGAAGCTGCCGAAGGGGTCGACGCTGACGTTCCAGATCCACTACACCCCGAACGGGAAGGCGACCACCGACCAGACGAAGATCGGGCTGGTGTTCGCCAAGGACGCCCCGCGGTACGAGGTGCACGTGACCGGGATCGCCAACCCGGCCCTGCGGATCCCGGCCGGGGCGGACAACCACGCGGTGACCGGGCGGATCCCGGTCCCGTTCGACGCCCGGGTGCTGGCCCTGTTCCCGCACGCCCACCTGCGCGGCAAGGCCGCCCGGTTCGAGCTGACCACCCCGGACAAGAAGACGGAGACGGTCCTGGACGTGCCGCACTACGACTTCAACTGGCAGCTCCAGTACCGGTTCGCCGACCCGGTGGTCGCCCCGAAGGGGAGCAGCCTGACGTATACCACCTGGTACGACAACAGCGACAAGAACCCGGCCAACCCGGACCCGACCAAGGTGGTCCGGTGGGGCCAGCAGACGACCGACGAGATGCACCTGGGGTACGTCGAGTACGTGAGCGACGCCGGCGGGGGCGGGCGGCTCGGCGGGCTGGCCCTCGGGTCCCGCCCGGCCGACTTCAAGTTCCCGAAGGGCGGGGTCGAGCTCCCGGCCCAGGCCCAGATCCGGAACGTCTTCCTGAAGTACGACACGAACACCGACGGCAAGCTCGACGAGAAGGAGTTCGAGGCGCTGCCGGAGTTGCTCAAGAACGTCGTGCTGGAGTACGCCTACCGGACGATGCCGCAGACGCCGTGACGACTCGGTCCGAGCCGGACGCGTGAGCGACGGCCAGCTCAGCCGTCGCTCACGCGTCCGGCTCGGACGGACACCTCACTCCGCCCACAGCAGCGCCGCGGCCCCCGGCCGGTCCGCTAGGCCGCGGAGCGCGGCCGCCACCTCGGTCGCGGTCGCGGCTGCCGGGTCCACCTCGGTGTACGGCAACTCCCACGCGGCCACCAGCTTCTCGGCGAACCGCGGGCAGTTGTCGGCACTCGTCCCGGCGCGCGCCGCCCGCAGGCTCCGCACCCCGACGACCAGCTTCAGCGGCAGCTTCAGGTCGTGGGCCACGTTCCGGACCGCGTCCCCGGCCTCGAAGAACCCGGTACACTGGACGGCCACCAGCGGCCGCGCCCCGCCGAGCATGAGCCCGGCGGCCACCCCGACCGCCTCGCCCTCGCGGGTGACCCGGATCGGAGCCAGCCTCGTCCCGGCCAGGGCCGGCTCCCACGTCCCGAGGTGGCTGTCGGGGACCCACACGAGGTGGGTGAACCCGGCGGCCTCCAGGGCGGCGACCACGTCGGCGGGCCGGGTCGGAATCGGTTCGGGTTCCACGGTTTCACGCTTCACGGGGGGAGACGACTCCGGGTAAGGTTAAGGCTTTCCGGCGTGCAACTCAAACGTGAACCGGGTCGTGTCTCGGTTTGGGAGGGCGAGGCTCCGGCCGAGCCTCCGCCCCG
>PNKH01000080.1 GCA_013822345.1 Isosphaera sp.
GACTCGATGTCCATCGGCGAGCTGTCGAACCGGAAGAGTTCCCGCTCGTACTTGTTCTTCGGCGAGAGGGGCTGGGCAGGGAGTTGCGAGGCGGTGCTCAGGAGGAAAGTCACGATGTATAGGTAGCGGCTCATGAGTTCCTCCGTTCGGAGTCTGCCAGAGTCTGCGGCAGATCGAGGTACAGGTCCTTCAGGTGCTCGAGCAGGTCGTCCAGGGTTTCGCCCTGGGTCCAGTAGTCGGGGTAGTCGTGTAGGTAACCGAGCCACCAGTCGCCGTCCTGCCAGTGGACGTACTTGACCGTCTGCATCGTCCGTGCTCCCCTCGCGGCACGCCAGAGATTGTACCCGATCGCCGTGAGCAACGAAAGCGGCCGGGGTGAACCCGGCCGCCCGCCCGTCACGCCACCGACCCGCGCCGGTCAGCTGCACCCGCTCGTCTCGCCGCAGGTGTCGCACTTCGCGCACGCCCCGCTCCGCACCAGCGTCATCGCCTGGCACACCGGGCACGGGTCGCCCTCGTACCCCTTCAGCTTCGCCAGCCGGATCTTGTCCGCCTTCGACCCGGGCGCCGGCGCCGCCAACCCGCCCCGCGCCGGCAGCGTCGCCGCCGACCCGTCCGACCCCTTCGCCTTCGCCACCGGGGTCGCTGGCGCCGGCGGCTTCGGCGCCTCCGCCACCCCCGGCCCCGGCTTCAGGTGCGACGACCGCGGCGGGGCCAGCGACGGCTTCCCGCCGTCCGCCGCCTTCGCCTCCACCGTCCGCGTGCTCACTACCTCCTCCGCCTCGAAGTCCGGGTCGTCGTCCGGGTCGTGCTGGGCGTCCGCCCGCAGGTCCTCCGGGTTCACGTGCGCCAGGTCGTGACGCCCCAGGTACGTGATCGCCAGCTCCCGGAAGATGTAGTCGATGATCGACGTCGACATCTTGATGTACGGGTTCCCCTGCACCACCCCGTTCGGCTCGAACCGGGTGAACAGGAACGCGTCGATGAACTCCTCCAGCGGCACCCCGTGCTGCAGCCCCAGGCTGACCGCGATCGCGAAGCAGTGCGTCATGCTCCGGAACGCCGCCCCCTCCTTGTGCATGTCGATGAAGATCTCCCCCAGCGTCCCGTCCTCGTACTCTCCCGTCCGGATGTACACCTTGTGGTTCCCGACCCGCGCCTTCTGCGTGTACCCGGCCCGCCGGTCCGGCAGCCGCCGCCGCCGGGCGATGTACCGGTGCACGATTTTCTCCGTGATCCGCTCCGCCACCCGCACCGCGTCCGGCCGCGGGGCCGCCGGGTCCGCGTCCGCCGTCACGCTCGCCAGCAGCGCCGCCTCCGGCGAGTCGGCGACCGAGTTCAGCGGCTGACTCAGCTTCGACCCGTCCCGGTACAGGGCGTTCGCCTTGGTCATCAGCTGCCACGACAAGAGGTACGCCTTCTTCACGTCCTCCACCGTCGCGTCGTGCGGCATGTTGATCGTCTTCGAGATCGCCCCGCTGATGAACGGCTGGGCGGCCGCCATCGTCCGGATGTGCGACTCCCACGACAGGAACCGCCGCCCGAGCTTGCCGCACTTGTTCGCGCAGTCGAACACCGCGTAGTGCTCCGGCTTCAGGTGCGGGGCGCCCTCGACGGTCATCGTGCCGCAGACGTACGTGCTCGCCTCGGCCACCTGCTGCCTGGTGAACCCGAGGTGGGCGAGGAGGTCGAACGCCGGGTCGTCGAGCTTGTCCGCCGGGACGCCGAGCGGCCCCTTCAGGAAGTCGTCGCCGAGCGTCCAGCGGTTGAACACGAACGTCAGCTCGAACGCCCCGGGCAGCTGCTCCTCGACCTTCTTCAAGGCCTCGTCGGTGAACCCCTTCGCCCGCAGGCTGCCGGGGTTGACGTGCGGGCAGCCGTGCAGGGTGGCGGCGCCACGGCAGTACCGGACGATGTCCTCGACCTGCCACGGGGCGTACCCGAGCCGGGCGAGGGCCGGCGGGACCGACTGGTTGATGATCTTGAAGTACCCGCCGCCGGCGAGCTTCTTGAACTTCACCAGGGCGAAGTCCGGCTCGATCCCGGTGGTGTCACAGTCCATCACCAACCCGATGGTGCCGGTCGGGGCGATCACCGTCACCTGGGCGTTGCGGTACCCGTGCTTCTCGCCGAGCGCGAGCATCCGGTCGGACTCGCTCCGGGCGGCCGCGAGCAACTCCGGCGGGCAGTACCGGGCGTCGATCCCGACCGGGGTGACGGTCAGCCCCTCGTACTCGGCCGGGGCGGCGTTGTACGCGGCCCGGCGGTGGTTCCGGACCACCCGCAGCATCGCCTCGCGGTTCGCGTCGAACCGGGCGAACGGCCCGACCTCGGCGGCGATCTCGGCGCTGGTGGCGTACGCCCCGGCGTGCATGACCGCGGTGAGCGCCCCGCACTGCGCCCGGCCCTCGGCCGAGTCGTACGGGATCCCCTGGACCATCAGCAGGGCGCCGAGGTTGGCGTACCCGAGGCCGAGGGTGCGGAAGTCGTACGACTTCTGGGCGACCGGCCGGCTCGGGAACTGCGCCATCGCGACGCTGATCTCGAGGATCAACGTCCAGATGCGGACCGCGTGCTTGTATGCGTCAATGTCGAACTTGGCGGTCTCCGTGTTGTAGAACGTGAGGAGGTTGAGAGACGCGAGGTTACACGCCGTGTCGTCGAGGAAGGCGTACTCGCTGCAGTTATGGACGACGATCCCGTTCGCGCAGAAGTGGTGGGTGGCCGGCTCGGTGAGGTCGTACACCGGCTCGACGCCGAGGTACTCGAGGCTCTCGACCCGGTCCTCGAGCCGGTCGGCGTAGGTCGTCACCTCGCGGTTGAGCCGGGCGAGTTGCTCGCCCTTCGGGCTGCCGGGGACGAACCCGATCTCCCGCTCGAACACGACCCGCGACGACCGGCTGATCCGGAGGCTGTGGACCTGCCGGACCGGGTACTCCTTCACCCCGCCCTTGCCGTCCGGCAGCAGGGCCATCGTCTGCCCGGCCACCCGCCGGTCGAGGTACAGCTTCGCCTTGACGCCGAACGTGAGCAGCAGCAGTTGGGTCTGCCGGAGCAGTTCCGCGGACGTGCTGTCGAGAGAGACGTACTGCGACTTTTCGCCGTAGTTCGCCACCGTCCCGTCGGCGGTGAACAGCCCGCGGAGGACGCCCGCCAGGGAGGCCCGGTCGAGGCGGAACGCGTCGGCCGTGAACCGCTTGCCGGCGCTCCCCTCGTTCAGGACCGCGAACCGCTTCAGCACGTCCACCACGCACCGGCTGCCGGTCCCGACCCGGACCGTCGCCTGCGGGCTGGTGACGTGCGTCTCCCGCGCCCCCCGGCCGTCGGCCGCGAACTCGGCGCGGTAGGAGCGGATGTCCTCGTGCACCCGGGCGGCGACCGCCTGCTCTTCCGGGGCGAGGGTCACCACCGCCCCCTCCCGCTCGCCCATCAGGCAGCCGTCCCCGACCATCAGCCCCAGGTACTCGGCCAGCCGGGGGTCCAACTCGGCCGCCCCGTTCACCGGGAGCGGCTCCCGACGGTCGGCGAACACCCCGCGGCCGAGGCGGACCACGTCGTCCTTGGTCAACTCGCACGCCGGCACGTCGCCGCGGTTCGCCGTCAGCACCCGGTGGTCGCCGGTCAGCTTGACCTCGTACCCGGCCCGGGTGCGGAGGCGGTACACCGGCTTCTCGCCAGTCCGGAACGCGGGCTCGATCGCGTGCAGTTCGCCGTCCGCCCCGACGACCGCCGTCCCGCGGTCGAGGAGTTGGTCGATCCGGACCAGCCCGTCGGCGGTCGCGACCAGGGTGTCGCCGGTGACGCACGGGTTCGTCGCGTTGATCCGGCCGTCGGCCGGGCAGGTGTGCCACTCGTTGAAGGTGGTGTCGAACTGCACCCCGGGGTCGGCGCAGCTCCACGCCGCGAACGCGACCTGGTCCCACAGGTCGCGGGCCTTCAGCGTCTTCTTCGGCTTCGGCGCCCGGCCCTCCTTCTTCGCCCGCCGCAACTCCGTCCGCCAGTACAGGTGCCACGGCCCGTTCGCCTCGACCGCCGCCATGAACCCGTTCGTGATCCGCACCGAGTTGTTGCTGTTCTGCCCCGAGACGGTGGCGTACGCCTTCGAGTTCCAGTCGGTGTCGTACTCCTCCACCTCGAGGTGGGTGAACCCCTGGCGGGCGAGCTGCAGCACCCGGGCGATGTAGTTCTCCGGGATCAGCGCCGCCCGGGCGTCGAGGACGCCCTTGCGGAGGTTCGCGTTCCGGGCCGGGTCGTACCGCTCGTCCGCGTTCGGGTGCGTCTGGATGGCGCGGAGGATGGCGTTCAGGTGGCGGTTCATCAGCCGCGACCCGGCCACCAACTCGGCCACCTTCTGCTCCTCGGCCACCTTCCAGTTGACGAACTCCTCGATGTCGGGGTGGTCGAGGTCGAGCACGACCATCTTCGCGGCCCTCCGCGTGGTCCCCCCACTCTTGATTGCTCCGGCAGCCCGATCACCAACCTTTAAAAAGCTCATCAGCCCGGACGACTTCCCACCCCCGGACAGCGGCTCCCCCTCCCCGCGCACCGCGGAGAAGTTGCTCCCGGTGTTGTGGATCGCGACCAGCCCCGTCTCCCCGGCCAGGTAGTTCGAGTGGGTGGCGACGGTGAGGTCGTAGAAGTCCGGGTTGTCGCGGCACGGCTCGACCGAGGTGACGAACGCGGCCGACCGGGCGACCCGGGCCAGCCGCTCCGCCGCCAGGTCGTTCCGGCCGAGCAGCCCGATCGCACGCTCCAGCTTCTTCGGGTTGATCACCCCCTCGTACTTCAGCCGCCCCAGGTGGAGGGTCTCACCCCCGACCCGCACCTTCAGCCAGTCGGCCGCCGGCCGGTCCCCGCCGAACAGGTCCCCGGCCAACCCGTCCGAGAGCGGCAGGCAGAACTTCCGCTCGTGGGCGGACGGGGCGTAGTCGAGCAGCCGCTGCCGCCGGCCGGGGTGGACCACCCGGGCGGCCAACTCCTCCCGCGCCGCCCGGGCGGCACTCCGGTGCAGGACCGTGACCTTGAACGTCGAGGCGTCGGGGGTGACCCCGCCCCCGAGGTTGTACAGGGACGCCAGGGTCGCCACGTCCTCGGCGAACGCCCGGGTGGCGGTCGCGTACATCGCCTTCCCGTCCCGCACCCACCCGTCCGAATCCACCAGCCCGGCCAGGAACGCGACCGCCAGCTCCCGCCCGCCCTCCCACAGGAAGTCGGGCATCGCCAGCGAGAACGTCTTCGGCCCCACGTCGAACAGGGCGGCGAAGAACCCGGTCACCCCGCGGCCGGTGAAGCACAGGTGCTTCCCCTTCGACCCGCGGCCGTCCGCCCGGATCGAAGCGGCCTCCCCGAACACCCGGGCGACGATCTCCTGCACCCGCCGGAGGACGGGCTCCGTCTCGTCGTGGAACCGCAGGCGGAGGCCGGCGTACTCGTAGGTCGTGCCGTACTTGTTGGTGGTCCGCTGCCGGCAGTTGCCCAGGCTGCCGTCGCCGAGGAAGTACCCGACCAGCCAGGCCAGGTCGGGGTCGACCCGGACCTCGCGCGGCTCCTCCCGGCCGACGTACTCGGTCGCGTACCGGACCACGGCGTCCTTCACCGGCAGGCTGGCCGGGGCCGTCTCGTTCGGCCCGAGGACGGTGTCCCCGCGGGCCAGCTGGTCGGCCCGCCGCTCCACCACCCGCTCGCCGTCCCACACCAGGAACGGGTGCCACGCGGACACCACCGCCTTCGCCCCGGTGTCGAACCGGACGACCAGCTTGTCCTCCGCCGGGACCTGGTAGTCCCAGACCCGCTCGATCGTGTCGAGCTGGTACACGGCCGACTCGGGGTCGACCGACAGGGTGCGGAGGTTCAGGTCCGACACGTCGATGTACCGGCCGGAACCGTCGAAGTCGTGGACCGGGCGGCCGGCGTCGCGGTACCGGGCGAACAGGTCGCGGATGCGGACGAAGCCCTCGCCCTCGACGTACACCCGGGAGTCGCCGGAGGTGCACCCGCTGCCGTACTTGAAGATGCGGGCCTCGCGGACCCACAGGTCCATCACCCCGCCGTCGTTCACCAGGTCGTCCCGAACCGCCTGGATGAAGCACGCGTGAGGGGCCGGGCGCTCGTAGGCCGACGTCGAGCGCTCCAGCTGGCCCGTCGCCGGGTCGACGTAGGAGTGCCCCTGCGGCGGGCCACCGATCCCGTACGCCCAGTGCAGCCCGGTGTTGAACCACTGCGGCGAGTTCGGGGCCGCCATCTGGGCGGCCAGCATGTGACACGTCTCGTCGTAGAACGCCCGGGCGTCCCGCTCCGAGGAGAAGTAGCCGCCTTTCCACCCCCAGTACGCCCAGCACCCGGCCAGCCGGTGGAACACCTGGCGGGAGTCCGTCTCGCCCCCGGTCGGCGTCTCGGCCGACGCCGCCGCCCCGCGCTGCAGCCACCCCGGCACCCCGTCCTCCGGCACCCGCACCAGCGCCTTCGGCACCCCCGCCCGGCGGAAGTACTTCTGCGCCAGGATGTCGACCGCCACCTGCGACCACCCGTCCGGCACCATCACGTCCTTCATCTCGAAGACGACCGAGCCGTTCGGGTTCCGGATGACGGACGTCCGCGGGGCGAACGTCAGGCCGGCGAACGGGTCTTGCCCTTCGCGGGTGAACCGGCGGGTGATCTGCATGGCGAGGTCCGGAGTTAGCGCGCGGGCGGGCCGGGGCGGACAGTCCCCGACACCGATACGAGCGTACACGATATCTGAGTAAATGTACAGACCGGGAGTCGGTCGCGGTCCGGGGCGGCAACCCTAAGTGTTGCCGCGCGGCGGCGGGTCGGTCGGGGAGCCGGGCACGAACGGCAGGGTCAGTCCGGGCTGGTCCTGGTACTTTCCCTTCTTGTCGGCGTAACTGGTGCGGCAGACCTGTTCGGCCCGGAGGAAGATGATCTGGGCGATCCCCTCGCCGGAGTAGATCCTGGCCGGCAGCGGGGTGGTGTTCGAGATCTCGATGGTGACGCGGCCGCGCCACTCCGGCTCCAAAGGCGTTACATTCACGATGATCCCGCACCGGGCGTACGTGCTCTTTCCGACGCAGACGCACAGCACGTCCCGCGGCACCACCAGGTACTCGACCGTCTCGGCCAGGGCGAAGCTGTTCGGCGGGATGATGCAGAAGTCGGCGTCCACGTCCACGAACGACTTCGGGTCGAACGCCTTCGGGTCGACCGTGCTCCCCCACACGTTGGTGAACACCTTGTACCGGCGGTCCACCCGCACGTCGTACCCGTAACTCGTCACCCCGTACGAGATCACCCCCGGGCGGTGCTGGCCCTCCGCGAACGGCTCGATCCGCACGTCCCGCGCGATCATCCAGTCCGGCAGAACGCCCATGACCCCTCGCCTCCTGCGGCCGCCCCGGTCCGCGAAGAACATCGACCGCGGTCGGCGCCCGGCTTGACCGCCCGGCCCCGCCGACCGCCCGCCGCCGAACGACCTTGCGATCCGGGCGACGCATCCACTACAACCGGCCGCAGGAACCGTGCCGACCCCGGAGGCCCGACCGATGGCGCTGTGGCTGGTCAAGGAGGAACCCGGGGCGTACAGTTTCGCCGACCTGGAGCGCGACGGCTCGACCACCTGGTCCGGGGTGACCAACGCCCTCGCCCAGAAGCACCTCCGGGCGGTCAAGGCCGGCGACCGGCTGTTCTTCTACCACACCGGGGACGAAAAGGCGATCGTCGGGGTCATGCGGGCCACCGCCGACGCCGCCCCGGACCCGGCCGACCCCGCCGGCAAACTCTTCGCCGTCGCCGTCGCGCCGGTCCGCCGGCTGGCGAAGCCGGTGACCCTGGCGGCGGTCAAGGCGGACCCGGCGTTCGCGAACTGGGAGTTGGTCCGGATCGCCCGGCTGTCGGTGATGCCGGTGCCGGAGGAGCTGTGGGCGAAGGTCGAGGAGATGGGAAAGTAGGTAGCACTTCAGGTTGGTGGGGCAGGCATTCCTGCCTGCCGAGCGCGACCCGGCAGGCAGGAATGCCTGCCCCACCGAACCGAGACGAACCGAGACATTGCCAGAACGCGAGAAGGCCCGCGGATCGCTCCGCGGGCCTTCCGGTGGGTCGCGGGGAGATACGCCCCGTGACCCGAATGCGGGCGGCCGGCTTCACGGACCACCCGAAACGCGGCCGTCAAACCAGCCGGCCCTCGGAATCCTGGTAACAACTGTCTGGCACAGGACCACCTCCTTTCAGCGAAGCCACACCTCGGGCCGCCCCTTACCAGGGGGACGGCCGTCGGCCTTCAGCCCGTCGTGCCTCGGATGCACGACCCGATCCGACGGTCACATCATAGCCGCCGGCGGGGCGGCAATCCAGACCCGGCGAACCGCGGCCGTCAGGGAGCGGGTGTTCCGGCGCCCCACGACCGTCAACACCCGCTCGAATCCACACCCGCTCCCTGACGGCCGCGGTTCGCCGGCCGGGGTTCCGGAACTTCGCCCCGCCGTCAACGCCCGCCGGCATACGATGGTTGTGTCCCCGGGCGGCACGCCCCGTCCCCCGCAACCCGACAGGACCACCCGTATGCTCTACTCCCTCGCGCTCGCCGCCCTCGCCGCCGCCCCGGCCCAGGGCGGGGAGCTGAAGCTGACGAACGTCCGGATGACGGTCGGCGAGCTCGGGCCGCCGCGGCCGTCCGCCAAGCTCCTCCCCGGGGACGTGCTGTTCATCGCCTACGACATCACCGGGCTGGCCATCGACCCGGACGGGACGGCCAAGTACCAGATGGCGATGGAGGTCCAGGACGCGGCCGGCAAGGCGATCTTCAAGCAGGACCCGCGCGACCTGACCGACCTCGTCCCGCTGCGGGGGAACACCGTCCCGGCCCGGGCGTTCATCACCATCGGGCTCGACCAGGACCCCGGGGCGTACACCTGCCGGATCACCGTCACCGACCCGAAGACCAAGGGGAAGGACACCCTGGCGGTCAAGTTCGATGTCCAGAAGCGGGACTTCGGGATCGTCGCCGTGTTCGCCACCCACGACGTGATCGGCGCCTTCCCGGCCCCGACCACCGGGGTGGTCGGGCAGACCGTCTTCCTCCAGTTCAGCGTCGCCAGCTTCCAGCGGGACCCGAAGACCAAGCAGCCGAACGTGTACTTCGAGTTCCAGGTGCTCGACGAGAAGGGGAACCCGCTCCTGGGCAAGCCGCGGGACCACATCCAGGACGACAAGTCGGTGGACAAGGTGGCCGAGACGGAGGGGGCGTTCGCGATGCGGTTCCCGATCTTCATGAGCCGGCCCGGGAAGTTCACCGCCCGGGTCACCGCCACCGACCGGGTGGCCAACAAGAAGTCGACCTACGACCTGCCGATCACCGTCCTGCCGGCGAACTGAGATTTCAGATTTCAGATTTGTGATTGACGATTTCAAGACACGCGGTCGGTGCAGTGTCTTGAAATCGTCAATCACAAATCTGAAATCTGAAATCATCCCCGGAGCACGCACCATGACCCCCGCCGACCGCGCCGAGCAGATCACCCGGTACCAGAACATGGTCGCCGGCGACCCGGACGACGACCTCGCCCACTTCCGCCTCGGCCAGGCCTTGATGGAGGACGGCCGGCACGCCGAGGCGGCCCGGGCGTTCGAGCGCACCCTCGAGCTCAGCCCGTCCTTCTCCCGCGTCTACCAGTTCCTCGGCGAGTGCCTCGTCAAGGACGGGCACACGGACAAGGCGGTCGAGGTGCTGACGAGGGGGTGGCGGACGGCCGACGAGCGCGGCGACCGGCTGCCGCGCGACGCGATGGCCAAGCTCCTCACCGGGCTCGGGGCGCCGGTCCCGGCGCCGGCCGCGCCGAAGGCGGAGGAGGACGCCGGCCCCGGGACCGGGTTCCGGTGCCAGCGGCCGGGGTGCCCGGAAGGGAAGCGGGCCCGGCAGCTGCCGGCCGCCCCGCTCCAGGACGCGATCGGCGAGCGGATCCACCGCGACATCTGCGCCGCCTGCTGGACGGCGTGGGTGAAGGACCAGAGCGTGAAGGTGATCAACGAGCTGCGGCTCGACCTCAGCTCCGAGTTCCACCAGAACGAGTACGACAAGCACATGCGCGAGTTCATGGGGTTCGAGGACGACGCCCACGGGTGACCGGCCGATGGCCCCCGCACTGCTGATCCGGTACGGCCGGCCCGGGTTCGTCGGCCGGTTCGCGTCCGCCGTCCCCGCCGCCCGCGGGGAGCGGGTGGTCGTCCGCGGCCCGCGCGGGGACGAACTCGGCGAGGTGCTGCTCCCGCTCGACGGGGCCGGCCCGGACGGCACCGTCCTCCGGGCCGCGACCCCCGCCGACGACGCCGCGGCCGCCCGCCTCGACGCCGCCGCCCAGCAGGTGCTCGCGGCGGCCGGGGAGGGCGCCGCCGCGCTCGGCCTGCCGCTCGCGTTCGTGGACGCGGAAGCCACCCTGGACGGGGTGGCGGTCCTGCACGCCCTGCCGTGGGACGGCTGCGACGCCACCCCGCTGCTCGACGACCTCGCCGCCCGGTCCGGCCTGGCCGTCCGCCTCCTCGACCTGTCCCGGTCCGCCGGCGAGGCGCCCGACCCCGGGTGCGGCAAGCCCGGGTGCGGGACCGGCGGCGGGTGCTCGACCGGCGGGTGCTCGACCGGCTCCTGCTCGCGCGGGTCGGCGTCGGCCGACGAGCTGACCGCCCACTTCGCCGACCTCCGCTGCCGGATGGAGGCCGCCGGCATGGTCCGGACCCCGCTGAACTGATCGCCGCTCGCGGCGTTGCGGGCGGCGCGCCCGCAACGCCGCGAGCGGCGGCCCCACCCGCCCCCCGGGTCCGTACAATCCCCCGACGCCCGTCCCGCCGCCGGCCGGCCGGCCGGCACCAACCCAGGAGGTCCCCATGCTGTCGGTCAAGGTGGTCGCGCTGTGCCTCGTCGCCCTCGGGATGGTCGCCGCCGGCGGCGCCCGGGCCGCCAACCCGGTGGTGGTGATGGAGACCAGCCTCGGGACGGTCAAGATCGAGCTGTTCGAGGACAAGGCCCCGGTCACCGTCAAGAACTTCCTCGGGTACGTCGAGGACAAGCACTACGACGGGCTCATCTTCCACCGGGTGATCAAGGACTTCATGGTCCAGGGCGGCGGGTTCGAGCCGGGGATGAAGCAGAAGAAGACCAAGGACCCGATCAAGAACGAGGCGGACAACGGGCTGACCAACCAGCGGGGCACGATCGCCATGGCCCGCACCCGGGTCGCCGACAGCGCCACCAGCCAGTTCTTCATCAACGTGGTCGACAACAAGATGCTCGACCGGGCGAACACCGCCGACAAGGTCGGGTACTGCGTGTTCGGCCGGGTGGTCGAGGGGATGGACGTGGTCGACAAGATCCGGGCGGTCAAGACCGGGGAGAAGGAGGGGTTCGACGACGTCCCGGTCGAGGACGTGGTGATCAAGTCGGTCCGCCTGGCGAAGGCGGGGAAGTGACCGGCCCTGGCGAGCCGGGGGCGTGAGCGACCGGAGGGTGTCGCCCTCCGGTCGCTCACGCCCCCGGCTCGCCGTGTCACTCGGCCGCCTCCAGCTCGGCGGTCATCGCCCCCTTGCACCGCGGGATCCGCGGGTCCGGGCCGTACGCGTGGATCTGGTCCCGCTTCAGCTCGGCCCGCTCCAGGCTGGTGGTGCAGACGACCGCCCGGCCGGTCTGATCCACCTGCCGGGCCAGCTCGAACCCCTTCTCCACCGGGTGCCCGAACAGGGCCAGCAGCATCTCGATCACGTACTCGTAGGTGTGGTCGTCGTCGTTCAGCAGGACGACGTGGTACGGCGGCTGCCGCCGGGTCCGCTGCTCCGGCTCGACGTCCGTGTCCGGCAGCGTGGTGGTTCCGCTCATGCGGGTGACCTCGGTGGGGTCCGCGGGGGGCGGGGGGTGTTGTACGACCCGCCCGGCCGGGCCGTCACGGGATGTCGGTCAGGGTGGGGCGGACGGCGGACCCGGTGGCCGGGCCGTGCCCCGGCTCCAGCCGGCCGAAGCAGACGACCGCGATGTCGTCGAACTGGGCCCGGCCGGCGGCGTGCCGGCGGATGTCCGCGACCAGGGCCTCCCCGACCCGCTTCGGGCGGGCGTCGCCCAGGGCCACCGCGTCCCCCGGGCTGAGGCACCGCTCCACCCGGTCGAGGCCGTACAGCTTCCCGCCCGGGTCCTGCCCGTCGGTCACCCCGTCGGTGAACACCGTCACGAAGTCGCACGGGTCCAGGGCGAAGGTGGACGCGACGTACCGGTATCCCGGCTCGATCCCCAGCGGCGGGCCGGTGTCGTCGTCGTGGGCGACCTCGGCCAGGAGCCCCTTGGCCGCCCGGTACACCTTCGGGATCGGGTGCCCGGCGTTCACCACCGCCACCCGGTGGGCGGCCGGGTCCAGGACCATCACCACCAGGGTGACGAACCGGTCCTGCAGCCCGCCCCGGATCATCTGGTCGTTCAGCAGGCCGACCGCCCGGGCCGGGTCCGGCTCGGTCACCAGGCTGAACTTCACCTCGCTGCTCAGCTTGGCCACCAGCAGGGCGGCCGGGACCCCCTTGCCGGCCACGTCCCCGAGGACGACGGCGGTCCGCCCGCCGGGGAGGGGGACGAAGTCGTAGTAGTCCCCGCCGACCGTCTGGGCCGGGCTGTAGTGGGCGAAGAACTCGTACCCGTCGACCGCCGGCAGGGTCTGCGGGAGGAACCCGAGCTGGACCTGCCGGGCCAGCTCGATCTCCTTCTGCTCCTTCTCCCGGGCCAGGGCCGCCTCGTGCAGCCGGGCCTTCTCGACCGCCACCCCGGCGAGGTTGGCGACGATCGCCAGCAGGCTCAGGTCGTCGGCCCCGAACCGCCGGGTCCGGTCCTGGGTGTCGACCTGGATCACCCCGAGCGGCTGGCCGCCGGCGTCGGCCAGCGGGACGCACATGACCGACCGGATCTTGAACTCGGCGATCGACGCGGCCGGGCCGAGGTTGGTGTCCCCGGCCGCGTCCTCGCTCAGGAACGCCTGCATCGACTTCAGCACCTGGCGGACGATGGTCCGGCTGAACCGGGTGTCCTCCATCCCGGCCCGGCGGCTCTTGACCACCCGCGGGACCGGCCGGCCGGCGTCGTCCAGGCCGAGGACGAAGCACCGGTCGGCCTGCTTGAACGTCCCGAGGAGGGTGTCGGCGATCTGCCCGAGGAGGGGGTCCAGGTCGAGGGTGCGGGACAGCCCGGTGCTGATGTCCAACAGGGCCCGCAGGCGGTCCGCCGGGGCCACCTTGAGGAGGTCCCCGGGGTCCCCGGCCAGGGTCGCCTCGACCGTGGTCATCGCCCCGTCGTCTTCCTCCTCCGGCTGCGGCACCTCTTTGCGCATCCAGGACGGGAGGCGGCCCGGCCGCTGCACCCGCTCGTCCCGGAACTGGAACAGGAAGTCGCAGATCTTGATCCGGTCGTCCGGCTTCAGGGCGAGCGGGCCGGTCACCTCCTTCGAGTTGACGAACGTGTGGTTCCGGCTGCGGTTCCCCTTCCCGTCCCCGTCCTCGATGTAGAACTGGCCCTTCTCGGCGGTGATCCGGGCGTGCTCCCGGCTGACCGCGTGGTGCGGGATGACGATCTGGCACCGCTCGGCGTCCCGCCCGATGGTCTGGGCGTCCCCGGTCAGGGGGATGGTGCGGGCGGTGGGCACCCCGTCCGGAGACTTCAGCAGGATGAGCGACGGCATGGCGTGTCGGGGCGGGGTGAAGCGAGCGGTCCGACGCCCGGACGGGCGGGCCGAAATTCCTACCGGATGTTACCGCCGACCGCCCGGGAACGCAAGGAACCGGGCCGGCCCGGCGCGGCATTCCCGGGCGGGGTGTAGAATTCCCCACGCCGGGCGCCCGCCCGCGCGCCCACGACTCGCAGCGTAAGGGGACGTGATGCGGAAAAATCCGGCCGGGGAGAAGGCGGGGCCGACGGTCGCCGGGGTTCTCGGGGTCGGGCTGGACGGGGGGACGGGCACCGCCGGGTGACCCGGACGGCCGAGATGCTGCTGGTCGGCGGGTCGGCCGAGACGCACGAGCGGATGCAGGAGACGGCGGTCCGGTTCGGGGAGGCCCTAGCCAGGACCGGCAAGCGGCTGGAGGACACCCCGGTCCGGGAGGCAGTCGAGCTGCTCCGGGAGGCGGCCGAGAAGGCCGGAGGGTGACGGCCAATCCCCGCGGCCGGCGGGCGAACTATCCTTGGGACTGAAACCCCCGTGCCGCCGCCCGGGTATCCGGGTATGAGGGCCGTCGTGACCGCCGACGCCGCGCTCGTCCGCCGCTGCCTCGCCGGGGACCCGGCCGCCTGCCGGGAGCTGGTCGGGCGGTTCACCCCGGACGTGTTCGCCGTCTGCCGCCGACTCCTAGCCGACGCCCACGACGCCGAGGACGTGACCCAGGAGGTGTTCCTCCGGGTGTTCCGCAGCCTCGGCCGGTGGGACGACTCGCGGCCGCTCCGCCCGTGGGTGGTCGGGATCGCGGTGAACCGGTGCCGGACCTGGGTCGGCCGCCGGGCCCGCCGGCCGGAACTCGCCGACTACCTGCACGAGACCCCGGACCGCCGCCCGGCCGACGACTCGGCCGAGCTGCGGGCGGGCATCCGGGACGCGGTCGACGCCCTCCGGGCCGAGTACCGCGAGGTGTTCGTCTTGTTCCACGAGCACGGGCACGGGTACGACGAGATCGCCGCGGCCGTCGGCCGGCCGGTCGGGACGGTCAAGACGTGGCTGCACCGGGCCCGGCTCGAGTTGCTGAACGCCCTCCGGGCCCGCGGCCTGGTTCCCGAGGAGTCCGCCGAAGTCCCGCCGTCCGGCGGGGACCGCCCATGACCCGCCCCACCCCCACCGACGACCCGCTCCCCCCCGCCTGCCGGGCCACCGCCGACCGCTTGAACCGCGTCCTCGACGGGGAGTGGGAGGCCGCGTCCCTCGACGCCGACCGGCACCCGGCGGGGTGCGCCGCCTGCCGCGAGCGGGTCGCCGCCGCCCGGCTGGTGCTGTCCGTCCTCGCCCAGCCGGAACCGGTCGCGGCCCCGCCGGGGCTGACCGACCGGATCGTGTCGGCCGTGCGGGCCGACCGCCGGGCCCAGGCGCGTCGCCGGGTGCTGGCGTTCGCCGGCGGGCTGGCGGCCGCCGCGGCCGTGGCGCTGGCGGCGTGGCTCGGGCGGCCGGCCGACGCCCCGCAGCCCCGGGCGCCGGACGTGGCCGCCGGCGTGCCGCCGGCCGTCGCCCCGGAGCCGCGGGCGGTCCCGGTCCGGATCGGCGAGGGGCTGTCGAAGTTCGGCCAGGCCCTGCGCGACACCCCGATCGGGATCGCCGACGCGTCGGCCGCGCCGCGGGTGCTCGCCACCCTGACCGACGCCCTGACCCGCCGGCTGGACCCAGCCGAGGAGCCGACCGGGACGACGCTGGCCGACCTGCCGGACGCCGCCCGGGCCGGGCTGGAGCCGGTGACCGGGACCGCCCAGAAGGCGTTCGCCCGGCTCTTGCGGGACGTCGGCGGGGTGAGCCCGAAACCGAAGTCGTAAGTGGTTGCGAGGGGTGGCGTGGTCGGGTAAACGTGTGCGTGGCGTCCCCTCACCTGGCCCGGCGAAGCGCCGGGCCGACCTCTCCCCAGCGGGGAGAGGTGGGGCTACAGCGGCCCCTCTTCAGGTCACCGACCCGGGGTCGCTGTGGAGGCGGCCGGTGTCTTCACCTCTCCCCGCTGGGGAGAGGTCGCCGGCGCCTCGCCGGCGGGTGAGGGGCACCACCTGCGGAGAAGACCGGCGTCCGACCCCGATCCGACGCGCCGCCCCGACTCTCATCGTTTTCTCGCTGCGTTCCCGCGCTGGTTGCGTTGGAATGTCATGACCGCCGCGCCGACCCGCCTTCATCCGGAACGTCCGCCGTGACCCGCCGCCTCGCCCTCGCCGCCGCCCTGCTCGCCGCCCCGCCGGCCCTCGCCGCCCCGCGCGACGAACTCCTCCGCGTCGCCCCGCCGGACGCCGCCCTCGTCCTCGTCGTCCAGAACGCCCGCGACCACGCCAGGGCCGTCGCCGCCTCCCCGTTCGCCAAGTGGCTCCCGACCACCCGCCTCGGCAAGCGGGTCCTCGAGTCCGACGAGTGGAAGCAGGTCGGCGAGGTGACCGCCGTCCTGGCCGCGCTGGGCACCACCCCGCAGGCGGTCCTCGACGACCTGCTCGGGGACGCGGTCGCGTTCGCCTACTCCCCCGCCCCGCCCGGCGCCCGGCCCGAGGACGAGCGGGCGGTCGTCCTCGTCCGCCCGCGCCGCCCGGACGCCCTGGCCAAGGTCGTCGACAAGCTGAACGAGGTGCAGACCGCGAGCGGCGAGGTGAAGGCGGTCGTCAAGCACGCCCACGCCGGGGCCGAGTTCTTCGAGCGGCAGGCCGGCGGCAACGGCGACACCCCGGAGTTCTACTGCTTCCGCGGCGGCGTCTTCGCCTTCTCCTCGTCCCGCGCCGACATCACCGCCGTCATCGACCGGGACAAGGCGGCCGCGCCGGCGGCCGACCGGGAGCCGGACCTGGTCGCCCGGATGCGGAAGCTCGGGGTCGCCGACGCGGCCGCGGTGCTCCTGGTCAACCCCCGCCCGCTGGACGCCGAGGTGCGGGCCAAGGCGGCCGCCGCGAAGCCCGCCGAGAAGCGGTTCCTCGCCCGGTTCGCCGAGGTCTGGGCCGCCCTGGAGGCGGCGGCCGTGGCCGTCGACCTCGGGGCCGACGTGGAGTTGTCGCTGGCCGTCCGGTTCCACCCGGACAAGGCGCCGGCCGACCTGAAGCGGTGGCTGGTCGGGCCGGTCGCCGGCAACCCCGCGATCCGCCTGGTGCCGGCCGACGCCCTGTTCGGGTTCGCCGGGCACGCCACCGCGACCGACCTGATCGACCTCGTCACGTCGCTCGCCCCGACCCCGCCGGGCAAGCCGGGGGTGCGGGAGTGGGTGGACGGGGTGGTCGGCCCGGTGGTCGGGCGGGACCGGCTGCCGCTGGTGCTCGGGTCGCTCGGGCCGAACTGGGCGGCGTGGGCCGAGCCGCCGGGGCCGGGCGGGGTGCTGCCGACGCCGGTCCTGGCGGTCGAGGTCGGCGGGGCCGGGGCGGACCGGCAGAAGGCCGAGCGGGCGCTGGTGCAGGCGGTCGGGTTCGGGTTCCAGACGGTCCGGGTGGCGTACAACGCGAAGCACCCCGACCAGGTCGAGCTGCGGGAGGAGAAGGACCCGGCGACCGGGCTGGTGGTCACCTCGCTGGTGAACGACAAGGGGTTCCCGCCGGGGTTCCGGCCGTCGTTCGCCCTGACCCACGGGCACCTCGTCGTGGCCGGCAGCCCGGACGCGGTCCGGCGGTTCAAGCCGCCGGCGGCGGGCGCGGCGCCGGAGAAGGGGAAGGTGACGCTGGCCCGGCTGTCCGGCGTGCGGACGCGGGAGTACCTGGACGCCCACGGGGCGGAGCTGGCGAAGTTCCTGGCCGGCGTCGGGGCCGGGGACGAGAAGGCGGTCCGCGACGGGCTGGCGGACCTGGCCGCGGTGCTGGAGTTGGTGGAGTCGGCCGAGCTGACCGCGGCCGACATCGAGCACGGTGTCCGGCTCGGGCTGCGGGTCAAGCCGGCGAAGCCGCTGAAGTGAACCGGTCGAGCCGGGAGCGTGAGCGACCGGAGGATGGGCCATTCGCGCCGCTCATCCTCCGGTCGCTCACGCTCCCGGCTCGCCGTTTGTCACACCTGCGGCAGCGGGAACCGCCCGTCGCGCTTCTCCCCCGGCGCCGCGGCCGCACACTTGCCGCAGCCCGACCCGCACCCCTTCCCGGCCGCCGCGCCGAACCACGTCCGCCACACCGCCCGGGCGACGTACAGCCCGGCCGCGGCCACCGCCAGCCCGACCACCACGAGTTGCGCCGCCGCGGACATCACGCCCCCCAGTCCGTGACCGCCGCCCCGACCTGGTACGTCACCAGCGCCCCGAGGTACGCCAGCGCCGTCATGTACGCGAAGGTGAACGCCGGCCACGCCCAGCTCCGCGTCTCCCGCCGGATCACCGCCAGCGTGCTCGCGCACTGCATGCACAGCGCGAAGAACACCATCACCGACGCCGCCACCGCCACCCCGTACTTCCCCCGCACCGGGTCCGCCGCCCAGTCGGCCTTCACCGCCGCCCCCAGCCCGGCGGTCTGCTCGTCGTCGCCCGGGTCCACGTCCCCGGCGCCGTACAGCATCCCCGCCGTGCCGACGAACACCTCCCGGGCCGGGAACGACGCCAGCGCCGCGGTGCCGACCTTCCAGTCCCACCCGAGCGGCCGGACCGCCGGCTCGAGCCACCGCCCGAACCGCCCGAGCAGGCTGTCCCGCTTCCACTCCCCGTTCAGACGGTCCGGCTCCGCGGCCGCCGCCTCCAGCGTCTCCCGTTCCTCCTTCTCCGCATCCGTCGCCTCGTCCTTCCCCTTCAGCTCCGCCAGCCGGTCCGCATTCGCCTCCGCCGCGGCCTCGGCCGCCGCGATCCGCTCCTCGTACGGCACCCCGGTCGGGTCGGTCCGCGGGAAGTACAGGAGGGCCCACACCAGCACCATCGCCGCCAGGATGATCGTCCCGGCCCGCACCACGAACGCCCCCCCGGCCTCGACCATCCGCCGCACCACCGCCCGCACCCGCGGCCGGTGGTACGCCGGCAGCTCCATCACGAACACCGGCGTCGCCCCGCGCAGGAGCGTCCGCTTCAAGAGCAGGGCGACGAGCGGGGCGGTGACGAACCCGATCAGGTACAGGCCGAACAGCACCAGGCCGGGCACCCACCACGCGTACCCCTCGGTGAGGAACGCCCCGACCAGCAGCAGGTACACCGGCAGCCGGGCCGAGCAGCTCATCAGCGGGGCGACCAGGATGGTGGCGAACCGGTCCCGGCGGTTCTCGATCACCCGCGTCGCCATGATCCCCGGCACCGCGCACGCGACCGACGACAGCATCGGGATGAACGACTTCCCGCTCAGCCCGCACCGGCTCATCAGCCGGTCCATCAGGAACGCCGCCCGGGCCATGTACCCACACCCCTCCAGCACCGCGACGAACCCGAAGAGGATCATGATCTGCGGGAGGAAGACGAGCACGCTCCCGACGCCCTTCACCACCCCGTCCACCAGCAGCGACCGCAGCGGCCCCGGGCCCAAAGCCCCCGCCACGGCCTCGCCGACCCGGCCGACCGCCCCCTCGATCCCGTCCATGAGCGGCCCCGCCCACAGGTAGATCGACTGGAACATCAGGAACATCACCGCCAGGAAGACCAGCGTCCCCCACACCCGGTGCGTCAGGACCGCGTCGATCCGGTCGGTGGCGGTGACCCGCCGCTCGGCCGGCCGGGCCACCGCCGCCCCGACGGCCGCCTTCACCCACCCGAACCGGGCCCGGGCCTCGACCCCCGGCACAGAATGCCCGGCGTCGGCCAGGCGCCGCCGCGCCGTGTTGAGCTTGAGTCTCAGTCCCTCGCCGTGCCGCCCGACCAGCCACTGTTCGACGTACCCGCCCACGTCCAGCACGAGCCGCCGCGTCAGGAAGCCGGGCACGTCGGGGCCGAGTTCCTCCTGCAGCGCCGCGACCTCGGCCTCGAACGCCCCGGGGAACGCCGGCCCGGTCGCGGCCGACCCGCCCTCCGCCGCCGCGACCACCGCCCGGGTCAGGTCGGTGATTCCGACCCCGGCGTTCGCCTGCACCGGGACGACCGCCACCCCGAGCCGGGCGGACAGCTCCGCGGCGTTGATCTTGATCCCCTGCGCCTCGGCCGCGTCGATCATGTTCAGGGCGACGACGACCGGGGTGCCGAGGTCGAGCAACTGCGACGTGAGGTACAGGTGGCGGTCGAGGTTGGTCGCGTCGACGACGGCGAGGACCACGTCCGGCCGCGGCTCCTCCGGGCGGCGGCCGAGGAGGAGGTCGACGGCGACCATCTCGTCCGGGCTGCGGGCGGCCAGGCTGTACGTCCCCGGCAGGTCGATCAGCTCGACCGCGGTCCCGCCGGCGGCGAACCGCCCCTTCTTCATCTCGACGGTCACGCCGGGGTAGTTGCCGACCCGCTGGCGGAGGCCAGACAGGGCGTTGAACAGGGTCGACTTCCCGGCGTTCGGGTTCCCGACCAGGGCGACGGTGAGGGTCTTGGTGAGCATGGGGCAGTCAGACCGGGCGGACGGTGACGCCGGCGGCGTCGGCCTTGCGGAGGGTGAGGCGGGCGTTCCCGAGCCGGACCTCGACCGGGTCGCCGAGCGGGGCGGTGCCGACGAACTCGACCGTCTCCCCCTCGAACAGCCCGAATTCGTAGAGCCGCTGGACCAGGGCCGGGTCGCCGGCGACGGCGACCACCTCGGCCCGGTCGCCGGGGCGGAGGTCGCTCAGGGGGGTGGCGGGGGCGGGCATGGTCAGCCGACCGGGCGGACGAGGATCTGCGAGCACTCCCCGCCGCGGAGGCAGAGCTTGCACCCGCCGACATCGAGCAGGCACGGGCTCCCCGGCTGTACCACCCGGAGGCGGCACCCGCGGCGGATCCCGAGGTCGGCCAGCCGGCCGACCCAGGAGTCGTGGCCGGAGACCTCCTCGACCTCGGCCACCTCGCCGGCCCGGAGCATGTCCAGGGGCAACAGCATCGCACACCCGCGGCTTATTGAGACATCGTCTCAGATAGTGTCGCCGATGTGACGCCGCCCGTCAAGAGCGCGGGCGCGGGAACGAGGTGGAAAGTGGTAGGGTGGGCCGAGCCGGCGCTTCGCCGGCGAGTCCCACCATGCGGGACGGTGGTGGGACTCGCCCGTACAGCCGGGCTCGGCCCACCCTACGAGGACTACGAGGGCTTCACCGACCGTTCCGCGAGGTACGCGGCCAGCGCCTCCGGCCACGGCCGCGGGGACGGGACGCCGGCGGCGACCAGCTTCGCGTTCGACAGGACGCTGAACGGCGGGCGGCGGGCCGGGTCCTTCCGCTCGGCGGAGGTGACGGTGCCGAGGTCGGGCTTCAGCCCGGCCAGGCGGAAGATCTCCGACGCGAACTCGAACCACGAGCACGACCCGGCGTTGGTGACGTGGTACAGCCCCGACGCCCCGGCCCGGATCAGCCCGGCGGCGGCCTCGGCCACGTCGACGGTGTAGCTCGGCGTACACCGCTGGTCGACGACCACCCGCAGCGGCTTCCCCTGGCCGGCGACCCGGAGCATCGTCTCGACGAAGTTCCCGCCCTTCCCGCCGCTCCCCCACCGGCCGTACAGCCCGCAGGTGCGGACCACCAGGTGGCCGGGCGAGGCGGCCCGGGCCGCGTACTCGCCGGCCAGCTTGCTCACCCCGTACACGCTGAGCGGGCCGGGCGGGTCGTCCTCGGTCAGCGGGGCGGTGCGGGCGGCGTCGAGGCCGAACACGTAGTCGGTGCTGAAGTGGACGAGTCTGACGCCGGAGTCGGCGCACGCCCTGGCGAGGAGGCGGACGCCCCAGGCGTTGGCCGCGGCGGCCGCCTCCGGCTCGGCCTCGGCCTTGTCCACGAAGTTGTACGCGGCGCAGTTGACGAACACGTCCGGGCGGGCCGCGGCCAGGGCCGGGGCGACCGTCTCGGGGCGGGCGAGGTCGAGGTCGGCGCGGGACAGTGGGACGACCTCGCCGGGGAGGCGGGGGGCGAGGTCGCGGCCGAGCTGCCCGGCCGCGCCGAGGACGGCGATCCGCACGACGGGCCTCCGGTCAACGTGGGCCGGGCCGCCACGGGGGGCGGCCCCTACCGGGTGCGGTAGGGGCCGCCCCCCGTGGCGGCCCGGCGGTGCGACCCCCCGACACGTCCCGCAGACGGCCCGTCAGCCCTTCTTCGGGAGGAAGCTGGTGTCCTTGCTCTCGACCTCGGTCGTCTGGTCCTGTTCCAGCCCGACCTTGGTGTCCGTCCCGCCGATCTGGACGGTCAGCTCGCCCTTCAGCTTGATGGAGACCTTGGCCGACTCGACCAGGCCGGTCTTCGGGTTGTACAGGATCACCCCCTTGCCCGGCCCGTCGGTGGTCAGCTTCCCCTCGGAGATGCGGAACAGGAGCCCGCCGGCGGCCGGGTCGTCCTTCTTCGGGGCGGTGTACGTCAGGGTGGTCTCGACCTCGATCTTGTCCAGGTCCTTCTCGACCCCGGCGTACTTGAACTTGTACGTCACCTCGTAGGACCCGATCGGCCCGAGGCTCAGGGTGGACTTCCGCTCCCAGGTGTCGCCGACCTTCTTCCCGCTCCCGTCCTGGGGGACGAGCTTCAGGGTCGGGTCGCACATGTCCTTCAGGGCGTCCTCGGTCAGGATCTTGTTCAGCAGGGCGTCCATCTGCGGGTTCCCGGCCCCGAGCCCGTCGACGAACTGCTTCCGCCCGTCGACCTTCTCGACCTTGTAGTTCTTGTCCAGGGTGGCGGTGAACTCGGCCCCGTTCAGCTTCCGGAAGAACTCGGTCAGCCCGGGGTTGCCGGCGGTCGGGCTGTCCCCCTTGGTGGAGTCGTAGCTGATCTGGTTGCCGGAGATGTCGATGGTCATCCGCAGGCCCTCGACCCGCTGGCGGACGACCCACTTGTCGCCCTCCTGGCGGAGCGGGGTCCACTCGAACAGGAAGGTGCTCTCCTGCCGCTGGGACAGGTTCTGGCCCTGGACCTGGACGATCTGCTCGAGCCTGGTGGTCGACTTCTGGTAGAACTTCTTGTCCTTCTCGAACTTCGGCTCGAACCGCTTCCCGTCGACCTTCGGCGGGTCCTTGGGGGCCTCCTTGGGCTGCTCCTTCGGGGCTTCCTTCGGAGCCTCCTTGGGGGGCTGGGCGTCCTTCTTGGGCTCCTGCCCGCCGACGAACGCGGCGAGGAGCAGGGCGAGGGCGGCGGACACGCCGAGACGGGTGCGAGACACGGGGAGAACCTCCTGCGGCCGGTCGGCCGGGTGGGACGATTTTCGGGTGTATTCTACCGGCGGGGGTGCGGAAGCAAGTGAGCCGGGGAAATTCCGGCGGCCGGCGGCGGCCCTTGTCATCCCCGGCGGTTCGGGTATAGTTCCTGACAGGACGCGTGCCCGTAGCTCAACTGGATAGAGCGTCGGCCTCCGGAGCCGAAGGTTACAGGTTCAACTCCTGTCGGGCATACTTGGAAATCAAGCACTTCGTGACCATCCCACCCGCGACCCGTACTAAATTCTGTACTAAACCCCTGCCGCGATCCCGTTCAGTACCCTTCATCCGACGCCCGGGACCTCACTCCGAGTGACGAGTGTGGTCGTCTGTTTCCCGGGCGGCCAGCCGTTGATTGAACGGCCCGTCGGGGAGCGGACCCTGGAAGGTCGGGCCGGCTACGCCGACGCTCGGCGACGCCGGTGCCGGCGCAGCAGCACTCCCGTCTCGGCCCCGGCGGCCGCTAGTCGATCTCGCGGAGTGCCGCCTCGGCGTCGGGGAGTTTGACGTCGAGGAGCGACTCGAACAGCTCGAGGCCCAGCCCCCCGGAACGGGCATTCGAGGCGCTGGAGCGTGAGGGCGACGTTCGTGATGTTGGCGGCGTGCAGCGCCCAGCTCTGCTGGATCGACCCGAGGTCCCGCCCCCGCTGCCGGACGATCCCCCGGCAGATGCGGTAGGTCGGTTCTGCCTCCTGCGGCAGGAGCCGCTCGAGCCGCTCGAAGAGCCCGGAGTCCGCGGCCCGGGCGAGCACCTCGGCCCGCTCCGTCACCGCCCGCAGCAGCCGCCCCGTCGAGTCGTCCGGCGGGAGGTCGTCGCCCGCCGTGAACGCGCGCGGGGCCGCCCTCGCCAGCGGCCCGTCGGCCCCGGGGATGAGCGACGCCAGGGCGTCGGTCGCAGGCCGCCGGCACCCCGGCTGCCGCCACAGGTTGGCGCACGCGAACGCAACCCCGGTCCGGACGGCCACCCCGTCGTCCCCCGCCGCGATCGCCGCCGCGAGTTCCGCCCCGGCCCGGGCGTCGGCGGGGCAGAGGAACGCCCTGGCCGCCACGAGTTCGCCGTACGCCTGGCCCGCCCTGTCCCAGTCCGCCGAGCGGATCCGACCCACCCACTCCTACTCCTACAGCCGTAGTTGATATGTTAACCCCGCCAAGGAGTTGTGGCGAGGGCGGGTCATGTCCGGGCGACCGACGGGGCGGGATGTGGAGCAGTGGGCCGCCGAGGTGGAGGTGGTGGGCGCACGGATCGGGCGTCGCTTCGCCCGGAGCGAGCCCCGCCGACGCGCCGTCGCGCACGTCCGCGGGTTGCTGAGCGACACCGAGCGGAAGAACGGGTGGCAGCTGGCCGAGTACCTGGGCGAGGGGACCCCCGACGGCGTCCAGCACCTCCCCGCCCGCGCCGCCTGGGACGCGGACGCGGTTCGGGACGATCTGGCCGGGTACGTTCACGAGCACCTCGGCGACCCCGACGGGGTGCTGGTCGTGGACGAGACCGGGTTCCTCAAGAAGGGGACGAAGTCGTGCGGGGTGGCCCGCCAGTACACCGGCACGGCCGGCCGGATCGAGAACGCCCAGGTCGGGGTGTTCCTGGCCTACGCGGGCGCGAAGGGCCACGCCTTCCTCGACCGGGCGCTGTACCTGCCGAAGGAATGGGCCGACGACGGCGAGCGATGTGACGCGGCCGGCGTGCCCGACGGCGTGGGGTTCGCCACCAAGCCGCAGCTGGCCGGGCGGATGATCCGGCGAGCGCGGCGGCTGGGGGTGCGGGCGGCGTGGGTGACGGGCGACACGGTGTACGGCCACGACGGGAAGTTCCGGCGGTTCCTGGAGGAGATCGGGCAACCGTACCTGCTGGCCGTGCCGGCTAACCAGCCGCTGTTCGACGGGGCGTTCCGCTCGACGGTGGGGGCGATCGCCGGTGAGTTCCCGGCGACCGCGTGGCGGCGGGCCGCCGCCGGGGCCGGGAGTAAGGGGCCGCGGGAGTACGACTGGGCGGTGGAGGCGTTCGGGGCCGACGACGAGCGGGGGTGGCGGCTGTGGCTGGTGGTGCGGCGGCATCGGGAGCGGCCGGACGAGCGGGCGTACTTCTTCGCCCGCGGCCCGGCGGCGACCCGACCGGCTGAGCTGGTCCGCGTCGCGGGGCTGCGATGGCGCGTGGAAGAGTGCCTGGAGTTGGGCAAGGGGGGGTGCGGGCTGGACGAGTACGAGGTGCGGTCCTGGGTGGGCTGGCACCGGCACGTGACGCTCAGCCTGTTCGCCCTGGCGGTGGTGGCCGTGATCCGCTCGCGGGCCCCGGCCCGCGGCGGGAAAAGGGGGCGGCGGGTTGATCCGGGTGAGCGTCCCGGAGGTGCGGGGGCTGCTCCTCAAGCTTGTGTGGGCGGCCGTGCCGCCGGCCGAGCGGGTGCTGGAGTGGTCGGTGTGGCGACGCCGGCACCAGCACCGCGCCCGCGAATGCCACTACCGGAAACGCGGGGCCAAGCCGCCCGACTGAACAACTACGGCTGTAGGACTAGGCCGGGCGACCTGGAGGTCGTGGTGGTGCTGCACGGGGACGCGACCGCTGCGGCCCTGGACGACGAGGCGTACCGGGAAGTGACCGGCCGCCCGCACCCGCACGCGGACGTGATGAAGAAACTGCGGGACGCCGGAGTGAAGATCTTGGTCTGCGGGCAGTCGCTGGCCCGGAAGAAGTTCGACCCGAAGCGGGTGCGGCCCGAAGTGAAGGTCGCCGCGTCGGCCGTCTCGGCCGTTGTCAACCTGCAAGCGCGGGGCTACGCCTACGTCCCGGCCCACTGAACCGGGCGCGCGGTCAGGCCCCGGCGACGGGGAAGCCGGCGCGGGCCAACTCGTCGAACCCCGGCCGCAGGGGGCGGGCGTCGTACCCGTGCCTCGCCAGCGCGGCGGCCGCGATCAGGCTCCGCCCGCCGGCCCCGCAGTAGGTGTAGACCGGCCGCCCCTTCGGCACCGTGGCGATCAGTTCGTCTTGGGGAATGCCGCCCCGGAGCCGACTCAGCGGCAGCAGGACCGCGTCGCGGAGGTGCCCCGCGTCCCACTCCCCGGTCTCGCGGACGTCGAGGAGGGTCGCCTCTCCCGCCTCGACGGCGCGGCGGATGTCGGCCGGTGGCTCCCGCGTGTGCCGCTGACCCACCGCCCGGGCGACGGCCCACCGGAGGAATGCGTACACGACCGACCGCACCCCGCGCAGCATGATCGTCCCCCTCACGACCCTGCCGGGGGGAACGTCTCGGCCCACTTGGCCCGCAGGGCGTCCCGCATCCGGGCCTGGAACTCGGGCGGCATCGGGTACGGCTCGCCGGCCTTGTACAGCCGGATGGTGCTGCGGATGTTGTCCACCACGACTCGGCACGGGTTGCAACCGGCCAGGTGGGCGGCGAACTCCCGGCACACGGCCAGAACGGTCTCGTCGTCCACGTAGTCGTTGAGTGCCTTCAGCAGCTCCTCGCACGTCATCCCGGGCACCTCGGGGTCTGTCACGGCGGTTCGGGGGTCAGGGGTGGCGGTGGTCGGGGAACACCCGGGCGGCCTCGTCCCCGAACACCCGGGTCAGTTTCTCCCGCAGGGCCAGCCTGGCCCGCAGCAGCCGGACCTTCACGTTCGCCTCGGAGAGGCCGAGTAGGTCGGCCGTCTCCTTGACCGAGAACCCCTCGATGTCGCGCAGGACGAACACCGTCCGGTACTTGTCGTCCAGCCCGGCCAGCGCCCGGTCGATCAGCTCGCGGGCCTCGTGCCGCTCGGCCAACTCGCCCGGGTCGTCCCGCCAGGGGGCGATCACTTCCGGGTGCGGGACCTCGGCATACCCCTCGTCCGGGTCGCCCGGGTCGGTGAGCGGGACGGTCGGCAGGCCCCGCCGCTTGCGGAGCAGCTTGAGCGCGTGGTTGGCGGCGATCCGCAGCACCCAGGCGGCGACCGCCGACTCCCCGCGGAAGTCCTTGAGGTGTTCGACCAGGCTGAGAAACGTCTGCTGGGTCACGTCCTCGGCGTCGTGCGACTCACCGAGCATCCGGTACGCCAGCCCGTACACCCGCCCCTGGAACCGGCCGACGAGTTTCTCGAACGCCGCGAGGTCGCCGGCCCGGGCCTGCCGCAGCAGGTCGAGGTCCGGGTCGGCAGGCGGCGAGTCGCTCGGCTCGCTCATCGGCGCCGTCGGGCGGGGCGGGTTCGGTGGTGACAGTGTACGCCGCCCACGCGCGACGGTGCGGCCGGTCCCGTTACTTCGCCTTCTCGAACCCGGCCTTCAGCAGGTTGTCGTACCCGTCCTTCAGCGGGCGGGCGTCGTACCCCAGCTTCTTGAGGTGGTCGGCCGCGACGCGGCAGCGGCCGCCCGCCGCGCAGTGCAGGTAGACGATCTTGCCCTCCGACAGCTTCTCCTTCAACTTGTCGGCCGGGACGCCGACCTTGATGTCGGACAGGGCGAGGTGGCGGGCGTCCTTCAAGTGCCCGTCCTTCCACTCGCCCTCCTCCCGCACGTCCACCAAGACGGCCTTCCCGTCGGCAACCCCCTTCTTCACGGCGTCGGTGCTGTCGGTCGTGTGGTCGGCCGCGCACGCGGCCACGGCCACCATGCCCGCCGCCACCACGCCCGCCGGAACGAATCGACTCATCGGACACCTCCGCGTCGGAACAGGAACACGGCCGCCGCCCGGCGGCCCCATCGGGATGATCCGCGACCCGCCGCCCGAGTTACAACGGCCCTACCGAAATGTGTACGGCCCGGCACATGCCGGTGCCTCGTTCGCACACCCCCGGACGGGTTCGGCCCACGCTTCGGCACCTCGGACCGCCGTGCGGACGCCGCATCCGGTGCCGGCACCGGATTCGCAATCACCGCCCGTGAATCGAAAGTGTAACTTCCGAGCTGTCGGTGGATCGGACCCGGTAAGGGGCGGCGTCCCGCCCCGACCGACACGCCGAGGAGGCCGACGATGTCTCGAGTCGCCAGGGTGACCGCGGCGGACTTCTCCCGCGCGGCGCTGTTCTCCCCCGTTACGGAGACGGCGGATGACCCGTACGTCGCGAAGCTGATCCGGGCTCACGCCGCGGTGGTCACGAAGTTCATCGAAACCGGGCACGACGAGGTCCGCAACAACCACCCGCTGCCCGAGAAGTCCACCCCGAAGAAGCCGTGAGAGGGGACGAGCGTGGCCGAGGAACCGAACCCCGCCACGGGCGGGGCTCCCGGTGTGGAGGGTCGGGGCGTGGAACTGCTCGTGCTGCTGGGCGTCTTCGCCCTGTGGATCATCTTGCAGGTGTGGGTACTGCCGAGGGCCGGGGTGCCGACCTGAACGGGCGGGGCGTGCGAGCCGCGGTCGCGGCCGGAGGCCCCGATGAAAACGGCCGAGCCGAACCCCGAGGAGAGGTCACCGTGACGGCCACACTAACCCAGCCGGCCACCCCGCCCGCGGCCCGCCGCCGGTGGTGGCCCGTTGTCCGGTCCGCCGCGTCCGCCACTCTCGCGGTCGCCGCCCTCGGGGTGTTCCTCGCCTGGATGGGCGGCGCGTTCCGCGAGAAGGTGCGGCCCGGTGAGGCCGTCGCCGAACGCCCGTCGTCCGTGGGCCGCACCCTCGTCGCGGTCGAGCGTGTACGGACCGATGACACCGCGGCCGCGGTCGGCAGCGTCCAGCCGAAGAAGCGAACGGAGGTCGCCAGCCAGGTACTGGCGTCGGTCGTGGACGTGGGGGTCCGACCCGGGGACCGGGTCGAGGCGGGCACCCCGCTTGTTGTCCTGGACGACCGAGAACTGGTCGCCCAGCAGCGCGAGGCCACCGCCGCCCTGACCGCCGCGGAGGCGGACCTGATCACCCGCCGCGCGGACCACGAGCGGGCGAAGAAGGCGCGAGCCAGCGGCGTGATCGGCGAGGAGGAGCACGTCAGGCTGGAAGGGGCGTTCCGGGTGGCGGAGGCACAGGTCACGCGGGCCAAGGAAGCGATCGCCCGCCTGGCCGTGCAACTCACCCACACGAAGATCGCGGCAGCGGCGGCGGGGCTGGTCGCCGACCGCTTCGTGGACCCGGGCGACCTGGCCACCCCGGGCAAGCCGCTGCTGGTGGTGTACGACCCGGGCGACCTGGAACTGCACGCGAACGTGCCCGAGAGCCTGGCCCCGGCCGTGCCCGTGGGGACGGAACTGGCCGTCCGCATCGACGCGGTCGGGGTCGTCGCACGCGGCACCGTCCGCGAGGTCGTCCCCCAGGCCCAGCAGGCGAGCCGGTCGGTCCTGGTCAAGGTGTCGCTCCCCCCGACCCCGTCCGGCAAGCCGCTCCTGCCCGGGATGTTCGGCCGGGTCGAGATCCCGGTCGGGGCGGCCGACCGGCTGCTGCTTCCGGCCGCCGCGGTCCGCCGGGCCGGGCAACTCGACCTCGTAGAGGTGGCGAACCCGGACGGCACCCTGTCCCGCCGGTTCGTCCGGATCGGGTCCGAGGTCGGCGGGAAGGTCGAGATCCTGTCGGGGCTGGCCGAGGGCGACCGGGTCGCCCTGCCGGCTGGCGGCCCCAGCCCGAGGTGACCCCATGAGCACCGGCCGCGGCGAAGGCGGGTTCGTCTCCCGGGTGGTCGAGGCGTTCCTTTCCGGCAACCTGTCCGTCCTGCTGATCCTCGTCATGCTCACCGCCGGCGTCGCGGCCCTCACCCTCACGCCCCGCGAGGAGGAGCCGCAGATCGTCGTCCCGGTCGCCGACGTGTTCGTCCGCATGCCCGGGGCCAGCGCCGAGGAGGTCGAGCAACTCGTCTCGTCCAAGCTCGAACGGCTCCTCTACCAGATCGACGGCGTCGAGTACGTCTACTCGATGTCCCGGCCCGGCGAGGCGGTGGTGACCGTCCGGTTCTACGTCGGGGAGAACCGGGAGGCGAGCCTCGTCAAGCTGCACAACAAGATCATGATGCACACCGACGTGGTCCCGCCGGGGGTCACGGGGTGGGTGGTCAAGCCGGTCGAGATCGACGACGTCCCGCTGGTGAACGTCACCCTGTGGAGCGCCACGGCCGACGACTTCGCCCTGCGGCGGGTGGCCGAGCAGGTCGAGGTCGCGCTCCAGGGCGTGCCGGACACGGCCCGCACCGAGGTGGTCGGCGGCCGGCGGCGGCAGTTGCGGGTCACCCTCGACCCGGAGCGGATGGCGTCCAGGCAGGTCACCCCGCTCGACGTGGACCGGGTGCTGCGCGGGGCGAACGTGAGCCTCCAGGCCGGGTCCCTTCGGGCCGGAAGCCGCGAGGTGACCGTCGAGAGCGGGCCGTTCGTCCAGTCGGCCGGGGAGTTGGAGACGCTCGTCGTGGGGGTGTTCGCCGGGAAGCCGGTGTACCTCCGCGAGGTCGCGGCCGTGGCGGACGGCCCGGAGGAGCCGGCGAGCTACACGCGGATCGCCTTCGGCCCGGGGGCGGCGAGCCGCCCGCCCGGGGCCGACGCCGGCGCGGATTTCCCGGCGGTCACGGTCGGGGTGGCGAAGCGGAAGGGGAGTAACGCCGTCTCCGTCGCCCACGCGGTCGAGGCGAAGCTGGACGAGTTGCGGCGGACGGTCGTCCCGCACGACGTCGAGGCCCGCGTCACCCGGAACTACGGGGAGACGGCCGACGAGAAGGTGAACGAACTGGTCCGCGAACTCGGGCTGGCCATCGTCATCGTCTCGGCGCTCATCATGTTCAGCCTCGGGTGGCGCGAGGCGCTGATCGTCGTCACCGCCGTCCCGCTCACCTTCGCGCTGACGCTCCTGGTCAACTACCTGGCCGGGTACTCGATCAACCGCGTGACGCTGTTCGCCCTCATCCTCGCGCTCGGGCTGGTGGTCGACGACCCGATCGTGGACGTGGAGAACATCTTCCGCCACTTCCGGCTCCGGCGGAAGCCGCCGCGGGAGGCGGTGCTGGAGGCGGTCAACGAGGTCCGCCCGCCGATCATCGTGGCGACGCTGGTGGTGATGGTGTCGTTCCTGCCGATGCTGTTCATCACCGGGATGATGGGGCCGTACATGCGGCCGATGGCCCTGAACGTGCCGGTCGCCATGCTCATGTCGATGGTGGTCGCGTTCACCGTCACCCCGTGGCTCAGTTACCACGTCCTGAAGGGCGTGTACGGCAAGGGCGGGCACGCGCCGGTTGACCCGAAGTCCACCCTCACGTACCGGGTGTTCCGGGCCGTCCTCACACCGTTCCTGAACTCCCGGCTCGCGGCGTGGGCGCTGATCGGCTTCACCGGCCTGTTGCTGGTGGGTTCGATGGCCCTGCCGGCGCTCGGCCTCGTCCCGCTCAAGATGCTGCCGTTCGACAACAAGAACGAGTTCCAGGTGCTCACCGACTTGCCGGAGGGGAGCACGGTCGAGCAGACCGACGCGGCCCTCAAGGACCTCTCGGAAGAGTTGCGGGAGGCGCCGGAGGTCGCGGAACTCCTGAGCTTCGCCGGCACGGCCTCGCCGATGGACTTCAACGGGATGGTCCGGCACTACTACCTGCGGCGGGAGCCGAACCGGGGCGACCTGCGGGTGAACCTGGTCCCGAAGGAGCAGCGTGAGGCCCAGAGCCACGCGGTCGTACTGCGCGTGCGGGGCGGGCTGGAGGCGGTGGCGAGGAAGCACAACGCCCGCCTCAAGATCGTCGAGGTGCCGCCCGGACCACCGGTCCTCAGCACCTTGGTCGCCGAGGTGTACCCGCAGACGCATCAAGGCTACGCCCAGTTGCGGGCCGACGCGAAACACGTCCGCGGGTTGTTCGAGCGGGCGGCGGGCGTGGTGGACGCGGACGACACGTTCGAGGCCGAGCGGCCGCGGCTCGTGTTCCGGGTGGACAAGGAGAAGGCGTCGGTCACGGGCGTCACGACCGAGCAGATCGCCAACACCCTGCGGATCGCCCTGGCGGGCATGACCCCGGGCGAGGGCGACCCGAAGGACTTCCGGGCCGGCAGCGCCCACCTGCCGCGAGAGCTGAACCCGCTCGTCATCCTGATGCAGTTGCCGCAGTCCGACCGCAGCCGGGTCTCGCAACTCGAACGGCTCGGGGTGAAGACGCCGGCCGGGGACATCGTCCGCCTCGCCGAGTTGGGCCGGTTCGAGGAACTGCCCGCCGAGCAGACGATCCACCACAAGAACCTGCGGCGGGTGGCGTACGTCACCGCCGAGACGGCCGGCCGCACGCCGGGCGAGGCGGTGATCGGACTCATGTTCGAGTTGCGCGACCACCCGGCGCCGGGCGGGGCCGAGGTGGTGTGGGCCGGCGAGGGCGAGTGGAAGATCACCCTGGACGTGTTCCGCGACCTCGGGCTGGCGTTCGCCGGGGCGCTGCTGATGATCTACATCCTGATGGTCTACCAGACCGGCAGTTACCTCATCCCGCTGGTGCAGATGATCTCCATCCCGCTGACCATCATCGGCATCATGCCGGGCTTCTGGCTCCTGAACGTGGCGACGGGCACCACGGTCGGCGGCTTCGCCAACCCGGTGTACTTCACCGCCACGGCGATGATCGGGATGATCGCGCTCGCGGGCATCGCGGACCGCAACGCGATCCTGTTGCTCGACTTCGTCCAGCACGTCCGCGACCGCGGGGCGACTTTGAAGGAGGCCCTGATCGAGAGCGGTGCGGTGCGGTTCCGGCCGATCCTGCTGACGGCCGGGGCGGCGATGCTCGGGGCGTGGCCGATCACCCTGGACCCGGTGTTCAGCGGGCTGGCGTGGGCGCTCATCTTCGGGCTGGTCGTCTCGACCGCGTTCACCCTGCTCCTGGTGCCGGTCGTCTACTGGATGCTGTACAAGGGCTCAGAAAGACCGCCGGAGTCGGCGCCGCCCGGGCCGAGCCCTCCCCCGCAGAGCGAGGTGGTGTCATGACCGTGGGACAGCGGATACGGGCGATCGCGGGGACCTTCGTGCTGGCGTCCCTTGCCCCGGGCTACTTCGTGTCGCCCTGCCGGCAGCTGTCCACCGCGTTCGTCGGGGCGAACCCACTCCAGTCGGCGTTGACTCGGTGGTGCCCAATGGAGACGTTCCTGGCATGGCCGGCCGGGGCGTCACGTCGGGGCCGCTCGTCATGGCACTTCGGGGCAGGGGTGTGCCGGACCCGCGCCACGCCGGACCCGGCCGGGCGGCACACAGTATAACTCCCCCGTCCGGGCCGTACGGCCCTTCCCGCAGCCGGGGCGGACGCCCGAGGTCGACCGCCCCGGCGACCGTCGAGCGCATGACACCGACACACGGCACCCCGCCCGGCCCGCCGGCGGGGCGTACCCAGACCGTCATCGCCGCCGGGGCGGTCCTGGCGATCGCCGCGCACCTCGCCGGGCGGTGGCTCGGGCCGGCCGCGCCCGGCGTCCCGGTCCGCCCGGCCGACGCCCCGCTGCTCGCGGCGTTGGCCCTCGGCGGCGGGTGGCTCGTGCTCGGGCTGCTCGCCCGCCTCTCCCGCGGCCAGTTCGGGTCGGACCTGCTCGCCGGCATCTCGATCGTGACGTCGGTGGTCCTCGGGGAGTACCTGGCCGGCACCCTGGTCGTCCTGATGCTGTCGGGCGGGGAGGCCCTGGAGGCGTACGCCGTCCGCCGGGCCTCCTCGGCCCTCGACGCGCTCGCCCGGCGGATGCCGGCGGTCGCCCACCGGACCCGCGGCGGCACCCTCGCCGACGTCCCGCTCGCCGACGTGGCCGCCGGCGACCTGGTCGTGGTGTTCCCCCACGAGACGTGCCCGGTGGACGGGACGGTGGCGGACGGGCACGGGACGATGGACGAGTCGTACCTGACCGGGGAGCCGTACCTGCTGGCCAAGGCCCCGGGGTCGGCCGTCCTGTCCGGGGCGGTCAACGGGGACTCCGCCCTCACCGTCCGGGCCGACCGGCCCGCGGACGACTCGCGGTACGCCAAGATCATGCGGGTGATGCGGGAGTCGGAGCAGCGGCGGCCCCGGCTCCGCCGGCTGGGGGACGCGCTCGGGGCGTGGTACACCCCGTTCGCGGTCGCCGTCGCCCTGGCCGCGGGGGCGGCGAGCGGTGACCCGGTCCGGTTCCTGGCGGTCCTCGTGGTCGCCACCCCGTGTCCGCTCCTGATCGCCATCCCGGTGGCCATCGTCGGGGCGGTGTCGCTGGCCGCGCGCCGCGGGATCGTGATCAAGGACCCGGCCGTCCTGGAGGTGGTCGGCTCGTGCCGGGTGGCGATCTTCGACAAGACCGGGACGCTCACCTACGGCCGCCCGGCGCTGGTCGGGCTGACCCCGGCGGACGGGTTCGAGCGGGACGAGGTGCTGCAACTGCTCGCCAGCCTGGAGAGGTACTCCCGGCACCCGCTGGCCGGGGCCGTGCTGGGCGCCGCCGCGGCCGCGGGGCTTCCGCTGCGGGAACCGACCGAGGTCGCCGAGCGCCCCGGGCAGGGGCTGGTGGGGGTCGTCGCCGGCCGCACCGTCCGGGTGACCGGGCGGACGAAGTTGGAGGAGGCCGAGCCCGCGACGGCCCGACTCCTCCCACCGACCACCGGGGGCCTGGAGTGCGTCGTCCTGGTTGACGGGCGGCTCGCCGGCACGGCCCGGTTCCGGGACCGGCCCCGGGCCGACGGGCGGGAGTTCATCCGGCACCTCGCTGCCCGGCACGGGTTCGACCGGGTGCTGCTGGTGTCCGGGGACCGCGAGGGCGAGGTGCGGTACCTGGCCGAGGCGGTCGGGATCGCCGAGGTCTACGCCGGGCAGAGCCCGGAGCAGAAGGTCGAGATCGCCCGGCGGGAGACGGCGGGGGCGAGGACCGTGTTCGTGGGGGACGGGATCAACGACGCCCCGGCGCTGACCGCCTGCACCGTGGGGCTGGCGTTCGGGCAGAACAGCGACGTGACCGCGGAGGCGGCCGGGGCGGTGATCCTGGACGCGGACCTGAAGCGGGTGGACGAGTTCCTCCACATCGGGCAGCGGCTCCGCGCGGTCGCCCTCCAGAGTGCGGTCGGGGGCATCGTCCTGAGCCTCGGCGGGATGGCGCTGGCGGCGGCGGGCCTCCTGCCGCCGGTCGCCGGGGCGGTCCTCCAGGAGGTGATCGACGTGCTGGCCGTCCTGAACGCCCTCCGGGTCGGGTTCCCTCCGAAGGCGCTCACCGACTACTGATGGCGGACCGGCTGCCGTCGGTCACGAGCACCGTAGCCCCTGTCGTCCTGCCGACCCGGAGCCGCCGGAGGGCCTTGTCGGCCTTGACGAGCGGGAACGTCTCGACCGTGGTGCGGACCGGGACCTTCGGGGCCAGGGCCAGGAACTCCACGCCGCGCCGAGGGAGCGGGCGAAGGCTTGCGCCCCCAGGTCGCCGGGGCTGGTGAAGGCAAACACCTCCCGGCCCTGGTGCCGGGCGACTCGGGCGACGATGTGGGCGGCCGCCCCGAACCCGTAGATCCCCAGCCGCCGGGCCTCGCCGGCCATCGACAGGGAGCGGTAACCGATCAGCCCGGCACACAGCAGCGGGGCGGCCTCGGGGACCGGGACCGGCAGGCCGGCGGGGCGGAGGGGTCGGCCGGGGGCGGTGAGGCACGTCGCGAGCACGACGGGTACTCCGGCCGGCGGGTGTGTATAAGGGCGGAACGGCCCGCCGGCATATAAGCGTGTAACGCCTGACTCGGGGTCAACGGTCGGCGACCCGGACCCGATCGCCCACGCGGGCGCTCGGGCGTAGGTCAGCATGGGTGCAGGCGAGAGTCCTTCGAGGGCGGTCAGCAGGGCGTGCGCCTCAACCTCGCTCATCCGGTTGGCGCCAACCAACCCACAGGCGACGGAGCCCGGCTCAGCCATCGGGCCCGGCCCCCGCCCCCCGGGCCACGGTGCCAACCACCAGCCGGGCTGCCG
>PNKH01000081.1 GCA_013822345.1 Isosphaera sp.
GTTAGGCACGCCTTGCTGCCGGGATACCGGACGCCGAGCGGGACAGGCTTCCACGGACGAAAACTCTCTTGGTCGATCGACATGGATCTCTCCGTTGTTTCGACGCTGTCGGGCCCGTGGGAGAACCAGCCCTCACTGTGAGGGTGCCCCGGGCCATCTGGCCCTCCGAAGCAGACATCATCGTGATGGCGCTTACGGAGGGCGTGACCCACGCCCGCGTGACCAGGCTTCGCGTCACGTCCTCATCCGCGGGATATTCGGGGGAACAATGTGATCCCCGACGGAACAAAAATGTGACTTCGCTGGGAACAACCCCCTGGCGGCCCCGGAGGGCGCCCCGTGGCCCGGCTGTGGTGCCGTCTGAGCGGGGCCGACCGCAGCCGTATCCGGCCATCTGCTGGCCGCGGCCGGCTCGCGCTTGGCGAACACCCGGGCAGTCGGTTGGGCCGGTCGGTGGTCTCCGGTGCCCGGAGCTACAGATGCGGCACAGGGTACGCGGACGTGGCGCACCAGGGAGCGCCCTTCCCCGGAGGCGGGGCGGCCCAATAATGGGGTAGGCAGACGCCCGCTCCCGGTTGTTCGGGGAGGCGAGGTGCGTCTCCGGCCGCATGGTCCAGGGAAGGAGCACACGCCGATGTCCGTCCTCGCTGAGCTAATCGGTCAGTTGCGGACCCGCCGCGTCCAGGCCGAGGAGGAGGCCCGCGGCCGGGACCGCGCCGCCCTCGTCCGCGAGGTCTGTCAGGGTTGGTGCGACTCGCTGGCCGGCTTCGGCCCGGACCGAGTGATCGTCCCCAGCTGGCGGCGGGCTACGGACGAGGACCTGTACGACCAGTGGGTGCGGGGGTTCATCGACCTCGGCCGCTGGCTGCGCCGGCACGGTCTTATCGGGCGCCTCGATCGCGTGAGTGTTAGCGGCGACCCGGCGACCGGGTGGGTCGTCGCTGCTCTTCGGTCGCCCGACCGGCAAGCCGAACTCGCCGGCTCCCTCCGAACGGCAGTTGAGGACGGCGTTCTCGGCGAAGTCCGGGCCGCCCTGCGCCGCCTCCCGGGCGAGCTTCTCGCGGGAGCGCCGGACGAAGAGGGCCTGCCGCCTGTAGCCCGGCCCCCCGATGCCGTCCCGACGCCGGCGGCCTCGGCTGACGAGCCCCCGCGGGGCGGCGAACCCGAGCCGAGCCGGGTGGCAAACCTGTTCCGCCGGGAGGGGTCGGGGTGGCACATCTGCTATTCAGGGGCAAAGGCGTTCTGGCTGCCTAACTCTAAGGGGCTGAACTACGTCGCTCATTTACTGCAGCGCCCAAAAGTGAGCGTCGAGGTGTTGGAACTGGTCGCGGCTGTCGGGCAGCTCAACGGCAGCCGCCTCCGGAACGCGGAGTACTCGCAGATGAGCACCGAGGACCTCTCGGGCATGGGCCTCAGCGTGTCGGGCCTGGGAGGAAGCGGCCGAAAACTGGACCTGGAGTGCGCCTCCCAGGTGAGAAAGCGATGGAGTGAACTGCAGGAGGAGATCGAGGAGGCCCGGTCCGACGGCGACCCCGGCAGGGTGGAGCGGGCGCAAAGGGAGGTCCAAGAGCTGGCACGTTACATGGAAGAGGGCTTAGATTGGTGGGGTCGACCCCGTGAAGACGGGGCCGCCAGAGAGCGGGCGCGGCTGAGCGTGAGGAAGGCGATCTGGGCGGCTGTGGAGAGCATCCAGCGGAGTGATCCCCGCCTTGGGCAGCACCTCGACAAGTCCGTCACGACGGGGGCTTCCTGCTCCTATGACCCGGGGGAGCCGGTGCACTGGAGTTGTTGATCGGATGCGGCGGGGTCGTCAGGTCGCGCACTGGTACCTCACGAGCTGAGGACAACCCGAGCGCGTTGGCTGCGGACCTTGGTGCCGCTGCACGACCTCACGTGCGCGAAGGCAGTCAGTTAGGACCGCGGCACGGCGGGCTGGGCGGGTGCCTCGGCGCTCGCTCGGTGCAGGTGGTGCCGTACCGCCCCGATAGACAGACCCATCTCCTCGCCGATGCGCGCCAGGGTGTGGCCCTGCCCCCGCAGGTCGGCGACGCGCTGGCGCTTCTGCAGGATGGCCTCCGACGTGTGGTGCTGACGTTTACCGGCGACAAACGGTTCGGGCACTGCCGCGAACATGGCGGCGAGCCGCTCGCCCCACTTGTCGCAGGCGTCGTGGACCCGCCGGAAGTCACGGTTGCTATAGAGGTCGATCAACCCGTCCGTCGGCACCGGCTTGCCGTGGCAGCCGAACACCCCCGCCGTCTCGCCCCCGGCGATGTCGCGGATGGCGTCGATCGCCGTCTTCCTGAGCTTGTTGAACGACAGCCTCCGGAAGTTTTTGTCCTCCAGCTTTCGGACGCGGGCCGTCAGCCGCGCCCAGCTGTTCGGTACCGTCTGGGCGCGGTTGCCGCCGCCCGTCTGGTCGAGGACCGGCTCGCCCGCCTCCGTCAGCACCAGGGCCGTCTGGTCGCCCCGGGGGCGAACCCCCAGGTACCAGCGGATCGCCTCCGCCGTCTGGTCCCAGAGCCGCCACTCGCCGTAGACGGAGGTCTTGGACCGGATGCGCATGACCCAGTTCCCCGGCACGCCGTACTTCCGGTGCGGCTGGCCGAGCCGGACCTCGTTCGTCTGGAGCGACGCGACCTCCGCGATCCCCGCCCCGGTGTTCAGGGCGAGCAGCATGTAGAGCCGCTCCCGGGGCTTGGCGTGCCGCCACAGGGTGACGAGTTCGGCGGCCGTGTAGGTCTCCACCTGGTCGCCGGACGCCCGCCGGGCCAGTTCGGCCGCGGACACCTTCACCCTCACCGGCAGCACCTCGTAATCGACGGGCTTCCGCCAGTCCCACTCCGCCGCCCGGTGCAGCCAGCGGACGAACATCCGGATCCGCTTGATCGCGTTGGTGCAGGTCTTCGGGGCGGCCGGCCTGCCCCGCTTCGTGACCGGGCGCTTCGCCCAGTGCTCCACCCACCGGTCGAGGGCCGCGAGGTCCAGGTCGCCCAGGGGGATGTCGGCGACGTGCGCCTTGAGCAGCGGGATCTCCTTGCGGGCGACCTGCCCGGTGAGGGAGAGCCGGCCGGCGTGGTCGGAGTAGTGCCGCCGCAGGTGCTCGCCGAAGGCGTCCAGCGCCTCGTGCAGGGTCTGGCGGGTGTTCTTCTGCAGCAGCCTCTTGCCGTGGGCGACCAGGCGCCCGGCGTGTTCCTGCCACTCCCGCTCGCCCTCGGCCAGCACCTCCTCGTCGGCCAGGGTCAGCCGGATGATGGGGAAGTCCTGCTGCACGCCCCGCAGCCAATGCACCACGGTGCCCGCGTCCAGCTGGTCCGCGACCGCCCAACCGGGGACGTCGAGCCGGCAGGCGGACTGGCCGCGGGAGACGGCCTGCGCGATCTGGAGCGTCGTCTCGTCCCAGAGGGGCCGCCCGGGCTCCCCGTCCCGCACCCAGCGCTTCTCGGCCGCCGCCCAGACCTGGTCGAGCCGGAGGTACCGGAGCTGGGCCTCGGTCCGGTCGCCGCCGAGGTAGAACTTGTGCTGGCGGAGCTTGCCCGGCTCCTTCGCTGGCTTCCACCCGAGTTCGCGGGAGTACAGGCCGTCGCCGTCCGGCTTGAGCTCCGGCACCCCGCCGTTCTTCGCCCTACGTCCCATCACTCGACCCCGTGCCGCGAGAAGCGGGTTCCAATCCACCATAGTTTAGCCGGGTCTGATCCGAGGAGCAACGGCGGTAGAGTCCCCGGACGTGATCGACGACGGCCACCGTTTTCGAGGCCGACTCGTCGCGAAATCGAGAGCGTTGAAGTGGGAAGTGGCGACGTTATCCGCTGGGAATCCTATGGTAAAATCCGATGGAATACGCCATCCCGAACAAAAAGAGTCACTCGTAGCATGTCGCAAGTGAAATGAACAAGGCCGCTTGCGTCGGACGCAAGCGGCCTTGAAAGTGGAGGCGCCGGGAATTGAACCCGGGTCCCGTGGCACTTCCGTGCCGGCATCTACGTGTGTAGCCCGTCGATTCCCGGGGTACACCTTGCGGCTACCCCGCGTTCGTCTCCCCGGGCTCCGACGGACAGGATCCCGGGTCGACTATCGGCCAGGTGGTTTAGCGGGAGCCGCCGCCGAGCCGGGCCGGGTCGTGTCCCCGGCCCTCAGGCGCCCGCGAGCCTGACTTGGCGTCCGGACCACACCCTCTCAGGCGAAGGGTGCGGAACGGCCCGCGGGTCTTTACGCCGCGAGGGAGAACTGCGGTTCAGCAGTTAGTGTGCGATCAGCTTTTTACGTGGCCGGCTGATCAACCACGACACGCCGCACGAGCACTTCCGACGCCCGGTCGATACCAGATCGCCCCCGGACACCCCCCATTATACCCCCGCCGCCCGCCCCGGGAACAGCCCGGCCCCGCCGGTTGCCCTTGCCCGCCCCGCCCCCGGCGCGGTAACCCGCGGCCGAATGTCACGAGGGCGGTGCCATGCTGTCGACGAAGCGACTGGTCCGCGGGCTCTGCCCGCCGCTCCTCTGGCAGGCCGCCCGCCGCGCCTACCGGCTGCTCGCCCCGCGCCGGCCGCCGGGGCACCCGGGCCGCGTCCTCACCCTCGACGACCTGGACGCCGAACTCGCCCGGGCCGTCGGGGCCGCGGCCGTCTCCCACGACGCCTTCCTCGCCGCCCTGGACGAGATCCGCCTGGCCTACCCGCCCGACCTCCCGCCCGACCCCGACTCCCCGGAGTACCGCGCCGCCCAGATGGCCCTGTACCACCGGGTCTCCGGCCGGCCGGCGTACCGCCCGGAGACGAGCGAGGCGACCCCGTTCGACGCCCGCCACGTCGAGTTCCCGTTCCCGTACTTCACCCGCAGCTGCCGGATCGTCGGCCGGCAGCTGGTCGGCATCGGGCTCCTGATCGAGGCCCTCGACCTGCCGCCCGGCGGCCGGGTCCTGGAGTTCGGGGTCGGGTACGGGAAGACGACCATCGAGCTCGCCCAGATGGGGTTCGACGTGACCGCGGTCGATGTCTACGCCCCGTTCCTCGACCTCGTCGTCCGCCGCTGCCGGGCCCTCGGCCGGGAGGTCACCCCGGTCCGGGCCGACATGCTCGAGTACCGCCCGGCGGCCCGGTTCGACCGGGTGGTGTTCTCCGCCTGCTTCCACCACTGCAGCGACCCGGCCCGGATGGCCGCCCGGCTCGCCGACCTGGTGGCCCCCGGCGGGGCGGTGGTGTTCGCCGACGAGCCGGTGGTCGACCACTTCCCGGTCCCGTGGGGGCTGAACCTGGGCGGCCAGGCCCTGTGGGCGATCCGCACCAACGGGTGGCTGGAACTCGGGTTCCGCACCGACTACTTCCTCCGCCTGCTCGCCCGCTACGGGTGGGGGTGCGAGGTCCGGGACGCCCCGGGGCTCCCGTCGCCCGTATTCGTCGCCCGCCGCCGGTGACCGCCGGCCCCCCTTGCGTCGCCCGCCCGGTTCGGGTAATCCGCCCACCCCACCACCGGGCACACGGGGGCCGCATGCCGCTCTTGCAGGTCGACGGGCTGGAGAAGGTGTACGGCCGCCGGAAGGTGGTGAACGGGGTGTCGTTCGCGGTCGACCCCGGGGAGGTGGTCGGGCTGCTCGGGTCCAACGGGGCCGGCAAGACCACCAGCTTCCGCATGGCCACCGGCCAGATCGCCCCGAACGCCGGGACCGTCACCTTCAACGGCGAGGACGTCACCCCGCTGCCGATGTACCAGCGGGCCCGCCGCGGGATGGGCTACCTGTCCCAGGAGCCGAGCGTCTTCCGCAAGCTCACCGTCGAGCAGAACCTCCTCGCCATCCTCGAGGTCCTCCCCCGCAGCCGCAGCCTCGGCCGCCGCCTCACCCGGGCCGAGCGGCGCGACCGGGTGGACGCCGCCCTCGCCCGGTTCAAGCTCGACCACGTCCGGAAGAACACCGCCGGCCGGTGCTCCGGGGGCGAGAAGCGCAGGCTCGAGATCGCCCGCTGCCTGGTGTGCGAGCCGCTGCTGATCCTCCTCGACGAGCCGTTCGCGGCTGTCGACCCGCTGACCAAGGAGGACATCCGCCGGAACATCCGCGAGCTGGCCGACGCCGGGATCGGCGTCCTGATCACCGACCACGACGTCCGGGAGGTGTTCCGGACGGCCGACCGGGCGTACCTGATCTCGGACGGGCGGGTGGTCACCCGGGGGACGCCGCACGAGCTGGTGAACGACCAGCAGGCGATCGACGCCTACCTCGGGCGGACGTTCGAGGAGGACGGGTTCACCCGCCAGTTCGCCACCCGGGCCCGGGTGTTCGACCCCGGCCCCGAGCCGGCCGCCGCGCCGGAGGCCGGGCCCGCGGAGCCGGAGCCGGACGTGGTGCCGTTCGCCCCGGGGCCGCTCGGGGGCGTCGCCGGGGCGGTGCTGGAGTTGGAGCGACTGCACGACGCGGTCGAGCAGTTGGTGGGGGACGACCGGACGGTGCGGGCGGCGACACTGCTGCTGGCGAACCGCGGGCGGACGGCGGTCGCCCCGCTCCTGTCGGCGCTGGAGCGGCGCGACCCGGTCCTGCGGCGGCGGGCGTTCGAGCTGTTGAAGTACGTCGCCCGGGACGCCGGCCCGCTCGACTACGACCCGGACGGCCCGGACGACACCCGCCTCCGCCAGGCCGCGTACCTGCGGGCCAAGCTGGAGCGCCGGGCGTAAGTGTAGGGTGGGCCGAGCCCGGCGCCTCGCCGGGCGAGTCCCACCGGGCGCACGTCGGCGCGGTGGGACTCGCGGGCGAAGCGCCCGCTTCGGCCCACCCTACGGAGACCCGCCGATGCCCACCCCCGCCGAACTCGCCGACCAGTACCTCGCCGGGGCCGCCGCCCTCCGCCAGGCCGTCGCCGGGATGACCCGCGACCAGCTCGTCGCCCGGCCGGTCCCGGGGAAGTGGAGCACCCTCGAGGTCGTCGCCCACATCGCCGACTTCGAGCCGGTCCTCGCCGACCGGGTCAAGCGGATCGTCGCCCTCGGGGACGTCCCGCTGCTGCTCGCCGCCGACGAGAACCTGTACGCGAAAGCGTTCGACTACCACGGCCGGGACGTGGAAGACGAGTTGGCCCTGGTCGACGCCGTGCGCAAGCACACGGCCGGGATCATCCGGGCGCTGCGGCCGGAGCAGCTGGAGCTGACCGGGTGCCACAACAAGAAGGGGCTGGTGACGCTCGCCCAGGTGATCCGGACGGCGACCAACCACATCCACCACCACCTGCCGTTCGTCGCCGAGAAGCGGAAGGCGCTCGGAGTGTGACCGCCGCACCGCGTAGCCGCGACGCGGAGTCCCTCGGAGCGGAGCGCGGGCGCGTCCCCCGCGCTCCGCTCCGAGGGACTCCGCGTCGCGGCTACGCCGGACGAAGTTCACCGCCGCCCCGGGGCCGCCTCCCACCCCAGCCACCCCTGCGCCGCCCGCAGCCGCACCCGGGCCTGGTGCCACCCCGACACCTCGGCCGCCACCTCCGCCCGCGCCTTCAGCCACTCCGTCCGCACCTGCGGCTCCGCGAACTCCGCCCCCGGCTGGTTCGCCTCCTTCTTCCTCACCGCGTCGGCCAACTTCTCCTCCCACCCGGCCAGCCGCTCCCGGGCGAGCCCCACCCGCCCGGCCGCCGCCGTCACCGCCAGCGCCGCCGCCCGCGCCTCGTCCGCCGCCGACCGCTCCCGCTCCGCCAAGAGCGCGAACAACTGCCCCCGCCGCACCTCCAGCTCCGCCGCGGCCGACGGGTCCGGCTTCCGCAGCAACAGCAGCCGGACCGGCAGCGGCGCCGGCGACCGGCCGAGGAGCGGGTTGCCGGCCCGCAAGGCGTCGCGCGCCGCCGGCAGCGTGTCCGGGGTCAGCCCGTGGGCCAACGCCCGCAGCCCCCGCAGCTCCGGCCGGTCGGCCAGCGCCGCCGCGGCCGCCGCCTCCGGGTCCGCCGGCTTCGGGTCGACGGCGAAGTCACCGACCGGCCACAGCCGCTCCCCGGGCGCCGGCGGCAGACCGAGCCGCCGCTTCAGGTCGACGTTCAAGAGCCGCGCGGTGTGCTCGGCCCGTTCGAGGTCGGTCACCAGCTGCGACCGCTGCCGCTCCAGGTCGGCGATGTCGAGCGGGAACCGGACGTCCGCCGCCTTCGCCCGCCTCGCCTTCGCCAGCAAGTCGTCGACCACCGGGAACGTCTGCCGCAGGAGGTCCGCCCGGCACTCGGCGTCGGCCAGTTGGAAGAACCGCTCCAGGGCGTCGGCCGCCGCCCGGTTGCGGAGTTCGAGCGCCGCGTGGAACCGGACCGACCGCCGGACCGGCTCGGCCGCCTCGCACCCGGACTCCGGCGGGACGCGGTTCTCCTCGTCGAGCAGGTTCGCCGCAGTCACGTTCGCCGCCGCCAGGGCCAGGCCGTCCGCTTCCGTCAGCCGGCGGAACGCGGCCCCGTCCAACTTCCCCGGCTCGCGCGGTGCCGGCCGCGCCGCGCCTTTGCCGTCGAGCACCGGGACCGTCGGGTCGGTGGCGGGGAGGTCGACCGACACCGGGACCGCGGACGGGACGGCGGGGCGCGGCGCGACCGGGCACGGGGCGCGGCACCCGGCCGCCGCCACCGCCACCAGCACCCAGACTCGCCCGCACGTCCCCATAACCGCCCTTCGCGCCGTCGGTGCCTCGCTCGGTGGGGCAGGCATTCCTGCCTGCCCTTGCTCGGCAGGCAGGAATGCCTGCCCCACCGAGCGAAGAAGCCACCCGCGCCGTCGGTGCCGGTTGAGATCGACCGGCCGGTCCGGGCGGTTTGAGGGAATGACCGGAACGGGGCGATTTTCCCGCCGCGGGCACCGGGGTTGAGTACCGTCGACCGGTCGGACTAGGATGACCGGGGTGGCGCGGGCGACCCGCCCGGCGGACCGGCCTGGAACCCGCCGGCCTGGTGCGGGGTAAGGAACTACTCAGCCTCCGGTTCCGTCCCCTTCGGACGGCCCCGGCCTTGGGAGTGCCATTGATGCCGACCCGGACCGAACCCGACCCGTCCGCGAACGGGGAGCTGATCGACCGGGTGCAGCAGCTCCGGCTGACGCCCCAGCTCGGGGCCGGCGCCGCAGGAAGCAGCCGGGGGTCGTGGTTGCCGTGGGTGCTGTGCGGGATGATGGCGGTGGTGTGGGCCGGGGTCGGGGTGCGGTCGTACCGGACCGCCGGCAAGGCCGACGCCCCGGCCGGCGCGGCCCCCGCCGCCGCCCCGGCCGGCGCGGCGGCCCAGCCGGCCGCCGCCCAACCGGCCGCCGGCGAGCTGGTGATCCAGATCAAGGGGATCGTCATCCCGTCCCTGCAGATCCAGCTCAGCCCGGACGACGTGTCGGGGATCGTGGAGACGATCCACTTCAAGGAGGGCGACCGGGTGGAGAAGGGGAAGGTGCTGGCCCGGATCCGCCCGGACCGGTACCGGAACGACGCGGCGGCGGCGAAGGCGGCCCTGACGGCGGCCGAGAACCGCCTGGCCGACCTCGGGAGCGAGGCGGTCCGGGCGGAGGAGCGGCGGCAGGCCCAGGCCGAGCTGGACGAGGCCGAGGCCGCCCGGGTCCGGGCCGACCTGGAGTTGAAGCGGGTGACCACCGGGCGGGCGGCGACCGTCATCTCGACCCAGGACGTGGAGCGGGCCGAGGCCGACCTGCGGTCCGCGAAGGCCCGGGTGGAGCGGCTGTCCGCCGCCCTGAACCTCCTGAACATGGGGGCCCGGGTGGAGCGGCTGGCGGCCGCCCGGGCGGAGGTCGCCCAGGCCAGGGCCCGGCACGGGGAGGCCGAGCGGCTGCTGGCGAACTGCGAGGTCCGGGCCCCGATCGACGGCACCGTCCTGACCAAGGCGGCCGACCGGGGGACGCTGGTCAGCCCGATGTCGTTCAACGTCGCGTTCGGGATCTGCACCCTGGCCGACCTGTCGCAGCTGGAGGTCGAGCTGGACGTGCCGGAGCGGCAGATCGAGCGGGTGAAGCCCGGGCAGGCGGTCCTGATCCAGGCCGACGCCGACCCGGGCCGGGCGTACCGCGGGGTGGTCGACCGGAAGCAGCCGGTCGCCGACGACACCAAGAACGTGGTCCGGGTGCGGGTCCGGGTGTACCTGCCGAAGGGCGAGGTGCCCGGGGTGTTCCTGAAGCCGAAGATGAGCGTCGTCGCCACCGTGTACAACCGCCCGTTCGCCGCCGACCCGGCCAAGGACGCCCCGTGGGGCGACGAGACGAAGTGACCCGGCCCGTCCGAGCCGGAAGCGTGAGCGACGGGTTTCGCCGACCCGTCGCTCACGCTTCCGGCTCGGACGGGCCGCGACCCCCCGAGGGACCGCATGCCCGCCATCGTCCGGGTCCGCGACCTGCACAAGTCGTTCACCCGCGGGACCGAGCGGATCGACGTCCTCCGCGACCTCACCCTGGACGTCGGGGCCGGCGAGTTCCTCGCCCTGATGGGGCCGTCCGGGTCCGGCAAGACCACGCTGCTGAACCTCATCGCCGGCCTCGACACCCCGACCGCCGGCGAGATCAGCGTCGGGGAGAACGTCATCTCCGAGATGTCGGAGAGCGAGCTGGCCCGGTGGCGGACCCGGCACGTCGGGTTCGTGTTCCAGTTCTACTACCTGCTCCCGGTCCTCACCGCCTACGAGAACGTCGAGCTGCCGCTGCTCCTGCTGCCGCTCACCCGCGAGCAGCGGCGGAAGCAGGTCGAGACGGCGCTGGACCTGGTCGGGCTGTCGAACCGGACGGACCACCGCCCGGGGCAGTTGTCGGGGGGTCAGCAGCAGCGGGTCGGGATCGCCCGGGCGATGGTCACCGACCCGACCCTGATCGTCGCCGACGAGCCGACCGGGGACCTGGACACGAAGAGCGCCGACGAGGTGCTGACGCTGATGGAGATCCTGCGGGCGCAGCTGAACAAGACGATCATCATGGTGACCCACGACCCGAAGGCGGCCGCCCGGGCGCAGCGGATCATGCACCTGGAGAAGGGGCAGCTCGCCCGGGACACGGCGGCGATCGGGATGGCGGCCGGGCGCTAGCGGTCCGAGCCCGAGCGCCAGCGAGGGTCGAGGTCGCCCCTCGCTGGCGCTCGGGCTCGGACCCCCTCGCTCGGACCGCGACCGACCCCACCCGGAGGAACCCCGATGCACGGCCTGCCCCCCGAGTTCGGCCCGGTCAGCCTCGACTCGTCGATGCTCCTGCTGGCCGGTTACTTGTTGAAGGGCTTGGTCCAGGTGAACCTCCTCGGCCTGGTCCTCGGGCTGCTGACCCTGCCCGTCTTCTTCCTCGTCCTGTACGCCGCCGAGCGGGCGGTCGGGGCGGTGGCGTCGGCCACCGGGTCGTTCCCGGCCAAGCTCCTGCTCATCATGTTCCGCGGCGTCCGCCGCAGCCCGCTCCGCTCCTCCCTCACCTACCTCGCCCTGTTCGTCCTCACCCTGGTCCTGTGCCTGATCTACGCCGTGCTCCACCTGATCGGGAACGCGACGGCGGAGAAGGAGGCGAACTTCAAGGCGATCGTCACCCACAAGACGCTGATCCCGAGCCAGATGCCGCCGGGATACCTCGCCACGTTCCGCCGCCTCTGCCTGGAGGAGCTGCCGCCGGACATGCGGCCGGTGAACGGCGAGAAGGACATCCTGAGCTGGAGCTTCGTCGGCGGGACGACGGACAAGGTGAACCCGCGGAAGGACAACACCCTGTTCATGTTCGCCCTGGAGCCGGACAAGGTGATGTCGATGATGGACGGGCTGGACGACCTGACCGGGGCGGAGAAGGAGGCCCTGGCGAAGGGGCTGGAGCTGATGGGGCGGAACAAGCAGGCGATCTTCGTCAGCCCGAGCCGGCTGCGGGCGATGAACCTGCAGGTCGGCCAGCGGGTCAAGCTGCACGGGCTGAACTACAAGGACCTGACCGGCGAGTTCGAGGTCGCCGGCACCCTCCCGGACGGGAAGTACGAGGGCGTCGGGTTCATGAACGTCCAGTACCTGTTCCAGGCGCTCGAGGCGTACAAGCGGGACACCGGGGCGGCCCACCCGATGGCCGACAAGTGCGTCAACCTGATCTGGGTCAAGCTCCCGACGAAGGAGGCGTTCGAGCGGCTCGCCCAGATGGTGAACAACCCGAAGCACTTCGGCACCGTCCCGATCAAGCTGGAGACGGCGTCGAGCGGGATCGGGACGTGGCTGGCCGCGTTCAAGGACATCTTCTGGGGGCTGAAGTTCATCCTGGTGCCGGCGATGGTCGGGATCATGAGCCTGGTGGTGGCGAACGCGATCAGTATCTCGGTCCGGGAGCGGCGGACCGAGATGGCGGTGCTGAAGGTGCTCGGGTTCCAGCCGCGGCACGTGATGGCCCTGGTGCTCGGGGAGGCGCTGCTGGTCGGGTTCCTGGCCGGCGGGATGAGCAGCCTGCTCGCCTGGGGGCTGCTCGGGAACTTCAAGTTCCAGATCATGTTCTTCGGGGCGTTCTTCGTCCCGCTGGTCGCGCTGGTGTACGGCCCGCTGCTCGGGATGGCGGTGTCGTTCGCCGGGAGCCTCGGCCCGGCCCTGAGCGCGAAGGACGTGAAGGTCGCCGAGGTGTTCGCGAAGGTGGCGTAGGAGAAGGCCGCAGCAGGGACTCACCACAGAGGACACAGAGGAAGACCAAGACCGAGAGATGTCAGTTCTTCAAACCCTGCGTCTCCTCTGCCTTCCTGTCTTCCTCTGTGCCCTCTGTGTCCTCTGTGGTGAGTCCGGCTTTCGCTCCCATCCCCCGGAACCCGATGCCCGACACCCCCGCCGTGAACCTGAGGCTGGCCCGCGAGGGCCGCCCGTCCGTCCCGGTCCGGGCGTGGCGCGGCGCCCGGGCGTTCGGCCGCGGCCTGTTCCGCCTCGTCGGCACCCTGTTCACCATCGGGTTCTCGCTCCTCCCGCTCGCCGCCCTGCTCGTCGCCCTCCCGGCCGTCGCCCCGAACGAGGCGGTCCTCTCCGAGACCGTCCGCCCGGCCCGGTCGCGGCTCCGCCGCACCGCCCGCCGGGTCCTCGCCGCCGCCGCCGGGGTCGTGGTGCTCGTCATCCTGCTGGCGTTCTCGGTCGAGGTGGTGGCCCGGCTCCCGCTCCCGTCCGGCGGGCAACTCGGCACCCTCGCCCGCAAGGTCCTCGGGGCGTCGGCCGTCGAGTTCGTCCCGTTCGCGTTCCCCGAGGACCCGTCGCCGGCGTCGGACGGCCCGCTGAAGGAGATGCTGGCCGCGCGGGAGCGGGTGCGGAAGGACCTGACCGACCGGGCCGACGCCACCCCGGCCGAGCAACTCCCGAGGCTCGCCGAGCTGGCCGGGGTGAACGCCGCCATCGCCGACTGGGCCGACCAGCCGGAGTACCGGTGGATGGTGCCGGGCGCCCTGCTCGCCGAGCGGTCGGCGGCCGACGCGGCGTCGGCGGACGAGGCCGCCCGCGGCCGGCGGGCGAAGGCGGACGCGGCGGTCGCCGACCGGGTCGCCGAGGTGACCGGGCGGTGGCTCCCGGCGGCCGACCTGCTCGACCGGCGGGACGTGCTCCGGAAGGCGGCGGCCCGGCCGAACCTCGACCCCCGCGACTTGACCGACGCGCGGGCGAAGCTGGCCGAGGTCGAGGCGGAGGTTCTGGCCCGCACCCCGAACTCGGTCCGGCTCCGGGTGACGCAGGACCCCGACCTGGCCCCGGTCCTGGCCGTCCCGCTCTGGAAGCTCCTCCCGCCGCCGCTCGTCGACCAGTGGCCGTTCGTCTTCCTGGTGATGTACGCCACCGACCTCGGGCTGCTGCTGCTCATCGGGAAGGTGCCGCTGGCGTACAACTTCCGCTACCTGTGGGTGCGGAAGCGCGACACCGCCCTGACCGCCCTGGCGTTCACCGTCGTCGTCGCCCTCGTCGTCGTCCTCCTGTCGTTCGTCAACGGGATGTACAAGCTGAACGAGGGGACCGGGGTGCCCGGAAACGTGCTGGTGCTGTCTGAGGGGTCAACCGACGAGCTGTTCAGCAACCTGACCCGGGGCGACGGGCAGAACGTCGAGCGGGAGGCGGTCACGGCCGACCGGGACGGCCGGCCGGTCGGCCCCGGCGGGAAGGGGGTCGGGGTGGCCCGCGGGGTCGTCGGCCCGGGCGGGGTGCTCACCCGGCTGCCGGCCGATGCCCCGAAGGACCTGCCCGGGGCGGTCTACCTGGCGAGCTACGAGGCGTACCTGGTGATGAACCAGGAGGTGCCGCAGAAGCCCGGGGAGCCGGCCCGGCGGCGGTTCCTGCAGGTGCGGGCGTTCCAGGACGTGCGGGTCGGGGCGGCGGTCCACGCCATCGATCTGGACCCGGGCGGGGTGTGGTTCAACGAGAACGCCGTCGACCCCGGGCCGAAGGCCCCGGACGGGCTGGAGTACCTCCAGTGCTGTGTCGGGGAGGGGTCGGCCGGGACGCTCGGGGAGGACGTCGGGAAGCCGCGGCTGGCGGCCGGGGACACGTTCAAGCTGGGGGACCGGTTCTGGAAGGTGACCGGGGTGATGCGGACCCGCGGGACGGCGTACGGGTCGGAGCTGTGGACGTCGTCGCGGAACCAGGTGGTGGACAAGGCCGGGAAGGCGGACAAGTTCACGACGCTGGTGCTGCGGATGGCGGACGACGGGGCGGACACGGCGAAGGCGATGGCGTGGTACCTGAACGAGGGGTACACGCAGGCGAAGTTGAAGGCGTTCGCCGAGCCGGACTACTACGCCGAGCTGACGAAGACGAACGAGCAGTTCCTGACCGCGATCGTGCTGGTGGCGGTGATCATGGCGGTCGGCGGGGTGTTCGGGGTGATGAACACGATGTTCGCGTCGATCGCCGCCCGGATCCGCGAGGTCGGGGTGCTGCGGGTGCTCGGGTTCAAGCGGTGGCAGATCCTGATCTCGTTCATGCTCGAGTCGCTGGCGATCGGGGCGGTCGGCGGGGTGCTGGGGTGCCTGCTCGGCCTGGCGGCCGACGGGTGGGAGGCGGCGAGCACGCTGTCCGGCGGGCAGGGGGGCGGGAAGAGCGTGACGCTGACGATGAGCGTCGACTACCAGATCCTGGCGGCCGGGATGCTGTTCACGCTGGTGATGGGCCGGCTCGGCGGGCTGGTCCCGGCGCTGTCGGCGATGCGGACGGAAATCCTCGACTCGCTGCGGTAGGCGGCCCGCGTCGCGGCGACGCGGGGTCGGGTCACCACCGGAACCCGTAGGGGCCGTAGAACCCGCGGTTGTAGAACCCGCCGCCGTAGTACGGGCGGTAGAAGCTGCCGTACCCGGGGTAGCCGTACCCGAACCCGCGGCCGATCGAGATGTTGATCCCCGACCCGTACCCGCCGAACCCGTACCCGGGGTAGCCGAACCCGGAGTACCCGTACCGCGGGTAACCGTACCCGTACCCGCCGCCGTAGAACCCGCCGTAGGACGGGACGACGACGACCGGGCGGCCGTAGAACCCGCCGCGGTAGAACGGGTCGGTGGCGGACGCGGTCCCGGCGGACGCGGTCAGGGCCGCCGCCGCGGCCAGTGACAGGATGCCGAACTTCATGGCGCAACTCCGTGGGGGCGGGCGACGGGCGGAGGGCGACGTGATCCGTCCGGAACGGGAACGCGAACCGCCGGTCGACTTGCGCCGGCGGTTCCGGTTGCAGGAGTTGCGAACGTCGTGCCGGCGTCACGCCCCGAAGTAGTGCTGGAGCTTCTTCACCGCCTTGTACTTCTCGTCGCTCACCCGCTCCGGGGTGGTCTTCAGCTCGGCGGCGATCTCCGGCACCGTCCACCCGTCGGCGGTCAGGTCGATGAGCCGCCGCTGCCGCGGGCTGAGCACCTCGGCGGCGGCCTTGGCCACGGCCTCCCGGTCGTCGCGGGACGTGTTCGCCGGGGCGCGGTCGGCCAGGTCCGCGGTCAGCCCGCCGAACTTCCGGGCCCGCTGGGTCCGCTTCTTCACCGCGTCGACGGCCCGCAGGAACTCGCGCCGCTCGGCCGTCTCGTCGTCCACCAGGACGGTCCCCCACTTGTCCGCCTCGACCCGCTCCAGGAGCCGGACGAACACCTCCTGGGTGCAGTCCGGCCACCGGTCGGCCGGGAGGCGGGCGTTCCGCCAGCACGTCTGGCAGTACCGGGTGATGTCGGTCACGGCCTTGGCGGCCGGGGCGGCGGCCGACGGGGCCGCGGCCCGGGCCTTGGACGGGGTGGCGGCCAGGGCGCCGAGCACCACCGCCACCATCATCTGGCGGGGGCGGGGGCCGGCCGGGAGGAGGCGTCGCATCCGTGGTGACCCGTTCGGGGAAGAACCTGTCACCGATTATACCGACGCCACGGGGGACCTCTCTCGCCTGGCGGCGGGAAAAATCTCGGCGGCGGCCCGGCGGGGTTGCGGTATCCTGTCGCCACCCGGCGAACCGCGACCGTCAGGGAGCGGGTGTCCGTCCCGCACCCGCTCCCTGACGGTCGCGGTTCGCCTCCGCACCCACGAGACCACCCATGTTCCGCCGACTCCTCCCGCTCCCCCTGTTCCTCGCCGCGGCGGCCGCCGTCGCCCAGGACGGCAAGCAACCCGCCGCCGTCCCGAAGGGCGACACGTTCACCTTCACGTTCGACGCCAGCAAGGTGTTCCCCGGGACGACCCGGACCGTCACCGTGTACGTCCCGAAGCAGTACGACGGGAAGACCCCGGCGTGCGTGTACGTCAACCAGGACGGGCTGCCGGGGTACGTCCCCCCGACGTTCGACAAACTCATCGCCGAGAAGGCGATGCCGGTCACCATCGCGGTCGGGATCACCCCCGGGGTGGTGAAGGAGGCCCGCAAGGACGCCCTGCCGCGGTACAACCGGAGCTTCGAGTACGACGGCCTCGGGGACGCCTACGCCCGCCTGGTCCTCGACGAGGTGTTGCCGGCGGTCGAGTCGAAGGCCGCCCCCGGGGACCGGAAGCTCGTGCTGTCGAAGAAGGGGGCGGACCGGGCGATCGGCGGGGCGTCGAGCGGGGCGATCTGCGCGTTCACCGCCGCGTGGGAGCGGCCGGACGCGTTCACCCGGGTGTTCAGCACCATCGGCACCTACGTGGGTTTGCGCGGCGGGGACGGGTACCCGACCCTGGTCCGGAAGTTCGAGCCGAAGCCGCTGCGCGTCTACCTGCAGGACGGGAGCAAGGACCTGAACATTTACGGCGGGGACTGGTGGATGGCGAACCAGACGATGGAGCGGGCGCTGGCGTTCGCCGGGTACGAGGTGAAGCACTCGTGGAACGACGGCGGGCACAACGGCGGGCTGGCCGCCGGGGTGTTCCCGGAGGCGATGGCGTTCCTGTGGAAGGACTGGCCGGAGGCCCCGAGGGCCGGGCTGGGGTCGTCGCAGATGAAGGAGATCCTGATCCCGGGCGAGGGGTGGCGGCTCGTCGGCGAGGGGTACAAGTTCACCGAGGGGCCGGCGACGAACGCCAAGGGCGAGGTGTTCTTCAACGACGTGGGGGGCAGCAAGACGTACCGGGTGGTGGACGGCAAGCCGGCGGTGTTCCTGGCCGACTCGAAGCGCGGCGACGGCCAGCGGTTCGGCCCGGACGGCCGGCTGTACGCGAACGCCGCGGCCGAGAGCAAGATCCTGGCGTGGGACGCGGACGGGAAGGCGACCGAGTTCGCGGCCGGGTTCAAGGGGAACGACCTGGTGGTGCTCCACAACGGCTCGGTCTACGCCACCGACCCGTTCGAGACGGCGGGGAACAGCAAGGTGTACCACGTCTCGCCGAAGGGCGAGAAGAAGGTGGTCGACACCGGGCTGAAGTTCGCGAACGGGATCACCGTGTCGCCGGACCAGACGCTGCTGTACGTCGCCGACAGCCGGACGCACTGGGTGTACAGCTACCAGATCCGGGACGACGGGTCGCTGGCCTACAAGCAGAAGTACTACCACCTGCACGTCCACGACCGGGACGACGACAGCGGGGCGGACGGGTTGCGGTGCGACCGGGACGGCCGGCTGTGGGTGGCGACGCGGCTGGGGCTGCAGGTGTGCGACCAGGCCGGGCGGGTGAACTGCGTCATCCCGACGCCGAACGGGCGGGTGTCGAACCTGACGTTCGGCGGGCCGGACGGGGACATCCTCTACGCGACGTGCGGGGACAAGGTGTACAGCCGGAAGGTGCGGGTGAAGGGGGCGAACGCGTTCGAGCCGCCGTTCGCCCCGGCGAAGCCGAAGTTGTGAAGCGCCCGACCGGGGTCCGCGATGACCGACGAGCACCGCATGGAGCAGTTGTCGCGGGCCTACGCCCAGGCCGTCGCGGCCGTCGCCGGGTGCACGTGGTCCGCGCCGGAGCCGGACTACGGGGTGGACCTGACCGTCCGCCGGGTCGGCCGGCGGGCGGGTCGGTACCTGCCCGTCGGCCGGGCGGTCGACCTGCAGCTCAAGAGCACGGCGGCGGGCGTCCCCGGACCGGACCACGTCGGGTACGACCTGGACATGCGGGTCTACGACCTCCTCCGCCGGGCGACCCGGGCGGCGCCCGCCCTCCTGATCCTGTACGTCCTCCCGGCGGACCCGGCCGACTGGCTCGACCAAACGGAAGAGCGGCTCCTGCTCCGCGGGTGTGCGTACTGGCTGTCCCTCCGGGGCGAGCCCGCGTCGGCGAACACGAGCACCATCCGGGTGTGGGTTCCGCGCGCGAACGCCTTTACCCCCGCGGCACTCGGGCGGATAATGGATGCCGCCGGCCGCGGAGAGGACTTGTCATGACCCCGACGACGCTCCCGAGCCCGACCGCCATCCGGACCTACCTCGCCGCCCGCGGGTGGAGCGAACGGCCCGCCGCCGACGGCCTGGGGGTGGTGTTCGACTACCGGGACGTGGACGACGACGGGAACCCGATCACGGTGTTCGTCCCGGCCCGCCCGGCCGACGACTACCCGCTCCGCGTCGCCGACATCGTGGACACCGTCTCGGCCGTCGAGGGCCGTACCCGGGACGCCGTCGAGGCCGACCTCGCCCGGGGCGCGGCCGCAGTCCCGCCCCAGCTCTGACGGTCCCCGTCACCGCTTCGGCGGCAGCCGGCCGCGCCGCCGCGCCCACTCCTCTTCTTCCCGCCGCAGGTTCCGTCGCACCCACAGCACGACCAGCCCCAGCACCCCGGCCAGGCCGAGGATCCCCAACAGGATGCCGACCGCGACCGGGTCGCCGTCGCCCAGCCGCCGGAAGAACTCCCCGAGCGCCCGCAGGTTCTGCATCCCCTCCCCTCCGCCGGGTTCTCCGGGCTATGGTATCACCGCCGACATCCGACATCCCCACCCCCGGAGCCGCCACCCGATGACCCGCCTCCGCGTCCTGCTCCTCCCGCTCCTCCTCGCCGGGTGTCAGAAGAAGAACACCGCCCCGACCCCGCCCGGCGGCCCCGGGCCGGACGACGCCGCGACCACGCTCGTTGAGGCGCGCCGCGGGTTCGCCACCAAACTCGCCCGCCAAGTCCGGGCGGGCGAGCCGGTCCCGGCCCCGCCGCCGCACGTCTTCCGCAAGGTGACTTACGACGCCCCGACCGGGCAGCTGGCCGCGTACCTCACCCCGGACCCGGGCGACGGGAAGAAGCGGCCGGCGGTCGTCTGGGTCACCGGCGGGGACTGCAACTCGATCGGGGACGCCGCGTGGTCCCCGGCGAAGGCGTCGAACGACCAGTCGGCCCGCCAGTACCGGGAGGCGGGGTTCGTCATGATGTTCCCGTCGCTCCGGGGCGGGAACGACAACCCGGGGGTGCAGGAGGGGTGCTACGGCGAGGTGGACGACGTGCTCGCGGCCGCCGACCACCTGGCGAAGCAGCCGCACGTCGACCCGGACCGGATCTACCTCGGCGGGCACAGCACCGGCGGGACGCTGGTGCTGCTGGTGGCCGCGTCGACGGACCGGTTCCGGGCGGTGTTCTCGTTCGGCCCGGCGGACACGATCGCCCACTACCCGCCGGACTTCACCGCCCCGGTGAACACGGCCGACCGGCGGGAGGTCGACCTGCGGTCGCCGGGCAAGTGGCTCCACTCGGTCAAGTGCCCGACGTTCGTGTTCGAGGGGGCGGTGGACGGGAACGCCGCCGACCTGCGGGCGATGAAGGGGCGGTCGACCAACCCGAGGGTGCAGTTCTTCGTGGTGGCCGGGGCGGACCACTTCAGCGTGCTGGCCCCGGTGAACGCGCTGATCGCGGCGAAGATCGCCCGGGACGACGGCCCGGAGACGGAGCTGTCGTTCACCGACGCCGAGGTGAACTGGGCGGTGCGGAAGTGATGACGCCGGACCGCGGCGGGTGCCGGCTGGCGTACGCCGTCCGCGGGGCCGGGCCGCCGGTGCTGTTCGTCCAGGGGGTCGGCCTGCACGGGGCGGGCCCCGCAGACCGACGCTCTGGCCGACCGGTTCCGGTGCCTGACGTTCGACAACCGGGGGACCGGCGGGAGCCTCCCGGTCCCGCCCGCGGTCACCGTCGGGCAGATGGCCGACGACGCCCGGGCGGTGGCCGGCGCCGAGGGGTGGGACCGCTTCCACCTCGTCGGGCACTCGCTCGGCGGGCTGGTCGCCTTGTGCCTGGCCCTGGCCGACCCCGGGCGGGTGCGGAGCCTGTCCCTGATGTGCACGTTCGCCGACGGCCGGGCGGCCGCCCCGCTCACCGCCCGGATGTGCTGGCTCGGGCTGCGGGCCCGGGTCGGCACCCGGCGGATGCGGCGGCGGGGGTTCGTCCGGCTGGTGACCCCGCCCGGCACGCCCGACCCCGACGCCCTGGCCGACCGGCTCGCCCCGCTGTTCGGGCACGACCTCGCCGACGCCCCGCCGGTTGCGAACAAGCAGTTGAAGGCGATGCGCGGGTACAGCGCGGCGGCCCGACTCGGGGAACTGGCCGGGGTGCCGACCCTCGTCCTGGCGGGGGCCCACGACCCGATCGCCCCGCCGCGGCTCGGCCGGGCGCTCGCGGCCGGCGTGCCCGGGGCGCGGTACGTCGAGTTCGCCGACGCCTCGCACGGGCTGCCGATCACCCACGCCGACCGGGTGAACGAGTTGCTCGTCGAGCACCTGACGGCGGCCGGCTGATCGCGGGAAGGTGGTGAAGGACACCGGGCGGCGAGGCGGCGACATCGGCCCCCCGGTCTGGTATCCTCCGGACTGGTCCCCGCCCCGGAGGAACGACCGTGGACCCGACCCCGCCCCGGCCCGGCCGCACCGTGCTGCTCATGGTCGCCGTCGCCGTCGCCGCCGGCGCGGTCGCCGGCTCCGCCCTGACCTGGGCCGTCGTCCGCCCGGACCGCCCGGCACCGGCGGCGGGCGCCCCGCCCGAAATGGCGAGGCCGGAGCCCCCGCCCGCGGCCGAAGTCGCCCCCGCCCCGCGGGAGGTCAAGCCCGCACTGCGGGTCGTCGAACCGACCGCGGGCGAGATCGCTGCGGCGGCCGGGCTCCACTTCGCGCGGACGTACGAGTTCAGCCGGCCGGCGGTCTGGTGCCTGATCCGCGAGCACAACCACCCGGACGCCGACAAACCCGTCTACAGCAGTAGTGGGCGAAGGATCCTCTACCCGGGTGAGCGCCTGACGATCGTGGGGCGTCACGTACCGGTCCGGAGCTTGGGGGGGGATCACTACCGCGTCACCGTGCGGGGCGGGCGGGAGGGGGGGGGCAGCTTCTTTGACCCGAAGGAGTTGTTGGGCCTGACGGATTCGGCATCGTGGTCGGTGAGCGGCGCGATCGAGGGGAAGGCCGGGGAGGCTTACACCCTCTGTCAGTTCGGTTGGTCCAGCGGTAACGTCGACTTCAACATGTCCCTCGACACGTCGGACCGGACGTTCTGGCCGCTGGTCGACTACCGGCGGCCCTACTACTCCCGGCGGGGGGGTGGGGGTGTTGCTGTCCGCTGGTCGCTGCGGGTCTTGTTCGTCGAGTCGAAGTCGAATGGCGACCCGCAATGGGGGGGCGACTCCGTCTACCGGTTCCTGGACGCCGAGAACCTCATCCGGGACACCCGCGAGCCGTTCCTGAGGCAGAAACTCGAAAGAATGGTCAAGGAGACCGGGACCGATACGCCCTTCGTGCACGATGCGAACAACATCGCCTGGCTGCTCGCCACCGCCCCGTTCCCGAGTCTGCGGGACGGTCGGCGGGCGGTGGCGTACGCCATCCGGGCGTGCGAACTGAACAGGTGGAGTAGCATCGAGTTCCTGGAGACGCTGGCGGCCGCCCACGCTGAGGCCGGCGAGTTCGACAAGGCGGTGGAATGGCAGCAGAAGGTGTTGGACTCCCCGCACTTCGACAAGGTGTTCACGCCCCGGGAGCAGGCGAACGCCCGGGAGCGGCACCTCCTGTACCTGGGGCGGAAGCCGTTGCGGATGCCGTGACCGGCGGGCTGAGGTTTCGGGCGGCGGCGTAAGGTGTGCTGGACAGTTGCCGGCGGGCGGGGGTGAACTAAGGTTGGGGGCGGCCGCCGGACGCGCCGCCCGCCCACGCCCGCGCGCCGCGGGGTCCCACCCGATGTCCGCCGTGCCCCCGCCAGACCCCACGGACGACCCGCTCCCGGACCTCGTCCGGGGGCTCCGGGGACACCTCCCGCTCGACCGACTTCGCGCCGCCCGGCACCTCGGCCGCCTCGGGTGGCTCGCCCGGGACGCCCTCCCCGCCCTCCGGGCCGCCCTGGCCGACGACGACCCGCGGGTCCGGGAGGCGGTCGCCCAGGCGGTCGGGCAGATGGGGCCGGGCGCCCTCCCGGCCATCGCCGGGATGCTGGCCCACCAAGACAAGTACGTCCGCCGGCACGCCGTCTGGGCGATCGGCCGGCTCGGCCCGGCCGCCCGCCCGGTCCTGGCCGACCTGTGCGCCGCCCTCCGCGACCCGGACCCGCGGACCGGGAGCGGGGCGGCCCAGGCCCTCGGCAACCTCGGGGCCGGCGGGGCGGACGCGGTCCCGGCCCTGACCGAGGCGATGCGCGGGACGAACATCGTCCTGTGCCGCCTGGCGGCCAAGGCCCTGAGCCAGATCGGCCCGCCGGCCCTGGCCGCCCTGGTCGCCCACCTCCAGCACTCCGACCCGTTCGTCCGCGGGGAGGCGGCCCTGGCCCTCGGGTGGATGGGGGCCCCGGCCCGGTCCGCCGTCCCGCTCCTGGCCGCGGCCGTCCGCGGCCCCCGGTCCCGGGACGGCCGGCCGCTCGACTACACCCCCCCGCCGGTCCGCTCCCGGGCACCCGACGACGACCCGGACGAGTCCCCGACCCCGACCCACACCCCCGCCCCGACCGCCTCCGGCACCCCGGAGGAGACGTGCCGGGTCCACGCCGCCCAGGCCCTCGGGCGGATCGGCCCGCCGGCCGCGGCCGCGCTCGACGACCTGTGGGAGGCGGCCCAGACCGGCCCGGACGCCGTCCGCCGGGCCGCCCTTCACGCCGTCAAGCAGATCCAGGGGACGTGAACACGACTTGGAGCGCGGCCGTCCCGGCCGCTGCTACCCAGTTCGGGCGGCTCGGCGGGTCACTCCGCCGCCTCCCGAACTGGGTAGCAGCGGCCGGGACGGTCGCGCTCCAGACCGGTACTACGGCGCGCCCTTCCGGATCGGCGGCTCGGCGGTCGGCTCGGGGAACGGGGTGCTGCCCGGGATCACCCCGGGGTGCGGCACGATCGGCGGGAGGTCGAGGGCCAGCGGCGGCAGCGGCACCGCGACCGGCACCGGCGCCGCCTCCCACGGGGCGAACGGCGGCTCGGCGGACGGCGGGGCCGGCCGCCTCGCCACCGGCGGCTCGGCCGTCGTCTGCGGCCGCGGCCGGTCGGTCGCGAACAGCGTCCGCGGGCCGTTCAACCCGGGGAACAGGGTGGCGCGCGGCCCGGGCGGCGGGGCGACCGGGGCCGGGGCCGGGGCCGGGGCCGGGGCGGACACGCCGGTCGGGACGATCGCCGCCGGCGGCTCGACCGGGGCCCGCGGCCGGGCGAGCGGCGGCTCGGCCGTCGACGCGGCCAGCCCGTCCCCGCCGCGGGTCCCGCGGTAGCCGTTCAGGTGGTACTGCCACAGGGCCTGCCGGGCGACCGCCCGGACCGCCGGGGACGGGTCGGTGTCGGCCGCCGCCTCCAGCGCCTGCCCGGCGACCGGGAACACCGCCCGGAACCGCCCGATCGCCTCGGCCGCCGCCGCCCGGACCGCCGCCGCGTCCCGCTTCAGGGCGGCGAGCAGGGCCGGCATCACGTCCGGGTTGGCCCGCGGGTCGGCCGCGGCCAACTCGCCGACCGCGGACCGGCACGCCTTCTCGTCCGGGTCGGTGCGGAGGACGTTGGCCAGCACCCGGACGCGGGCCGGGTCGGGCGGGGTCGGGGTGCGGGCGGACGGGCCGTCCCCGAGGGCCGGGGCGGCGACGGCGAGCGCGGCCAGGACGGCGGACGCCAGGCGGGTGCGGGTCATGGGTGCTCCAGTCCCCGCGGCGGCGGGGCATCACACCCTCGGGATCGGCCCGCCGGAACGGCGGCTTCGGACGGAGTGGGAGGATTCGGGCGGCCCGGAACCGGGCCCGACGGAACGACCTGTGCGGCCCGCCGGACCGGACCGCCGCTTGTGGCGTTGCGGCACGACTCTAACCGTGGCGGGTGGCCCCCCGGGGGACGGCGGCGAACCGGCCGGCGGACGCCGGGGCGTGCCGGTCGAGCCAGGCGGCGGCCCGGGCCGCGTCCCACCCGGCGGCCGGGTCGAACGCGACCGCCGCGGTGAACCCGCCGACCACCTTCTCCCGCACGCCCGGGTCCAACTCGACCCACGCCGCCGCGGCCCCGGACTCGGCCGCCGGCCAGCAGGCGGTCAGCCCGTCGGCGTGCCACCCGGCCGGGCCGCACGGCCGCAGCACCACCTCGCCGAGCTGGCCGTACAGCAACCCCTTCGCGGCGGCGACCGCCGTCCCGGCCGGGAACGCGACCTCGACCAGGTCCGGCTCGCCGCCCGGCCCGGCCGCGAACCGCAGCTCCACCTCCGGCCGGTCCAGCAGCGGCTCCCGGGTCAGCGCCCGCCGGCCGTCCGGGGTCGGGTGGGCGAGCCGGCAGACGAGCCGGTCGCCCTCGACCGCCCACGCCTCCCGGTCCAGCGCCCGGGCGAGGCGCGACGCGAACGCCGGCTCGGCCGGCCGCACGCCCCGGGCCGGCGGGTGGACCACCCGGCCGGACCCGTTCAGCCCCGGCCGCGGGTCGGCCGCCGGCGCGGCGTCCCCGACCAGCACCCACCGCCGGGCGAGCCGGGCCAGCCCGACGAAGTCCGGCTCGGCGAGGTCCTCCGCCCGGTCGAGCACCAGGAGCGCGAACGGCGGGCCGTCCGCCCCCGGGTCGCGGGCGAACACCGGGTCGGCCCCCAGGCTCCGCGGCACCCCGACCACCACCCGGGCGTCGGCCAGCGCCCGCCGGGCGAGGTCGGCGGGCGACCGGGTCACCTCCGCGGCCCGCTCCCGGGCGAGGACCAGGTCGTGGGTCGCGGCGTACCGGGCGGCGGCGAGGTCGCCGCCGGCCCACCCGGCGGCGGCCATCTCCGCCCGGAGCCGGTCGCGGTCGGCGGCCAGCGCCGCCAGGCGCGGCTCGAACTCGGCCCGCCGCGCCGCGACCTCGGCCCGGACCGCGTCCTCGCGCTCGGCCTCCGCGGCGGCCCGCTCCTTGTCCGCCGCCGCCCGCAGGTCGGCCGCCCGGGCCGCGAGCGCGGCGGCCTCCGTCTCCAGCGCGGCCGCCTGCTTCTCGACCTCGGCCGGGTCGGGGCCGTGCTTCCCCCCGCCCAGCAGGCGGGCGAAGAACCCCGTCTTCTTCGCCGGCTCCGCGGGAGCCTCGGCCGACTGGTGCCGCAGCGCCCCGGCGGCGGCCGCCTTCGCGGCGCGGGCGGCGTCGGCGGCCCGGGCGTCGGCGGCGAGCCGGTCGGCGGCCGCGGCGCGGGCGGCCGCCTTCGCGGCGAGCGCGGGGTCGGCCCGGACGGCGGCCTCGACCGCGTCCCGGCGGGCGAGGAGGTCGGCGGCCTCGGCGTCGAGCGGGGCCAACCGCTCGGCCAGTTCGCCCGCCTTCTCCAGACCGGTCAGCCGGGCGTCGGCGGCGGCCACCGCGGCGGCCGCGTCCCGCTTCGCCTGCTCCGCCCGGCCGGCCCCGACGGCGGCGGACGTGACCCGGGACGCGACCGCGGACGGGCGGGCCGGGTTCTCGTCGTCGGCCAGGGCCCGGACCACGGCCGCGCCGGCACGGGCCAGGCGTTCCGCGACCCGGTCGGCGGCGGCCGGGTCCGGCGAGAGCACGAGGACGCGGCCGGCGGCGGCCCGGGCGACCTCGGCGATGACCCGCTCGCCGGCGAGCGGGTCCGGGGCGTGGACCACGAACAGGTCGGGGCAGCCGGCGGCGCGGGCGGCCGCCTCGGCCTCGGCCGGGGTGCGGTCGGCGGACGGCAGCAGTGCGGCGGGGGCGAACGCGGGGAGGTCGGCGGTCCCGGCGGACAGGCCGGCGAGCCAGGCCCGGACCGGGTCCGGGGGCGGGGTGTCGGGGCGGGGGCGGGGCGGAGCAAGCGTCAGGGACATCGGCGGGCCGTCGCCTCGGGGGGCGGGTTCCGGGTGCGCGTGCGGGGTCGTCGGGCCGGGCTTCGTCACCCCCCCGCGCGCGGGCGACCCGGCCGGGACGGTCCGCTCCCGGTCGGTCATGCCCACACGCGGGGTCGGGCCGGCGGGGTCATCGCATCGGGTCTCGCTCGGCGACCGCGGCGCCGGGCCTCGGGCCCGGCCGCGGGGAACGGATGCCTGGCGGCGACTTGCGCCCCCGGCTCGGGCAGGGCTCGCGCACTCTCACGAGTATAGACGCCGTCTCCGGGGTAAGCTATCTCACACCGGGATTTCACAGCCCCGGTCCGGGCGAGCCGGGAGCGTGAGCGACCGGAGGGCGACGAAACCTCCGGTCGCTCACGCTCCCGGCTCGCCGACCCGCCTCACGGGTCGGCCCGCAGCACCTCGACCGCCGGCTTCGCGGTCAGCGCCCGCAGCACCGGCAGCAGCGGGGCGAACGACTTCTCCTCGTGCCAGCTGTGGTCGGTGATCTTCAGGTGTCCGGGGCCGACCCCGCCCATCCCCAGCGTCGCGTCCAGCGGCACCCACCGCCCGGCGGCGTAGACCTCGAACCACATGTGGTACGCCAGGTACGGCTTGCCCCCCGGGCCGGGGGCGTACACCACCCCCAGGGCCGTCCGGCTCGGCACCCCGACCGCCCGGCACATCGCCGCCGCCAGCATCGCGTACTCGGTGCAGTCCCCGGTCAGGTTCTTCGCCACCTGGTCCGCCGTCGCCATCGCCTGGGAGAACTCGAACGCCTTCATGTTCGCCTTCACCCACCGCTCCACCGCCGCCGCCTTGTCCCACGCCGTCGCCGCCGCCGGCAGCCCCGCCACCGCCCGCGCCGCGTGCCCCTTCACCGCGTCGTTGTCCCAGTTGACGAAGAAGCTGCTGCCGGTGAACTCCGGCCCCGGGGCCGGGTCCGCCGGGGCGTTCTTGTCCGGCCCCCGCCCCGCCGCGACGTGCAACTCGAACGTGCGCGCCTTCGGGTCGAGGTTCTTCACCTGCTGCCGGGCGTCCGGCGGGAACACCGACCCCGGGTCGTCGTCCCGCGGCACCGACACCCTGTAGACGACCGAACCCTTGGCGTGTATTCCCGGAATCTCCCGGTCCAGCCGGATCGACTGGACGTTGAACATCTCCACCGGCCTGGTCACCGGGGCGGTCGCCGCCTCCTTCGTCGTCCGGAGGAACAGGAGCCGGCCGCCGAGCGCCGGGAAGTCGGTCTCCAGGGCGAGCGGCTCGAACGTGTCCGCGTCCACCCACGTCGTCGACGGCGGGAGCTTCACCTTGCCGATCGCCTCCGGCCTGGTCACGAACCGGAGCAGTTTGCGGGCCGGGGTCTTGTCCCACAGGGCCTTCGTCTCCTCGCCGTCGTAGGTGAGGGTCGTCTTCACCACCCGGTTCACGGTCGGGATGTACGACGGGTAGTCGAACCCCTCCCCGGCCTTCGGCCCCAGCTCCTTGAACAGCTTCGGCTCCCGGACCAGCCCGACCACGCCGCCCGGCCACGGGGTGTCGGACGCCCCGGCCGCCGCCCCGTCGCCCTTGATCTTCAGCGTCTTCCCCTCGACCACCCCGGTCAGGGCCAGGGCCTGGTCCTTCCCGAGCCCCTGCCGCATCGAGGTCACCAGCACGTCCCCGGCCGGGGACTCGACGGTCGACTCCTCGCCCCACTGGGTGACGGCGGTGCCGAACCGGGAGACGGTCAGGTTCAGGTACCGCACCCCGACGGCGAACGGCTTGCCGTTCTGCTCCCGCTCGACCGCCGCCCAGTTCACGTACCCGACCCGCTGGCCGTCGACCCCGACCGCGAACCAGTAGTCGAACACCGGGGTGCCGTCCTTGCCGGCGACGGCCGGCGGCTGCGGCCCGGGCGGCGGGACGGGGAGGAGCCCGGCGGCGGGCGGGGCCGGGACGGCCGGCAGCTTCGGGTCGGCGACCTGTTGGGTCGTGGTGAGTTTGCCGCCGGGGACGATGACGATGAACCCGTCCTTGCTGAGCGGGGCGGCGGGGTCGGCGGGCCGCTTCGGGGCGATCACGATGGGCGGCGGGTCGGCCGGGCGGGCCGGGGGTTGGGCGGCGACCCACCCGGCGGCGAGGACGAACAGGAGTGTTGCCGTTCCGGCCCGCATGACCCGCCCTCGCCGTGCCCGCCGTGCCGCCCCGCCGGTGTCATCGGTCCCGGCCCGGGGGGAGCTTACCCGTTTGTCGGGGCCCCGCCTACCCGTGTCGGCGGCAATCCCGGCCGCCGGGTGCGGGATTCCGAAAATCCGGACACCCGGCCCGGTCGGGCGGACCGCGCCGCCCGGCCGGTCGGGGGCGTATAATTCCCCGCGGCACGGACGCCGGCGGCGCCGAACAGGGACTATGTTTGGCCCGTACCCGGGACCCCACACCTTCGACCCCACCCCACGACACCCGCCCCTCCCGGGCCCGACAACCCGCTGTCGCGAGGGCGATCCGTGAACCGGGACCGGCTGTCCGCGCACCTGTCCGTCGGCCGATACGGCGACTTCCAACTGACGGGGGCGGTCCGCCCCGGGCCCGGCGTCCCGGTCCTGCCGCGGGAGGGCTACCGGGTCGGGGTGTTCCGCGACCGCGACGCCGGCCTCCGCATCCCGGTGCTGTCGGCCGCGGTGTCGGCCGACCGGCTGTTCGACACCTTCCTGGCCCTGCTCCGGCCGCTCGGGGCGGTGGTCGACGTGGTGCTGGAGGGGAGCCACGCCGGGGACCGGCACGCCGAGTTCCGCCGCGACCACATCGACCGGCCGGTCCTGGCCAGCCACCTGTGCGACTTCGAGGACCTCCTGACCGACGACGGGTGCACCGGGGTGGCGGTGCTGGCGGCCGGGCGGCCGGCCGAGGTGCAGTTCGACGAGCACAAGCTGCTGCACGTCTACGCCCCGGACCTGCGGCCGTTCCGGCGGGTGCTGCGGCGGGCGGGGGTGGGTCGGCGGCCGGGCCTGGCCCTGATCTCCGACGCCGAGCACCTGCACCACACCAACCCGGGGCACGCCGAGGAGTTCCGGTCGCTGGCGGCCCGCCTCGGGGCCGGCGACCCGGACCGGGTGTACAGCGCCGACGGGTGGTGAGATCACCCGTTCCGAGCGGTGTCGGGGCCGCCGCTTGCGGCGTTGCGGGCGCCGCAACGCCGCAAGCGGCGGCCCCGACGACCGGTCACGGGAGCGGGATGTCCTTGAACTCGAACGTCACCTCGTGGGTGACGGTGAGCCACTCGTTGACGACCAGCCGGGCCGGCGGGCCGACCTTCAGCGCCTTGCCGGTCCGCGGGTCGGTCGGGCCGAACGGGATGGTCATCTGGACCGCCGCCCCGTTGTTGTTCAGGCTGTTCAGCCCGTTCGCCCGGTACTTGTTCCCGTCCGCGTCCACCAGCTCGATCTTCTGCCAGACGTAGTTGCTCCAGTTGTAGTCGATGTTCCCGTCCGGGTCGCCCGGGCCGAGCTTCTTGACCGTCACGTCGACGGTGTAGTGCCCCTTCTGGTTCGCGTCCTCGGCCACCGACGCCAGGTCCATCTCGACCGTCCGCCCGGAGAACGTCCGGTTCTTCACCTTCAGCGGGTCCGGGACGGAGATCTCCGCGACCGTCCCGGACAGGAGGACGACCCCGATCTTCGCCTTCAGCGCCTTGACCGCCGTCCCGGACCCGCCGCCGGACCGGTTCAGGTTCAGGTTCCCGTGCATGCTGTGCCCGCGCTGGCCGCGGCTCTCGTAGTACCCGGACCGGTGGTTGTTCTGGTCCCGCGGCGGGAGCAGCGACACCCCGGCGTCGTCGGCCGCCACCAGCACCTCCGCCGGGGTCACCCCGAGCATCGGGTTCTTCGGCTCGGACTGGATCTGGAAGTTCAGGTTGGTGTACTCGTGCCGGTGCGGCCCGCCGCCGCGGCCGAGGTTGGCGAGCTGGACGCTCTTGTTCGAGTGGATGTTGGTGGCCAGGAACCGGAACGGGCCGGCGTACGCGACGTACGGGTTCACCACCCCCTGGCTGTACACCCGGACGGTGTCGTCCTCGTAGTCGGTGTTGACGGTGCACCCGGCGGCGGCGGCGACCTTGTCGACGGCCACCCAGAACGGGGCGTTGTCGAACTCGAAGCTGTGCCTGTCCTCCCGCCCGCCGCGGCCCTGGTAGTCGATCCGGTACCCGGTCTGCTTGGCGATCTCGTCGAAGATGTCCTTGGCCGACTTGTCCTTGACGGCGAGGGTGACCCGCTTGGGGGAGACGAGCCGCTCGATGTCCATCTTCTTGACGAGGACGGCGAGCCGCTGCCGGACCTCCGGGCTGTCGCTGCCGACGAGGGCGGCGCGCATGGCGGGGAGGGCCTTGTCGCCGAGGGCGGCGAGGTCGCGGCCGGCCTTCTCGCGGGTGCGGTAGTCGTCGGCCCCGAGGTCGTCGATGAGCCTGGCGACGGCCGGGTCGACCTTCGGGCCTGGTGCCGGGGTCGCGGGTTTGGGGGCGGGGGGTTGTGCGGGTGGCGGCGGCTGTCCGGTGCCGGTGGCGCCGACGGCCGCGGCGGTGAGGAGTGCGGCGACCGAACCGGACGTGCGGCGCATGGGAAGCCTCTGGGGCGGTCGGAGAGGTCGGTCGGACCGGCGCGCGAAGACGGGTTCTAGCCTAGCAGCGGGTCGGGCGGGTCTCAAGGCGCCGGGTCCGGCCCGTTACCGAAATGTGGCAGGAAGGAGTGAAGCCGTGCGGGCGGCGGGCCGGGTCTCGGTTTCGCCGCTTGCAGCGTTGCGCTCGGGGTGGCGCAACGCCGCAAGCGGCGAACCGGAGACACGACCGCGTGCCGGGGCCGGTTGCCCGGCCCCGCCGCCGCGGTTAGACTCACGCCACCTCACATCTCCACGGGGGTCCGCCATGTCTCGACCCGTCCCGTTCCTGTTCGCCGGACTGGCCCTCGCCGCCGCGGCGGCCGCGGCGGTCCCGCCCGACCCGGACAAGGACGCGCCCGCGCCGGCGTTCGCCGGCCGGGTCGGCGCGGCCAAGGAGAAGCTGCTGGCCGACGGCGGCGGGAACAAGGAGAGCGAGCTGGCGGTCGCCCGCGGTCTCGCCTGGCTCGCCAGGCAGCAGAAGGCGGACGGGAGTTGGCAGTTCGACGGCACCTCGAAGGAGGAGAAAATCGCCGCGACCGGGATGTGCCTGCTCCCGTTCCTGGCCGCCGGGGAGACACACAAGTCCGGGAAGAAGTACCAGCAGTACGTCACCGCCGGGCTGGCGTACCTGGTCAAGAACTGCCCGGTCCTCGGCGACAAGGCCGGGGTGCTGACGGATAACGCCTACGCCCAGGGGATCGCCACCCTGGCCCTGTGCGAGGCATACGCGATGACCCGGGACGACGCCCTGAAGGCCCCGGCCCAGGCCGCCGTCAACGCCGTCCAGCGGGCCCAGGGGCCCAACGGCAGTTGGGGGTACTCGACCAAGAACCCGAACAACGGGGACACGTCCATCACCGGGTGGCAGGTCCAGGCGCTCACGGCCGCCCGGCTGTCCAAGGACCTCACCGTCGACGCCCGGGTCGTCAGGAAGGCCGTCGCCTTCCTGGACCTCGCCGGGGCCGACCCGGACGGGAACGACCCGAAGAGCGCCCGCAAGTCGGCCTACGGCTACCAGGACAACACCCGGGCCAGGCCGGGCACCAGCCTGACCGCGGTCGGCCTCTGGTGCCGATCCTCCATCGACAACTGGACCCCGGACAACGCCGCGATGCAGGCCGGCGTCCTCGGGCTGATGAAGCGGCCGCCGGCGGCGCCCGAGAAGGCCGCGCTGCTGGACATGTACTACTTCTACTACGCCACCCAGGTGCTCCACGCCTTCGGCGGGGACGAGTGGAAGGAGTGGAACGAGGGGAAGAAGCAGGCGGGCGGGACCCGGAAGGGCGGGATGCGGGACTGGCTGGTCGACCTCCAGGTGAGGAAGGACGGGGCGAACCTCGGGAGCTGGGAGGCGGACGCCGGGACGGTCGGCGGCCACTGCGGCCGGCTCGGCACCACCGCCCTGTGCGTGCTGACCCTGGAGGTGTACTACCGCCACCTGCCGCTGTACAAGCGGGTCGACGGCGCCGACGCCCTGAAGATCCTCGACCCGGCGAAGTGACCCGGGCGGCTTCAGCCCGAAGGACCGGGACACCGTAGCCCGGCGCCCCGCCCCGGGTCCGCTTCTCGGCCGGCTCAGGAGGAGGGATTGTACTTCTTGTCCAGGAAGATGGTGTTGGGCAGCGTTTCCCCGCGGACGACGTAGTCCTTGCTGAGCAGGAAGTTGCGGATTTCCGGAACATACGTTCCGTTCACGGTGATCGTCTCGATGCAGATCACTTTGGGCCGGTACTTCGTGAAATCAATGGTCTTGAGGACCGCCAAATCCAACCCCTCGATATCCATGGAGAAGAAATCCGGGGCACCGTTGAAGTGCTCGGCCATCACGTTGTTGACGTTGACCAGACGCCTCTTGATGACGTTCACGATCTTGTCCCCGCCCCTCGCGAGCTCCTCGGCGCGTCCCTTGTCGAACGTACTCAGGTCGGGATTGTTCATGACGTAGAAGTCCACATCCTTCTCGTCGGAAGTCCCGATGCCGACTTCCAGAACCTTGTCGTCCGGCCGCTCCTTGCGGAGCACCGTGGTCAGGTCCGGGTTCGGCTCGACCAGGACGCCCCGGCCGCCTCGTGAGTAGAACAGGTACGTGTTATTGATTACGTAAGGGTGGGCGGCACCGATGTCGAGGTAAGTGATCTTCTTGAGGTCGGGGAGAACGTACTCAAAGATGAAGGAAACAACCAGGTCCTCCCCGGACTGGGCGTAGGAGGACGCCCTCGCGGGCGGCGGTTCCGGCGGCTTGCTCTCGAAGTGCGGGGGAAGACGCAGCAACTGCTTAGCCTTGAGCCCGCACGCGCCCAGAACGGCCGCCCCAGATCCCACCAGCAAGTCCCGTTTGGTGATGCCCATGGCTGCTGCCCTCAACGAGTCTGTCCCGGATCAACGCCCACTGAAACCTCGGCCTCGGCCCCGACATTTCGGGCCACCGTCGCGAACGTCCGATCGCCGCCAACCGGTCGCAACTGCTGGGTCCAGCCAAGAGAACGATCCCATCGAGTCGATGGGTGAGCCATCTTACGTGTATCGCAGAACCCGCCCGGTGTAACGGAAATATCTCCGGCGCCCCCGGATCCGGCGCCGTCTGGCAAGCGAGCGACCCGCGAGGGCAATTCCTTGCTCCCCTTGTCAACAACATACTCTGCACGTTCCAGCAGTAACAAAAAATCAGGTTTGACCTATACCGTTGTCGACCAGAGTCAAGCGAAAAGGGGGGAAATTGCTTAAGCCCCTGCTTTTGCTCGACTTGTGTGATCTGCCGATCCGTACGAACCACCGGCCGGCGTGTGAGCCGGGAGGAGCATGAGGTTGTGGGTCGGCCTCGCAGGTGCCACTGCCGCTCGCGGGACACCTCCGAGCGGCCCCCGGGCACTCCCGAGCCACCGCCTGTGCCGGCCGTACACCCGCCCGTGGCGACTCCCCTCGGACTTCTTCCGGAACCGCTCCGCCGCCCGCACCCGGCCTCCGGCCACCTGCGGCCCCGGCCCGGCGGTGGCGGCGTCGTCGGGGTGCAACTCGTGATGAACACCGCCGGCACGTCGCGGGCGTCCATCCGCCCGACGCCCGCTTCACGGCGGGGTTGGCCGGCTTGCGGGTGGGGCGGCGGGCAGGCGCTTCGCGAGGTCGACAACGCGAGTGACGTGGGCGTTGCCCCACCGGATTGGTGTGGTGCGACGGGCGACACGCTGACAACTCGTGCCCCCTTTGACGTGGGCAATCGACCCACGTCGTCGACTTCGTGTCCGCACCACCTTCCCCCGGCCTTGACCTGGTCGGGCGGTTTCGGGTTGCGACCGCCCCGCCCCGGCCCGACAATCACCCGCAGCCCACCAGGTTTCAGCGGGGAGCGAGCGATGACCGGGACGCGAGCGGCGGTCTGGGCGACCGGGGCGGTGGCGGTGGCGGCGTCCGCCGCCGTCGCCCTCCAGGTGAAGGAGTACAAGAGCGGGATCGTCTGGCCGGAGCCGAAGGTCGTCGCCCCGGGCAAGACCGACCGCGACCCCCCGGCCGACGCCGTCGTCCTGTTCGACGGCAAGGACCTGTCGAGGTGGGACAAGGGCGAGAACTGGGAGGTGAAGGACGGGGTGGCCACCGTCCGGAAGTCCGACATCACCACCAAGGACGCGTTCGGCGACTGCCAGCTCCACCTCGAGTTCGCCACCCCCGAGAAGGTCGAGGGGAAGGGCCAGGGCCGCGGCAACAGCGGCGTCTTCCTGATGGGCAAGTACGAAGTCCAGATCCTCGACTCGGTCGACAACCCGACGTACTTCGACGGCCAGGCCGCGGCGGTGTACAAGCAGTCCCCGCCGATGGTGAACGCGTCCCGCGGGCCGGGCGAGTGGCAGACGTACGACATCGTCTTCACCGCCCCGCGGTTCGCCCCGGACGGGAAGGTGGCGAAGCCGGCGTACGTCACCGTCGTCCACAACGGGGTGGTGGTGCACAACCACTTCGAGCTGCTCGGCGGGACGTTCTTCGACCGCCCGCCGGCGTACGAGAAGCACGCCGAGCGGCTGCCGATCCGGCTGCAGAACCACGGCAACCCGGTCCGGTTCCGGAACATCTGGGTGCGCGAGATCGCCCCGATCGAGGGGAAGAAGCCGCAGTGAGCCGGGGCCGGCTCCGGCGCGACTCGGTGCGTGGCGCCCCTCACCCGGCTCCGGCGAAGGGCCGGAGCCGACCTCTCCCCGGCGGGGGG
>PNKH01000082.1 GCA_013822345.1 Isosphaera sp.
GCCGCAGCAGCCGACCCGACCAGGTTCGCACGCGACGGGTCAGTAGCCGCCCCCTCCGAGGGAGGCCCCGGCCCGTGCGGCCTCTCCGCGATCGCCCAGGGATTCACGGCGGCGGTACTCGTCGAGCATGGCGGCGGTCGCGGTCGCGGTCGCCCCGCACCGGGTCGCGCCGAGGTCGCGAACCCGGATGAGCCCGTCCAGGTCCCGTACCCCGCCGGCCGCCTTCACCTGCACCCCAGGGCCGCACGCCGCCCGCATCAGCGCCAGATCATGCTCGGTCGCCCCCGCGTAGCCGTAGCCGCCGTCCGGCTGCCTCACGAACCCGTACCCGGTGGACGTCTTCACCCAGTCCGCCCCGGCCCGCTCGCACACCTCGCACAGCTTTCGCTTGAGGTCGTCGGCCCCGAGCCCGGCCCCGCCGTGCGCCAGGTAGTCGGTCTCGAAGATGACCTTCACCCTCGCCCCGTGCCGGTGCGCCTCGTCGCACACCGCCCGGACGTCCCGCTCGACGTACCCCCAGTCGCCGCCCAGCGCCTTGCCCACGTTGATGACCACGTCGATCTCGGCCGCCCCGTCCCGGCAGGCCAGTTCGGTTTCGTACCGCTTGGCCTCGGTGCACGAGTTACCGTGCGGGAACCCGACCACCGCACCGACCAGCACCCCGCTCCCGGCCAGCCACCCGGCCGCCTGCCTGACGGCGTACGGCTTGACGCACACGGACGCGACCCCGTACCGGGCGGCGAGTCGGCACCCCTCCTCCAACTCCCGGTCGGTCAGGGTCGGGTGCAGGAGGGAGTGGTCGATCGTCTTGGCCAACTCGTCGTAGCTGTACTTCATGAACGCTCCAGAAAGGGATAAGTCGACCCGGCCCGCGCGTCAGAGCGCCCCCATCACCCGGGCATGACCGCCGAGCCGGGACCGCTCCACCCGCACCCCGGCGGCGGGGAACATGCCCACCCGCCCCGCGACCGCCCGGCCCGACGGTCGCGGCGCGGTCGGCACTGAGCGGCCGGCGACCACCTCCCCGGCTGCGGTGGCGAGCACTGCGTTGATCGACGTTAGCCAGGGTCGCGCCGGCCACCAGCGGGGTACTCATTTCGGCTCGCCCCGCTGGCCGCCGCGTCCGTCCGGAGGGCCCCACGGGCGGGGGTGGCAGACGAGATCGGCCCGAGCCGGGTGTGGAACTCGTACCGGTCGGCCCGGTACAGGGTCCGCTCCCACCACAGCCGGCGGCCGTCCGCCAGGAAACCGACGGCGGTGACCTCCAGCGCCGGGGACCGGGCCGGGACTCCGAGCTGCGCGGCCTGCTCCCGGCCGAGCGGTATCGCCCGGATGACCTCGTCGGCACCGCCGATCGCCAGCCTGTGCCGGCCCGTCCACGCCTGGTACAGCGACCCCTTCGCCTCCGCCCGGGTCAGTCCGGGGCAGAGGGCCTCGACTACGTACCGGTGCTCCAGGATCACCGGCACGCCGTCGGCCGTCCGCAGCCGGTCGAGCACCCACAGGGTGTCCGCCTCAGCCCCCAGCCCGTCCCGGGCCTCGGGCTCGACCTCGGCCGCGGGCACCCGGCCGAACGTCAGCAACTCGGTGGCCGGTACCTTCCCGGCGGCCCGGGCCTTCTCGGTGAAGCTGACCAGGGAGCGGACATCGTACGCGATGGCCCGCGGCCGGATGAACGTGCCGACCCCCTTGCGGAACTCCAGCAACCCCTCGGACACCAGGCTGGCCAGCGCCTTGTTCGCGGTCGCCCGGCTGACCCCGAACCGGTCAACGATCTGCCTCTCGGTCAGGAACTGGTCGTCGAGCTGGTAGTCGCGGTGCATCAGCGCCTTCAGCTTGGCGTTGAGCTGTTGGTACACCGGGTCGCGAACGAGGGGTGAATCCATAGGACGGGTTCCGGGGGTCGCGTGGCCGAGTCTAAGCGGAACCAGAGACGCAGTGGCTAAGCCACTATACTCGACGCGGCTTCGGAATCAACTCATCGGTCTCCTCGGAGGAACCCCACGGGGTGTAACTCTCGACCCGATTCACGGCATTTGGTGGCCGTGCGGATGCGGCGGGATCACCCGACGTGGGAGGCCGTGTTGATCCGGGTGCTACCGAGCGACCAGTGCCCGGATCAAACGTGGTCGTCCGAGCGGGCCATCCAGCGGTGGCTGAAGGCGGCCGGACTCGCCCCCGCCTCGCTGGGTCATCGGCCGGCGGGGTGCCACGGGCGACCGCCCCGCATCACACCTGGCAGGTGGACGCGGCTGAGGGGATGCGGGTCGCCGACGAGTCCGGGGTGAGCTAGCTGGTAGTCGTGCTCTCGCTCCCACTTGCCGGCGAGGAACGCCCGGATGGCGTCGCGGCCGGTGACGAACTCGCTCCGGTTCCGCCACACCGAGTCCTCGGTGTAGGCCAGGCTGACCCGGTGCGGGTCGCGGCTGTTCCAGGCGTCCTCGGCCAGCCGCACCTTGCGGAGGTCGGTTTCGAGGCTGAACGGCGGGGCGATCACGGGCGGTGCGGTCGGGGTCATGGCGGTCTCCGTTGTTCGGGCGTGGCCCCTCACCGGCCCCGCGGGCATCACCGCCGAAGGCGGTCGATTGGCCATCGAGCTTCCGAACGCGCGCGGCCGCACCGCTCCGCCAGCCCCCGTTCGTCGCCCCCGACCGAGTGCTGACCGATGCCGAGGTGCGGAAAATGGAGGCGGACAACATCCGGGCGGCGCTGAAACAGGCGAACGGCAAAGCGTCCGGCCCCGGCGGGGCGGCCGAGTTGCTCCACCTCCGGCCCACGACGCTCGCTTCTCGCATCAAGTCACTGGGCCTCGGCGACCGTCGCGCCACCGACGGACAAGACGGCTCGTGAGCCGGTCACACAATGAGGGGTGAGGATTTCTCTTGTTCCACGACAACGGAAAGCAAGCCTTGCCCGCAGGGCTATGGCCGGGCGTTCGCCACCCGAACCCTTGTGTGGAACCGGGTTTCTATTTTCGATCGGCATCGCGGCCATTTCCAACTGGAGAGCGTAAGGCGGGATATCCCTGCCAAATCCCTTCCAACAACCCTTCAGCCTCGACACGTGCCACCAGGATCCGATTGACGCAAACGCAGTTCAAGAGCAGAGATGTGACAGATGGGCGGATGCAACTCCTACTTTACTTGCCGATTCAGAGAAACAACTACTTGCCAATGCAGAAGCGCCTTCCGCCCGTCACGGCTGGCACGGGTGGCACGTTTTCCAGGCGTTTTCGGGGGGTGTCGCGATCCAGTCGCGTGCCCGGAAGGCCGTTTTTGACACCGTTGCACGCCTTTCCGTGCGGATTCCGTGCGGACGATTTTGCCTCTCTTCGGCGAGCCTACCCGACCCCTCGAGAGCTTGGCACCCTCGGTGGTGTCCACACAGATGAGTTACAGCGAGCGGACCTCGGCGAGAAGTGGTGTGCCCCGGCGGCTCGACAGCGGGCACTGCCTTCGGTACGACGGAACAATGCAGCCACCGACCGCACCGGGTTCGGGTTTTGGTTCGAGGCAGGGGATGGGAAAGCGCCAGTTCAGCGATGAAGAGCGGTACGCCGTGTACACCGTACACGCCGAGAAGTGCTACCTGTGCGGCGTGCCGGTCGACCTGCTCAGCATGGAGGTCGATCACGTCATCCCCGAGGCCCTGCTGGACGACCCGCCGAAACTCGCGGAGGTCCTCGCGGGGTTCGGCCTGTCCCCGGGTTTCGACCTCCAGTCGTTCGCCAACTGGATGCCCGCCTGCGGGCCGTGCAACGGCCGGAAGCGGAGCCGGGTGTTTGACCCGACCCCGCGTATCCAACTCGAACTTCAGATCGCGGCCGAGAAGGCCCCGAAGGCGGCCGCCCTCGCGGCAGAGGTGGTCACCAGCCAGAAGCTCACGAAGTCCTGGAATGCCATCAAGCGGGCGGCCGCCGGGGGTTATCTGCGAGAGGACCTCCGCGCCGCGATCTGCGAGTTCGCCTCGCAGACCGCGCCCCACCGGGAGCCGGAGGTCGCCGCACGGCCGATGCGGCTCACCCCGCTCATCGAGGTGATCAGCGAGGCGGGCGGCATCCGACTGGTCAGGGGCCCATACGGGGTTGGGGGCGGGCCCGTCGGCCCGGACGTCCACGGGAGCTTTCGCTGCTCGACCTGTGGTCACACGGCGTGGAACGGCGCGCGGTGTGTGGTGTGCGGTCAGATGGACGACGACTGAATCGCCGGACGGTCGCACTGCCCGTCAGACAGGAGCGGAAATGGGGGAGAGGTCGGGGTCGCACGGGGCACCTCGGGAAAAAACCTCTCCGGTCGTTGCTCGGGCTGCTCGGCCGGGGATCGCGCTAGATCGGGATCTCCTCCTCGGCCGTCACGTCGGCGGTGGCGGCGGGCTGGGTGCCGTTCTGCTGGGCGATCCACAGGAACGCCTGCCGGCACACCTCGGCCACGACCAGCAGGTCGTCCTTGCCGAAGTTCGTCGCCTGCCGCCACTCGTCCCCGACCTTGTAGGTGCGGCTGACGGTGACCGAGTACCAGACCCCCTGCACCTCGTGGTGGTTCCGCCAGCAGGCCGCCTTGATCCGGCCGACCCGGCAGACGTAGGCCGGCGGCTCGCGGTCGCCCTTCGGCTCGGCCTCGGGCTTCGGCTGCGGCTGCGGCGCGGCCTTCGGGGCGGGCTTGGCAGCGGTGTTCGTCTTGACCATCGGACTACCCTCTCTTTCGTGGGAACGGGGAAGGGAACGGAAGGAGCGGGCGGGCCTCATGCCCGCGCCGCCCTGGACTCGGTGCGGCCTCGTCCGTGCGGCCGCTGAGACGGCGGCTACGCGGCCAGGAGCGCGATCCGGTCGGAGGCGTCGGCCACGAGCTTCAGGAGCGAGGCGGCGCGGATGTCGGCCTCGGTGCGGTCGCCGGCGAACCGGGCCTCCCGGTTCATCTGGGTCAGGGCGTCCACCAGGGCGAAGATGGTGAACCGCTTCCCCTGCTGGTGGCACTGCTCGCACGCGAGCCGGCCGAGGCCCTGCGGGATGCCGTGCCGGGTGAGGGCCTTCAAGGCCTCCTCGGCGTCCGACCCCAGTTCCGTCCGGACCGCCTTCCGGAGCACCTTGACGAAGGTGTCCTTCCGCTCGTCCCGCTTCCGGGCGAGGGCGGCTACGAGCTTCCGGATGGTTGGGACGGCCTCGTCCACCCGGCCCGTGTGCGTCCAGGTGGCCTCCTCGATCTCGGTCGCGTCCCACACGATGTGGTTCTGGCAGACCTGCTGGAACCAGAACGTCTGGACGCCGACCGAGCGGCGGCCGACCTCCGAGTTCCAGACGAAGAAGCCGGGGGCGAACGCCTCGCCGTCCACCTCGCACCACCCGTCCGGGTCGATGAGGAAGGCGAACAGGTCCTGCTCCCCGAGGTACAGGCCGGTCGCGCCGTTGAACCCCTTGGGCGGGGCGGCGAAGGTGCCGGCCGCGGCGTCGGCCACGGCGTCCACCAGGTCGGCGTTCCAGAGCCGGCTGTAGTTGGTGCCGTGGACCGCCCGGACGGCACCCCCGGCGGTGAGGAGCTGGGTCGGCTTCTTGCCGACCGGGAGCGTCTCGGCCAGGGCGGTGGCGGCCGTCTCGGGGGTGAGCTTGTTGACGGTCTCCTTGCTCACCTGGGCCATCTTGCAGAGCTGGGTGAAGCTCCAGTCGTTGAGCGCGAACCGCTCGCCCCCCTCGACCTCGAGCCCGACGCCCCCCTCGAGGGGGACGGGGGTGATGGTCTGGGGGAGCTGCCAGCGGTCGCGGCTCCGGTTCCTCTGCTCCCAGCACCGGTCGAGCAGCGTGCCGAAGTCCGGCACGGACTCGTCCGGGGTGCGGGCGAAGAGTTGGCGGGAGGCCTTGGTCAGAACTGCCACGGGAAAGCCCTCTGCGGGGTGCAGAGGGATAGGGCACGAAAACCTCTTCGTGCGACTCCTACCCCTCAAGGGCGTTGAGGGGTGGAACGGTGTTTGATTTCTCGTCTACCCGCGGCCAGGGTGCCAGCTCCGGCGGCGCTAAGCCAGCTGGGCGACGACATTTTTTTGGTGCCCAAGGCGGGGGTGGTGGCCGGCCGGCGGGCGGCGTACCCCGCGCTGCGGCCGGTCGGGGTCGGGACATCAGTCCACCATCAGCCCTCGTCCAGCCGCCGGGCGGCGGCCTCGCAGTACCGCCCCTCGGCCTCGACACCGATCGCCCGGCGGCCGAGCCGGCGGGCGGCGAGGAGTGTGGTCCCGCTCCCGGCGTACGGGTCGACGACCAGGTCGAGCGGGTCGGTGTAGGTCCGGACGAGGTACTCCATGAGGCCGAGCGGCTTCTGGGTCGGGTGGCGGGAGTCCTGCTGCCGGAGGCTCGGCACGTCGATGACGCTCCCCGGATACCGGGCGGCGCGGGTCTCGTTCGGCTGGTAGGTGGCCCGTCCGAACGTGCCGTACCGGGTGTCCGCCCGCGGCCGCTGGGTGCGGCTCCGGTAAGCCGACCCGGGGACGAGCACCGGCCGGTACTTGTACCGCCGGGGGGCGAAGACGAGCACCGACTCGTGCTTCTTCATAGGCTGGTAGCGGGCCCCGCCGAAGTTCGCCGCCCGGGACTTCCGCCAGATCCACTCGTGCCGGAACCACCCGAGGTTGCTCGTCACGGCGGCGGCCGTGAACGGCTGGCTGGCGGTGAGGGCGACCGACCCGGCCGGCGCGAGCAGCCGGGCGCAGGCCCGCCAGAACGCCGGCAGGTCGGGGGGCGTGTCCCACGGCCGGGCGGTCGCCCCGTAGGGCGGGTCGGTGAGGACGAGGTCGACGCTCCCCGGCTCGAGTGCGGGGAGGACGTCCCGGCAGTCGCCGTGGTAGAGGACGACCCCGCCCCGCTCGTAGAAGGGCGGCGGTCGCCGCGCGGGTGGGGGAACCTCGACGCCCGCGGCCGCCCTCCCGGCTCGCCGTTCCCCGGACCCCGTCACACGCCCCCCCGGCCGGACGGGCTCGACGTCCCTACGCCCCCAGCCTCCTCCGCCCGGCGGCGGATCCGCGCGGTGACCGGCTCCTCGGCGGCGGGGCGGGGCCGGGCCGCCCGCTCGGTCGCGGCGGCGGCGGTGGTCCCGGCCCGGAGCGCGGCGATCCGGGCGGCGATCTCGGCGGCGTCCAGCGGGCTGCCGTCCCGCTCGTCCACGCCGCCGGAGAGGGCGACCTTGAGGGCGTCGCGGAGGGCCGAGAGCTCCGCCAGGTAGCCGTCGTGCGGGAACGGCCGCCCGAGCCGGGCCTGGTAGTCGCGGAGCTGGGACTCGGCGATCGAGAGGTCTTGCCGGACCCGTCCGCACTCGTCGTCGTAGGACGCGGCCAGCCGCTCCAGGGCGTTCAGGACGGCCCGCGGTCCCTGGTGGTCGCGGAGGGAGGCGGTCCGGCGGACGGCCCCTTCGAGGTACACGTCCGGCTCGAAGTGCGGGTGGAGGACGAGGCCGAAGGGGAGGCCGCGGTAGACCCCGAGCGGCACGGGGCGCGCGTCCCGGACCGACGCCGGCAGGAGGTCGAGGCGGCGGCCGAGGGCGCGGGTCGCGTCCTCGCACAACAGCGGGCGGCCGTCGATGGTCACTGGCTCGGTCGCGCGGGCCGCGGCCGTCTCCCTGTCGGCCGAGAGGTCGGCCAGCCGCTCGGAGAGTCTCCCGATCTGGGCCGGGAGGTCCCGCACCCGGCACCGGGCCACGTACTGCTCGTCGACGTGGTTCTTTTTGAGGAGCGCGAGCCGCTTGAGCTCGGCGTCGGCCTCGGCCAGCGTCAAGACCGCCGGGTTCCCGGACGCGATCGCCTTCACCTCGGCGTAGGAGAGCTCCTGGCCGCCCACGTCCTCGGCGGTCCGGGCCACCCCGTCCCCGCTCATCACCTGGGCGATGAACCGGGCCTTGGTCTCGAGGGCCTGCCACATGTAGGCGTCGAAGGAGCCTTCCGTCACGTAGCGGTAGACCGCCACCTCCGCGTTCTCGTTCCCCTGCCGGAGGATGCGCCCGTCCCGCTGCTCGACCTCGGCCGGCTTCCACGGGGCGTCCAAGTGGTGGAGCGCGACGAGCCGCTTTTGGACGTTCGTCCCGGTCCCCATCTTCTGGGTGCTCCCGAGGACGACCCGCACCCGGCCCGACCGGACCCGCTCGAACAACGCCTGCTTCTTCGCGTCCGAGTCCGCGTCGCCGACGGCCGCAAGCTCCTCCCGAGGGATGCCGCCGGCCTCGAGCTTTCGGAGCACCTCGTCGTAGGCCGAGTACCCCCACGGGGTGGGGTGGACGCCCATGTCGCAGAAAACCATCTGCGTGCCGCGGACGGCCGCCGTCCGCTCCCAGACGGCGAGGACCGTTTCGACGAGCGCGTTCACCTTCGAGCCGGGGAAGTCGGGGGCACCGGCGGACAGCATCCGGGCGTCGAGGGCGAGCTTCCGCCCGTCGGTCGTGATGGCGAGCGCGTTGTCGTCCCGGGGGTCCACCCGTTCCGACCGGAGCCGGTCGTACCGCTCGATGAGGCCGTTCTGGAGCTCGCGCTGCGCGTCGGACATCGGGCAGCCGATAACGACCGGCTTCCCGCCGGTCAGGCGTGGCCGCGGGAGGTCGAGCATGTCCGCCGTCTGGACGTCGGCGAACGCCCGGAACATCTGCTGGAGCTCGGGCAGGTTCGTGAACCGGGCGAACCGGCTCCGGGGCCGGAGGCTCGCCCCGTCGGGGGCGATCTCCATCGTGTCCACCACCTCCCCGAAGGTCGCCGCCCAGGCGTCGAAGTGCTCGATCCCCCGCGCCCGGAGGCCGTCCGGCTCGAGGAACCGCTGGGCCGTGTAGAGCTCGACCATCGTGTTGCTGATGGGCGTGCCGGTGGCGAACGTCAGGCCGTGCCCCGGGTGCCGCTCGCCGAGGTAGCGGGCCTTCATGTAGAGGTCGAACGCCCGCTCGCTGCCCCCGGTCTGGATGCCGGCCACCCGGTCCATCTTGGTCGGGGTCTCGAGGTTCTTGAAGTAGTGGGCCTCGTCCACGAACAGGTGGTCCACCCCGAGCTCGTCGAACACGAGGCCGTCGTCCTTCTTGTCGGCGGCGAGGAGGTCCTTGAGCCGCCCCTCCCGGGCCGCCTTCTGCTTCTCGATGGTCTTGATCAGGTTCCGGCCGGTGCCACCCGTGGCCGCGTGCTCGGCGAGGAGCCGATCGTACTCGGCGATCTGGTCCCGGAGGAACCGCTCCTGGTAGTCCCGCGACATGCCGATCCGCTCGAACGACGAGTGGGTGACGACCACCCCGTCCCAGTCGCCGCTGGCGATGCGGGCGGTCAGGAGCTTCCGGCGGTCCCGGGCCAGATCCTCCTTCGCGGCGACCAGGAGCCGAGCGTTCGCGTAGAGCTGGAGGAACTCGCGGGCGAACTGCTCGAGGAGGTGGTTCGGGACCACGTACATGGGCTTCTGGACGAGCCCGGCCTGCCGCATCTTCATGCCGGTCGCGGCCATCGTGAACGTCTTGCCGGCACCGACGGCGTGGGCCAGGAGCGTGTTCCCGGCGGTCATCCCGCGCCACACGGCCGCCGTCTGGTGGGGCCGGAGCCGGACCGTTTGGTTCATTCCCGGGAAGTCGAGGTGCGAGCCGTCGAAGAGCCGGGGGCGGAGGTTGTTGAAGGCGTCGTTGTAGAGCCGCACCAGCCGCTCGGTCCGGTCCGGGTCGGCGAACACCCAGTCCCGGAACCGCTCTTTGATGAGCTTCTGCTTCTCCCGGGCGGCGAGAGTATCCTCCTTGTTCACCACCCGCTCCTCGCGGCCCTCGACGCGGACGGTGTCGTACACCACCGGGGCCTTCATGTTGAGGGCGAGTTCGAGGAGCCAGGTGCCGTTCGCCCGGACCGTCCCGTACTCGGACGTCGCGGCGACGGAGCGGAGGGCCGCCGGGTCGGCGGCGAGGTTCCAGACGGCGTCCTTGGCCAGGTGGGCGACCGGAACCGACGCGGGCTCGACCCGGAAGAGTTCTGCCGCGAACGCCTGAACGTCCGGTTCGGGTATCCACGGGGCACCGAGGTTCGCTTCGATGTCGCCCGGGAGGACGTCCTCCGGCTGGACCGCCCTCAGAGAGTCTGCGTTCCGGGCGTACTCCGGGCCGGCCCGCTCGGCGACGGAGAGCTTCGCCCGGACGTTCCCCGAGAGGTAGGCGTCGGCCGTCTGCCAGGAGCCGGACTCGGGGTCGCGGTAGACGAGGTCGCCGAGCTCCCGGACCACCTCGCCCTCGGGCCGGCCATAGAGGCCCGCAATGAACGCGAGATCGACTGCGCCCCGTTGGTTCAGCGAGACGAGGAGGCCCTCTTCGGCGGACCCGACCCGGGTGACGGGCGGGGCCTGCCCGACCACGTCACGTACCATGACGGCGGCCTTCCCGGCCGTCCCCGCCACTTCGTCGTAGTCCTCAAGGGACATGACGAGCATGGCGTCCGGATCCTCCCGGAACTTCACCAGGTTCGGCATCCGCCGGACGACGGCCCCGTCGGCGGTCTCGGAGAAGGTGGTGGCGTTCACCGGGCCGTAGCGGGCGGCGAACCGGTCGTAGGCCCGGTTCAGCTCCCGGCGGGCCTCCTCCCGGTGGGCTTCCGGCCAGGCCTCGTTCTGGGACCGGAGCACCCGCCGGGCGAGGTCGCGGAGGTCGATGAGAGCGGCGACTTGCCTACCGACGACACCTCCGTCGGCCCGGAGCGTCCGCCCGCCGTAGACGACCGGCACGGCCTCACCGCCGAGCGACTGGCAGACGGTGCCGCCGTCCGCGACAAAGAAGCTCCCCTCGGTGACGTGCCGATCGGGAGGCGGGAGCGGGGCGACCGCCGGGGCCGCCCGTGGCGCGGACGCCCGGAATGGGGGGAACTCCGGCAGGCGGCCGACCGCGACAGCGAGCGCGGCCGGGAGGTCGCCCGTCCCGCGGACGCTGTACCCCTCGCCGCCGTACAGGGTGTCCGTGAGCGCCCAGGTGCCGAGCACCATCTCGGGGCGGGCCAGGAAGTAGCGGTTCACCGCCACCCCCTCCGCCCCGGGGACGGGGAGCGGGCCGACCGCGAGCCAGTCGGGGGCGGCGTGGCGGGCCGGCTCGCCCGCGGCCCGCTTGCGGAGGAACAGGAGGTCGGTGACGACGGCCGTCCCCTCCCGCTTGAACGCCTCGGACGGGAGGCGGATCGCCCCCACGAAGTCGGCGGCGGACGCCAGGTACTCGCGGGCGGCGGCGTTCTGCTTGTCGAGGGTGAAGTGCGAGGTGACGGCGGCGAGCACGCCCCCCGGGCGGAGGGCGTCCACCGCCTTGGCGAGGAAGTAGTCGTGGAGCGACAGCTTCAGCCCGGCGTGCTCGTACTTGAGGTCGGCGAACGGGACGTTCCCGACCGCGGCGTCGATCCCCCCGTCGGGCAGGCGGGTGTCCCGGAAGTTCTCGACCCGGATGTCGTGCCCGGGGTGGAGGAGCCGGGCGATCCGGCCGGAGACGGAGTCCTGTTCGACCCCGATGAACCGGGCCGCCGGGGGGGCGTAAGCGAGGAAGTGGCCGACCCCGCAGCCGGGCTCGAGGAAGGTGGCGTCGGGCGGCACCCCGAGCCGGGCGGCGGCGGCGAAGGCGGCCGCCATGACGGCCGGGGCGGTGTAGAAGGCGGTGAAGGTGGTCCGCTTGGCGCTCGCGTACTCCTCCGGGGTGAGGAGTTGCCGGAGCTCGGTGCCGAGCGCCTCCCACCCGGCGTCCCGGTATCGGCCGGTCTGGGGGTTCGGGAAGATCGCGCGGGCGAGCGGGCCGAAGCCCGGGAAGCGGGCGAGGAGGTCTTTCTCCGCGGGCGTCGCCGGCCGCCCGTCCGCCTCGGCGTCCTTGAGGGCCCGGACGGCGGCGAGGAGGTCGGCCGCCTTGGCCTTCTCCCCGCCCGCGATCCCGGGACGGGGCGGCGGGGCCGGTTGGTCGTCCCGCGGCGGCGGGGGCGGGAGGACGGCCGGCCCGGCGGGGTCGGGCTCCGCTCCCGGGAGCAGGTCGAAGAGGGTGGGCTGGAGGCGGCTCAGGCGGGCCGCAGCCGGCCCCGCTCCGCGATCGCCGCCGGGAAGTCCGCCGGCTCCGTCCCCTCGGCGAGGAGCCGGGCCACCAAGTCCTCCACGTCCCAGAGCGCCAGCTCCAGCCCCTCGCTCCCGGCCTGAACCTCCCCCCGCGGCGGGCAGGACCGGGCCAGCCGCCTCGTCCAAGCCTCGTGGCCCGCCTTCAACTCCCGCGCGAGGTTCTCCGTCGTCCGGAGGAGCAGCCGCTCCGCCTTGAGTCGGTGGTGTAGCCGGGGCCGGCTTTCGAGGAGTCCGAGGGCCATCGTCTTGTACAGCATCATCTGATCCTCCGGGGTGGAGCGGGGTGTCGAGGTCGAAGAGCGTAGCACCGGCCGTCGGGGCCGGGCGGCGCGAGTGTTTGGTGTGAGTCGTCGCCATGGCCGCTACCCGTTCGCGCCCGCCAGGGGGCTGCGGCGGGCCGCGGGGGCAGCCGGCCGGCAAAGAACGGCCCGCGGCGTGTGCCGCGGGCCGTCGGGTCGGGAATCACTCGTGCGTTGTCTGACCATGAACACTCGGGAGATGTGAAACGACGTTTGATTCCTTGACCTGCGCGCAGGGTGCCAGCTCCCGCAGCGCTAAGCCAGCTGGGCGACAAAGTTTTTTTTCATCGGCAGGTGGTGGGCGATGGGCTGCTCCGGGACGAGCCCTGGGTAGTTCCGCGCCGGGTTCTCGGCCAAGCTCCCGTGGGTTCGGGGGAGTTGCTCGTCGCCGATGGAGTGCTACACGTCGAGGTCGCCGAGTTGCTGGAGGCGCGGGTGGCCCTGGCCGGCTTCGGCTCGTCGATCCGGCGGGCACCCCTCACTCGCCGGTCGCCCGGCGGACGTCCCCTGACAGCTTTTGACAGCCATCAGACCGAGGCCCAAGTCGGGAACGACATCAAGGCCCGGGCGGCCCTCGTCGTCGACGGTAGGAAGCCGCCCGGGGAGCCGGTCGGCGAAGTGGCAGAGTGGGCTCAGTGCCTCTGAGGCTCCCCAGCGGTCAAATCGCGTCCGCGTGGGTTGCCACCGGCAGTTCCCCTGCGTGCGGGTGTTCGCCCGGGCAGTGGTGGACCTCGACGGTGATGTGGACGAGCTCCTCGTGTACCCGGAGCCGCTCCTTGTAGTGGTCCGGCGGCTCCGGGTGGGCCGTCACCAGCCCGACGATGCAGGCGTACTTCCCCGGCCCCACCCGCCAGACGTGCAGGTCCACGACGACCGCCTCGCCGTCGCCCTCGATCGCGTCACGGACCTCCTGCACGACCGGGTCGTCCATCTCGCGGTCGAGCAGCACCCGGCTGGTCAGCCGCAGAAGTCCCCAGGCCCAGTGGGTGATGACGGCGGCCCCGACGATGCCCATCGCGGGGTCGAGCCAGTCCCAGCCGAACAGCTTGCCGCCGGCCAAGGCGACGATGGCGAAGACCGAGGTCAGCGCGTCGGCGAGGACGTGCAGGTACGCGGCCCGCAGGTTCAGGTCGTGGTATCCGTCCCCGGTGTGGTGCCCGTGGTCGTGGCGGTGGCCGAGCTGGTCCGGGTCGTGCTCGTGACCGCGGAGCAGCCACGCGCTCAAAAGGTTCACCGCGAGCCCGATCACCGCCACGACGATGGCCTGGTCGTACCGGATGGGGAGCGGAGTTATCACCCGAAGGGCCGACTCGTAGGCCATGTACAGGGCGACCACGCCCAGGATGACGGCGCTGGTGAACCCGGCGAGGACGCCGACCTTCCACGTCCCGAACGCGAACCGGGGGTCGACGGCGTGCCGCCGGGCGTACCAGTAGGCGAACGCGGTGATACTCAGGGCCGCGACGTGCGTCCCCATGTGCCAGCCGTCCGCGAGCAGGGCCATCGAGTTGGTGAGCCACCCGGCGACGATCTCGGCCACCATCATTGTGGCCGTGAGCAGGACGACCCGACGGGTGCCCCGCTCGCCCGACCGGTTGCCGGTGTCGAAGTCGTGGCTCTCCTGCCACCGTGTGGGATCAGTGTTGTGCATCGTGTCCTCCCCCCAAAGGGCCGGCCGCCTTGCTGGCGGCCGGCCCACGTCGGTTAAAAGTGCCTTGTCTGCATCCCGCCCGGCCTACTCCTTGAACTCCCCCTGGGACGGCTTCCCGTCCACCTCGCCGATGACCGTGCCCTCGAAGTCCGCGACGTTCCCGATGCCGGGGTCGGAACCGACGAACTTCGATGCCTTCCCGTTCGCCTCGTCCTTCGGGAGGAGCTTCACCGTCATCGCCGGCACCACCTTCCCGTCCTTCGTCTTCGTCTCCTTGATGGTCAGCGTCAGCTCCTTCGCGGCGACGGCGACAGGCGTCTTCTCGTCGTTCCCGATGATGAGGACCGTCGCCTCGGCCTTCCCGTGGTCCACGGTGAACTCGGCGTGGTACTTCCCGAAGTCGAACAGCACCCCGCCGTTCGGCCCGTGCCCGTGGCCGTGCTCCTTGCTCTCCTTTGCCGGCGGCGTGTCCTTCTTCGCGTCCGTCCGTTTGCTCCCCGAGTCACAACCCGTGGCGACCACCGCCGCGATGATCAGGGCGCATCCGATTTTCAGTCCGTTCTTCATCTCGTCCTCCACTTGTTAAGTGTTACCAGTCCTATGTCACCCTTCAGGCCGCCGCACGGAGCAGCGCCTCGTCCGAGTCCTTCGTCCGTGCCAACCGCTCGGCGTCCCTGCCGCTGAACCGCCAGAACAGCCCGGGGTGGATCAGGAACTCGCAGAACGTCGAGGTCAGGAGCCCTCCCAGGATCACCGTCGCGACGGGGTAGAGGATTTCTAGGCCCGGCTTCCGCCCGCCGAGAACGATCGGGAGCAGCGCGATGCCGGCGGTGAGCGCCGTCATGAGCACCGGCGCGAGCCGCTCGAGGCTCCCCCGCATGACCATCTGCGGCGTAAAACTCTCGCCCTCCTCTTTCATGAGGTGGAAGTAATGGGTCACGAGCAGGATGCCGTTCCGGACGGCGATGCCGCCGAGCGAGACGAACCCGACGAGGCTCGCGACGGTGAGCGTTTGCCCGGTGACGAGGAGCGCCAGAACCCCGCCGATGAACGCCGTCGGAATGGCGTTCAGAATTTGGAGTGTTATCCGGGCGGACGGGTAGAGCATCATCAGCACGATGAAGATGCCGGCGAGCGAGACGCCGGCGAGCACGCTGATGAGGAGCGTCGCCGACCGCTGGGCCTCGAACTGACCGCCGAACTCGACGAAGTAGCCTTCCGGCATCGTGACGCGGCTCCTCACCCGGCGTTCGATCTCTTCGACCGTGGTTCCGAGGTCGCGCCCGGAGACGTTACACCGGACCACCTGCTTCCTGCGGACGTTCTCCCGGTTCACCAGGTTCGGCCCGCTCGAGGCGGTCGGGAAGTCCGCGACTTCGCGGAGCCGAATCTGCCCCCGCCCGTTCGGGAGGTCGAGCCGGAGGTCGCCGAGCTTAAAAGCGTCCGAGCGGTATGGTTCTTTCAGCTTAATGACGAGGTCAAACCGCCGCTGCCCTTCGAGCACCTGGGAGACGGCCTCGCCCTTGAGTGCGGTCTGAACGAACTCGGCCACGTACTCGCGGCTCAACCCGTAGAGCGCGAGGTCCTCCGGGCGGAGAACCACGTGCAACTCGTCCACCCGTTCCTGCGGGTCAATGATGGGCGGTGTCACCCCGGGGACGTCCGCGATGACGTCCCGAATCTGCCCCGCGAGCTCGCGGAGCTTATCGAGGTCGTCGCCGTAGAGCTTGATCGCGATCTGAGCGTTCACGCCGGAGAGCATGTGGCTGATCAGGTGCGAGAGCGGCTGCTCTGCCTCGAGCTCGACGCCGGGCACGTCGCTCCGGAGGCCCGTGAGGAGCGTCCTTAAGAACTCGTCCCGGCGGTAGCCCGAGTCCGGGTTCATGGTCAGGATGTACTCGCCGACGTTCACCGGCTGGGCGTGCTCGTCGAGCTCCGCCCGGCCGGTGCGGCGGGCGAAGTGGAGCACCGGCCCGTCCGGGTTCTCGGGCGTCCTCTGCATCGTCTTGAGCTTCGCGTCGATGAGGGCCGAGGCCTCGTTCGACGCCTTGAGCGACGACCCGCCGGGGAGGGCAACGTTGATCTGCACGCTCCCCTCGTCGAACTTCGGGAGGAAGTCGGACCCGAGCCGGGTGAGCTGCCAGGCGGAGAGCCCGACGACGACCCAGGTGACAACGAGCAGAGTCGTCGCCCGGTCCATGCTGAACCGGATGAGCCGAGTCGCCGCCCGCTTGAGCACGCGGAGGAGAAGCCCGTCTTCGTGCCCGTGCGCCGCGGCGGAAGCGGGGAGCAGGTAGTACGAGAGAACCGGGGTGACGGTGAGGGACACGACGAGGGAGGCGAGGATCGACACGATGTAGGCGATCCCGAGCGGGATGAAAAGCCTCCCCTCGACGCCCGAGAGGGCGAACAGCGGGAGGAAGGCGAGGATGACGACGGCGGTGCCGAAGACGATGGCCGAGCGGATCTCCCGGCTCGCCTCGTAGACGACGACCAGTGCCGGCTTGGGGGCGGGGAGGGCGTTGTTCTCCCGGAGCCGGCGGAAGATGTTCTCGACGTCCACGATGGCGTCGTCCACGAGCTCGCCCATCGCGACCGCGATGCCGCCGAGCGTCATCACGTTGATCGAGAGCTCGGTCCCCGTGAGGAGGCTGATCGCTCGGAACACGAGCGTCGTGATGACGAGCGAGAGCGGGATGGCGGTCAGAGTGATGAACGTCGTCCGGAGGTTCAGCAGGAACAGAAACAGGACGACGACGACCAGGGCCGCCCCGAGGAGGAGCGCCTCTTCGACGTAGTAGACCCCGCGGTCGATGAAGCTCTTGAGCTGAAAGAGGTCTGTGTTCACCACCGTGTCCGGTGGGAGCGAGGCCTCGGTGTCGCGGAGGACGGCCTTCACATCCTCGGTGAGCTTTCGGGTGTCGGCGTGCGGCTGCTTGACGATGGTGATGACGACCCCCGCGTGCCCGTCGATGCTCGCGTCGCCCCGCTTCGGGGCCGGGCCTTCCTCGATGGTCGCGACGTGGCCGAGGAGGACCGCCCGGTCGAGGGTCGTCTTCACCGGCACCTGGCGGAGGTCGGCGAGCACCTTCTGCGGGACCGGGCCGAGGCGGGCGATGACCCGCACCGGTCGCTCGCTCTGCCCCTCCTCGATGAACCCGCCGCTCGAGTTCAGGTTGTTCGACTTGATCGCCTCTTCGACTTCCTGGAGCGAGACGTTGTACTCCTGGAGCCGGTCCGGATCGACCAGCACTTGGTACTGCTTCCGGTCCCCACCCATGACGATCACTTCGGCGATGCCGGGTAGCTTCAGGAGCCGCGGGCGGACGAGCCAGTCGGCGGTCGTCCGGATGTCCATCCGCTCTTCGAGTGGGGTGCGGAACGTCGCGGTGTGGGTGCGGCCGCCGAGCACCGCGGTCGCCTTGCGGCCCGGGGCGGTAGGCTCCCAGGATAATTGCTCCGCCTTAACCTGCTCCCACTTCGACGGGTCGTTGCGCTCCCGCGGCCGCCAGACGGCGACAGTCGCTGTGCCACCACTTCCGACCCGCTCGGCGACGAGCCCGGTTTCACCGAGCATCGCGAGATCACCTCCCTTCGGACCCGTCTGGCGGTGAATGCCGACGTGGAGGATCTGCCCCATGATGGACGCCGGCGGGGTCATCTGCGGGCGAATGCCGGGCGGCATCGGGACTGTCGAAAGCCGCTCGGCGACGACCTGCCGCGCGTAGCGGACATCCGTCTTCCAACCGAACTCGACGTAAATGACGTTCATCCCCTGGCTCGACTGGCTGCGGACCGCTTCGACGCCGGACGCCCCGAGGATGGCCGTCTCGATCGGCTGCGTGACGAGCGTCTCGATCTCTTCCGGGGCGAGTCCCGGGCACTCAGTCAGGATCACCACCCGCGGCCGGTCGAGGTCCGGGAAGACGTCGATGGGGAGCGTCGTGGACAGATACCCCCCGTAGACGAGCACGACGAGGCACCCGGCGAGTACGAGCGGCCGGTGGGAGAGGGCGAGGCGGATGACGGCGTTGAGCATGGTCTTACTCCTTCCCCTCGTCTTCGTTCTTGTGGAGGCTCCCGTCGGCGTGGACGTGGAAGCCCTTCGGGACGCCACCCGACTGCGACTTCGTCATCCGGCCGAGCTGCGTCGCGGCCCCCTGCACCACGAACGACCCGGGGACGATCGCACCGTCGTTCGCGACGACCACCCGGTCCCGGTCTTCCGTGAGGACGCGGACCGGTTTCCGCTCGAAAGTATTCACGTTCTGGGTGAAGACGAACGCCTCCGCGCCGTCGCGGGCGACGGCGTCCTTCGGGAAGACGAAGACGTTGTCGAGCCTCTCGACCCGGACGAGGAGCTTCACCTTCTGCCCCGGGCGGAACCGCCAGAGCATCTGCGTGCGGCCGTCGTCTTCGATCGCCCGGGACTGGTTCTCGAGCGGGATGCGGAAGGCGAAGGTGCGGTTGACCGGGTCGATGGTGTTCGCGAGGTGGCGGATGCGGAACGGTTGGTCGAGTGTCGGCCAGTCGGTCGCCTCCTCCTCCTCCTGGAAGTCGATCTCGACCGGCCACTTCTCGCGGACGCTCCGCTCGAGGAGCGGGGTCTCGTCGCGAAACGCGCGGCCCTCGACGGCGAGGAGTTGGTGGTTTGCGAGCAGGCAGAGCGTCTGCCCGGCCTGCACCTGCTGGCCGAGCTCGGCCTTCAATTCCTGGACCTCGAACGTCGGGGCGGTCGGGTCCGAGCTCGGCCCCGCGAGGGACGGCGTCGGGGACGGAGCCGGAGCCCGCGCGGGGACGGGGATGGTGATCTCGGTCACGAATTTGCCGTCTGCTGCGGCGCTAACCTGATCCGGGCGGAGTCCGCGGTTCTGTAGGTCCTCGCGGTAGGCTTTCGCGGCCACCTCGAGCCGGCGGATCTGGTTGTCCACCTCGATGACCTTCGACTCGGGGACGGCACCGCCCGACGCCGCGAGCCGCTGCCGCTGGGCCTGTGCGAGCTTGATGTCCTGGGTCGCCTTGAACAGCTCGGTCTGCGCGAGGTGCAGCGACTCACTCATCAGCCGGAGGGTGAAGAGCGTGTCACCGGGCTTCACCGTGTCGCCGGGAAAGAAGCCGACCTTCGTCACGACGCCGGTCACGGGGGCCACGACCCCGCGGTCGCTCTGGCCGGGCCGGTCGACGACCATGCCGGGGACGCGGATCGTCTTCCAGAAGGTCTGCGGGGCGGCGGACTTCGCGGTGATGCCGAGGTTCTGTTGGGCCTGCTCGGAGACGATGATCTTCACCGGCGGGGGGCCGACCTCTTCCCCACCTGAAGGGGTCTCTGTGGGCGGCGTGCGGAGGACGTACGGCAGCCACGAGCCGCGGGTGAAGTAGGCGGCGAGCGCGAGCCCGGCGACGAGGGCGAGGGCGGAGAGCGGCTTGATAGTGCGGAGAAATCTCATGGTGTTCACCGTGTCTTTGTCGGTTGCGGCGCGGGCGCGGCCGGCCAGTTGTCTTCGAGGGTGAGTCCCGCGATCTCGCTCGCCGCCCGCCACATCTCGCCGAGCGCGCGGAGGTATTCGAGCCTCGCCTCGCCGACCGCGCGCTGGGCTTGGAGAACGCGGAGGTATTCGAACTGTCCGCCCTGGTACGCCTTGAGCGAGAGCTGGTAGGTCTCTTCGGCCCGCGGGAGGATGGCGGCCTTGTACCGCTCGGCCCGCTCGCGCGCGGCGGCGTAGGTGCCGACCGAGGTAGAGAGCCGTCCCACCAAGTCGTTCCGGACGCGTCCGACCTCCCCCGCGGCCTCACCCACCTGGGCCTTCGCCGCGTAGATGTTCCCCTGGTTCCGGTTCCAGAGCGGGACGGGCACGCTCACGCCCACGCTCCAGTCGTTCGAGTCGTTCTGCCCCTGGCGGGTGTAGCCGCTGCTCACGGTCACGTTCGGGACCGGGTCCACCTCGGCCCGCCGGGCGAGCAGCTGTGCCCGTTCGACGCCGAGTTCCGCCGACCGGAGCTCCGGGTGGACGGAGAGCATGTAGGCCCGGGTGCGGTCGAGGTCGTAGTTCGGGAGGGGTGTTTCGAGGTCGCCGGCGACGGTTGAGAGCGGAAGCTCCGGTGCGCCGACGCTCGCCGCGAGCCGCTGGAAGGCCGGCGGGATGGACCGCTTGGTCGCGTTCAGGTCCGCCTGGTAGCGTTCCGCGTCGACTTCGAGTTGGACGACGTCGAGCCGCGCGACTTCCTTCGCCCCCAGGAGCTTGTTCGCGGTCGCGAGCGACTGGCCGGCGAGCTTCACCAAGTCGGAGAGCACCTCGGCCCGCTTCTGGAGGAGGAGCAGTTCGGCGTAGTTCTGCCGCACCTCGGTGAGCACCCGGTAGCGCTCGGCGGCGAGTGCGAGGCTCGCCCGATCGACCTGCTTCATCGCGGCTGCCCGGGAGAGCCCGAGCTTGTCGGCGGTGACGATCTCTTGCGACGCGCCGGCCGACCAGATGCCGCTCGGCCCGGTCCGGTCGCCGAGCTCGTCGCCGGTGACGCTCACGACCGGGTTCGGGTAGAGGCCCGCCTGGACCGCCTGCCCGCGGGCGGCTTCCACCGCCCACGACGCCTGAGCGAGCCGCGGGTTCCGCTCCATCACGAGGCGGGTGAGATCGGGAAGACCCAGGCTCGTCGGCAGGGACGCCTCGGGTGCCGCGACGGGCGGCTTCGGTGACAAAGAATTCGTGTCACCCGGCTGTGGAGCGGGTCGCGAGTACGCGGCCTGGACGACTCCCGGCCCGGGCGTGGGGGAGGCGGCCGCGCGCGGACGCGAGACTGCCGAGTTCTGATGCGCGGCGCATCCCGCCGCCCCGGCCACAGCAGTGGCCAAGGCAACCACCGCCACACGGGAGATGAACTGGTGCATAAGAATTCCTCCGCGTAATGCGGGACGTGATCGTGACGACTCCGAGGAGCCGGGGGCTGCTTGTTCTGGCGGAATGGTCGGAGGCGGGATGATGCCGCCGCGCTCGCCCGCAGTGGGCGGCAAGCACGCGCGTGCCGAGTACCCTCAGCCGACCCGTTGGAGATGAGGCGTGGCTAGATGAGGAGCGCGAGGTGGCGGATGTAGAGCGGGCGCGCAGGGGCGCGTTCGGCGGCCGAAGGTCTGGCTTGCAGAGGTGGATCGGCGGCGTAGAAGTCGCAGCCGATGACAAGGGCGATCGTCACGAGCCACGCCGAGAAATCGAAGTCGTTTTGCAGCCGCTCCCGCGGCGCGACCGTGCTCTCGGCGGGCAGGTAGACCGCGTCGTGATCGTGGGGCACAGGATGCTCTTGCGCGACCGCCGTTACCGGATCAGCGTCGTGTCCGACGGCCTCGCCGTGATGGTGATGACAGCCGTGACCGTCGTGGTGGCCGTGAGCGTCGTGCGTGGAAACGGCGAAGGACGCATGGACGTGTGGGCGCAGGTCGTGGCCGGCGGGAAGGCTCCCGCCGTGGGCGTGACCGATGGCCGCTGACTGGCTCAGCAGCAGGCACGGCAGCAGTAGTAGCGTGACGACCCGGCGCAACATGTCTTCCTCATCGGAAAGATCGCCCCGGTAGTTTAGACGTTTCGACCGTTACCACCAGAGTATTTCTCTTGGCGGCCCTAACCTGCCGGGTCCCTCGGCATTACCGGGCGTTCATGTGCTCCATCGGATGCAGACAAGCTCCGTGCCGGTCCGGATGAGGAACATCCGCTTCGGGTCAGGAGCGCGGCCGTCTCACAGCTCGACTTTGGCGGCGGCGTTCTCGCGGAAAAGGGGCCGATCTCGGATGTATCGCTTTATGACGGCCAAGCTCTTGTGCCCCGACTGATCCTGGATTGCCCGCTCGCTCACCCCGGCCATCGCCGCCTGGGTGATGAGCCCGGCCCGCAGGCTGTGCCCGGCGTAGCGGCGGGCGCTCCGCCCGGCGGAGACGTGCCCGTGCCGGTTGACCGGCCGGAAGAGGGGGCCTTCGGCGACCCCGGACAGCTCCAGCCACGCCTGGACCGCCCGCACCGGGCAGGTGTCGGGGTTCTTGCCGAGCGGGTTGCCGAGCTTGCGGCCCGACCCCTCCTGGTTCGTCTTGCCCTTTCGGACCACGAGCCCCTCGTCGGCCGCGGCCACGTCCGCACGTCGAGCCCGACGAGCTCGCTCCGGCGGATGGCCCCGGCGAATCCGAGGAGGAAGAGGAGGGTTCGGTGCCGGGCGCCGAGCAGCGAGTCGGGGAGGAGGGCGACCATCTCCCGGATGTGTGTGGTGAGGGCGGGCTTCATGTGCGCCCGGGCGGTGCCCCTCTCGCGGCGGATGCCGGACCACACGAGACGGACCTGGGCCGACTTGTTCGGCGACTCGAATCCGGCCGCGCGGTGCGCCACGCCGGCTCACGTCGTGTACCCCGGGTTCCAGCTGTTCGAGCGGTGGCGGGCCGGCACGGCCGCCCGGCTCGCGGGGTCGCGGAGCGTCATGTCGATCACCTCGTACAGAGGGCCGCCGTTCAGCAGCCGCAGCACCTCCGCGACGACGAGCGTCGCGGCCGTCGCCCCGACGAACGGCGCGCCGACCGTGCGGGTCGCGAGCCGCACGAGCCCGCACGCGTCCATGCCGTCCGCGGCGAGTTCGTCGTACGCGCCGCCTCGCGGCGCGGGGTCACCGACGGCCCGAACGTTACCGCCCCACTTCGCACGGGCCGTGGTCGAGGCGGGGAACGAGTGGAGTCGCAGCGCGAGGTACTCGGCCGGTCCCGCCCCGAGCCCGGCCTCGATCACGCAGTCGAAGCCCGCGTCCTCGTAGGCGGCCCGCGCCAGCGCGTTGTCCACCCCGCCGAGCAACAGCCGCGGCTCGTCGCCCGTTACGGTCATCCCGCCCGGGAACAGCCGCTCGACGATTCGCGTGCGAAACCCGCGCGCCTCCGCCCACCGCGCCATCCCCCGCGTCTTGAGCTCCCCGACCAGCGCCGGACCGGTGAGGAGGGAGGTGCTGTCGTTGGCGAGCGTCAGCCGGTCGAAGTCCTGTAGGACCAGTTCGACCTCGTCCGGCTCGCGGTAGGGGAGGAGGCCCAGCGTCCAGAGGTACGCCTGCCCCAAGTGCCCGAGCCCCACGAGCCACAGCCGCGAGGGAAGGACGATCGAGGTCGGGCCCGCCGGAGCACGCTCCCAGTCCGCGTGCTCCGGTGCCCAGAGCGAGAGCCCGATCGACCGCCGGCCGGCCATCGGGTTGCCCCGGACGTGCTGGAACAACTCCGACACGCCGAGCGCGCCGGCGAGGACCGCGGCCGGCGTGATCGCCTTCGCCTCGCCCAGCCGCCGCCCGTCCGACACCGGGATCACCCCGCCCCGCCAGTCCTCGAACGTGACGGCGAGCGACGCGGGGCAGTCGGGCCGGACGGCCCCGCCGCCGATCGCGAGCGCGGGAACGCCGGCCGGCAACTCCCGGACGACCCGCCCGCCCAACTTCTCCACCGCCTCCGCGAGCGTTTCGCAGTCGGGCAGCGGGACGACGAGTGGGCCGCCCAGATCGCCGGCCACGGCCACCCCGCCGAGCATCGCCCGGCGCGCGGTGTTCACGGCCGTGAGGAGTGCCGCCTGGTGCGCCGGCGACTCCGCCGCCTCCGGCCCGACCGCGACCGCGAGTCGGTAGGTGCGGAACAACTCGTAACCGGAGGCGACCGAGTCCACCTCGCCGGTGTCGAGCGCCATCTTCACGGCCCGGTGCAACGTGTCGGCGTTGGGCAGCGTCCCGGTTGTTTCGTCTGCGTCGGCGATGTGGTTCGTGATCATTTCCAGCTCCAGCGAACTTTGATGTACCCACGGGCCCGCCACCCGCTCAGGTTCGTCCACCTGTGGTCGCCCTCGTAGCGGTACACGCCGAGCCGGTGCCGCCAGATGGACCCGTCCGCGAACCGCGGCACGATGATGGCGACGTGGCCGGACCGGGCGACCATCGGGTTCCGGCGGTCGGCGTCACTCTGATACGGCTCGCCGGGGTGCGTGTGGATGTCGGCCAGGACGGTCAGCCCCCCGGCACGGCACGTCTCCCAGAGTTTGGGGAAGGCATTGCCGTCCAGGATGCACACGCCGCTCGAGTAGGCCGCGGGGTCGAGCTCGTCGTAGTAGACGCAGCGGACCGCCCGCTTCCGCCGGCCGCCCACGGTGCCGAGCACGAAGCAGCCGCTCTCGTGGCGGCCGCGGCCCCGCCGCTTCAGCTCGGCCATGCACCCGTACCAGAGCGCGCGGGGGAAGACGATCTTCGACTCAGCCATTCCGCACCCCCGTGTAGTCGCCCGAGTTCAGGAGCTCGTGGAGCTTCCGCAGATAGAGCACGATCCCTTCCGTCTGCGACCAGACGCAGGACGGGTGCTCCGTGCGCCAGTTCTCGTGGCCCGCCGCGCTCACCCGGTCGCACGGCAGGTAGAGGCAGGTGCCGTTCTGCCAGTCGGGCCGGAACACGGACGGCACGATCGACCGCCCCGCCGGCCAGCGGTTCGTCGGCAGCGGCGCGTTTGCGTCCGGGTCCCACGGCCGCGCCGTCGGTGCCTGCTGCGGGTAGCCGACGCAGTCGAACCGGAACCAAAATTCGGGCGGGCCGCCCGGGCGCTCCGCGGCCGCGACGGCGGCATGCACGAACGGCCACTCGATCGCCCCGGGCCGCCAGCGGCCGAGGCACACCCCCAGTTGGAACGGGCCCGCGTCGAGGTCGGCGCGGAGGGCCCGCTCGTCGGGCCGGACGGCAACGGCTTCCATCGGCTAGCCCTCGATCCGCTTGATGGGCACGAGGTCGAAGCACAGCGCGCAGCACCCGCACACGAGCGAGCCGATGTGCGTGTCCGGGTCCGGCCGGTCGGTGGTCCCGCAGAGCTGGAGCACGTGCTCGGTGGCGTCCACCGGCGACATGCGGATCACCTTCACGAACTCCTTCTTCACTTTGTCCACCGTGGCCGCGGGCGGGAACGCGAGCGTCTCGGTCCGCTCGTTGAAGTGGAGCGTCACCTCGACCTTCTTGCACCGGTGCACGTGGACCCGGTGCTTGTCGCGGACGCCGGCGGCCTTCAGGGTCACGGCCGGGTCGAAGGGGGCGTCCGCGTCGTGTCCGAACACGCACGCGCCCTCCTTACGGTCGTCGGGGAGCCCGGCGCGGCGGGCGGCTTCGAGCACGTCGGCGATCGTCGCGTTCTCGTCGAGCTGGATCAGCTCCACGCGGCGGTGGCCTTCGTACTGGAGGAAGAGTTGAACGGTCGGCATGGTCGGTTCTCCTGTCGGGTTGACGGCGTTGTTTCGCCTCTACCCTTCTTCAACCGGGAGCCGAACCGGACCGGAAAGCAGCTGCGAGAAAAAGTGCGGCGTGCCGAAGAAAACGCCGTCGGGGTTGGCGGACGACAAAGCGCCACCAACCCCGACGGCGAGGAACCGGAACCGATCAGCAAACGGACTGGGCGTTACAGCGGCGTGCCGTGGGACGGGCAGACGAAGAAGTACGGGCAGGTCGGGCACTCGTCGTCCCTCGCCGGCGCGGGCGCGAAGTCCCCGGCCGCCGCGTTCTGGACGAGCACTTCCAACTTCCGCAGTACCTTCTCGAGCTCCTTTCGCGTCGTCGTCTTGCTGACTCGGTCGCCGGTGAGCAGCGAGACGTGCGTGAGCGTGACGGCCTCGACGCCGTCGTCGCTGCACACCGCGGCCTGCACCAGGTCGAACTTGGTCTTTGACTTCTCCGTCTTCGCGAGCCGGCTCGCTTTGAGCCGCAGCACGACCGGGCCGGCCGCGGTCCGTTGCACGCCGTCCGCACCGCAGCTGACGACCGTACCGCTGTCGGGAAGCCTGACGGTGCGCTCGTGCGGCAGGCTCTCGCCGTCCATCGCGGCCACCGCGTGGTCGATCATCCGCCGCGCGATCGGCCGGTAGATCGGCTCGAACGCGTGGTCGACCGGCCCGTGGGCGGCCCAGTCCGAGTCGAACCGGGCGGCGACGCCGGCGCGGCGTTCCTCGGCCGACGGCACGCCCCTCAGCCACCCGACGCTCGCGCGGATCGCCGACTGGAACCGGAGGTACACCGACCGCTCGTCGGTGCCCGGCAGTCCGAGCACGTGCGCGTAGTAGAACTGCCGCGGGCAGCGCTCGTACGCTTCGAGTTCGTATGCGGCCCAGGTCGTCCGCGTCGGCCCCGGCGTGAGGCGAGGGTGCGGCGGGTCCGACGGCCCCGATTCGGCCCAGCCGGCCGCACCGTCGATGACGCCCGGGAGGTGCCCGGCGATCGGGTCGAGGAACGGCGACGGGGTGGCGTTCACGCCGCCGTTCCTCTTGGACCGTGACAGGTGGAGGGCGTCGCGGGCGCGGGACAGGGCGACGAAGAACAGGCTCTCCTCCTCGGCCCCCTTCGTCAGGAGATCGTCCGGGCGGGTCATGCCGTCCGGCGGCGGGCACGCCTCCGCCTGGTTTTTCAGAGGGAACTGCCCTTTCCCCAGCGTCGCCAGGTGCACCACCGGGAACTCGAGCCCCTTGCTCGCGTGCACCGTCATCAGCCGCACCGCGTCGATGTCGCGGGCCGCGGCCGGGAGCTGCCGTAGCTGCTTCTCCTCGTCCAGCACCTCGAGCCGGCGGACGTGGTCGAGGAACGCCCGCTTCGGGTCACACCCCTTGGGTGCCTTGAAGGCGAACGCGAACTGGAGGAGCTGGTAAATGGCGAGAAGCCGCTGCTGACCGGCCACGCTCCCGTCGGCGAGCAACCGGCGCAGCGGGTCCGGACGCCCGAACAAGTAATTCGTCAGGAACCGGTGCGGGGGCATGGGCCAGTCGGCGAACGAGACATCGGCGAGCAGCCGCGCGAGGCGGGGCCGCCCGTCGGGGCTGACGCCATCGATCTCGTCCAGTCGCCGGAGCGCGTCGATGGTCGATACCTTCTGCGCTCGCCGCCACGCGAAGACCGTCACGATGTCGTCGTGCGACACCCCGTAATGGTGGAACTGGGCGACGTGCATGAGCGCCGGCCCGTGCGGCTCGGCGACCAGGGAAAGCAGCGCGAGCAGATCCTGGACTTCGGGCCGCTCGAAGAAGTCCCCGAAGTAGAGGCACGGGATCCCGCACCGTTCGAAGTGGCGGACGAGCCGCGCGAGCGTGATGTGCGACCGCGCCAGTACCGCGTGGTCGGCGTACCGGCCGCCTCCCGACACATGAGCCCGGATGCGTTCGGCGACCCCGTTCGCCTCAGCCTCGCGCGTCGCGGCGATGTCGTACGTCACCGCGCCCGTGTTTTCGCCGCGGTGGGGTGAAAGGTTCTTTTGAGAGGAAACGCGGCCGGCGACCATCTGCCGGCCGAACGTCTCGAAGGTGCGGACGATCGCCCCGCCCGAGCGGTAGTTGACCGACAGGTCGGTGAAGGCCGCGCCGGGGAAGTCGCCGGCGAACCGCGTCATGTTCAGCGGGGACGCCCCGCGGAAGCGGTAGATTGCCTGCCGGACGTCGCCGACCACCCACGGCCCCCGCCCGGGCGTCACGACCTCCCTCAGCAACTGGCTGCTGGCGTGGTTCATGTCCTGGTACTCGTCCACCAGGACGTGTGCCCGCTCGGCCCGCACCGCCTCGGCAACCTCGGGGTTGTCTCGCAGCAGGGTTACGGGCAGCGCGACCAGGTCGCCGAAGTCCACCAGGCCCCGCTCCCGGAGCGTGCGGTCGTACACCGTGTAGACGCGGCCGACCTCAATCGCCTTCTCGGCGGCCTCCTCGTCATCCCCCGTCGCGGCCGCGTCGCGCATCGCCCGGCCGAGCTCCGTGTACCGCACCGGCGACACGAGTTCGTCCTTGGCGCGGCCGATGGCGCCCAGGAGCGACTTGAGCGGCAGCACCGGGTCGTACAGGTTCAGGTGGTGCTGGAGACCGAGCTGCGGCAGGAGTTCTTCGAGCAGCATCAGGCTGTCGGTGCGGTCGAGCAGCTTCGGCGGCCGGGTGAACCCGATCTCGCCGCCGTACTTCCGCAGGAGTTCGAGCCCGTACGCGTGGAACGTGCCGGACCACACGGCGGTCGCCCGCTCGCCGACCGCCGCGCGGATGCGCGACGCCAGGTCTTGCGCCGAGAGGTTGGAGTAGGTGAGGGCGAGGATCGAGGCGGGGTCTTCGCCCTGCGAAATCAGGTGGGCGGCCCGCCCGACGAGCGTCCGCGTCTTCCCCGACCCGGGGCCGGCCCGGACGAGCCGCGGGCCGGGCGGGCACTCAATCGCCTCGCGCTGGCTGTCGTCGGGCGGCGACTCCGGCCGGGGCGGGGGCTCGGGGGCCGACGCGGGCAGCAGCAGCGCGTCGGCGAGCTGGTGCATCACGAGGTCGACCGGCACCCCGAGCTCGGCGGCGATCGCGTCCGCGACGAAGTCGCCGCCGAGGCACCGGCGGCGGAGCTTCTCCCGCGGGACCAGGAACTCGCGCGCGAAGACATTCGCCAGCGCCTCGGCCCGCTCCTTCGGGCTGTACGCATCGACCTCGCCGACGAGCGACTCCTCCGGTGCCGACGGGCTTGACACGTCGAGGTCGCACCCGGCACACGCCGCGCCCGCTTCGTCGAGCCAGTGGTGCGCGAACTCGTGCGCGACGTGGAAGCGGGCGACCGGTTCGGCCGTCTCCTCCGCGTAGTAGATCTCCCTACGGTCGTGGTCGTACGCGGCCTCGGCCCCGTTGAGCAGCACGTCCCCGGCCGGCACCGCGATCCGCGTTAGCCGCGTCGCCGCCGCGGCCGCGTCGAGCAGCCGCCCCGCGGGCACGAGTTCGTCACCCAGCCCCGCGAGCTCTTGGTGCCGCTGCCGCGCGAGCCGCCGGACCTCGCCCCAGGTGCTCATTTGGTTCCCTTCCTCTCGGATTCGACCGCGCGGACCCACTCGGCCTTCGCGTCGGGCGAGAGGCCGGACCCCTGAACGGCGTCGAGGAACTCCTCGGTCTTTAACTCCGGTTGCTTCTTCGCCTTGTAACTGTGTAGCGGGATCGGCTCGGCGGCGAACAGCCGTTGGACGACGGCGTCTCTGAGCCGAAGGACTTCCGAGACTAGCCGCACGAGCAGCGCCGGGATGCTCCCGGGGCGGATCAGCCGGCGGTCGAGCTTCGCCACGAGGCGGCCGTCCAGGTTGCAGCGGGCGGCGAACTCGGCCTCGGTGATGCCGCGCTGGGCGATCGCTTTGCTCAGCCGCGTCACCTCAGCGTCCACGACGGCCGCGGGCTCGGCAGCGGTCTGACGGTACACGAGGTTGAGCGCGTGGCTCACGAGCCGGCTGCTGATCTTCTCCTCGTCGATCGCGGTCTCGTCGGGAACGGTCGCCTGCTCGGCCCACGTCGCGAAGAACTCGACGAGGTCGGCCTTGTGCTGCGGGTACACTGCGACCCACCGCTCCAGCGCCTCGTGGGTCGGCTTCGCCTCCTTGTACATGATGGTGTCCAGGATCTCCTCGAGGTTCATGGGTCCGTCACTGTTCATGGCTCACTCCTAGTGCATTTCGCATCTCCGAGAACGCGGTGCGCATCCAGTTGCGGATCGTGCGGTCGCAGACGCCGAAGTAGGTGCTGACCGTCTGCCGATTCGCGTCCTGGTCGGTGATCGGCCAGCCTTGTAGGTGGTGCAAACCGACCGCCAGTCGGTGGTCTGGGTTACTGACGGCGGCGAGGGCGCGACTGATTTGAGCCGGGGCCAGGGCTCGGAACTCCCTCTCGGCGACGAGGTCTTCGGGGGAGGGGCCGTCGTCCGGGACCGTTTGGGCTCCGTCCGTCACCGCGCCGTCGTCTTCGCTCACGTGCGTTGGGAACTGCCGCGTGCGCCCGAGGTGCTTTCGTTTCGCGGCCTGTTTGAACGCCCGCCGCTGCACGGCCAGGTCGAACGAGCACTCCAGGAACTCGCTCTGGCCGCTCGTCTGTTCGGCCAGCGCCAACTCCATGACTTCGAGGCCGACCGCCCCGACGATCTCCTCGGTGATCGTCGGGCTGAACCCGCGGGCGGAGGCCGTGGCGATTCGGGTTGTCCGCTTCGCGAGGGCGTCGAGCAGGCGGCCCAGCACGGTCTTCTCGCCAGTCGGCCAGAGCCGCCGGATCAGGTGCATCACGGTCTCGCTCTTCAACCCGGCGGCCGTCCACTGGGACTGGTCGAGCGCGAGCATGCGCTCGATCTCGGCCTCGACGTCGGGGCGACGGGTGTAGACGTCACCGCCCGCCGAACGGTGGGTAAGCGGGGGCACCGCCCTCGAGGAGGGCGGTGGCGGATCAGGGGGTGGATCGGGCTCGCTCATAACCTGGCTCAACCGGGTGGCGGGGACGACCGGAAAGAAATATCGCACTTTTTTCCGCTCCGAGGTCGAAAGAGCGTACCGGCAGAACCGACGGGAAATAAAGGGCGGACCCGCCGCCGGGGTTTATCCGTCCCCCTGGCCTTCCGGCTGAATGGGCCTTGAGTTTGTAAGGAAAACAGGGTAAGATTCCTTACATGATCGGCACCAGAAAAGCGACACAAAGCATTGATTCTCGGATACTTACCCGCATCCACGGGCGAGGTCGTGGTTCCGTGCTCGTGCCAGGGGACTTCCTGGACCTCGGGAGCCGCGAGGCGGTGGACTTAGCCCTCCACCGGCTTGCCCGAAAGGGGACGATCCGGCGGCTCGCCCGCGGGGTGTACGACTTCCCGAAGGAACACCCCGTACTAGGCCTGCTCTCGCCGTCCGCCGACACGGTGGCGAAGGCCCTGGCCGGCCGCGACCGCACCCGGCTCCAACCGGCCGGGGCGTACGCGGCCAACGCCCTCGGCTTGTCCGAGCAGGTGCCGGCGAAGGTGGTGTTCCTGACCGACGGCCCGAGCCGGACGGTGAAGATCGGCCCGACGACCATCCAACTCCGGCGGACCACGCCGAAGAACATGGCGGCGGCCGGCCGCCTGAGCGGCCTCTTGATTCAGGCGCTCCGCGAACTCGGGCAGGAGCACGTGACCCCGGCGCGGAGGGAGTACCTGAAGCGGACGCTCCCGGCCGACAAGCGGCGAGAGCTCGTGAAGGATCTGCCGCTCGCCCCGGCGTGGATGCACCCGATCTTTCGGGAGCTCGCGGAGGAGGAGGCATGAGGCTCGGCTTCCTCGAACTCCCGCCGGACGAGCGCCGCCTGTACGTCGAGCAGGCGGCGCTCCGGCGGAACGCGTCCGCCGTGGTCCTGGAGAAGGACTTCTGGGTGTGCTGGCTCTTGGGCGTGCTGTTCGGGTCGGAGTTCGCCGGGAGCTTGGTGTTCAAGGGCGGCACCTCGCTGTCGAAGGTGTTCGGCGTCATCGAGCGGTTCTCGGAAGACATCGACCTGTCGCTCGCGCCGGAGTTCCTCAAGCTCCCGGAAGCCGGGACGAGCCGCACCCAGGCGAACAAGTGGATGACGAAGGCCGAGGCCGCGTGCGGGGAGGCGGTGCGGGTGCAGATTGCGCCCGCGCTCGAGGCAGCGGTTGAGGCGGTGCTCGGGAAGAGGGGCGGCGGGTGGTTCGAGTACCTGACGGACCCTAACACGAAGTCGCCGGTCCTCCTGTTCCACTACCCGTCGGCGCAACCGCCGGGGTTCGAGTACCTGAAGCGTTCGGTGAAGCTCGAGTTCGGTTCGCTCACCGACCAGCAGCCGGTGGGCCGCCACCCGGTTCGGCCGTGGTTGGCCGACGCCCTGCCCGCCGCATTTCCCGACTGGCGGTGCGAGGTCGTCGCGCTGGAGGTGGAGCGGAGCTTCTGGGAGAAGGCGACGATCCTCCACACGGAGTACCACCGGCCGGCCGAGAGGCCGACGCCCGACCGCTTCTCCCGGCACTACGCGGACACGGCGGCGCTCGCCCGGCACCCCGCGGCGGCCGGTGCGATCGACCGGCACGACCTCCGCGACCGCGTCGTCGTGTGGAAGGGGCAGTTCTTCGGCAGCTCGTGGGCGAGCTACGACCTCGCGAAACCCGGGACGTTTCGGCTCGTACCGCCGGCCGCCCGCAGGGCCGCACTCCGGCGCGACTACGAGGCGATGCGGGACATGTACCTGACGGAGCCCGCCACGTTCGACGAGGTGTTGGCGGTCTTGGCGGAGGTCGAGCAACGCATCAACGGGTAAGGTGAGACCGCCGGCTGGAACGCGGCATAGAAGCCCCGCTGACCTTACTCGAAGAGGCGTGGCCGCCCGCCCCGCCGCTGGCACCGGTTCCTCCACCCCGACAGAACTCGTAAGCGGGGTGGAGCGTAGTTGCAGTGGCGGGTCGGTTGACGGGACGGCACAAAGATCGCGGCGAGCGGTCCGACTCGGCGGCTCCGAAAAGCTGCGGCGAGCCGGTAGTCCCTGACGGCCGGCTGTGAACCACCGCTTGTACAGGTCATTGCCTTACGCGGGGTGCCGGATACATTAAGGGCGGTAATCTCGGCGAAGAGGGCGGGCGTTTCCGTGCGAGCGGTCCTTTCCCTATACCTGGTGTTCGCCACGGCCGCCGGCCCCGTGCTGTGCTGTTGCACCACCTCGCACGCGTTCGACTTCCTGTCCGCCGCGTATTCCCCTCGCCCCGAGAGTTCGACCGCGAAACCTGGCCACCAGTGCTGCCACCCGCCCGCCGGAAAGGTGGCCGGGCACCGGCACCACGCCGACCGGGCATCGGCGTCATCGCAGGAGCCGTCGCCTGGCCCGAAAGCCCCGACCGAGCCCGCCCGCCACTGTCCGTGCCAAGAACACGGGCGATCGGCGACCGTCGCCGTCGCGGCCGAGCAGTCGCGGGCACACTCGACCGCCCGCGACCTCACAACGCCGACCGAACCCGCGACGGCCTGCGGCTGGGATCCCTCGGCCTGTTCGGGCCGGCTCATCCGCGGCCCGTCCTCGTTCGGCTCCAATCTGCCCTTCCTCACGTCTGCCGAGCGGCTTTACGCTCACCATGCGCTTCGCTGCTAGCAGGTCCCACCCCGATGTTGGCCGGGTGTGTCGGTCCGGCGGGACGAAGTCCCGCTCCCCGGCCCGCCCCGTTCGCTAGCATCCACCTTTCACGGCGTAGGGGTCGTACCCCGATCTCCTCCGGCACACACGGGCCGGGCGTCCCCTCAGTCCCGTCCGGCTGATTATCGCCGCAAGGCCCCCCTCCGGGCTCGATCGCTGTCATCCCGGTTTGACGTGAATGGCCCTGCGGGTGCTCCCCGCGCGGCACACCGCCTCCGCTGGTTTTGGGGACACACAGCATGAGCAAGAAGTCGCGGGGGAGCGGGGGCAGACCGTTCCGCCCCGAGCCGTCCCCCGGGCGGCGGTGGGCGGCCCGCGCCGCGTTGATCGCGGCCGCGGTCGGCCTCGTCCTCGCGGTGTGCGTCCTGGTGTGCATGAGCATCGTCCGGAACGCCGCACGCCCCCCGGACGCGCCGGGCGGTGACCAGCACGACCACCCGCCCGGGCCGCACGGCGGGACCATCGTCGCCGTCGGCCGGGAGAACCGGTTCCACGCCGAGGCCGTGTTCGAGCGGTCGGGGGCGGTCCGGCTGTACACCTACGGCGAGGACGAGTCCCGGGTGTTCGCGGCCGAGGCGCAGCCGATCACGGCCACCGTCCGGAGGCACGGCGACAAGGCGGAATTCACCGTCCACCTGGCACCCGAGCCCCAGCCGGGCGACCCGCCGGGGAAGGCGTCCCGGTACGTCGGCCGGCTGCCGAAGGAGGCGACCGGCGGGCGGCTCGAACTCGTCGTGCCGTCGATGGTGATCGCCGGCGACCGGTACTGGTTCACCGTCCCGAGCGGCAGGGAGTGGCACCCCGACCCGATGCCGGCGAAGGTCACCGAGGAGGCGGAGCGGACGCTCTACCTGACGCCGGGCGGGAAGTACACGGCGGACGACATCCGGGCGAACGGCGGGGTGACCGCGTCGGAGAAGTTCAAAGGGGCGCAGGCCGAGCACGACGCGAAGCCGAAGCCGGGCGACCGGATCTGCCCGGTGTCGCTGACGAAGGCGAACCCGAAGTTCGCCTGGGTGATCGGGGGGAAGGAGTACCAGTTCTGCTGCCCGCCGTGCGTGGACGAGTTCGTGCGGAAGGCCAAGGAAAAGCCGGACGAAGTGAAGCCGCCGGAGAGCTACGTTCAGCCGCCGTAACGCGAAGGCCGGGGCGACACGGACGGCACGAGACGTGCCCAGGTAAGCGGAGATACGCAAGCCATCACGCATGTGTGCGAAACTGTCCCACTCGCTGTGGGAGCGGTGTGCGGGCCCGGCACGGGGCCGGGTCCGCGAGAGTCCCAGTTGCTCGGAGGTGTCAGATGAACCGTCGAGATGCGTTGACCACGATGGGGGTGACCGCCGCCGGGCTGGCCACCCTGTCCACGGCCGCGACCGCCGCGGCCCAGGAGAAGAAGGACGACCACCACGCCCACTTCACGAAGTGCGCGAAGGCCTGCGCCGACTGCCAGATCCAGTGCGACATGTGCTTCGCCCACTGCAAGGGGCTGCTCGCCGCGGGGAAGAAGGAGCACGAGAAGACGACCCAGCTCTGCGTGGACTGCGCCGAGTGCTGTAAGCTCGCCGCCACCCTGACCGCCCGGATGAGCCCGCTCGCGGCCGAGGCCTGCGACTGCTGCGCGAAGTGCTGCGACAAGTGCGCCGAGGCGTGCGAGAAGTTCCCGGACGACAAGCACATGGTCGAGTGCGCGAAGTCCTGCCGGGACTGCGCCAAGGCGTGTCGGGAGATGATCCAGCACCTGAAGCACTGACCGCCAGCCGATGTGACGGCTGCCGGGTGGCCCGGTGTAAGGGGCCACCCGGTTCGGATTCCCCGGCGGCGGTCTGAGGCATCGGATCGCCGCCTCCCCACTCGGAGGTGTCTTCATGACTTGGTTGCAATCCCCCCGAAGCAAGTACGCCACCGTGGGCCTCGGCTCGGCACTCCTCGGCTTCCTGGTCGCCTGGCCGCTTTTCGCGGCGGGCCAGGACAAGAAGGATCCGCCCCCCGACCCCAAACACGCCCACCCGGCGGACAAGGCCGCCGACCCGAACAAGGACTTGGTTGAGCAGATCAAGCTGCTCCAGGCGAAGGTGGTCCGCCTCGAAGCGGCCGTGGCCAAGATCGCCCCGCCGGCCGGCGGCATGGGCGGGATGCCCGGGATGGGGATGAGCGGGATGCCCGGCATGGGCATGGGCGGGTCGAAGGGCGGCGGGATGCCCGGCATGGACAACATGATGATGGGGAACATGCCCGGGATGGGCGGCGGGTCCGGGGGGATGCCGGGGATGAGCGGCTCCGGCGGCGGGATGATGATGATGGACGACATGGACATGATGGGCATGGGTAGCATGGGCGGGTCGAAGGGGAT
>PNKH01000083.1 GCA_013822345.1 Isosphaera sp.
TCGCTCGAAGCGTTCAAGGGCGGGCAGTTCGAGTACCTGCGGGTGATCCAGGCCCAGCGGGCGGTGGCCGAGGCCCGGCTGGAGTACAACCGCGCGCTCGGGGAGGCGTGGCGGGCGGCGGCCGAACTCTCGGCATTGCTTCTCGAAGAGTGGTGGCCCGGCCCACCCCCGCCTGCGCGCGGGCCGGGTGCGGGTCCAGCCGTGCTGCCGCCACCGAAACCGATGCCCGAGAAGGGGGCTGGACCGCGTTAAACTCCCCCATCTGACCACGTTCTCGACCGCCGCCGAACTGGGCAGTTTCACCGGCGCGGCGAAGGCTCTCGATTTGACGCAGGCGGCGGTCAGCCAGCGCGTTCAGGTTCTGGAAAAGTCTCTCAAGAAGGGTCTGTTCGACCGCCGCGGCGGGCGTGTGGTGTTGACCGAGGCGGGGCGGAAGCTGTACGCCTACGCCCAGAAAATACGCGACCTGCATCGGGAGGCTCGCAAGGAAATCACCGGTCACGAACCCCCGCTCACTGGCGAACTGGAGCTCGCGGCCAGTTCCGTTCCCGGCGAGCGCCTGCTCCCGGCCCTCCTCTCCGGGTTCGGTCGGAAGTACGCGCACCTCCGGGTCCGCGCCTCCGTCAGTGACAGTCTGGCGGTGATGGGGCAGGTGGAGCGGGGCGAGGTAAGCATCGGGCTCGTCGGGCGGAAGGTGGCGAAGCCGCACCTGGACTTCCGCCTCCTCGCCAGTGATCGGATGGTGCTGGTCGCCGCGCCCGGACACCCCTTGATCCGGAAGAAGACAGTGACGGTGGATCAGCTCGCCCCCCACCCACTAGTTTTGCGGGAGGCCGGATCCGGGCTGCGGCACTGCTTCGAGAAGGCCCTGGAGCGGGCCGGGCGGTCGCTGGCCGATGCGGGTCACCCTCGAACTCGGCAGCAACGAGGCGATCAAGGAGGCAGTCCAGGAGGCAGTCCAGCGGGGCGTCGGAATCGCCGTTCTGTCGGTGTACGCAGTCCACAAGGAACGCGAGGCCGGCCGCCTGTGCGCACTCCCTCTGAAGGATCTTCACTGCTACCGCGACATGTACGTGGTGCAAGATCGCCGGCGCGTGCTCCCCCTCCCGGCCCGGCTGTTCCTGACCTACCTCGAAACGAATCGCCGTGCTCGAAGGCGATCCGAACAAGCCCGGGCCGTTCGTGTTTCGGGTGAAGGTGCCCGACGGGTACAAGATCCCGCCGCACACACACCCCAAGCCGGAGCGGGTCACCGTCATCTCCGGCACGTTCAACCTCGGCATGGGGGAGAAGTTCGACGCGACTACGACCGAGGCGCTACCGACCGGGACCTACGGGACGTGGCCGGCGGGCAAGAAGCACTACGTCTGGGTGAAGGACGAAACCGTCGTGCAGTTCCACGGCGACGGCCCCTGGGAGATCGTGTACCTCATGGTACCCGCCACCGTAGTAACCTCCGTAGGCTAGGGCATAGTTCCTTCCAGGTGCGGAGGACGAGAACCACAACGTGGTTCCGGTGACGGATGCACCGAACGCGAGCGAACCCCGCGTCGGAGCCCGTTCGGATAACTGATCCTCCCACGGTCGGCCGATACCGACAGGGCGTGTTGATCGTGAAAGGAATTGATGTGATCGCACACGATGCGGCGGAATCAGCTTCTCGGTCATTTCGGTTGGGCGGCTTTCGCTTTCTCCAACTCGATCTCGGCTTGCAGGCGGTTCGCCCGGGCCTTGAGCAGCTCCGCCCGTGCAGCGTTGCGGGCTTCAACGAGTTTTTCCGTGTTCTTCTCGATTTCCTTGGCGAGTTCCACCGCCTTCTCCAGGACGGCGAGGCGCTCCTTGTGCGTCTCGCACAACTCCAGTTCGGCGGCGATGACCTCCCGCCGGGCCTCCAACACGGCCAGAAGTTCGAACCGCCCTCCCTTGTACGCCTCGGTCGTCCAGTCCGCGACCTGCCGGAGCAGCGCGAGCCGCTCCTTTTGTAACTCTCGGACCTTCGCGTTGCCACCGGGTTTATCCTTGGGCGGCTGGTCGTTCGGGGCGTTGCCCACTTTCGGAGGCGGCTCCGGGGTGTTCGCCTTCTTCGGCTCGTCCGACACAACCGTGGGATTGCGGGCCCAGATCGCGACCCCGGTCAGCGTCATCGCGCCGACGAGGAGAACGCAGGCCAGTACCTTCAGCTTCGTGATGAACATGGCTCGCAGTACCTCCTGAGTTAGGGCGGCGACGGCGAGAGGCAGGCCGGACATCGGCTGACCCGACGCCACCTGCCACCCGGCGGTGATCGCGGACATGATCAACGCATGCGGCACATCGCCCGCGGATGCGGCCCCACCAACCCCCAGAACGACCAGTCCGGTGGACGGGACCGCCCCGGCACGGGCCAGCCGGGCGGCCAGCAGCTTCCTCGCCCTCGACAGCCGCCCGGCCAGCGTGCCCTCCGGCCAGCCGAGTTCTCGGGCCGCGTCCTTGAACGTCTTCCCCTCCAAGTCGCACAGGACGATCGGTGCCCGGTACTTGTCGGGCAGGCGGCCCAACTCTCTATCGAGCACCTGCCGCAAGCCACCGTCGGGGTCCGGGTCGGTCACACCGACTTCGGGTAGGGCCGCCACCTGCTTCTCCCTCGCCCCACGCCGCACGGCCAGCGCCTTGGCCTTCACGGCCGTCTGCCGGGCGACGCCGTACAGCCAGTTCCCCACCCCGCCCCTCGGGTGGACGGACGCGGCCCGCCGGACGAGGACGATGAACGTCGTCTGGAAGGCGTCCTCGGCGTCTTGGGTGTGGCCGAGGACGCGGCGGCAGACGCCCCAAACCATCGGGCCGTGCCGCCGCACGAGCGCATCCCAGGCGACCTCGTCCCGCAACTCGACGAAGCGGGTCAGCAAGTCCCCATCGGACATACTCTCCGAGTGCGGGAGGGTGTCCGACCGCAGGAAGAAAAGCAGGATGTCGTCGAGCGTCTTCGCCACGGCCGCTCCGCCTCGCCTGCCTTCAATTTCCGTCTCTTCAGCCGTTTCATACAGAATTCTTTGCATATGATCGGCGAGAGAGTCGGCACATTAACCTAGCCTGAAAGTGGGGGAGTCAACTATGCCAGGCCCAAAAAGACAGCCCATCGAAAAGCGCTACGCCCGCTACCTCGTGAAAACCGGTGACGACGACTGTTGGGGTTGGACGGGGCCGGTCACCAACAAGGGCCACCCGACCCTTGGCAGGGGCGGGAAAGGGGCAACCCAAATGTCCGCCCGGATAGTGGCCTATCGGCTGGCGTTCGGGATCGCACCCGAACGCGAAGTCATGACCACCTGTGACAACAAGTGCTGCCTGAATCCGCGCCACCTCGTGCTCGCGGGCGGCGCGAAGTCGAAGGCGACCCTCCGAAAACGCTTCGAGCCGAGAGTCGAGAAAGCTGGACCGGACGAGTGCTGGAACTGGAAGCTGAAGCCAGGGGCGGCAGGATATGGATGCCTTTCGATGGGGAAGGGCAATAACCCTGCCCTGGCCCACCGGGTCGCTTGGGAACTGTCCAACGGCCCCATCCCCGAGGGGCTGTTCGTCCGCCAACGGTGCGGCAACCGGCTCTGCTGCAACCCGGCCCACCTGTTTCTGGCACTCAACACGCTCGACGGCCCCGAAGTGTCCGCCAGGGCGGTCGAGTGCTGGTCACTGTCCCGGGCCTGAGCCGCCATTCCCCTTGCGTTTCTTCCCCTGTCGCCGCTGCTGTGACTTTCTTCCGGGCCGGTAGCCCGTCGGCTTGACCGGCCCCGCACCCCGTTCGCCGGGCTTCTCGCCCCTGGCAGGGTTGGCGACCGTGTGGTAATGGTCGTCGTCGCCACCATTCACCGCCCGATTCGCGGCACGCCGCCGGGCTTCGAGGGCTTCCTTCGGCGGGTTGGCAGGGATCAGGCAATCGCACCCTGAGCCGATCAGGTCTTGGCGACCGGCCTGGATGAGGGCTTCCCGCACGGTAAACCAGTTATCCGGCTTGAAAAACTGCATCAGGGCGCGTTGCATCTTCCGGTCCCGCATGCCCCGAGCGACCGTAACTGGCTTCTTGGTAAAGACATCGAGCCCAGTGTACCAAAGTGCTGTGGCGATGTCGAACGGGGCCGGGATGAAGTCCTGCACCTGGTCCGGCCGGTATCCGTTCCGTTTCAGGTACAGGGCCAGGTCGATCATCTCCGCGAGGTCGCTGCCCGGGTGGCTGGCGATGAAGTACGGGACGATCCCCTGCTTCGGCTTCCCGGCCGCCGCCGACGCCTCCCGGAACTGCTCGGCGAACACCCCGAAGTTGTCGATCGACGGCTTCTTCATCAGCCCCAGCACCTCCGGGCTGGTGTGCTCCGGGGCGACCTTCAGCCGCCCGCCGGTGTGGTGCGCCGCCAACTCCGTCACGTACTCCGGCGACAACTGGGCCAGGTCCATCCGGATGCCGCTGGACACGAATACCTTCCGCACGCCCTCCACCTCGCGGGCCTTGCGGAGCAGCTCGACCGTCGGGCCGTGGTCGGTGCCGAGGAGCTTGCAGACCGTCGGGTGGATGCACGACAGGCGCTTACACTTGGCCTCCACCTCGGGGCGGGTGCAGCGCATCTGGTACATGTTCGCGGTCGCCCCGCCGATGTCGCTGACCACCCCCTTGAACTCCGGGTCGGCCGCCAGCTTCCCCACCTCCTTGAGGATCGACTCCGGCGACCGGCTCTGGATGATCCGGCCCTGGTGGGCGGTGATCGAGCAGAAGGTGCACCCGCCGAAGCAGCCCCGCATGCTGGTGACCGAGTCCTTGATCATCTCGTGCGCGGGGACCGGCTCGGTGTACGACGGGTGCGGCCGGCGGGTGTACGGCAGGTCGAAGACGGCGTCCATCTCGGCCTGCGAGAGGGGCAGGGCCGGCGGCGTCTGGACGACTGCCTGCCGGTCGTGGAACTGCACCAGGGTCGCCGCGTTGAACGGGTTCGTGTTGGTGTGGATGACGCGGGTCGCCTCGGCGAACGTCGCCTTCGAGTCGCGGACCTGCTCGAAGGACGGGAGGAGTTGAACCGCAAACCCGTTGAGCCGCGACGCGGAGTCCTCGGAGCGGAGCGCGCGGTGTGCCCCCGCGCTCCGCTCCGAGGACTCCGCGTCGCGGCTCAACAGTTCGGCGCTCTCCTTCGCCCCCAGCGCGTACGTCACCCCGCGGAGGTCGCGGCAGTCCCGCACCGTCCGACCCGCCGCGAGGCGCTTCGCGATCCCGGTGATGTTCGCCTCGCCCATCCCGTAAACGACCAGGTCCGCCTTGCTGTCGAGCACGATCGACCGCTTCACCGTGTCGGACCAGTAGTCGTAGTGGGCGAGCCGCCGGAGCGACGCCTCGACCCCGCCGGCGACCACCGGCACCCCCGGGAACGCCTCCCGCGCCCGCTGGCAGTAGACCAGCGTCGCACGGTCCGGCCGCAGCCCGATCCGCCCGCCCGGCGAGTACGCGTCGTCGTTCCGGACCTTCTTGCCCGCCGTGTAGTGGTTGATCATCGAGTCCATGTTCCCCGCGCTCACCGCGAAGAACAGCCGCGGCCGGCCGAACTGCCGCCACGCCTCGCACGTCTTCCACCCGGGCTGGCTCAGGACCGCGACCCGGAACCCGGCCTTCTCCAGCACCCGGTGGAGGATCGCCATCGCGAAGCTCGGGTGGTCGACGTAGGCGTCCCCGGTGACGAACACCACGTCGACCGCGTCCCACCCGCGGGCGCGCATCTCGTCCGCGGTCGTCGGGGCGTGCGGGGCCGCGTACCGCTCCGTCCAGACGGGCAGCGGCAGCCGCTTCGGCGGGGTCGGTTTGACATCGGCGGGCATGGTCGCGGGCTTCCCGGACGGCGGGGCGTCGTGGCGAATTATACCAGCCCGGTCCCCCGCCCCGGGCCGGCGCGGTAAGATGCCGCCCGTCCCACCCCCGGAGGCCCCCGATGGATGTCGTCGAGTACCGCGGCTGGAAGAACAACCTCCGGCTGGCCAACGGCGAGGTTGAACTGGTCGTCACCCTCGATGTCGGCCCGCGGGTGATCGCGTTCCGCCGGCCGGGCGGGTTCAACGTCCTGAAGAACTACGACGAGATGATGGGCGGGACCGGCGAGGCGGAGTGGCAGATCCGCGGCGGGCACCGGTTCTGGCTCGCCCCCGAGGATCTCACCCGCACCTACTTCCCCGACAACCGCCCCGTGAGGTGGGAGCCGATCGGCGACCTGGCCGTCCGCCTCACCCCGCCGCCGGAGACCGAGTACGGTGTTCAGAAGGCGATGGAGTTGCAACTCGCCCCGACGGGGACCCGCGTCGACGTCCGGCTGGAGGTGACGAACGTCGGGAGTGCCCCGACCGAGCTGGCCCCGTGGGGGCCGACGGTGATGGCCCCGGGCGGGGTCGAGATCATCCCGCTGCCGGCGAAGAAGAACCACCCCGGCCACGTCAGCAACGCTACCTCGCCCGCCGACTACGGCCCGAACCAGGAGCTGATCCTGTGGCCGTACTTCGACTTCACCGACCCGCGGTGGACGTTCGGCCGGCGCTACCTGTTCCTCCGCCAGGACGCGACCCGCGGGCCGACGAAGATCGGCATCGCCCACCGGATGGGGTGGGTGGCGTACCTGAACTCGGGGACGCTATTCGTCAAGCGGTTCGACTACCGCGAGGGGGCGACGTACCCGGACCGCGGCACCCGGTACCAGACGTTCTCGAACGAGGACATGCTGGAGATGGAGACGTGCGGCGAGCTGGTGACGCTGCGGCCGGGGGCTTCGGCGGAGTTGGTCGAGTCGTGGGAGCTGCACGGCGGGGTCGGCGAGGTGCGGACCGAGGCCGACGCCGACCGGGTCGTCCTGCCGCTGATCGGGGGGTGAGCGTCCGGGGCGACGCCGACGCCGCCTGCGCTCCACCCCTGGCTACCCTCAGTCGCCGCTCCGCGGCTCCGCGGCTTGTAGCCCCGGTAGGGGCGGCGGACGGTAGCCAGGGGTGGAGCGAGCGAAGCGAGCGCGACCCCTGGCGGGCGACGACGGAACGACGGGAGCACAACCCCGCGCCACGCCCCGGCCGCCGTCACGCCGTCGCCAACGTCAGGTGGTCCGGGTGGGCCAGCCCGAAGACGCGGCGGAGGATCTCCCGCAGCCCCGGCTCCTCGACCCGGTCGAGCGCCTCCTCGGGGGTGACCCACTCCCGGCCCCGCACGCCCCGCTCCGGCCAGTCGTCCCGCGCCTCGGCCACCCGCATCCGGTACACCAGGACGTGGTGCGGCCGGCCGACCTTCTCGTACACGTAGTTCCCGACCGGCTCCGGGTCGAGGGTCCCGACCAGCCCGGCCTCCTCCCACGCCTCGATCAGGGCCGCCTCCCCGGGGGTGTGGCCGGGGTCGACCACCCCCTTCGGCAGGACCCACCGGCGGCCGTTCCGGGACGACACCATGCAGACCCGCCCGTCCCGGACCGGGAGGGCGGCGGACTGGTTGACCCACACGGTCATGCGGCACCGGACGGGGGACGGGGTGCGGACCCGGAGGTAGTATTCCACACGGTCGGCCGCCCGGGTCAAGCGGCCCGACCCGGGTTCACCGAATCCACATGTCCGGCCCGCCCCCGGGGCGTATCATCTGGTGCGTCGGTCCCGACCCCCCGGACCGTCGGCGAGCGCGCGTGCGGACATGCCCGAACTCCCCCTCACGGTCCGCCAGGTGATGCAACCGGACCCGGTGGTCGTCCCCCCCGACTACCCGATCCGGGACGCCCTCGGGCTGATGAACGACCGCCGGATCGGGGCGGTCGTCGTCACCGCCCCGGGCGGCGCCCTGGCCGGCATCTTCACCGAGCGCGACCTCCTCCGCCGGGTCGGGACCGCCGACCCCGGGTGGCGCGACCTCCCCGTCTCCGACTGGATGACCCTCAACCCGTACACCACCGGCCCGGACGTCGGGTGGGACGCGGCCGTCGGGATGATGGACCGGTTCCGGGTCCGGCACCTGCCGGTGGTCGAGGCGGGGCGGGTGGTCGGGATCGTCTCCACCCGGATGCTGATGCGGCACCGGACCGACTACCTCGACCGGCAGATCGCGGACCGCACCCGCGAGCTGAAGCAGGCGAACGAGGAGTTGCTGGCCCGGGACGCGGAGCAGACGTACAACCTCCGCGCGGCCGGCCGGTTCCAGAACCGGCTGCTGTTGCCGAACGCCCCGCCGGCGTGGCCGGAGCTGCGGTGGGGGTTCCACTACGCCCCGCTCGACCACCTCGGCGGGGACTACTACGACGTGGCCCAGCCCGGCCCGGACCACCTCGGGTTCCTGATCGCCGACGCCAGCGGGCACAGCATCGCGGCGGCGATGGTCGCGATCATGAGCCGGGCCGCGTTCACCGCGGTGTCGAACGCGAGCACCTCCCCGGGCGAGGTGCTGACCGAGATGAACCGCCGGCTCCAGGGCCTGGCCGACGAGCGGTTCGTCACCGCCTTCTACGCCGTCCTGGACCGCCGCACCCGGGTGCTGACGTACGCGAACGCCGGCCACCCGTACCCGTTCCGGTGGGTGGCCGGGACCGGCCGGGTCGAGCCGCTCGGGGCGCAGGGGTTCATGCTCGGGATCATGCCGGACGAGCAGTACCGGGAGCGGACGGTGGAACTCGCCCCCGGTGACCGGCTGTGCTTCTTCACCGACGGGCTGGTCGAGAGCCGGAACGAGATCGGCGAGTCGTACGGGACCGACCGGGTGGCGGCGTGCCTCGGGGAGCACGGGCACAACCCGGCGCAGGAGGTGGCCGGGGAGATCATCCGCCACCAGACCGAGTTCCGCGGCGGCCACCCGCTGACCGACGACCTGACGCTGGTGGTGGCCGAGATGCACGCGGGGTGAGGTTCGGTCCGAGCCGGAAGCGTGAGCGACGGGCAGACGTGGCCGTCGCTCACGCTTCCGGCTCGGACCGACCGGGTTCACTTCTTCGGATTCGGCACCTGGCCGACGGTCACCTTACCGCCGGCCGCCCCGACCGAGAACGTCTGGTTCTCGTCCTTGCAGTTCAGCGTCCCGCTCCACGCCGCCTGGTTCGGGTTCCCGGCGTCGTACACCTCGATCCGCTTGACCGTCGGCCCCGGCAGGAACTCGCGGACCGTCTCGCCGGCGAGCAGGTTCGTCGTCTTGCCGCGCTTCACCTGGCCGTTCACCACGACCGTCTCCTGCACCACGATCGTCTTCCCGGTGTCGTTCTTGATCGTCACCCAGTTCGCCGACGCCGCCCCGAGCGGGCCGACGAGGACGGCGGCCGCGAGGGCGAGTCGGGTGAGGACGCGAGCGACCATCGGAAGTCCCGACGCCGTCGGGCCTTGGGTCCGGACCGGGGCGAAACTCGACCGTCAAGGAGTTCCGCCGGTCGCCGGGAAAACGGCGGATCGCTCAAGTCTTGCGCGCAAAATGACGGGCGGCCGGGTGAAAACACCCGGCCGCCCGTCGGAGGTGAAGTAACTCACGCCGCGGTGCGGGGTTCCGGATTCCCGCTGCCGCGGACCGTCTGCTCGAACGCCTTCACCGCCTCGACCGCGAACGGGATCGCCGGCCCGGTCCAGTCCGCCAGGTTCGCCGTGAACCCCGCCTTCACCCCGGCCTGCGTGACGTGCGCCAGCAGCGCCCCGCGGACGCACAGCTTCTCGGCCGCGAGCTTGGCGTCGTACGACTGCAGCCGGCGGTGCAACTCCTTCCCGTCCGCCGGCAGCGACCCGGCCGGCTTCGGGGCGTCGGCCTTCGGCGGCTCGACCTTCTCCGCCGGCTTCGGCTCGGCGGCCGGCTTCGCCGCCTTGGCGGTCTTCGGTAGGGCGAACGCCGGCATCTGCGGGTGCTGAACGAGTTGCTTCTTCACCGGGTCGTAGTCGACCCACTGGGCCGGCAGTCGGTACAGGTACCGGCCGATGCCGAACTTCACCGCGGCCCGCTTCAGCCCGTCGCTGAACGCGGCCTTGAGGCGGTCGCCGGCGTCCGGCTGCTCGCTCGGCGACCCGACGTCGGCCTTGGTCACCCACCGCCCGCCGAGGTTGACGCGGAGGCGGCACATCACCGACCCGTCCGGCAGGATGTCGTACCGGTCCTGCCAGTTCTCGACCCCGAGCACCTGGTCGAGCCGGTCCTGGATGAGCCGGGCGTCGATGTACGCCATCGCCAGCGCCCGGTTGTTCTTCACCATCTGCGGCTTGTACTTCACGTCCTTCGGGTCGAACGGGGCGGACAGGGCGTCGGCGACGGCCTGGAGTTGCGGGTCGCGCGGGGATGTGGGTTCGGTCGCGGGCACGGGACGCCTCCATCAGGGGTTGTGATGGAGTTAGTGTACACTCGTGCGCATTGAAGGTGCAGGTCGGTTGGTCGCCGTCCGAGCCGGAAGCGTGAGCGACGGGTTGACGCGGCCCGTCGCTCACGCTTCCGGCTCGGACCGGTCACGCCGGGGCCGCGGCCGCCGCGTCGATCCGCCTCTTCAGCTCCGCCGACACCTGCCCCTTCCCCTTGCACTTCGGGTACTTCGTGCACCCGAGGTAGAACCCGGGACCGAACCGCGACTTCATCAGCCGCATCGGGGCGTCGCACTCCGGACACGTCTCGTCGACCGTCACGTCCGGGATGTCGCTCTTCTTCTCCGTCTTCTCGGCCGGCGGCGGGAGGATGTCCTTCAGCTTCTCCCGCAGCTCGGCGTTGATCGACTTCGCGTTCCGGCACTTCGGGTACCCGCTGCAAGACAAAAACGGCCCCCGCCAGGCCACCTTCACCACCATCGGCGAGCCGCACTTCTCGCAGGCGATGCCGGTGTCCGGCGGCTTCACCGGGTTGCCCAGGTCGTCGCAGTCGGAGATGAACTTGCACTTCGCGTCCGGGCACTGGACGTACTTCTTCCCGGCCTTGCTCTCCTTCAACAGCAGCGTCGTCTTCTCGCACTTCGGGCACGTCACCTTCGTCGGCAACGCGGTGACGACCGGCTTGCCGTCGGCCCCGAGGTTCATCGTCGTCGGGCAGTCCGGGGCGCCCTCGCAGGTGAAGAACACCCCGAACCGGCCCTCCTTCCGGACCATGAACTTGCCGCACGCCGGGCACACGATCTCGGTCACCGTCGGGCCGGTGATCTCCTTCCCGTCCGAGTCGCGCTTGTAGGTGCACGGCGACTCCTTGTCCTTCCACCCGGTACAGCCGATGAAGTACCCGCCGGTCTTGGCGGTGAACCGCTTCTCCAGCGGCCGGCCGCACCGCGGGCACGGCTCGTCGAGCGTCTCCCGGGCGGCCGGGGCGTCCGCGTTCGCCTTCTGCACCAGCTCCGAGAACGGCCCCCAGAACTCGTCCAGCACCACGCGGTACTGCATCTTCCCGGTCTCGATGTCGTCCAGCTCCTCCTCGAAGTGGCTGGTGAACTTCAGCTCCATGATGCTCGGGAAGTTCGCCACCAGGAAGTCGGTGACGACCTTGCCGATCTCGGTGGCGAAGAACCGCCCGCGCTCCTGGGTCACGTACTTCCGGTTCTGGATGGTGGCGATGATGCTCGAGTACGTGCTCGGCCGGCCGACGCCCTCCTTCTCCAGCGCCTTCACCAGCGACGCCTCGCTGAACCGCGGCGGCGGCTGGGTGAAGTGCTGCGTCTCGAACAGGTCGAGGCGGTCGAGGGCGTCCCCGACGGCGACCGACGGCAGGGTCAGGCCCTCGTCCTTGCCGACCGGCGACATCACCTGGCGGTAGCCGTCGAACTTAACGACCCGGCCGGTTGCCCGGAACAGCCCTTGGCCGGCGGTCGCCTCCACCGTCGTGACCGCCACCACGGCCGCGGCGCACTGGCTCGCCACGAACCGGTTCCAGATCAGCTCGTAGACGCGCAACTGGTCGCCGGCCAGGCCGGCGTCGCGCGCCCGCTGCGGGGTGACCGTCACGTCGGTCGGGCGGATCGCCTCGTGCGCCTCCTGGGCGCTCTTCCCGGACGCGTAGAAGTTCGGCTTCTCCGGCAGGTAGCGCGGGTCGCGGCCGCCGAGCCGCGGGTGCGTCTTGATGAACTCGCGGACCGCCGTCAGCGCGTCGGCCGACACCCGGGTGCTGTCGGTCCGCATGTAGGTGATGAGCGCCGTCTGGCCCATGCCCGACAGCTCGACGCCCTCGTACAGCTTCTGCGCCGCCTGCATCGTGCGGCTGGTGCTGAACCGCAGCCGGATGTTCGCCTGCTGCTGCAGGGTGCTGGTCGTGAACGGCGGGCTCGGCCGGTCCTGCCGGTCCTTCTGCTCGACCTTCGTGACCGCGAACGGCACGCCCGCCAGCGCCGCGACCACGGCGTCCGCGGCGGCCTCGTTCCCGAGCTTCGGCTCGGCCCCGGCCCACCGCACCAGTTCCGCCAGGAACGCCCCCTCGGGCGGGGTCGGCAGCCCTCCGGTCGCTGACGCTCCCGGCTCGCCGGCCTTGGGCGAGCCGGGAGCGTCAGCGACCGGAGCGTCCTCCTGCTCCGTGTCGACCACCGGCTCGTCCGGGTCGGCGACGGCGTCGGCGTCGGACGGGGCGTGCCACTCGACCGGCTTCGCGGCCTCGGCCTTCTTCTTCGCGAAGATCTTCGACTTCGCCGGGTCCGCCGCCCACGCCATCCCGGTGCCGGCCTTCGCCAGCAGGGCCGTCAGCTTCCAGTACTCCTCCGTCTTGAACGCCTCGATCTCCCGCTCCCGGTCGACGATCAGCTTGACCGCGACCGACTGCACCCGGCCGGCGCTGAGCCCGCCGGCAACCTTCTTCCCGAGCAGGTTCGACAGCGGGAACCCGACCACCCGGTCCATCGCCCGCCGGGCCTCCTGGGCGGCGACGCGGTCGGTGCTGATCTTCCCCGGGCTGGCGAGCGCCCGCTGCACCGCCGTCTTCGTGATCTCGTTGAAGGTGATGCGGAAGGTGCGGGCGTCGGGCAGCTTCAGGGCGTCGGCGATGTGCCAGGCGATCGCCTCGCCCTCCCGGTCCGGGTCGGACGCCAGGAGCACCCGGTTCGCCCCGTTCGCCGCCTTCTTGATCTCCGCCAGGATCGCCGCCGGGGACTTCCGCCGCCGGCCCTTCGGCCCGTCGTCCTCGCTCCCGTCGTCGACCACGTACCGGAGCTTCCAACCGTCGGCGATGCGGACCCCGGCCACCTCCTCCCCCTTCTCCTTGCGGGTCGGCAGGTCGCGGACGTGGCCGTAGCTGGCGAGCACCTGGTAGCCGCCGCCGAGGTACTTGTTGATCGTCTTCGCCTTGGCCGGGGACTCGACCACCACGAGGTCGTACTTCCCCTTCGGCGAGCCGGGAGTGTCGGCGACCGGAGCGGCGGCCGGCGCGGCGTCGCCGTTGGCCGACGGCGCGGCGGCGGCCTTGCGGCGGGTCGTGGCCTTCTTCGGGGCGGCAGGCTTGTCGGCGGTCGCCGGCTTCTTGCGTGGCGTGGGCACTCGTGGGAACTCCGTCGGGGTCGTGGTCGCCTGGTGTACCGGGTTAGAGGGCGGGTGTCGAAGTCGGGTGCCGTTGTGACGACCCGGAAGAATCCCTACAATCGGTAGCTTGGGGGCCGCAGAGCCTATCACCCTTAGTGCAGTGGTACGACGGCTGTCAACCCCCGCCGCCGCCGGCCCGTCCCGCGAAGCCGCCGCAAACCCCGAGCCGACAATGGCCTACAACCCGTTCAACATTTTCCGGCGCAACCAGAAGACGATCTTCGCGGTCATCACCGTGTTCATCATGTTCACCTTCGTCCTGTCGAGCGGGCTGGGCGGGGGGGCGGACTTCTTCGACTGGCTGCCGAAGTGGCTCGGCAGCTCCCGGGCCAAGGGCGACGCCCTCGCCACCCTGGACGGGTCGCCGATCTACGAGAAGGACCTGACCGGGGACCGGAACAGCCTCCGGCTCCAGCGGGTGATGGCCAACCGGTTCATGTTCATGGCCGCCGACCAGGCCGTGCGGGTGCTCGACGAGCGGGTGTCGGCGCAGGCCCCCCGGATGGCGCCGGAAGCCCAGCGGATGATGCAGCCGATCCGCGAGCAGCAGATGTTCGTCCAGCAGATCGCGCGGCAGATCCGGGACCCCCGCGTGCTGGCGGAGTTCGCCCGCCAGGCCGAGGCCGAGATGCGGTCCGGGCTGTACGCGATGGTGAACGCCCCGAGCCTCCGGAGCGAGGACAAGGAGGTGGCCCGGGCGATGCTGGCGGCGATGGCGATCCAGCAGTCGATGGGCGGGCAGGAGCACTACTTCGGGAACGCCCCGAACCGCGGGCTGCGCGACCTGATCGAGTTCATGCTGTGGCAGAAGAAGGCGGACCAGCTCGGCATCCGGTTCACGACGGATGACGTGAAGAAACTCATCCGGAGCGAGTTCTACGAGGCCCTCCAGTCGGACGTCCAGATCCAGAAGGCGCTGCGGGAGAACATGCCCGGGTTCACCATGGACGCCTGCCTGCGGGCGATCGGGGAGGAGTTCCGGGTGCGGGCGGCGCAGGCGGCGGTGCTCGGGCCGGCGTTCGCCCACCGGGACCGCGGGGGCGTGGACAAGACGTACAGCGGGTCGCCGGTGTTCTCCGCCCCGTACGAGGCCCTCGAGTTCTTCCGGGAGCAGGTCAGCCCGACCACCTACGCCGTCGTCCCGGTCCCGGCCGCCAACTTCGTCGAGCAGGTGCCGGACCCGGACGAGAGCAACCCGAAGGTCCGGGACGAGTTGCTGGCCCTATACGACCAGTACAAGGCCCGGGAGCCGGACCCGTCGAAGGAGACGCCCGGGTTCCGCACCCCGCGGCGGGTGTCGGTCGGGTGGCTGGCGGTCAAGGGGGACTCGCCGTACTACCTGGCCCTGGCCGAGGCGGCGCTGAAGCAGTCCGAGCCGGTGGCGAAGCTCGGCCTCCCGCTGGCCGTCCCGGTCGGCCCGTGGAGCCCGGCCGAGGTGGCCGCGGCGGTCGCCCCGCTGGGGGCGACGGACACCCTGCTGGAGGCGGCGTACCAGCGGGTGGTGGAGGACCGGCACGCGTCGGACCTGCGGCAGCGGTGGAAACGGGAGGGGTCGTTCGACGGCGAGCCGTTCGGGTACCTGCTGGACACCAGCGTCGTCCGCCCCGGGGTGCTGGCCGCGACCGCCGGCGGGGCGGCGGCCGAGCTGGCCGGGTTCGGCAGCCCGTTCGCGGCGGCCGCGACGGCCGCCGCCGGGGCGGCGTCCGGGTACGAGGTGCGGGACCGGTTGCGGGCCGGGTTCCCGCTGGTTCTCGGGGCGGTCCCCGGGCCGGCGACGTTCGAGACCCTGATGGCCGGGGAGGCGGCCCACCGGGCGGTCACCCCGCAGCCGCTGCCGCTGGCCGTCCACCGCCCGACCCTGATGAAAGACCTGGTGGCCGAGAACGCCCGCCGGCTGGCGGCCGAGGACATCCGCACGTTCGCCCGGGAGACCCGGCGGTGGTCGTCCGACCGGTCGCGCGACAAGTGGTGGGCCCAGCAGTACATCAAGCAGTTCGCGGCGAAGCGCGGGCTGACGATCCACACGAGCACCGAGCCGCGGAGCGAGTGGGCGCTGGAGGAGGACCCGGCGCTGGCGGAGCTGGTGAAGGCCCAGCGAGAGATGCTGAAGGCGGCGAGCGGGCCGCACGGATCGGCCGGGCAGGAGCGGTATCGGCCGTTCGGGGACCGGTTCTTCTATCAGTTCACGCCGGGCGGCCGGGCCCCGGCGACCGGGACGTACGTGGCCAGCCCGTACCCGGGGGACGCCCCGCCGTCCGAGTTCGACCTGCTGCGGGACAAGCCGCACTACCTGGTGTGGCGGACGGACGAGAAGCCGTCGGCCCCGCGGTCGTACGGGGAGGCGAAGGCGGACGTGGTGCTGGCGTGGAAGCGGCAGAAGGCCCGGGAGCTGGCGCGGGCGAAGGCGGAGCAGCTCGCCGAGGCGGTGCGGAAGGGGGACGGGGGCGCGTCCGAGCCGGTGCTGGTGCAGAACCTGGAGGACGCGGCCGCCCGGCTGCGGGCCGAGTTCAAGGACCCGAAGGCCCAGGCCCGGGTGGAGCCGTTCCTGATCCGCGGGGTCGCCCCGCTCAGCACGGTGCCGGACCCGGCCGCCGGGAGGGGGCTGTTCGAGTTCCTGATCCCGACCCCGCGCGGGGCGGTCCAGCCGTTCGCGCTGCCGGCGAGCGAGAACCTGCGGTACCCGACGCCGGACATGGAGAAGGCGCTGATCGCCGACCGGACCAAGGAGCGGAAGCACGTGGCGGTGCTGGCGGACGCCCCGAAGGACACGTTCTACGTGACGGTGCTGCTGAAGCGGGAGGAGAAGACGGAGTTCGACTACCGGTCCGAGGTGGCCGGGGAGGGCGGCCGGCGGCTCGGCGGGTCGGTGGTGCTGGAGGCGTTCCGCGGCCAGGCCCGGGACAAGGCCGTGCGGTCCGTCCTCGGGCTGCTGAAGCAGGAGTTCAAGTACGCGGAGACGGAGGAGCAGAAGAAGAAGCTCGACGAGAACGACAGGCGCGGCGGCGACGCGTGACCGTGTCGGGCCGCCGGTTGCGGCGTTGCGGGCGCCCGCGACGCCGCGAGCGGCGGCACATCTACCCGCCGCCGGGCTCCCCTCTACGTTGACACTCACCCACCCCGGCCGCTCTCCCGCCGGGTCCGGTCCGCGGGCGCACGCCCCGGACCGGCCGTCCGTTCCGGGAGAGCCGATGCCCCCAGCGACCGCCCCGCGGAGCGAGGCCCGCTTGTTCCGCGACTACGCCCTGACCGGGTTCGACGAGATGTTCGCCGGCCCGGGACACGTCCGCCCGCACTACCGCCCCCTGTACGACCGGCTGACCGAACTCCCGCCGCAAGAGGTCGAGCGGCGGAGCAGGCTGGCCGACGAGATGCTCCGCCACCAGGGGATCACGTTCACCGTGTACGGCCGCGGGGCCGGGACCGAGCGGATCATGCCGTTCGACCCGATCCCCCGGCTCGTCCCGGCCGACGAGTGGGACCGGATCGAGCGCGGGCTGCGGCAGCGGGTGCGGGCGCTGAACCTGTTCGTCCACGACGTGTACCACAGGCGCCACATCCTCCGCGACAACGTGGTGCCGGCCGACCTGGTGTTCGGGGCGAGCGGGTACCGGCGGGAGATGAACGGGATCAGCGTCCCGCACGACATCTACCTGCACGTCTCCGGGATCGACCTGATCCGCGACCCGCGCGGCGACTACCTGGTGCTGGAGGACAACTGCCGGACGCCGTCCGGGGTGAGCTACGTGCTGAAGAACCGGGAGGTGATGAAGCAGGCGTTCCCGGTGCTGTTCGAGGCGTACGCGGTGCGGCCGGTGGACGACTACGCGGCGGACCTGCTGGCGGTGCTGCGGCACGCGGCCCCGCCGGGGGTCGGGAACCCGACGGTGGTCGTGCTGACGCCGGGGGCGTTCAACTCGGCGTACTACGAGCACACGTTCCTGGCCCGGCAGATGGGGGTGCAGCTGGTCGAGGGCCGCGACCTGGTCTTGGACAACGGCGGGGTGTACATGCGGACGACCCGCGGGCCGGAGCGGGTGGACGTGGTGTACCGGCGGATCGACGACGACTTCCTCGACCCGCTGTGCTTCCGCCGCGACTCGCAGCTCGGGGTGGCCGGGCTGATGGGGGCGTACCGGACCGGGCGGGTCGGGCTGGCGAACGCGGTCGGGCCGGCGGTGGCCGACGACAAGGGGATCTACCCGTTCGTCCCGGACATGATCCGGTACTACCTGCGGGAGGACCCGGTGCTGGGGAACGTGGAGACGTTCCGGCCGGAGGTGCCGGCGCAGCGGCAGCACGTGCTGTCGCGGCTGCACGAGCTGGTGGTGAAGGCGGTGGACGGGAGCGGCGGGTACGGGATGCTGATCGGGCCGGCGAGCACGGCGGCGGAGCGGGAGGAGTTCCGGCGGAAGATCGAGGCGAACCCGCGGGGGTTCGTGGCCCAGCCGACGATCACCCTGAGCCAGTCGCCGACGATCGTGGACGGGGGCTCGCGGATCGAGGGCCGTCACGTCGACCTGCGGCCGTTCGTCTTGTACGGGGAGGAGATCACGGTGCTGCCGGGCGGGCTGACGCGGGTGGCGCTGCCGCGGGGGAGCCTGGTGGTGAACAGCAGCCAGGGGGGCGGGAGCAAGGACACGTGGGTGCTGCGGAGCAGCCCCCCGCCGAAGGCGCAGGTGGGGTCGGGGATCTGATTGCTCGGTTGAAACCCCGGGGCGGGAGGCGTGTGTCTGGGAGGGCGAGGCTCCCGCCGAGCCTGGCGTCCACGGCTCGGCGGGAGCCTCGCCCTCCCGAAATACACCTCCGACCGGAGGGCTCCAACGGAGCGGGATCTGATCTGTCGGTCCGGGCCGGACGCGTGAGCGACGGGTTTTCGTTCCGTCGCTCACGCGTCCGGCCCGGACGGGCGGGTCACTTCCCGCCGTTCAGCCCGCGGATCGCCCCGAGGAACGGCTCGACCCTGAAGCCCGCCGCCTTCTCCATCCGCCTCTTGAACTGGGCGTGGGTCGCCTCGTAAGGCTCCTCCCGGACGTTGAGCGGGATGTGCTCCCCGAGGTTCTTCAGGGCCGCGGGCGGGAACACCACCCCCGCCTCCCGGGCGAGCGTCTGGTGCGCCCACGCGAGGGTCATGGCGGCGTCCGGGTCGGTCACCTTCGCCTTGTCGGTCACCGCCTGTTCGATCATCTTCCGCAGGCTGTCGGCGTGCTCCTTGGTGTAGAGCGGGTCGGCGGTCTCGCTCTGCACCTTCAGGAACCCGTCGCACCACGTGATCAGGTCGTCCGCAGCGGCCCGCATCCCGGCCGGGTCGCCGAGCGCCTTCTTGGCGACCGCCTTCCGGAACGCCAGCCACTTGCCGTCGAACCCCTGGGCCTTCTCTGCCAGCCCGCCGGCCTTGATCTGGGCGGCGTGGGCGGCGACGATCCCGGCCGGCACGTCGGTGGCGGACCGGAGGGTGAGCCGGCCGGGGGTGAACCCGCCGTACCCGCGCTCCTGGCGGGCGCTCGGGTTCTCCAGGGCGTGGTGGCAGGCCCCGCAGTCGAACCGGGCGAAGTCCATCCCGTCCGCGTCCGGCTGGGCCGCCCGCTCGGCGTCCGCCCGGATCAACTGGGCCTCGGCCCGGAGGGCGGCGACCACCCCGACCGCGAGGTGCCGGGACAGGTACGACTCGTCCTTCCCTGGGTGGAAGTGGAAGATCTTCCACCGGGCCGCCGGGGTCCAGAACTGCTGCCGGCCGTCGGCGCCCTTGTCGGCCATCTGCTTGTCGTCGGTGAGGCCGTGGAAGTACGTCAACTTCGGCTCGGCCGGGGACTTCGACTCGACCGGATACCCCCAGTGCTTCGGCTCCGCCTGCATGTACGAGGAGAGCTCGAACGGGGGGAGCGGCGGGTGCCCGGCGGCGTACATCTCGTGGGTGACGACCTTTCCTTCGGCCGGGTTGCCGACGTGGCAGGAGACGCACAGCATGGCCTTGACCACCGGGTTCCGGAGGTCGGCCATCCCCATCTCCCACTTGTACGCCGGTGACATTTCCCGCCACGGGATCGGCCCGGGCTGGTCCGGCTCCTTGAAGTGCAGGCTCTGCCACTTCTCGTGCATCCCGTGGCAGACGGTGCAGTTCACCCCCCCGGAGTTGGTCGCGAAGTCGGCGAACGTCTTGTCCTCCAGCCGCTTCAGCGGGCTCTTGTCGGCCGAGTGGCAGGTCAGGCAGCGGACGTCCTTCGTCACGTCGTAGCCCGGGATGGGCTTCCCGTCGCTCACCCCGAGGAGCTTCTGCATCTGCTGCCCGAGCGGCTTCTTGAGCGTCTCCAGCGCCTGGCTGTGGACGTCCTTCTCGAGCCAGGTGGCCGACTCGTTCAGCAGCACGAACTCGTCCGACTTGTAGTTGTCGACGAACTTCTTCGCGCCCCCGCCCCCCGGCTTGTGGCACAGCTCGCAGGCGGCGATGCCGGTGGACAGGTCCCCGGCCGTCTTGACGGACGGACCCTTGCCGAGGTACTCGCAGCCCGGGTCAGGGACCTTCTTGGCGAACGGCGTGTCCTTGTCCTGGGCGGCGACCGGGGTGCCACCGGAGCCGCCGTTCAACCCGACCGCCAGCGCGACGGCGACCGCGGACGCCGCGACCGCCACCTGCACCCGCTCCGCGAACCGCGTCATGGCTTCCCCCGGGTTACCGACGTCGCGTCGAACAGCTTCTGGAACCTCTGGAACCCGTCCCGCACCCCGTCCAACCCCTTCCGGTCCAGCCCGGACGGGCTGTCTTTCCCTGCCGGGAACCGCAGCTTGTCGCCTAACGCCTTCACCGGCTCCGCCCACCCCGGCTCCCCCGCCTTCCCCCCGGCCGCGCTGTACATCGCCGCGCACCCGAGGTAGTTCGCCGCCAGCGCGTCCCAGTCGTGATCGGCCAGGACCGTGTGCCCGTCCTTGTCCTTGGCCAGGGCGTTGTCGGTCAGCCGCGCCACGAACTTCCGGGCGACCGCCGGCGACACCCGCGGGGCCGGGTCGCGGTCCTCGGCCGCCTGGAGGATGGCCAGCCACGCGTCCAACTCGGCCACTGCCTTCCCGGCCTGCGCCGCCACCGCCTTCGGGCTCGGGGCCGTCGACTTCCCCATTACCTTACGCAACTCGGTCACCGCGCGGAGGTCCGGGGCCGAAACTCCGGCGAACACCTCCGGGCACAGCTCCGCCGCCACCCCGACCGCCGCGTTCGACCACACCTCCCACCCCGGCCGCCCGACCGGCCGGTCCGCCTGCCCGCCGGTCCGGCGGATGTCCCCGGTCCCGATCGTCTGGTGGCAGGAGTAGCACGCCAGCCCGGAGAACTCCGGCCACGCCGCCTTCTCGTCCCCGGCCGCCGCCCGCTCGGCCCGGGCCCGCAGCAGGTCGGCCGACGCCCGCAGCGCCGCCGCCTGACCGACCACCCACGTCCGCACCTCGAACGCCGGCTGCGGGATCTTCTCGACCCAGTGCTTCCGGTACTGCGGGGCGGCGTGGAACCGGGCCGCCTCGAACGCCAGCCGCGGGTGCCCGGCGGCGATCAGGTCGTGGTTCACCTCCCGGTCCGCGTCCCCGACGTGGCACCCGGCGCAGTTCAGCGACCGGGCCACCAGATTGTCGGTCGGGACGAACCCGTAGTCGTCCCACTTCTGCTTGTTCGACAGCCCCTTCCACCCCGGGGCGTAGTGCGCCTCCAGCCACTTCTCGGCCGGCCCGTGGCACGCCCCGCACCCGACCCCGTCGGCCACCGCGTCGGCCGGCCGCACGTTGTCGATCGCGTGGCACTTCAGGCACAGGGCCTCCTTGTGCGGGGCGGCGATCCCGAGGAGCTTCCCCATCCGGACCGAGGTCTCGTTGAACAGCACCCGGTACGCCTTGGCGTGCGGGTCGTGCGGGCCGTCGGTGTTCACCACCGGGGCCCACGTCGTGTGCTCGCTCCCGACCTGGCCGACGGAGCCCCCGCCGTGGCACGGCGACGACCCGCACGACGCGGTCGGGACCTGGGCGAACGCCGGCATTCCCGTCCCGTAGGGCTTGGCCGGCGGCGTGCCGTTGGCGGCCGGGCGAGCCGGTTGACCGCCGGACTGGCGGGTGGCGGAGGCCAGGACGGCGAGGACGCCGAAGAACACGAGGACGGAGGCGCGCACGGGTCACCCGGGTCCGGGGCCGGGCGTCCGTGCCGGGGGGTTCGTCCGTGGCCCCCGCCCGCCGGGGCGCGGCGGACTAGGGCAAGAGGGGGGCGAGCGTCTTCAGGGCGGCGGGCCAGTCGCGGTGCCCGCGGACCGCGTCGAACGCCGGGTCGAACCCGGGCTTCGGCGGCTTGCCGGGGTCGCGGTCGCGCTCCAGCGCGGCCAGGCCGAGGAGCACCTGGCCGACCGGGTCCCAGTCGGTCGGTTTCCCGTCCAGTTTCGGGAAGGCGTTCTTCGCGCGGGCGGTCACCTCGACCGCCGGGGCCTTCACGAGTGTCAGCCGCTCCTGCCTCAACTGGTCCGCCGCGGCCAGGGCCGGTTCGCCGACCACGCCCCGGCCAGGGAACTTGTTCCGGGTCCCCATGACCCGCACCAGGTCGCGGAGCTTATCGAGTTGCGGCGCCTGGGCGACCCCCGGGTTCGGCCCGAACTCGCCGGTCGCCGGCCACACCGGCTGCCACACCATCTGCCCGCGGACCCCGGGGCGGGCGGTCGGCCCCTCGCCGCGCAGGTGGTGGTGACAGGTGGCGCAGTTGAACTCGGCGAACTCCGGCCACGGGCTCCGCTCGTCCGTCACCGGTCGGGCGGCCCGGTCGGCGAGCAGCCGGCAGGCCGCCTCCGCGTGCGCCACCCGGCCGACCAGCCACCGCCGCGCTTCCGACCCCGGGCCGGCGTTGTCGTGCCCGCCGACCCGCGCCCGCTCGTACCAGTGCTTCGGCAGCCGCCGGTGGTACTCGCCGAAGTCGAAGTTCAGCGCCGGGTGCCCGGCCGCGATCATGTCGTGGTTCATGTCCCGGACCGGCACGCCCGGCGACGCCGGGGCGCCGACGTGACAGCCGACGCACGTCGTGGCCCGCTCGCCCACGTCGTACAGCGGCGTCATCCCGTACTTGGTGAACAGCTCGGCGTGTCCGTCGCGGCCCTTCCAGGCGGTGTGCGGGACGACCCAGTCCTTGGCCGCCCCGTGGCACGCCTCGCACCCGACCCCGTCCGCCCGCAGGCCGCGCATCCGCTGCCGCCGCGCTCGCTCGACGGCGTCGTCGGTGTCGCGGTCGACGTCCGGGTGCGCCAGGGCGGGGGTCGTGTGGCACGCCAGGCACCGCACGTCCTCGTACGCCTCCAACTTCTTCCCGTCGGCCCGCTTCTGCCCGAGGAGCTCGGTGATCTCCCAGGCGGTCGGCCGGTCGGGCCGGCGGCGGGGGGTGTCCTGGGTGGCCTCCAGCAGGGCGTACGCCCCGCGGTGCGGGTCGGCGGCCATCCAACAGGTGCCGGACGACTGCCACGTCGCCGGGCCCCACGTCCCGGCCAGGGCGTCGGTCCCCGGGCTGCCGTGGCACGCGGCCGCGAGGCACCCGGTGACCCCGACCAGGTCCGGGGTGCCGGCCGACGACCCGCCGGACTTGGGCGGCGGCCCGACCTCGACCGACAGCCGCGCCGGTGCCGCCGACAGCCAGACCGCGGTGCCGATCCCGACGGCGGCCGCGCCCACGAGGAAGACGGTAGCGGCGGCTCGCGTCATTGTCAGGGGGGAAATGAGGGCTCGCGGTCGTGCCGCGGTTGTGGACGGGCGGTGCCGGCGGAACTACTGATAGAACCCGCACGGACCCGATTGCCACGCCCATCCTGCGGGCGCCGGTCGGCGGCGTCAAGCCCCGGCCGGCGGGGGCGTCCCGATTTCACCCCGACCGATCCGTGCCGGCCGGTCGTACTGATTGTTACTTCGTTGACCGCCGGCCGGAGGCGGGTTACGATTCGCCTTTGAAATCTCTCACCCCGGGATCCTTCCGTGCTGCTCGGAAAGTCGAGATCGGTGCGGGCGCGCGTGTTCCTCGTGTTCCTGCTGACGGCCGCGTTCACGGCCGTCGGGGTCGGGATCGGGTGGGGCGGCTCCCGGGCCGGGCTGTGGGCGTGGCCGCCGCAGCCGAGCAGCCGGTTCGGGGTCCTCCTCGGGGTGCTGGCCGGGGCGATCGTCGTGTTCGAGATGCTGTACCCGGTGCAGAAGAAGTGGTTCCGGTGGCGGACGTGGTTCGGCGGCGCCCAGACCTGGCTGCGGTGGCACGTCTGGCTCGGGCTGGCCTGCCTCCCGGTCGTCCTTCTGCACGCCGGGTTCGTCGGGTTCGGCGGCCCGCTCACCACCTGGACCCTGGCCCTGTTCCTGGTGGTCACGGCCAGCGGGGTGTGGGGCTTGGTGATGCAGCAGTGGGTGCCGCAGAAGCTGCTGTCCGAGGTGGTGGACGAGACGGTGGCGTCCGAGATCGACCGGGTCGGGGACTACCACGCCGACGAGGCGGACCGGGTGGTCGAGGGGCTGATCACCGTCCCGCCCGGGGCCCGCCGGGCCGCCCCGGCCGTCACCGGGCGGCCGGCCGACGAGCTGCGGACGTTCCGGGCCGACCTGCTCCTCTACCTCCGGACCGGCCGCCGGTCCCGGTCCCCGCTGGCGTCGGCGACCGAGGCCGAGGCCCGGTTCGCCCGGCTCCGGGACGCGGTCCCGGAGGAGGCGCTGCCCGGGGTGGACCGGCTCCGCCAGCTCGCCGACCTCCGCCGCCAGTGGGACAAGCAGGCGTTCTACCAGAGCCTGCTGCACAACTGGCTCCTGGTTCACCTGCCGCTGTCGGTGGCGATGACCGGGCTGATGTTCGTCCACGCGGTCCGGGCCCTGAAGTACTGGTGACCCATGCGCGCCACCGACCCGACCCCGCGGCCGACCGGTAAGGACCTGGCCAACCGGTACAAGTACACCGACAACCGGGAGTACGTCCGCCGGCCCGGCGGGCCGACCGCCCTGCGGACCGGCCTGGCGGTCGTCGCCGGGCTGGCGGTGGTGTCGTGGGCGGCGGCCGAGGTGGTCTTCCCCACCCGGATGGCCTACCAGCACACCCACGGCACCCTCGCCAACCCGCACGCCCCGTGGGACGCCGACTGCGCCCAGTGCCACAACCCGCACTCCGTCTCCAAGGACGGGGTGCTGTCCGTCCTGAATGTCCGGGACCGGTGGCACGACCTGACCTGCGAGAAGTGCCACAAGGGCCCGGCCCACCACGCCGCCGTCACCCCGGACGGGGAGGCGTTCCACAAGCGGTGCTCGAACTGCCACCACGACCACAACGGCCGCGACCACTCGCTCGTCCGGATCGCCGACAGCCACTGCACCGTCTGCCACGCCGACCTCGCCAGGAACCACGCCGGCACCCCCAAGGAAGGTCTGTCCCTGCGGGTCACCGCCTTCGCCCCGAAGGACGCCCACCCGGAGTTCCGGGCGGTGCGGGAGCGGATGGGGCCGACCCAGCACCGGCCGCTGAAGTTCAGCCACCCGCTCCACATGTCGCCCGGCCAGGCCCGCGGCCCGGACGACAAGGCGAGGGTGACCGTGGCCCGGCTCAAGGAGCTGGCCGGGCGGGGCGAGAAGGGGGAGGCGGCCGCCCGCCGGTACGCCCCCGGCCAGGACGACCCCGACCTCGTCCAGCTCGACTGCAAGTCGTGCCACCAGCTCGACGGCGGGGACGGGGACGCCGGGGTCGACCGGCTGAAGAAGGCCCTCGCCGACGCCGGGGAGTCGGCCCGCGGCGCCCTCCCGCCGCGCGGCGACGGGGCCCACTTCCTGCCGGTCAACTTCGAGGCCCACTGCCGGGCCTGCCACCCGCTCCGGGCCCCGGCCGGGGTCGCCGACGGGAAGGTGGTCCCGGGGTTCGACGTGCCGCACCGGCGGAAGGTCTCCGACCTGAGGAACGACCTGAAGGCCGGGTACCTGCGGGGGATGCTGACCGCCGACCTCCCGTCCCTCACCGCCCCCCCCGGTCCGGGGGACGACCGGCCGAAACTCACCGCCGGCAGCCTCCGGCTCGAGGTCGACCGGATGGCGGCGGTCGCCGACCACTTCCTCCTCGGGAAGGAGACGTCGGCGGCGTGCGGGTGCGTCGAGTGCCACCAGACAAGGACGGACGGGGAGGTGGTTCCGGTCCCGGACAAGACGGTGTGGTTCCCCGGGGCGTACTTCAACCACGCCGCCCACCGGTCGCTCGGCTCCACCCCGGCCGCCTGCGCGACCTGCCACCCGGGCACCGAGGGGCACCCCGTCCCGGTGCGGACCCTCGACCGGGACGCGCTGATCCGCGGCGCCGACACCTGCCGGCAGTGCCACTCCCCGGCCGGGACCGAGGTCACCCTCCGGGACGGGGACGCCGTCACCCGGCTGTCCGGCGGCGGGATCCGGCACGGGTGCACCGACTGCCACCGGTACCACAACGGGGACCACGCCCTGCAGGGCCGCGGGGCGTGGGTCAACTTCCCCGAGCCGCTCGGCCTGGACAAGTTCCTCCCCGGGTACAAGAGGAAGGACTGACCCGATGCTCGTCGAGCGGCTGCGCCAGATCCAGAACGAGCACGGGTACCTCCCGGACGCCGAGCTGCGGAAGCTCGCCCGGGACGCGGACGTGCCGCTCCACCGGGTGGAGGAGGTGAGCAGCTTCTTCCCCCTGTTCCGGCTGGAGCGGCACGACCGCCCGGACGTGGTCCTGCGCGTCTGCCGGGACATGAGCTGCCACCTCCGCGGGGCGGCCGCCCTGCTCGACCCGCAGACCGGGCTGGCGGCCGACGCCCGGAAGGTGGCCGCCGCGACCGGAAAGAAGGTGGCGGTGGAGGGGGTGTCGTGCCTCGGCCGGTGCGACCGGGCCCCGGCCGCCTGGGCCGAGCGGCACCCGGCCGGCGAGGATCACGGGTGGGTGTACTGCGGCCGGTCCCGGGCCGACCTGGTCGAGGTGGTCCGGCGGCTGGCGGCCGGGGAGGCCCCGCCCGCGCCCGACCGGGACGACGAGTACCTGCCGAACACCAACCCCGGGCCGGCGGCGTGGCAGATCGACGTGTACGGCCGGGACCGGGACCGGGACTACGCGGCCGTCCAGTGGGCGGTCGACGACGACGGCGGGGGGCTGGCCCGGACCCCGAAGCCGCCGCCGGCTGACCTGCCGGCCGCCGAGCTGGAGGGGTACGTCGAGCGGGTCCACCCGGCGCTGTACCGGCTGAAGCCGGCCGGGCTGTCCGGGATGGGCGGGGCCGGGGCGCTGGCGTACCAGAAGTGGCTGGACGTGTGGCGGGCCGGCGGGTCCGAGAAGTACGTGGTGGCGAACGGGGACGAGAGCGAGCCGGGGACGTTCAAGGACCGGGAGCTGATGCTCCGCACCCCGCACCTGGTGGTCGAGGGGGTGATCCTGGCGGGCCTCGCGACCGGGGCCACCCGCGGGTACATCTACGTCCGCCACGAGTACCACGAGCAGATCCACGCCCTGCGGGAGGAGATCGCCCGGGCCGAGGCCCTCGGGGCGTGCGGGGCGGACGTGTTCGACTCCGGCCGGGCGTTCCCGGTGGAGGTGTTCGAGAGCCCCGGCGGGTACATCTGCGGGGAGCAGTCGGCCCTGCTGGAGGCGATGGAGGGGAAGCGGGCCCAGCCGCGGACCCGCCCGCCGGAGCTGTCCACCAACGGGCTGTGGGACAAGCCGACGGTGGTGAACAACGTCGAGACCCTGGCCTGGGCCCCGTTCATCATGCTCCGGAAGCCGGAGGAGTACGCCGCCGCCGGGCACCCGATCCCGGGGGCGGCCAAGGGGTTCGTCGGCCGCCGGCTGCTGTCGGTCAGCGGGGATGTCCGCCGCCCGGGGGTGTACGAGGTCCCGGTCGGGATGCCGCTGCGGGAGTTGGTCGAGGGGGAGGGGTACTGCGGCGGGGTGGTCGGCGGGCGGCTGAAGGCGGTGGCCACGTCCGGCCCGTCCGGCGGGTTCCTCCCGGCGACGGTGCGGGTGCCGCGGGAGTTCTTCGAGGGGGACCGGCGGGCGAAGGCGGCGGCCGGCCCGATCGGGTGGTTCTTCGAGCGGTTCCTGCCGCCCGGGGCGGACCGGTTCGATGTCCTCGACCTGCCGCTGGACCTGGGGTTCTTCCGCACCCTGCACGGGGCGGTGGAGCTGCGGGTCGAGCCGATGCTCGGGGCCGGGCTGGTGGTGTACAACGACAAGGCGGACATGCTCAGCCAGGCGGCGAACGCGTCCGAGTTCTTCCGCAACGAGTCGTGCGGGAAGTGCGTCCCGTGCCGGCTCGGGTCGCAGAAGCTGGTCCAGATCGGGACCGACCTGGTCGCCCGCCGGGCGGCCGGGCAGCCGCTGGCCGGGGACGACGCCCGGGAGCTCGGGCGGGACGTGCGGGAGGTCATGAGGACCCTGCAGCAGACCTCGATCTGCGGGCTCGGGTACGTCGCCCCGAGCCCGCTGGCGTCCGCCCTGGCGTACTTCGCGACCGACGTGTCCGCCGCCCCGCGGCCCCAGTAACCCACCCGGCCCCGCCCCGAGGAAGGCCCGCCATGCCCGACCCGATCCCCACCTCGGACGAGTCCATGTCCGTCGGCCGGGACGAGGAGTCCCCGTTCGCCCGGGACGCGTTCGACGTGCTGATCCGCCGGGAGGAGGAGACCCGGGAGCGGTTCCGGCAGCGGGTGACGCTGACCATCGACGGGTACCCGGTGACGGTCCCGCGGGCGGTCCCGAAGACCGACTCGAAGGGGGACCGGGTCCGCGGCCCGGACGGCGACTTCGTGTTCCGGACGACCACCATCCACGACGCCGCGGTCGAGCTGGTGAACCCCGGGACGTGGGCCCCGGACGGGGCCCGCGGGGCGCTCCCGGCCGGGGTGTGGACCGAGGCCGACCTGCGGGAGCGGATCCCGACCCTGTGCCACCAGCGGCACGTCCCGCCGGTCGGGGTGTGCCGGGTGTGCTCGGTCCACGTGTCCAGCGCCAAGCGCGGGCGGCCGCCGCGGAAGCTGTTCCCGGCCTGCCAGCACTACGTCGAGCAGGACATGGTGGTGACCACCCGGCTCGGGGCCGACGGGTTCAACCCGAAGGCCCCGGAGACGGCCGACCGGAAGGCGGCCGCCCGGGCGGCCGCCGAGGTGAACACCGCGGTCCGGCTGCTGGCCGAGTTCCTGGCCGCCGACCACCACCTGCCGGCCCGCGGGGCGAAGCGGTACGACGACGAGCTGGGGGCGGTGGCGACGGTGCTGGAGGCGAACGAGACGCGGCCGCGGCTGGTCCGCTCACCCGAGCTGCCCGGGCGGAACGAGGGGAAGGCGCCGGCCGACCGGCGGCTGCCGCTGCCGGTGGTGACCGCCCCGGCCGACCCGGGGGTGAGCCGGGTGTGGGAGGAGTGGAACGAGGCGGTCGACGCCTCGTACCCGTACTCGTCCGGGACGGTGGTGGTGGACCACGACCGGTGCATCCTGTGCGACCGGTGCGTCCGGGCGTGCAGCCAGGTGAAGCCGTTCAAGGTGATCGGGCACACCGGGAAGGGGTACCAGACGCGGGTCAGCTTCGACCTCGACCAGCTGATGGGGGAGTCGAGCTGCGTGCAGTGCGGGGAGTGCATGGTGAGCTGCCCGACCGGGGCCCTGTCGCTGCGGCGGCGGGTCCAGCCGCGGGCGTGGGAGGACTCCCCGGACAAGATCCCGGTCAACCCGAACCGCCCGTTCCCGGCCGGGTCCGGGTTCCTGACGGCGGACGAGATGCGGGACGTGTGGCTGCGGTACGACAGCCCGACCCGGGGGCCGCGGGTGGTGTTCCCGTTCCGGGCCGTCCCGTACGCGTACCTGAAGTGGAACGAGGGGTCGGTCCGGCGGTGGGAGGTGCAGCCGGGGCAGGAGATGGAGCTGTGCTACGCCGGGGAGTACGGGACGACGGCGTTCCTGCTCCAGGGGACCGGGACGTTCGAGGTGTACCGGCAGAAGCCGAACACCCCGCCCCCGTGGCCGCGGCCGCCGGCCCGCCCGCGGCCCCGCGGGGGGAAGCCGCGGGACGAGTACGGGGAGTTCGCCACCATCGTGTTCGGGGACGAGCTGGTGCTCGGGGAGATGGCCTGCCTGACCCAGCGGCCGCGGGCCGCCACGGTGGTCGCGGTGGCCGAGCCGGACAACCCGGGGATCGCCGTCCGGGTGGACGAGAACGGGTGGCCGGTGGCCCAGCTCGACTACACCACCCGCGGCCCGGTGGTGGTGTACGAGGTCACCCGGAACATGCTGGACATGATGCGGCGGGCGGCCGACGTCCGGGACGACGTGCGGGAGGTGTACACCGGGCGGGCGGTGGACGCGTGCGTCCACCGGGGGAAGCTGTTCGAGGGGCTGACCAAGCGGAGCGACCGCGACGAGGCGGTGATGTTCCTGCTCGGGGAGGGGGTGCGGGGCGGGGTCGAGGTGCGGCGGGTGGACACCGGGGACCGGGTGGTGGCCGAGGGCGACCTGGGGAGCGACTTCTACCTGATCCGGTTCGGGACGGTGAAGGTGTTCACCTCCGCCGGCGGGCGGGAGCAGGTGACCGCCCTGCTGTCCGACGGGGACTACTTCGGGGAGCGGGCCCTGCTCGGGGACCGGCCGGGGGCCCGGTCGGCGACGGTCGCGGCCCTGGACCCGGTGGAGGTGGTGCGGGTGCCCGGGCCGGTGTTCCGCAAGCTGTGTAACAAGTTCCCGGCGGTGAGGGAGGCGCTGAAGGCCCGGGGGGACGCCCCGTCCCGGGACGCGGACTGGGACCGGGCCCCGGCCCGGGTGCGGGCCGAGTACGTCCGGCAGGGTCTGTACCAGGCCCAGAAGATGTTGGTCCTGGACCTCAAGAGTTGCACCCGGTGCGACGAGTGTACCAAGGCGTGTGCCGACTCCCACCCGGAGGAGGAGAAGGGGAGCGGGCGGGAGCGGCCGGGGCACCCGCGGCTGTTGCGGGAGGGGCTGCGGTTCGGCGACTTCCTGGTCGCCACCTCGTGCCGGTCGTGCAAGACCCCGTACTGCATGGAGGGGTGCCCGGTCGACGCCATCCACCGCCGCGGGGGCCAGTTGGAGGTGGTGATCGAGGACCACTGCATCGGGTGCGGGCTGTGCGAGCGGAACTGCCCGTACGGGGCGATCCACATGGTCCGGCGGGAGGAGCCGAACCCCGCCGCGGCCGGGTTCCCCGGCGGCGACCCGCACCGGACCGCCGCCCGGGTGGCGAAGAACTGCGACCTGTGCGAGGGGGGGGAGCCGCGGTGCGTCCGCGCCTGCCCGCACGACGCCGCCTTCCGGTGGGACGGCCAACACCTGCTCGGGGAGGTTGTTACACGACTGGGCTAACGAACTTCTCACCCGGATCGTGTATACTATCTCCGCCGCCGGACGCCCCCCGCCCACAGGACGCAGTCATGTCGGCCGACCCGGACCGGACCTTGGACTTCCGACCGGACCACGCGGACCCGTCGCCGGGGGCCGCCCCGGCGCCGCACTTCGAGACCGCCGAGGTGGCCCGCGGGGCGGAGACCGTCGGGATGAACCCACCCCCCCCGCCCCCGCCGCCGCCCGTCGACCCCGCCCTCCTCACCTTCCAGGCCGGCCCGGTCGACGAGCAGCGGTCGTCCGACTGGTCGACCCCGTCGGTCGTCCCGTTCCCCGGGTTCGAACTGGGCGACGAGGTCGGCCGCGGGGCCGTCGGGGTGGTGTACCAGGCCCGGGACGCCGCCCACGACCGGACCGTCGCCCTGAAGGTGCTGCTGGAGGCCGCCCCGGACGCCCGGGCCCTCGGCCGGTTCCGCCGGGAGGCCGAGGCGGTCGAGCGCGTGCGGCACGAGAACGTGGTCGCGGTGTACGGGCACGGGGAGGCCGCCGGCCGGCCGTACCTCGTGATGGAGTTCTGCCCGAACGGCACCCTGACCGAGCGGCTCGCCGCCGCCCCGGCCGGGTTCCCGCCGGACGCCGCCGCCGAGCTGATCCGGAAGGTCGCCCGGGGGGTGGCCGCGGCCCACGCCGCCGGGGTGGTGCACCGGGACATCAAGCCGGGGAACGTCCTGTTCGACGCCGCCGGGGAGCCGAAGGTGTCCGACTTCGGGCTGGCCAAGTCGGGCGGCTCGGCCCTGCAGCTGACGGTGGCCGGGGACATCATGGGGACCCCGGCGTACATGGCCCCGGAGCAGGCGGCCGGGGAGGCGAAGGGGGCCGGCCCGCAGGCCGACGTGTGGTCGCTCGGGGTGATCCTGTACGAGTGCCTGACCGGGTTCCGGCCGTTCACCGGGCGGAACAACATCGCCGTCCTGGCGGCGGTGCAGGCGGCCGACCCGGACCCGGTCCGGAAGCTCGCCCCGCGGGTCCACCCGGACCTCGCCCGGGTCTGCCACCGGTGCCTGGAGAAGGACCCGAAGGACCGGTACGCGGACGCCGGCGAGCTGGCCGCCGCCCTGTCGCTGGTGCTCGCCGGGCTGCCGCTGCCGGACCGGGCCGGCCGGTTCCGGTGGTGGCACCTGGCCGCCGCCGGGGCGGTGGTCGCCGGGCTGTCGGCCGGCGGCTGGTGGCTGACCCGCCCGGACCCGACCCCGCCGCCCGACTCCGGCGGCCGCACCGCCCCGGCCGAGCCGGGCTGCTCCGGCGGGTGAGGCCCGCCCGACCGCCGTGCAGACCGGCCGGAGGTTTCGCCCGTGAACCCCGGCGACCCGACCGACTCCCTGCCCGCACCCGACACGCCTCCGTTCACCCTTCCCCAATCGCCGGACGACGTGGCCCGCTTGGCCGCGCCCGTCCCACCGCCCCGGACGTTCGCCAGGTACGAGGTCCTCGGGGAACTCGGCTGGGGCGGGATGGGTGTGGTGTACCGGGCCCGGCACGCCGCCACCGGCCACGTCGTCGCCCTGAAGGTGATCCGCGGCGACCTGGGTGCGGACCGGGTGATGCTCGACCGGTTCCTCGCCGAGGCCCGTGCCGTCGCGCAGATCAACCACCCGCACGTCGTCCGGCTGTTCGAGTACGGGGAGCACGCCGGGACCCCGTACTTCACCCTCGAGTACCTGCCCGGCGGCACCCTGGCCGACCGGCTGCGGAACGGGGCCCGGCTCCCCGAGCGGGAGGCCGCCGTGGTCGTCATGCAGGTGGCGGCCGGGGTGAGCGCCGCCCACGCCCAGGGGATCGTCCACCGGGACCTGAAGCCGGGGAACGTCCTGTTCGACGAGACCGGCAAGCCGAAGGTGGTGGACTTCGGCCTTGCCAAGTGGGCCGGGCTGGACCTGACCCGCACCGGGGCGACGCTCGGGACCCCACGGTACATGTCCCCGGAGCAGGCGGGCGGGTCGAAGGCGGTCGGCCGGGCGGCGGACGTGTGGGCCCTGGGCGTGGTCCTGTACGAGTGCCTGACCGGCCGGCGGGCGTTCGACGGCGAGACGGTCGAGGAGGTGATGGCGAACGTCCTGGCCGCCCGGCCGCCGGAGTTCCCGCCGCAGGACCCGCCGGTCCCGGAGGAGCTGCGGCAGTTCTGCCGCCGCTGCCTGCAGAAGCGGCCGGAGGACCGGTACCCGTCGGCCGGGGACCTGGCCGCGGATCTGGCCGGGTACGTCGCCGGCGGGGTTGATGGGTCCGCCCCGGTCCGGCCGCGCCGGGGGTGGCGGTGGGTCGAGCGCGTCGGGATCGCGGCCGGCTCGGCGGCCGTCGCCGCGCTGCTGGTCGTGCTGCTCCGGCCGGTGCCGGTGCAACCTCCCGTTCCGGAAGCGGCGCCGGCGGCCGCGGCCGACTCGGGGCCGACCCCGCGACTGGTATTACATGCCAGATCCGGGCCCGCCGGAGCGCTGGCATTCGTCAACGCGAACGAGGTGGTGGCCGGGTACGAGGACGGGTCGGTCCGGATCTGGGACCTGGCCCGGGGAGAGGTGGCCAAGACGCTCACCCCGCGTCAGGGCGGGAACGTGTGGTCGGCCGACTTGTCCCCGGAGGTGGAGGTGCCGGCGGCGGACGGGCAGCAGCCGCGGCGGGTCCGGTACTTGGTCACCCCGTCCGACGACTCCCAGGTCACGGTGTGGCGGCTGGACAGCTACCAAGTGTACCGGGTCTTCCCCCAGCCGACCTCGACCAAGGCGGCGGTGTTCAGCCCGGCGGACGCGAACCTGCTGGCCACCGGCGATCGGGCGGCGACCGTCCGGCTGTGGAACCTGGACGCCCAGATCCCGGTCGAGCTGGCCGGGCACGCCGGGACGGTCCACGCCCTGGCGTTCAGCCCGGACGGGTCCCGGCTGGCCAGCGCCGGGAGCGACGGGACGGCCAAGGTGTGGGATGTCCGGGCGGTCCGGTGGGGCGGGCTGGAGGGGCCTGACAAACCGCTCCAGCAACTCGGCGAGCACGACGGGCCGGTGTACGGGGTGGCGTTCAGCCCGGACGGGAGCC